>NZ_JBFRCG010000001.1:0-608376 GCF_040965595.1 Paraburkholderia sp. EG287B
AGATTCCATCAGGGCCAGCGGATCATCTTGATCCGCACCACAGGCCGGATATAAGTCTGCAGCCTCGTCCTATCAGTCACACATCGAATATCACCTGGCAAACCGGGAGGCGTCCATATAAGACACCATGAGCGCAGCCGCCCCTTCCCCCGATTCCCGGACGAACGCATCCGCAGCGAAAGGCCCGGGCCCGCTCTCGGGCGTCAAAGTGCTCGAACTCGGCACGCTGATCGCCGGTCCGTTCGCGGCGCGCTTTCTCGGCGAATTCGGCGCCGAAGTCATCAAGATCGAAGACCCCAAGGGCGGCGATCCGCTGCGCAAATGGCGCAAGCTCTACCCGGAAGCGGGCGGCACGTCGCTCTGGTGGGCCGTGCAGGCGCGCAACAAGAAGTCCGTCACGGTGAATCTGAAGGCCGAAGAGGGCAAGGAGATCGTGCGGCGGCTCGCGAAGGAAGCCGATATCGTCATTGAGAATTTCAGGCCAGGCCTGCTCGAAAAGCTCGGCCTCGGCTACGACGTGCTCTCGAAGGAGAATCCGGGCCTCGTGATGGTGCGGCTCTCGGGCTACGGCCAGACCGGCCCGTATCGCGACCGTCCGGGCTTCGGCGCGATTGCCGAATCGATGGGCGGCCTGCGCCACATCACCGGCTATCCCGATCTGCCGCCGCCGCGCATCGGCATTTCGATCGGCGATTCGATTGCCGCGCTGCACGGCGTGATCGGCGTGATGATGGCGCTCCATCATCGCAACATGAACGGCGGCAGCGGCCAGATCGTCGATGTCGCGCTCTATGAGGCCGTGTTCAACATGATGGAGAGCGTGGTGCCCGAGTACGGCGTGTATGGCATGGTGCGCGAGCGCACCGGCGCGTCGCTGCCGGGCATCGTGCCGTCGAATACGTATCCGTGCCGGGACGGCAGCATCGTGATCGGCGGCAACAGCGATCCGATCTTCAAGCGCCTGATGACGGCCATCGACCGCGCGGATCTCGCAAACGATCCGCAACTCGCCCACAACGACGGCCGCGTGCCGCGCACGGCGGAGATCGACGGCGCCATCGCGGCGTGGCTCTCCACGCGCACCATCGACGAAGCGCTCGACGTGCTCAACGCCGCCGACGTGCCCGTGGGCCGCATCTACAGCGTGGCCGACATGTTCGCCGATCCGCAGTTCGCAGCGCGCCAGATGATCCAGCAGTTCCGCTGGCAAGCGCCGGGTGAGAAAGAAGGCGAGGGCGTGGACGTCGCGCTGCCCGCGGTCACGCCCAAGCTCTCGGTCACGCCTGGCGACACGCGCTGGCTTGGTCCCGCACTGGGCGAACATACCGACGAAGTCCTTCAGGCGCTGGGCTATGACGCAGACCGCATTGCACGGTTGCGCGAGCAACAGATCGTCTAGGCCGCATGCCTCATGCAAAACGGCTCGCCGGTGAACATCCGGCGAGCCGTTTTTTTGCGTCGTCCTGCGTAACAGGAAACGTTCAGGGCTCGATCACGATCTTGCCCGTCACCTTGCGCGAGGCCATGTCCTTGAGCGCCTGCGCGGTGTCGGCGAGCTTGTAGCGTTTCGAGACGTACGGCTTGAGTTTGCCTTCGCCGATCCAGCCCATCATCTGCGTGAACGCCGCTGCATTGTGCTGCGGCTCGCGACGCGCGAAATCGCCCCAGAACACGCCGACGAGGCTCGCGCCCTTGAGCAGCGCGAGATTGAGCGGCAGCCTCGGGATCTCGCCATTCGCGAAGCCGACCACGAGATAGCGCCCGCGCCAGCCGATGCTGCGGAACGCCGGTTCCGCATACTCGCCGCCCACCGGGTCGTAGATCACGTCGGGGCCTTTGCCGTCGGTGAGCGCCTTGATGCGCTCGCGCAAGTCCTCGGTGCTGTAGTTGATGGTGGCGTCCGCACCGAAGCGGCGGCAGACTTCGAGCTTCTCCTCGCTCGAGGCGGCCGCGATCACGCGCGCGCCGAGCACCTTGCCGATTTCGACCGCGGCGAGACCCACGCCGCCCGCCGCGCCGAGCACGAGCATCGTTTCGCCTGCGCGCAGCGCGGCGCGATCGACCACGGCGTGATGCGACGTGCCATACGCGAGCGTGAAGGCGGCGGCCGTCGCGAAATCGGCGCCCTCTGGCAGCGCCACACACGCCGATGCGTCCGCAAGCGCCTGCTCGGCGAACGCGCCCGTGCCCACATACGCGACCACGCGCGTGCCGGGCGCAAGCTTCACGCCTTCGCCCGCCGCGCGCACGACGCCCGCGAGCTCGGCACCGGGCGTGAAGGGCAGCGGCGGCTTCATCTGATACTTGTTCTCGATGATGAGCACGTCGGGAAAGTTCACGGCCGCGGCCTTCACGTCGATCACGACCTGACCCGGGCCCGGCACGAGGTCGGGCGAGTCTTCGAGCGTGAGCGAGTCGGGTGGTCCGTACTGGTTGCAGCGGATTGCGCGCATCGTGTCTCCTGTCCTTTCCGGTTCGGTTGCCTGCAGTTGCGTTGGTCATGCATTCGCTACCGCGGGACAGTGTACGGCAATCCGCCGCAATGCGAACGATCGTGCGATTTATTTCGCTTCGATGACATGTGCCTTTCGAGCCGTGCCATGGATGCGAATGCGCCCCGGACCGGCGCGTGATTTCGACGTGCAGCCCAGTGCCAGACACGCGCCGCCGCATGGGCCGGCCTGTCGTTCGCGTGCCTTCTTTCCTCGGTTACAATCGCTCGATGCGAATACTACTCAGCAACGACGACGGTTATCTCGCCCCCGGCCTTGCCGCGCTTTATGAAGCGCTCAAGCCGCTCGGCGAAGTCACGGTCATGGCGCCCGAGCAGAACTGCAGCGCCGCATCGAACTCGCTTACGCTGTGGCGCCCGCTGTCGGTGTTGCGATCGGCGAGCACCGGCTTCTATTACGTGAACGGCACGCCCACCGACTCGGTGCACATCGCGCTCACGGGCATGCTCGACCAGCAGCCCGACCTCGTGGTCTCCGGCATCAACAACGGCCAGAACATGGGCGAGGACACGCTGTACTCGGGCACGGTGGCCGCGGCGACCGAAGGCATCATGTTCGGCTTGCCGGCCATTGCGTTTTCGCTCGTCGACAAGGACTGGGTGCATCTCGATTCCGCCGCGCGCGTCGCGGCCGAGATCGTTGCGCATTACCTCGCGAACCCGTTGCCGGGTCATCCGCTGCTGAACGTCAACATCCCGAACCTGCCGTACGATGAGCTTGGCGACTGGCGCGTCACACGCCTCGGCAAGCGCCATCCTTCGCAGCCCGTGATCCGCGAGACCAACCCGCGCGGCGAGCCGATCTACTGGATCGGGCCGTCGGGCAGCGCTCGCGACGCGAGCGAGGGCACGGACTTCCACGCGGTAGCGAACGGCCATGTGTCGATCACGCCGCTGCAACTCGATCTCACCCATACGCAAATGCTGTCCGCGACGCACGACTGGGCGCGCAAGGGCGGCAGTGCTTCATGACGGGCGAGCGCACGAAGCGTTTTCCGCTCGGGCTCGCGGATCTCGTCCGCGAGCCGCGCCGGCGCGACGCGCGCCCGGGCGATGCACGCACGTCGCTCGTGGGCGCGGGCAACAGCAGTCCGTCGAAAGCGGGCGCCGGCACGCTCGCGAAGCCCGCTGCGAGTGCGGCCACGAAGGTGGGCACTTCAGCCGTGGCGAAGTCCGTCGCGAGCACGCCGTTCAAGGCGCCGCCTGCTAAGCCGGTCAATGCGAAGCCGGTGAGCGCGAAGCCGGCGAGTTCGATCAAGCCTGCGCATCCTGCCGGCAACGCAGCCGCGCCGCGCGCCGCCATGCCGGGCGGCGCGAGTGTGCCGCGTGCCGCGATGGCGGTCACCGGCGCGCCCGCCGTTGCGCTCAACGGCGCGCATGCGCTGACTTCGGAACGCGTACGCGAACGCATGGTCGAACGCCTGCGTGCGAACGGCATTGCCGACGCGCGCGTGCTCCAGGCGCTCGCGGCCGTGCCGCGCCACATGTTCATCGACCCGGGTCTCGCGACCCAGGCCTACGAAGATGCGGCGTTGCCGATCGGTCATCACCAGACCATCTCGAAGCCTTCCGTGGTCGCGCGCATGCTCGAACTCGCGGGCGCGGGCCGTGTGCTGGAGCGCGTGCTCGAAATCGGCACCGGCTGCGGGTATCAGGCAGCGGTGTTGAGCCAGATCGCACGCGACGTGTATTCCGTTGAACGCATCAAGCCGTTATACGAGCGGGCGAAGACGAATCTTCGCCCGCTGCGTATCCCGAATATCCGCTTGCACTACGGCGACGGACGGCTCGGTTTGCCGTCGGCGGCGCCGTTCGACGCGATCGTAATCGCTGCTGCGGGCTTCGACGTGCCGCAGGCGCTGCTCGAGCAACTCGCCATCGGCGGGCGGCTCGTGGCGCCGGTCGCGGTGTCCGGCACCAAGAGTGCCGCCGGCGAAGCGACGCAGGTCCTCACGCTCGTCGAGCGTACCGGGCCGGCGCAGTGGCGGGAGTCACGCCTGGATCGCGTTTTCTTTGTCCCCTTAAAATCTGGAGTGATCTGAATCCGATGAGTATGTTGCGCGCGATCAAAAGAAACCGCCTGAATGTCGACCTGCCCGAAGCCACGCTGATCGCAGCCCGGCGCGGCGCCGCGGTCGCCGCGCTCTGTCTTCTGGCCGCCTGCGCCACGCGACTCGATCAGGCACCCGTGGTGGACCGCACCGCGCCGCTCGGCACGGCAGCCGCACAGCCGCCGGTGCCGCTCGGGCCGCCGCCTCCGGGATATTACCGGGTGAAGCCGGGCGACACTCTCTATAGGATTGCGCTCGAAAACGGCCAGAATTATCGCGACATCGCGACGTGGAACAATCTCACCAATCCGAACCAGATTGAGGTGGACCAGTTGTTGCGCGTCGTGCCGCCGGGTGCGAATCCGTCGGCATACACGCCGGGTGTCGTGACCGCGCCGGTGCCGGGTGTGGGCGCGGCGCCGAGCGCTCCGGCAGCGGGGACGCCGGCGCAGCCGCCGATCTACGGCTCCGGTGCGAACGCAGCGCCGCCGATTGCCGCCGTGCCGCCGCAACCGGGTGCAAGCGGCGGCGACATGGCCGCGGCGCCGGGCGGCAACATTGCGCTCGCGTGGCCGGTGCGTGGTCCGGTGCTCAACGGCTTCGACGACACGAAGAACAAGGGCATCAATATTGGTGGTGCGCCGGGCGATCCTGTCAAGGCAGCCGGCGATGGACGCGTGGTTTATGCCGGAAATGGGCTGCGCGGTTACGGCAATCTCATTATCATCAAGCATGACGCGACGTTTTTGACCGCGTATGCACACAACCGGACTTTGATGGTAAAAGAAGGGGATGCGGTCACCAAAGGTCAGAAGATCGCCGAAATGGGCAATACCGACTCGGACCGGGTGATGCTGCATTTCGAAGTACGCCGTCAGGGTAAGCCCGTCGACCCACTGAAGTACTTGCCGCCGCAATAAAAGCGAGCCGACCATGCCGAAATCGAAGCGCCGTCTGCAGCAATCCGAGTCTGACAGCCAAGCCGCCCAGGTTTCGGTGGAGGACGGCGCGCAGGCGGGCGACGACGATGCGTCGCCCGACCTCGACAGTGGCCGCGACTACGAAGAGCGCGAGGAGCGTGAAGAGCGCGATTCGCAGTCCGACGAAGGCGGCTCGGGCGAGGGCGCCGAAACCGCCGAGGCCGCGCCCGACGCCGACGATTTCCGCGCCATGCTGCAGGCCGAACTCACGGCCGACACCATCCAGCATTATCTGAACCGGATCAGCGTGAAGCCGCTCCTCACGGTCGAGGAGGAGCAGCGCTATTCGCGGCTCGCCAAGGCCGGCGAGTTCGAAGCGCGTCAGGTCATGATCGAGCGCAATCTGCGCCTCGTCGTCAGCATTGCCAAGGGTTACCTCAATCGCGGTGTGCCGCTGCTCGACCTGATCGAGGAGGGCAACCTTGGCCTCATGCATGCAATCGAGAAGTTCGATCCCACGCGCGGCTTCCGCTTCTCGACGTATGCGACCTGGTGGATCCGCCAGAGCATCGAGCGCGCGATCATGAACCAGGCGCGCACCGTGCGTTTGCCGGTGCACGTGATCCGCGAGCTCAACCAGGTGCTGCGCGCGAAGCGACATCTGGAGAAGAACTCGCTCAACGCCGATTCGGCCTCGGAGCGGCGCGACGCGAGCATCGACGACATCGCGTATCTCACCGGCAAGACCACCGAGGAAGTCACCGACATTCTCGCGCTCAACGAACACACGGCCTCGCTCGACGCGCCGCTCGACCTCGACCCGGCCAGCAGCCTGCTCGACCTGCTCTCGGACGACCAGAGCCAGTCGCCCGACGCCGAAGTGCAGCATCGCGAGCTGGAAACGCTTACACGCGCGTGGCTCGGCCGGTTATCCGATAAGCATCGCCACGTCATCGAACGGCGCTTCGGGCTGAACCATATCGAGCCCGCCACGCTCGAAGAGCTGGCCGACGAAATGGGCCTCACCCGCGAGCGCGTGCGGCAGATCCAGCAGGAAGCGCTGGTGCGCCTCAAGCGCTTTTTCGCTTCGAACGGCGTGCGCAAGGACGCCGTTCTCTAAA
This sequence comes from Paraburkholderia sp. EG287B, assembly GCF_040965595.1. Taxonomy (NCBI): domain Bacteria; kingdom Pseudomonadati; phylum Pseudomonadota; class Betaproteobacteria; order Burkholderiales; family Burkholderiaceae; genus Paraburkholderia; species Paraburkholderia sp. EG287B. The sequence continues at coordinate 6,605 of NZ_JBFRCG010000001.1, forward strand.
CCCTCGCAGTCCATCTGAATGACAGTTCCTGTACTTGTATTCGACATCGAGACGATTCCCGATGTCGACGGCATTCGCCGTCTCGACGATCTGCCCGCCACGCTCACCGACACCGAAGTCGCCGAGCACGCCTTTGCCGCGCGCCGCGAGAAGACCGGCAGCGATTTCCTGCCGCATCACCTGCAGCGCGTCGCCGCGATCTCGTGCGTGTTTCGCGATGGCCAGGGCTTTCGCGTGCGCTCGCTCGGCACGCCCGAAGACGGCGAAGCGCGCCTGATCGATTCGTTCTACCGCACGATCGAGAAGTACTCGCCGCAGCTCGTGTCGTGGAACGGCGGCGGCTTCGACTTGCCGGTGCTGCACTATCGTGCGCTGGTGCACGGCATTCGCGCGGTGCGCTACTGGGAAACGGGTGAAGAGGACCGCGAGTTCAAGTGGAACAACTACCTTAGCCGCTACCACACGCGTCACACCGACCTGATGGACGTTCTCGCGATGTACCAGCCGCGCGCGAACGCGCCGCTCGACGCGCTCGCGAAACTCTGCGGTTTTCCGGGCAAGCTCGGCATGGACGGCGGTCAGGTGTGGACCGCGTTTCAGGAAGGCCGCATCGAGGAGATCCGCAACTACTGCGAAACCGACGTGGTCAACACGTATCTGCTCTATTGCCGGTTTCAGATGATGCGCGGCGGTTTCACAGAGCGCGAATATGCGGATGAGATCGAGTTCGTGAAGCAGTCGCTCGCCGCGGAAACCGCACCGCATTGGGGCGAGTATCTCAAGGCGTTCGCGAGCTAGGCACGGCGCCGTCTCTCAGCCGAGTTCGAGCACGATCGGCTGATGATCGGAAGCCTGGGTCGCGCCGTCTATCTCGCAGCTTCGCAAACGTGGGCGCAAATCCTCCGTGACGAAGACGAAGTCGCACGCGAGCGGGCCGTCCGACCATTGCTGCGTGTCGTAGACGCCGGCCGTCGGCGGCGGCGTCGCGCCCGCATGCAGCGCGGTCCACGCGTCGATGAAGTCCGGGCTGCCCGCGAGCGGTTCGAGCATGCGTGTGTACGCCTCGCTGCCCCACGCGCTGTTGAAATCGCCGCAGACGATTGCGGATAGCGGGCGCGCGGTGCGGGCGAACGGGCCGACATCGTTTTCGGCGGGCGCGGGATGCGCCGCGTGATCGGCGGCTTCCTGCTGCAGGCGCCGCAACTCGTCCACTTGCGCGAGCCGCTGGCGCAGCGAATAGAACTCCAGATGCGTGACCAACACGCGCAGCGCGCCGCCCAGCGCGTCGAGCACGGCTTCGAGCGCCACGCGTTGCATCGAGGGTGCGGTGGAGTCGGCGGGCCACGGCAGGGCGTGGCGAAAAACCTGCGCGACGGGCAGGCGCGTGACGAGCGCGTTGCCGAACTGGCGGCGTGCCCACTGCGTCGTGCCTGGATTGGAGGCTTGCGCGTCACGCAGCGCAGGCAAGTCGGCGCCGATCGCTTCGATGACCGTATAGCCGGGCAGCAGCGAGCGCAGTTCGGCGAACTGATCGTCGCCGGGACCACCCGGCAGCGCCCGGAAGCCGCGCGTGATCTCCTGCAGGCATAGCACGTCGAAGTCGGCGAGGCGCTGGGCCTCGCGCACCGTGCGCGCGAGATCGACGACGCCAGAAGCGTCGCGGCCCCACTGCACATTCCAGCTCACCAGTTTCATCGGCACGCTCCTCGCATGGCGCGGCGGCGATTCCCGCACGCACGATTAACCCTAGCCTGGTTTCTCGTGGCGTGTTGTATGACGAATGCGCAGGCGGCGGCGCATACGGGGCGCAACGCGCACGATCGCGGCGGTTCGAAAACGGCAGCGACGGAGCGCGGGCGCCGACTTCGACTACAATCTCGCCTTCGCCCACAATTCACTCATCGTCAGTCAGGAATCCGCTGGTGTCTCAAGCTGCCCCCGACCCTCAAGCCGAGCCTGCCCAGGCCGAGCCCATGCCGTCCACGCCCCCGAAAAAGCGCAGCAAGCGCGAGCGCCGCGCCGAAAAGCGCGCCGCCATCGAAGCTTCGGTCGCTCATGCCCCCATTCTCGAGATCGAGTCGCTCGACATGGAGGCCCGCGGCGTTGGCCGCACCGTGACCGAGACGGGCGAGCCCGGCAAGGTGATCTTCGTCGAGGGCGCGTTGCCGGGCGAGCGCGTGACTTACCTCAGCTACCGCAAGAAGCCCACCTTCGAACAGGCGCAGGTGGTCGATGTGCTGCGCGAGAGCGCGATCCGCACGAAGCCGCAATGCGCGTTCTTCGGCACCTGCGGCGGCTGCTCGATGCAGCACCTCGACGTGCGTGCGCAGATCGCCGTCAAGCAGCGTGTGCTCGAGGACAACCTCATGCACCTCTCGAAGGTGCGCTCGGAGACGATGTTCCGGCCGATTCACGGGCCGTCGTGGGGCTACCGCTATCGTGCGCGCCTCACCGTGCGCAACGTGCCGAAGAAGGGCGGCGTGCTGGTCGGCTTCCACGAGAAGAAGAGCAGCTACGTGGCCGACATGACGAGCTGCGAAGTACTGCCGCCGAACGTCTCGGCGATGCTCGTGCCGCTGCGCCATCTGGTGGCCGCGCTGTCGATTCGCGATCGCATGCCGCAGATCGAGCTCGCCGTGGGTTCGAGCGTGACGGCGCTCGTGCTGCGCATTCTCGAGCCGCTCACGGCCGCCGACGAAGACCTGCTGCGCGCGTTCGCGGACGAGCACAACGTCCAGTTCTGGCTGCAGCCGAAGGGCCCGGACACGGTGTTCCCGTTCTATCCGCTCGACAAGGCACTGGACTACACGCTGCCCGAATACGGCATTCGCATGCCGTTCAAGCCGACGGACTTCACCCAGGTCAATCACCAGATCAACCGCGTGCTGGTGGGCCGCGCGCTGCGCCTGCTCGCACCGGAGGCTGGCGACCGCGTGCTCGATCTGTTTTGCGGCATCGGCAACTTCACGCTGCCGCTCGCGCGTCTCGCGCGCGAAGTGGTGGGGATCGAGGGCAGCGATACGCTGACGGCCCGCGCACTGGAAAATGCGCGCGCCAATGGCGTGGACGGCCACACGTCGTTCGCCTGCCGCAACCTGTTCGAAGTCACCGCCAACGACCTCCGCGCACTCGGTCACTTCGACAAGTTTCTCGTCGACCCGCCGCGCGAGGGCGCGTTCGCCGTTTCCCAGGCGCTCGCGGAAATCGCGCAGAGCGGCAATGGCCCGCTGCCCAAACGCATCGTCTACGTGTCGTGCAGTCCCGGGACGCTGGCGCGCGATGCGGGCGTGCTCGTCAACGAGGCCGGCTATCGGCTCAAGGGCGCGGGCGTGGTCAACATGTTCCCGCACACGTCGCACGTCGAATCGATCGCGCTGTTCGAGCGCGATTGAGCAAGCGCGCGGCAGCGCAGGCGCCTGGCCAACGCTGCCGCCGCTGAAGCCAAAAAAAACGCCACGGGAAACCGTGGCGTTTTGCTTTGCAGCGTGCCTCAGGCTACAGGCGCGGCGATCACCAGATCTGCCACCAGGACTTGTTTTCCTTGCCGGGGCGCGCGTGACCGGTGATGTACGGGCTGTCCGGGAAGGTGCCGGCGAGCACGCGGCGCGTGTCTTCGGCAAGCTGCGGCTGATCGAGCTTCTGGTACGACAGGATCATGATGTGCAGCGCGTCTTCGATTGCCGGCGCGCTCTTGTAGTCCTGAATCGCGAGCTGCGCGCGGTTGATGGCCGCCACATAGGCGCCGCGGCGATAGTAGTAGTCGGCCGCGTGCACTTCGTGCGAAGCGAGCGCGTTCACGATGTAGCGCATACGCTGGGCGGCGTCAGGCGCGTACTTGCTCTGCGGATACTTGTCGACCACGACCTTGAACGCGTCATACGACTCGCGCAGCGACTTCGGGTCGCGCTCGCTCATGTCCTGGCCCGAGAAGCGGCCGAACAGACCCAGGTCGTCGTTGAAGTGGATCATGCCCTTGAGGTAGTACGCGTAGGCAACGTCCGGGTGATCCGGGTGCAGCTGGATGAAGCGGTTGATCGCCTGGTCGGCGGCGTCGTTCTCGTTGTCCTTCCAGTTGCAGTAGGCCACGTTGATCTGCGCCTGCTGGGCGAAGTGGCCGAACGGGTCGCGGCCCTGGAGTGCTTCAAAGTATTTCGCGCACTTGCCCCAGTCGCCGCCGGAGAGCGCGTCCTGGGCCTCCGTATATAATTTGTTGTTGTTCCATGCTGCCGTTTCGTCGGTCTTTTCCGGCAGGCCGTGGCAGGCCGCGACCACGGCGAGCGCCGCGCCGCAAGCAGCAAGTCGAATCATGTTGCCAATCTTGCCGAGCGTGTTTGCTCGCGTCGCGCGCATTGCGTTTCGGGCCACCGCGTGTTGGGCCAGTTTCGTAATCGTGTTCAAGGCTCGCATTTATCCAGTCCAGCTTCAGGTCCACAGGTGACCCAGACTCAATGACCCGTACAGTTATTCCGGGGGCCGGCGCTCCCGGCGCCCAAAACAGCATCAGAGATTATAGCCTGGGCGATGCGCCCGATGACGCAGCCGCCAGTGAGGGGCTCGACGACGAACTCGCAGGCGAGGACGCCGGCGGCGCCCCGCGTGTGCGCGGCGACGAAGCCCCGCGCTCGGTTCAGGTGCCAGATGAGCTCGCGGGCGAGCGCCTCGACAAGGTGCTCGCCAAAGTATTTCCGGAATTTTCACGCAGCCGTTTGCAGGGCTGGATCGAGGAGCAGCGCGTGCGCGTGGACGGCAAGCCGGCCAAGGTGCGCCAGCCGGTGCCGCTCGGCGCGACCATCGAGCTCGTGCCGGACCTGCTGCCCGAGCAGCTCGCGTTCACGCCCGAGCCGGTGCCGCTCGACATCGTCTACGAGGACGACGCCATCGTCGTCATCAACAAGCCCGCCGGGCTCGTCGTGCATCCGGCCGCGGGCAACTGGAGCGGCACGCTCCTCAACGGTCTCCTGCATCGCTATGGCGAATCGGCGGCGGGCCTGCCGCGCGCCGGGATCGTCCATCGGCTCGACAAGGAAACGTCCGGGCTGATGGTCGTCGCGCGCACGCTCCAGGCGCAGACCGACCTCGTGCGCCAACTGCAGGCGCGCACGGTCAAGCGCCGCTATCTCGCGCTCGTCTGGGGCAACATGGCCGACGAAGGCACCATCGACGCGCCCATCGGCCGCGACCCGCGCGAGCGCACGCGCATGGCGGTGGTGAAGGGCGCGTCGGGCAAGCCCGCGCGCACGCACTTCCGGCGCATCGACAAGACGCTCTGGCACAACCAGCCCGTGAGCGCGATTCATTGCGACCTGGAAACGGGGCGCACCCACCAGATTCGTGTGCATTGCGCGCACATCGGCCATCCGCTGCTCGGCGATCCGGTGTACGGCCACGCGCGCGGCAAGCGCTCGGTTGCGGCGCTGCCCGATGGCTTCGCGCGCCAGGCGCTCCACGCATGGCGTCTCGGCCTCGTTCATCCGGTCACGGGCCGCACGATGCAATGGCGCGCCGACGTGCCCGACGACCTGGACGCGCTGATCGAGGCACTCGGCTTCGGCGGCGAGGAAGGCGAAGACGAAGCCGGCTTCGATGAAGACATGTTCGACAGCGCCTACACCGACGAAGGCTACGTGATCGGCAGCGACGAGGAAGATTACGAAGACGACGAAGACGACGAGCAAAATGAGGACAAGCCCGCATGACGACCTGCCCGGAACTGACATCCGACGATTTGCTGCACCCCGACTGGCAGGTTGCGCCGCGCGTGCGCGCGCTGGTGACGACGCGCGATGGCGGCGTGAGCGCGCCGCCATTCGGGCGCTGGCAGGCGGCGCAGGGCGGTGAGGGCATGGATCTGCCCGGCGGCCTGAATCTCGGCCGCGGCTCCGGCGACGATCTCGCGCACGTCGAGGCGAACCGCGAGCGGCTCTTCGCGCATGCGGGCGTGCCGGCCGCATGGCTCAAGCAGATCCACGGTCCCGTCGTGGTCGACGCCGCTCAGGCGCTCGCCGCCGCGCGCGCGGGCGCCCCGCTCGAGGCCGATGCGAGCGTGACCGCCGAGCCCGGCATCGCCTGCACGGTGATGGTGGCCGACTGCATGCCCGTCTTGCTGTGCGACGGCGCGGGCCGCGCCGTGGGCGCCGCGCACGCGGGCTGGCGCGGGCTGGCCGCGGGCGTCATCGAGCGCACGGCCGAGCGCGTCGCCGCGCTCGCGGGCTGTGCGACGGCCGACCTGCATGCGTACCTCGGCCCCGCGATCGGGCCCACGGCCTTCGAGGTCGGCGCCGACGTGCGCGACGCGTTCATGACCCATGTGGAGCAGGTCGACGCGGCACGACGCGATGCCCATCGTGCCGCCACCGCGGCGGCCTTCGTGGCGCGCCCCGAGGCGAGCGGCAAATACCTCGCCGATCTTCCCGCGCTGGCACGGCTGCGGCTCGATACGCTCGGCGTTCGCCAGGTGAGCGGCGGCGACCTCTGCACCGTTACGCTGCGCGAGCGCTTCTACTCGTACCGGCGCGATCGCGTCACCGGCCGCATGGCCGCACTGATCTGGCTCAATCCCTGACGTTGCCGCGACGCGCCGCCGCCGTGATGCAGCGCGGCGGCGCGTGGCGAGCCAGACGATTTTATGTTGCACTGCAGCTATTCCCGCAACGCACTGCGCGCCACTCACGGCGCATTGGCTCCCCGATTCCCGCATTGCACTGCAAGCGCTTGCCGCGACGGCGGATTTTCGTGCGCCAGACCGCACAGCAATGTGTCGCGGCAGTTAAACAATTGATTACATCGGGAAAACGATAATTAAAAAAATATCGCAGCGCGGCAAAATCGGGCACAAGCATTGACACGCTTTGCTATGGGGAGCAAGAATGTCCTTCACCCACGGGACAGGTCGTGACGAGCGCCGCAACGGCGCCCGTATGCGTACCACCTGCCTCTCAACCAGTCCTTCGGGACACATCGGTCAAAAGCAGGCATGACGGCATCTCAACGTTCCAAGACTGCCCCGGGCGCGGGCGCTTCAACTGATGGTGCAACGCGCGGCAATCCGCCGTTTGCTCCCGACGCAGCCGGCATGCAGCAGTATCTCGACGCGTGGACGAACGCCTGGCAGAGCGCCCTGAATGCTGCGCAGCAAACGGGCGGCGCGGCGCAGCAAGCGCCCTTCGCGGGACTCGCGGCCAACTGGTGGCCGCCGGCGGGCAACGGTGCGCCGGGTAATCCCTTCGGCGCGGGCAATCCCTTTGCCTCAGGCAATCCTTTCGCTGCGTCCAATCCCTTTGCAGCCGGCAATCCCTTCGCCGCGGGTAATCCCTTTGCCGCGGGCAATCCCTTTGCCTTAGGCAATCCTTTCGCTGCCGGCAGTCCTTTCGGTGCAGCCAATCCGTTCGGTGGCGCAAACCCGTTCGAAGGCTTCAAGCTGCCCACGGCGTCGATCGAACCCACGCGGCTGCAGCATCTGCAGGCGGAATACTCGCGCGACGCGCTCGACCTGCTGCGTCAGGCCACCGACACCACGCCCAAGGCGCCCGAACTCAAGGACCGGCGCTTCAGCTCCGACGCCTGGAAGGCCACGCCCGCGTACGCGTTCACGGCGGCCTGGTATCTGCTCAACGCGCGCTACCTGCATGAACTCGTCGACGCGATCGATACCGACGCGAAAACGCGCGAGCGCATTCGCTTCGCCGTGCAGCAGTGGACCGCGGCGGCCTCGCCCAGCAACTTCCTTGCGCTCAATCCCGACGCGCAGAGCGCCTTGCTCGAAACCCACGGCGAGAGCCTGCGTCAGGGCGTGATGAACATGCTCGGCGACATGTCGCGCGGCAAGATCTCGCAAACCGACGAATCGCGCTTCGTGGTGGGCCACAATCTCGCGACGACCGAAGGTTCGGTCGTGTTCGAGAACGCGCTGTTCCAGCTGATCCAGTACAAGCCGCGCACGGCCACCGTGCGCGAGCGGCCGCTTCTGATCGTGCCACCGTGCATCAACAAGTACTACATCCTCGACCTGCAGCCCGAGAACTCGCTCGTCGCCTATGCGCTGGAGCAGGGGCAGCAGGTGTTCCTCGTCTCGTGGCACAACGGCGACGCGTCGATCGCGGACCGCTCCTGGGACGACTACATCGAAGAGGGCGTGCTCACGGCCATCGAGACGACGCGCAGCATCAGCGAGCGCGAGCAGATCAACACGCTCGGTTTTTGCGTGGGCGGCACGCTGCTCGCCACGGCGCTGTCCGTCGCGGCGGCGCGCGGCGAACATCCCGCCGCATCGATGACGCTGCTCACCGCGATGCTCGACTTCGGCGACACGGGCGTGCTCGACGTGTTCGTCGACGAAGCCCACGTGCAGATGCGCGAGCAGACCATCGGCGGCAAGAACGGCGGCACGCCGGGGCTCATGCGCGGCGTCGAGTTCGCGAACACGTTCTCGTTCCTGCGGCCCAACGATCTGGTCTGGAACTACGTCGTCGACAATTATCTGAAGGGCCGTACGCCCGCGCCGTTCGACCTGCTGTTCTGGAACAGCGACTCGACGAGCCTGCCGGGGCCGATGTACGCGTGGTATCTGCGCAATACGTACCTCGAAAACAAGCTGCGTGAGCCGGGTGCGCTCACGGTGTGCGGCGAGCAAGTGGATCTGTCGCGCATCGACGTGCCGACCTTCATTTACGGCTCGCGCGAGGATCACATCGTGCCCTGGCGCACGGCGTATGCGTCGGTGCCGTTGCTGTCCGGGCCGTTGAAATTCGTGCTTGGCGCGTCGGGCCATATCGCGGGCGTGATCAACCCGGCGTCGAAGAACAAGCGCAGCTTCTGGAGCATCGAGGCCGACACGAAGCATCTGCCCGAAGAGGCCGACGACTGGTTCGCTGCTGCCGAGGAGAAACCCGGCAGCTGGTGGCCGACCTGGGCCGAATGGCTCGATCAGTACGGCGGCAAGAAGGTGAAGCCGCGTGCGCAAGCCGGCTCGGCGGAATTCCCCGAGATCGAGCCGGCGCCGGGGCGTTATGTGCAGCAGCGCGATTGAGGCAACTGGAACGCTTGCTGCGGAGTTCGGATTAACAACTTGACGGGCGGGGCGCATGGCGCGCCACCAAGTCGCCCGGAGGATCTGGAAATGACTGACATTGTGATCGTTTCGGCCGCACGTACGGCAGTAGGCAAATTCGGCGGCTCGCTCGCGAAGGTGGCGGCGCCCGACCTGGGCGCGATCGTCATCAAGGCCGCGCTCGAGCGCGCGGGCGTGACGCCCGAGCAGGTGAGCGACGTGATCATGGGTCAGGTGCTCACGGCCGGTTCGGGCCAGAACGTGGCGCGCCAGGCGTCGATCAAGGCGGGCCTGCCCGCGGCTGTGCCCGCCATGACGATCAACAAGGTGTGCGGCTCGGGCCTGAAGGCGGTGATGCTCGCGGCCAACGCGATCATCGCGGGCGATTCGGACATCGTCGTGGCCGGCGGCCAGGAGAACATGAGCGCCGCGCCGCACGTGCTGCCGGGCTCGCGCGACGGCTTCCGCATGGGCGATGCGAAGCTGATCGACAGCATGATCGTCGACGGCCTGTGGGACGTGTACAACCAGTACCACATGGGCGTGACGGCGGAAAACGTCGCGAAGGAATACGGCATCACGCGCGAGGAGCAGGACGCGTTTGCGGCGCTGTCGCAGAACAAGGCGGAAGCCGCGCAGAAGGCCGGCCGCTTCGACGCGGAAATCGTGCCGGTGGCGATTCCCCAGCGCAAGGGCGAGCCGCTGCAGTTCGCGACCGACGAGTTCGTGCGCCACGGCGTGACGGCCGAATCGCTCGCGGGCCTGAAGCCGGCGTTCAACAAGGAAGGCACGGTGACGGCGGCGAACGCGTCGGGCATCAACGACGGCGCAGCGGCGGTCGTGGTGATGTCGGCGAAGAAGGCCGAGGCGCTGGGCCTCACGCCGCTCGCGCGCATCAAGGCGTACGCCAGCGGCGGCGTCGATCCGAAGGTGATGGGCATGGGCCCGGTGCCGGCGTCGAAGCGGGCGCTGGAGCGCGCGGGCTGGTCGGTGAACGACCTCGATCTCATGGAGATCAACGAGGCGTTCGCGGCGCAGGCGCTGGCCGTGAACAAGCAGATGGGCTGGGACACGTCGAAGATCAACGTGAACGGCGGGGCGATTGCGATCGGTCACCCGATCGGCGCGTCGGGCTGCCGGATTCTCGTGACGCTGCTGCACGAAATGCAGCGCCGCGATGCGAAGCGGGGTCTCGCCTCGCTGTGCATCGGCGGCGGCATGGGCGTGGCGCTCGCGCTCGAGCGCGCTTGATGTTGACTGCCGGGGTGGGCCGCTAGCGGTCCGTCCCGGCGCTTGTGACCAGCGGGGCGACCAAAAACCGCGAGCGGTGCAGGCGAAGGCAGGGGAAGGAGCGAGGCCGGTGCCGTCGAACGGCGCAGCCGGAAAACGATAATGGAGTGTGGTTTATGTCAGAGCGTATTGCGTATGTAACGGGCGGGATGGGCGGCATCGGCACGGGCATTTGCCAGCGCCTCGCCAAGCAAGGTTTCACGGTGGTCGCCGGTTGCGGCCCGCATTCGCCGCGCCGCGTGAAGTGGCTGGAAGATCAGAAGGCGCTCGGTTTCGACTTCGTGGCCTCGGAAGGCAACGTGGGCGACTGGGATTCGACGCGCCAGGCGTTCGACAAAGTCAAGGCCGAGGTCGGTGAAATCGACGTGCTCGTGAACAACGCCGGCATTACGCGCGACGTGGTCTTCCGCAAGATGACGCGCGAAGACTGGACGGCCGTGATCGACACCAATCTCACGAGCCTCTTCAACGTCACGAAGCAGGTGATCGACGGCATGGTCGAGCGCGGCTGGGGCCGCATCATCAATATCTCGTCAGTGAACGGCCAGAAGGGCCAGTTCGGGCAGACCAACTACTCCACGGCCAAGGCCGGCATTCACGGCTTCACGATGGCGCTGGCCCAGGAAGTGGCGACCAAGGGCGTGACGGTCAACACCGTTTCGCCGGGCTATATCGGTACGGACATGGTGAAGTCGATCCGTCCCGACGTGCTGGAAAAGATCGTTGCGACGATTCCCGTGCGCCGTCTCGGCGCGCCCGAGGAAATCGCGTCGATCGTGGCGTGGCTCGCGTCCGACGAGTCAGGCTTTGCAACCGGTGCTGACTTCTCGCTGAATGGCGGGTTGCACATGGGCTGATCCCGCGCGCAGCGCGCCTGCAGGGGACGCGCGAAGCCGGGATCGAGGACGGCAGCGGGCCTGTTTGCTCACCGGGGCAGGCCGTTTCCGGGCTAGACCAACGCGCGACGGCAATGGCCGCCGCGCGTTGGCGCTAACAAGGGCGACACATGACGACTACAAAGAAAACCGCCGAACGTCTCATCAAGAAATATCCGAATCGTCGGCTGTACGACACGGAGACGAGCACGTACATCACGTTGACGGACGTGAAGCAACTCGTGCTGGAGCAGGAGGAGTTCAAGGTCATCGACGCGAAGACCAACGAGGATCTGACGCGCAGCATCCTGCTGCAGATCATTCTCGAAGAGGAAAGCGGCGGTCTGCCGATGTTCTCGTCATCGATGCTGTCGCAGATCATCCGTTTCTATGGTCATGCGATGCAGGGCATGATGGGCACCTACCTGGAAAAGAACATCCAGGCGTTCATCGACATCCAGAACAAGCTCGCGGACCAGTCGAAGAGCCTCTACGAAGGCAACGCGATGAACCCCGAGGTCTGGTCGCAGTTCATGAACATGCAGGCGCCGATGATGCAGGGCATGATGACGAGCTACATCGAGCAGTCGAAGAACATGTTCGTGCAGATGCAGGAGCAGATGCAGAACCAGGCGAAGAACATGTTCAGCAGCTTCCCGTTCAAGCCCGCGACGCCGGGCGGCGCGGCGGCGCCGGCGCAGGGCGCGCCCGAAGGCGGCGAGGAAGAGAAGAAGTAAGCGGCGCGGCGCACACGGCGGGTGGCGCGCGCCGGCAAGTCGCGGCGCGCTCTCGCATATCCGGCGCGCCGTGGCGGCGCATTGCCGCGCGAGCGCCACACTTCGCGAGGCAGCGGGCGCAATGCCGCCGTCCTCATGTGTTCTCAGGCGCTTTGCAGATCGCGCAAGGCTTCAGGGTGCGCCACGGCCACCCGCAAAAGGGCTTGCGCAGCGCCGGTCGGCTGGCGCCGGCCTTGCTCCCAGTCCTGCAGCGTGCGCGTGGAAACGCCAAGCAGTGCCGCGAACGCGCTCTGCGAGAGGCCGGCGCTCGCACGTGCGAACGCGGCGGCGGTGGGCTTGCGGCCGGTGACGCGCAACGCACCGCTCGAAGCGCCCCGGCGCGGGTTCGACCCGCGCACCGAGTGCAGCCGTTCAGCCTGAAACGGGTCCATTTTCTCGTTCATGTTTTCGCTCTCTCCGCACAACCGGTTCAGGCTGCGTTTGACCGTGCGTCGGGCGCACGCGGCGAAAATTATCCGGATGCGCCGTTCGCAGGCGAGCAATAGCTGAACAAAGTTTGATTCTGTCCATATTCCATCCGACCCCGGCGCCACGGGGCGCACTCACCATGCTGCGCCGCACGATACGCCAAACGGGTAAAATGGCGGATTGGCTTGACCCCGCGCGGCGCTACTTTCGCCCTGCGCCCCACATCCGGACGTACACGTGAAAAACCCTGTTGAATCAACGACCTCCCGCAATCCTGCTCCGCGCGTCGGGATGGTTTCCCTCGGCTGCCCGAAGGCGCTTGTCGACTCCGAGCAGATCATTACCCAGCTGCGCGCCGAGGGTTACGAAATCTCGGGGTCTTACGACGGTGCGGATCTCGTGGTCGTCAACACCTGCGGCTTCATCGACGAAGCCGTGCAGGAGAGTCTCGACGCCATCGGCGAAGCGCTTTCCGAGAACGGCAAGGTGATCGTCACCGGCTGTCTCGGCAAGAAGGCGAGTGCGAGCGGCTCGAACCTGATCGAGGAAGTGCACCCGAAGGTGCTCGCCGTGACCGGCCCGCACGCCGTGGGTGAAGTCATGCAGGCCGTGCACAGCCACCTGCCCAAGCCGCACGATCCGTTCGTCGACCTCGTGCCGGCGGCCGGCATCAAGCTCACGCCGCGCCACTACGCGTACCTGAAGATCTCCGAAGGCTGCAACCACCGCTGCACGTTCTGCATCATCCCGTCGATGCGCGGCGACCTCGTGTCGCGCCCGGTCGCCGAGGTCATGCTCGAAGCGGAAAACCTCTTCAAGTCCGGCGTGAAGGAACTGCTCGTCATTTCGCAGGACACGAGCGCCTACGGCGTGGACGTGAAGTACCGCACCGGCTTCTGGAACGGCAAGCCGATCAAGACGCGCATGACCGACCTCGTCGCTGCACTGGGCGAGCTGGCCGCGCAATATGGCGCCTGGGTGCGCCTGCACTACGTCTACCCGTATCCGAGCGTGGACGAAGTCATTCCGATGATGGCCGAAGGTCCGTTCAAGGGCCACGTGCTGCCGTATCTCGATGTGCCGTTCCAGCACGCGCACCCCGAAGTGCTCAAGCGCATGAAGCGTCCCGCGAACGCGGAGAAGGTCATGGAACGTGTGAAGGCCTGGCGCGAAGTGTGCCCCGATCTCACGATCCGCAGCACGTTCATCGCCGGCTTCCCCGGCGAGACCGAAGAGCAGTTCGAAACGTTGCTCGACTTCATCCGCGAGGCCGAACTCGACCGCGTGGGCTGCTTCGCCTATTCGCCGGTCGAAGGCGCAACGGCGAACGAACTCGACGGCGCGCTGCCCGACGAAGTGCGTGAGGAGCGCCGCGCGCGCTTCATGGAAGTGGCGGAGGAGGTCTCGGCCAAACGGATCCAGCGCAAGGTGGGCAAGACCCTCAAGGTGCTGATCGACGAGATCAACGTCGACGGCGGTATTGGCCGCACCGCGGCGGACGCGCCCGAGATCGACGGCGTGGTGTATGTCGCGCCGGCGACCAAGGCGTCGAAGCGCTACAAGGTCGGCGACTTCGTGTCGGTGAAGATCACCGGCGCGGATGGCCACGATCTCTGGGGCGAGGTCTGACCGGCATGACGAGCGTCGCCCCGCGAGTCCTCGCGTATGGCGAGGCCATGGTCGAGTTCAACCAGGCGTCGAAAGACCGTCCAGAGTATTTGCAGGGCTTTGGCGGCGACACCTCGAACTTTGCCATCGCGGCGGCTCGCCAGGGCGCACGCACGGGCTTCGTCTCGGCCGTTGGCGACGATCATTTCGGACGCCTCCTGACCGACCTGTGGACGCGCGAAGGCGTCGACACCTCGACGGTGCGGGTGGACGCCACGGCCCCCACGGGCGTCTACTTCGTCTCGCATGGTCCGGCCGGCCATGCCTTCGACTATCTACGCAAGGGTTCGGCCGCGAGCCGTTACACGCCGCGCGATCTGCCGCTCGACATCATCGCGGCTGCGCGCGTGCTGCATCTTTCCGGCATCAGCGTGGCGATCAGCGACAGCGCCTGCGACGCGGCGCTCGCCGCCGTCGAGCATGCGCGCGCCAACGGCGTGCGCGTGAGCTTCGACACCAACCTGCGCCTGAAGCTGTGGCCGCTCGCGCGAGCCCGCGCCGTGATGAACGAGGTGCTGCGGCTTACCGATATCTGCCTGCCCAGCTGGGACGACGTGGCCGTGCTCACGGGCCTCGACGACCGCGACGCGATCCTCGACTACCTGCTCGCGCGCGGTGCCCGCGTGGTCGCGTTGAAGCTGGGCAAGGACGGCGCCTATGTGGCGACGCCCGACGAGCGGCGCGTCGTGCCGGGTCATGTGGTCGCGGCGGTGGATGCCACGGGCGCGGGCGACTGCTTCGGCGGCGCGTTCGTCGCGCGGCTCGCGGCCGGCGACGATCCGTTCGCGGCCGCGCGCTACGCGAACGCGGCCGCCGCGCTTTCGACGCTGGGTTTTGGCGCGGTTGCGCCGATCCCGTATCGCGAGGACGTCGAGCGCTTGCTTGCCGGGTAGCCCGCAAGCGAAGCGCATCAATAACAAGATTCATCCCTTCAGGAAGACGAGGAGCAAGACCATGGAACGCGAAGTAGTGGTGGCAAGCGGTGTGCGCACGGCAATCGGCGACTTCGGCGGCAGCCTGAAGGACTTCTCGCCGACGGATCTCGGCGCACGCGTGGTGCGCGAAGTGCTCTCGCGCGCGAACGTGGAAGGCGACGCGGTGGGCCACGTGGTCTTCGGCAACGTCGTGCACACCGAACCGAAGGACATGTATCTTGCGCGCGTGGCCGCCATCAACGGCGGCGTTGCCCAGCACGCGCCGGCCTTGACCGTGAACCGCCTGTGCGGCTCGGGCCTGCAGGCGATCGTTTCGGCCGCGCAAACCATTCTGCTCGGCGACGCCGACATCGCGATCGGCGGCGGCGCGGAAAACATGAGCCGTGCGCCTTACTCGATGCCGGCCGCGCGTTTCGGCCAGCGCATGGGCGACACGCAGCTCGTCGACATGATGATCGGCGCGCTGCACGACCCGTTCCAGACGATCCACATGGGCGTGACGGCGGAAAACGTCGCTAAGAAGTTCGGCATCACGCGCGAGGCGCAGGACGCGCTTGCACTCGAATCCCATCGCCGTGCCGAGCGTGCGATCGCCGAAGGCCGCTTCAAGGATCAGATCCTGCCCATCTCGATCAAGTCGAAGAAGGGCGAAGTGCTGTTCGACGCCGACGAGCACGTGCGCCACGGTGCGACGCTCGAGGACTTCTCGAAGCTCAAGCCCGTGTTCGCGAAGGAGAACGGCACGGTCACGGCGGGCAACGCGTCGGGCATCAACGACGCCGCTGCCGCGGTGCTCCTGATGAGCGCGGACGCTGCCCGCGCGCGCGGCGTGAAGCCGCTCGCGCGCCTCGTTTCGTACGCGCACGCGGGCGTCGATCCGGCGTACATGGGCATCGGCCCCGTACCGGCCACGCAGAAGGCGCTCGAGCGCGCGGGTCTCAAGGTCAGCGACCTCGACGTGATCGAAGCCAACGAAGCCTTCGCGGCGCAGGCCTGTGCGGTGTCGCAGGAGCTCGGGCTCGACCCGGCCAGGGTCAATCCCAACGGCTCGGGCATCTCGCTCGGCCATCCGATCGGTGCGACCGGTGCGCTCATCACCGTGAAGGCGCTTTATGAACTGCAGCGTATCGGCGGCCGCTACGCGCTCGTGACGATGTGCATCGGCGGCGGCCAGGGCATTGCGGCCATCTTCGAACGGATTTGACGCCGACTCGTGACGTGCGGCTCGCGCCAGTCCGCTGTGCAAGTGAAGGAAGGATGCAGATGGAAGTATTGACGCAAGCACAGCGGCCGCCGCGCGCGGCCGCCCGACAGGGCCGCGCCACCCGGGCGCGCGGCTGGCTCGTGGCCGTGGCCGCCGCGGCCATGGTCCTCGCGCTGCCGCTCGCGGCGAGCGCGCAGGACGCAGGCGCTGCGCCGCCGGTCAAATCCACGCTCAAGCCGAACCCCGAATTCGCGAAGCTGCCGCAATACGTCGGCACGCTCGGCCAGCGTCAGATCGTCATGCGCCTCGGCGCCAAGGCCGGCGACGACGATCCGACCGGCGTGCATGGCGAATACCAGTTCACGGACACCGGCGAGGTGATCCTGATCGCCGGCGACCGCGCGGACGCCACGCTCGAAGCCGAAGACTCGAACGACGGCACGCATATCACCGGCAACTGGGTGGGCACGTTCGCCGAGGACGGCTCGCTTTCGGGCGACCGCATGGACCCGGACGATTCCCACCCCGTGCCGTTCGATCTGAAGCGGCTCGCGGCGGGGGCCTCGGCGCCGGCCGTCACGACCGGCGCGGCAAGTGCGAGCGCGTCGACCCCGAACGGCGCGCATGCCGTGAACGGCGTGAGCAATCTCGTCATCGGGCAATAAGCGCCGCCGCGGGTGTTACTCTTCGGTATGCGGCGTCGCACGCGCCACTGCGCGAGCCGCGCGCCGCAACGCCACCGCGCCTTTATCCGAATTCGTTCCGACATGACCAAATCCGACTCCAGCCGCGCCTTGCAGACGCGCATGGTTCACCCGCAAGACGACCTCACGCCCGGCTTCGAGTCGTTTGCCGCGCCAGTCACGCGGGCTTCGACCGTGGTGTTTCCCGACCTCGCTTCGGTGCGCGCGCTCGACTGGCGCAACGACGCGCAATGGCGCTACGGCCTGCACGCCACGCCCACCTCGGCCATGCTGCAAAAGCGCATCGCCGAGATCGAGGGCGGCGAGCATGCGCTGCTGCAACCCTCGGGTCTCTCGGCCATCTCGAACGTCTACTTCGGTCTGCTGAAGACGGGCGACGACGTGCTGATCCCCGATAACGTCTATTCGCCGAACCGCGACCACGGCGACTGGCTCGCACGGGATTTCGGCCTGACGGCGCGCTATTACGATCCGATGATCGGCGCGGGCATCGCCGAGCTGATCCAGCCGAACACGAAGCTGATCTGGCTGGAAGCGCCCGGCTCGGTGACGATGGAAGTGCCCGACGTGCGCGCGATCACGACGGCGGCGCGCGCGCGCAACGTCGTGACGGCGATCGACAATACGTGGTCGGCGGGCCTCGCCTTCAAGCCGTTCGAGCACGGCATCGACATCTCGGTGCAGGCGCTCACCAAATATCAGTCGGGCGGCAGCGACGTGCTGATGGGCGCGACCATCACGGCCGACCGCGATCTCTATCTCAAGCTCAAGGCCGCGCGCATGCGCCTTGGCATCGGCGTCTCGGTCGACGACTGCTCGCTCGTGCTGCGCGGGCTGCCGAGCATGAAGGCGCGCTTCGAGGCGCACGATCGCACCGCGCTCGGACTCGCGAGCTGGCTCAAGACCCGCCCCGAAATCGCGGCGATGCTGCACCCGGCGTTCGAAGACTGCCCCGGCCACGAGTTCTACAAGCGCGACTTCACGGGTGCGGGCGGTCTCTTTTCCGTGGTGTTCGACGAGCGCTATAGCGCGGCGCAGATCGACACGTTCTGCGAGTCGCTCGAACTCTTCGCGCTGGGCTGGAGCTGGGGCGGGGCGCATAGCCTGGCAATGCCGTACGACGTCGGTTCGATGCGCACGGCTGCGAGCTGGCCGCATCGCGGCACGCTGGTGCGTTTCTACATCGGTCTCGAAGACGAAGCCGACCTGCGCGCCGATATCGAGCGCTCGCTCGCGAGGCTCGCGGAAAAAACAAGTACGCCTGAATAACCTGTACAAAGCCACAACGGCCGCTCGCGTCCACGAGGACACGAGCGGCCGTTGGCGTATCTGAGCGCCGCGAAAGCCGAATCAGAACAGACGCAGCAAGCCGTCGAGCCCGACGAAGTTGAACGCGACGCTCGCGGCCTCTCGCACCACGGGCTTCGCTCGGAATGCGACCGACAAACCGGCCGCGCCCATCATCTTGAGGTCGTTCGAGCCGTCGCCCATCGCGATTGCGCGGCGCGGGTCGATGCCGATTTCGGCACAGGTTTCGGCGAGCGTACGCGCCTTCACGTCGGCGTTGACGATCTCGCCCGTCACGCGGCCCGTGAGCTTGCCGTCGACGATTTCGAGCGTGTTCGCGCGCGTGTAGTCGAGCCCGAGCCGCGCTTTCAGGCGCTCGGTGAAGAACGTGAAGCCGCCGGAAACGAGCAGCGTCTTCAGCCCTGCGGCCTTCGCGCCCGCGAGCATGCGTTCGGCGCCCGGCGAGAGCTGCAGGCGTTCCTCGTAGACACGCTCCAGGGCGCTCGCGTCGAGCCCCTCGAGCAGCGCCACGCGGCGCGTGAGGCTCTCGTTGAAGTCCTTGATCTCGCCGCGCATCGAGGCTTCGGTGATCGCCGCGACCTCGGCCTTCAGGCCGCAGAAGTCGGCGATCTCGTCGATGCATTCGATCGTAATGAGCGTCGAGTCCATGTCCATCGCCAGCAGGCCGAAATCGGCCAGCGCGCGGCCGGCGTCGACGAACGCATAGTCGAGTTGATGCGTGCCGCAGTAGACCTCGAGATCGGCGCGCTGGGCCGGCTCGGCGTTCTCGATGCGCAGCGCATGGGCGTCGATCGGCGCGAGGCGGCTGCCGCGGGCGAGGCCGAGGAGCGGCTTGTGATGGACGGTGTCGAGCGGGGCGGGACTCTGGATGACGAGGTTCATGGCAGGACGGGCAAAGCCGACGCACGGCGTCGTCGGATCGATCGGATGAAAAAGGGCGCAGTCGCGCGTGTGCGTGCAAGACCCCGCAATGCACCCTGCAGTGCGCGGCAAAGCCCGTCATTGTAACGTCCCGCCGACCGTTGCGGTCGCCTGTGCCATCCGGCGCGCTTGCGCGCCTGGCGGATACTTCCCCGTTTTTGGCGGGCGTTTGCGAACACCTTGCAGCGACGAAAGCGGCCATTCGAGGCACAATGAAAGCTCATGCGGCGATCCGACGGGGGCGCCCGCCGCGTGTCGTCAACCGAACGTGTCGCGACTCGCGTCGCGCGACGCGTCATGTGCGCCAAGGCGCCAGGGGAACCGGTATGCAGGACGCCCGCAAGGCCCCAACCACGACATCTGCCCGAACGCCGCGCGGCGAGCGGGCCCCGACATCGGACGCCGCCGCACCGGCCACGCCTGGCGCGTCCGTGCACCGCTTGCCTCGTAGCGCCCGGCGTCGGCGCGACGACTCCGCCGACAGCGAAATCGACGGCATACGCATCACGAGCGCAAGGCGCGTCATCGATGCGGACAGCGGCACGCACAAGCTCGCACTCGTGCGCTACTACGAGCGCGCCGCGCGCTGGATCCTGCCGCATCTGCGCGATCGCCCCGTGTCGCTCGTGCGCGCACCGCGCGGCCTGAGCGGCGAGATGTTCTTCCAGCGTCACCGCGCTCGCGCGCCGCTGCCCGAACTCACCGAACACGAAGGGCTCGACCCGGGCCATCCGCCACTGCTGACGATCGATACGGCGCGAGCGCTGGTGAGCGCCGCGCAGATGGACGTCATCGAACTGCATACCTGGAACGCCTGTGTCCACGACATCGAGCGGCCCGATCGGGTCGTGTTCGACCTCGACCCCGATCCGGCGCTGGGCTGGGACCGCATGATCGAGGCGGCGCAGTCCACGCGCGCCTTGCTTGCGGAACTGAGGCTCGAATCGTTCTGCAAGACGAGCGGCGGCAAGGGGCTGCATATCGTCGTGCCGCTCACGCCGGAGGCGGGCTGGGACGACACGAAGGCGTTCGCTCGCGCGGTTGCGCAGCATCTGGCCTGGGTCTGGCCCACGCAGATCACGGCCACCATGGGCCCAGAACACCGCAAGAAGAAGATCTTCGTCGACTATCAGCGCAATGCGCGCGGCGCGAGCACGGCGCTCGCGTATGGCGTGCGGGCGCGGCCGGGCATGGGCGTGTCCGTGCCGATCGGCTGGGACGAACTGGAGGCGACGACGGGCGGCGCGCAATGGACGCTCGCGACGATCGACGCGCGCCTCGCGCAGATCGAGCAAGCCGATCCCTGGGCGGCCTATGGGCGCGTGCGCCAGACGTTGACGGCGGAGCTGACGCTGGGTCTCGAAACCGCCGGCAAGTAGCGGCGCGAGGTGAGGGTTTGCGCGTGCCGTGTATGCACGACGAGTCGGCGATGCAGACGACGCCCGGCGCCAACCGCGCGCTGTCGCACGGCAAGCAAATTGCTGGCGATGACAAGCAGGATAAAACCTGGTCCGTTCGACGCATGTGCTCGGCGCAAGGCGGCGCGCAGCGCGCTAGACTGCTAACAGACCATCCGCCGCACGAGCGCGGAGCGTCGTACCTGGCGTTGCGCGGCTCGCCGCGTTCGTTGCGTACGCCGCTTTTCGCTTGCGGGCGCGGCCGTTCCCGCCAGGAGGTGACGCATGCCTTGCCGCAGCTCCCGCCATACTCGCCGCCGCCAAGCGGCGTTCGTCCAGTTTGTCCTCGCCGCTTCCTGCGCGCTCGCGTTGCCGGCATTCGCGGCTACGCCGATCACGGTCACCTCGAAGGCCGCAACCGACGGACCGATCCGCTATACCGTGCGGGTCGCGTCGAAGGCGTTCGGCGACGCCCAGGAGACCCGCACACTGCGCTCGGGCGATACCGACGACTTCACCTGGCGCACCACGCCGCCCGGCGGTGCGGTGGCGACGCCGCAAGGCTGCCCGGACTATGCCTCGCTGCCGCTCGACGCGAACGGCGCGATGGTCCGGCAGACCCAGGTGCGTCTCGCGCCCATCGTCGCGAGCAGCGGCACGGCCACCGTGCAGGTGAGCTTCCGCGCCCAGGCGCCGCACGGCACGCAGTCGGTGTCGAGCAACGGCGCGTCGATCACGTGCCCCGCCGTGGTCGCGCATAGCGAGGTCGCGCACCTCACGATGCCCACCAACGGCACCGCGAAGACGCTCAAGCTCAGCGACGGCACGCAAATCACGATCTCGGCGCAGCGCTAGGGCGCGCCTTGAGAGCGGGAGGGCCGGCGAGGCGCAAAGCGCACGCCGGCCGCGTACGGCGCCCAGGTCTTAAGCGCGTGCCTTGCGCTCGATGAGCCGCGCAACCAGAAAGCGATGCTGCGGCGAGAACAGGCGCCGGTACGCGAGCAGCACCGCGCCCACCGTGCCGAGCGCCGACGAAGCCGCGATCAGGAACATGATCACGATCTGATAGCGCACGGCCTGTAGCGGCGATTGCCCCGCGAGCACCTGGCCCGTCATCATGCCGGGCAGACTCACCACGCCGACCACGGCCATCTGGTTGAGCGTCGGGATCATGCCGGCGCGCACGGCCTCGCGGGCGCTCGCCTGCGCGGCTTCCCAGCGCGTCGCGCCCAGCGCGAGCGCGCTCTCCACACGGTCGCGCCGCGCGGTCAGCTCCTGCATCATGCGCTCCACGCCGAGCGACACCCCCGTCAGCGTGTTGCCGAGAATCATGCCGAGGATCGGAATCGCATATTGCGGTTCGTACCACGGCCGGATGCGGATCACCACGAAGAGCCCGACTGCCGCGACGAGCCACGCGCTCACCCAGATCGACACGATGCTGTCCGCGCGCTGCCCGCCATAGGTGCGTGCGCCGCGCTGCGCCCCCGCAAAGCCCGCGATCAGCGTCATGAGTCCCATGAGCGGCAGCACGACGTACCAGCGGTTGAACGCGAACACCCAGCCGAGCACGTAGCCGATCGCGAGCAGCTGCACGACGGTGCGCACGGCGGCCCACGCCAGCTTGCGTTCGAGGTCGAGCTTGAGCAGCACGGAGACCGCGCCGTTGACGAACACGAGCAGCGCCGCAATGGCGACGTCGCCGATGCCGAGGTTCTGCAGCACGCCCGGGCTCATTGTGCGGCTCCCTGTATGAATGCCGCGCGCGTGGCGGGTTCTTCGAGCACCCCCGCGCGCATCGTCAGATGCCGCGCGCCCACGCGTTGGGCCTGGGCGGGATCGTGCGAGACCCAGACCGTCGCGCGCGCCGTGCGCGCCTCATCGAACCAGCCGGCGACGAGCGCTTCGACGGCGCGCGCCGATTCGGGGTCGAGAGACGCGGTCGGCTCGTCGAGCAGCAGCGCTTCGGGATCGAGCTGGAGCACGCGCACGAGCGCCACGATCTGCGCTTCGCCGCCCGACAGCTCGGCAGTGTCGCGCGCGAGGAAGTCGCTGGAACGGCCGATGGCGGCAAAGAGCGCGCCGGCGCGCGCCGGGTCGAATCGCACGTCGCGGTAGACCGCTAGCGTGTAGGGGTAGCGCAGATTGTCCTCGACGCTGCCGTCCAGCAGCGCGGGCCGCTGCCGCAGGTACGCAATATGCCGCCGATAGTGGACAATGCGCCCGCGCGTGACCGCTTCGCCATGCCAGCGCACGTCGCCGCCATCGAGCGGATCGAGCAGCGCGAGCGCGCGCAGGAACACGCTCTTGCCGGAGCCGGACGGTCCCGTCAGCACGGCGCGCTCGCCCGCCTGCAGGGCGAAATCGGTGGGATGCAGCAGCCACTGGCCGCGTTGCGCGTCGCGCCGGGCGATCTGGTGCGCCTCGACGAGCGGCGCACCATCGGCTTGGGGTGGGGGAACTGGGTTGTGCTCGAGCATCGAAAGATTGCAAACAGGGCCGGCATACAGGTCGTGCGAGGCAGTCATGCCGATGCAACCGGGCACGCTGACTGCTCTTGCGGTAGTGCAACATGGCACGCCATACAACAACGCATAACGTGGAGTACGCATGACGTCACCGCAGCCCAAGCCTTTCCGCCTTGGCCGCACGCTCGCCAGGATCATCGCATGGCTCGTCGCGGTTGTCGTCGTGTTGATTGCCGTCCTTGTCGTCTTCATCCTGACGTTCGACTGGAACCACGCCAAGCCCTACGTGAACGAGAAGGTCACCGAGGCCATCGGGCGGCCGTTCGCGATCGAAGGCGATCTCAAGGTGGGCTGGCAGCGGCCGCCCGGCGAAACGGGCTGGCGCGCGTGGGTGCCCTGGCCGCGTTTTTCCGCCACGCAGATCCAGATCGCCAATCCCGACTGGACGAAGTCCCCGCAGTTCGCCACGCTCGACGAAATCGATTTCGAGGTGGCCGTGCTGCCGCTGCTCGCGCACGACATCGTGATTCCGGCCATCAATCTCGTGAATCCGTCCATCGACGTCGAGCGCCTCGTCGACGGGCGCAACAACTGGACCTTCAAGCTGCCCGCCTCGAGCGGACCGTCGACGTGGCGGCTCAATCTGCACGACATCATGTTCTCGAGCGGCAGGATCGCCGTGAGCGACCAGCAGACGAAAACCGACGTAAAGATCGTGGTGACCCTGCTCGGGCACGGCATCCCGATCGGCAAGGTGATGGAGGAGCAGGAAGCGGCGTCGCGCCAGGGCTCCGCGCAGGTCATTGGGCGCGCGGGGGCGAACCGGCTGACGCAGCAGGTCAACAAGGAGCAGGCTTCGGAGGCGGCGGCCGCCAGCGCGGCCAGCGGCGCGGCGGCTTCGGGCGTGCCGGCGGCCGCGAGTGTTGCCCGCGCAACCACGGGCGCGTCGGGCGCAACAAGCGCGCCTGCAGCCTCCGGCTCGCCGGCGCTCGCCGCGAGCGCAGCGAGCAGCGCCAGCGGCGCCGGCGTCGGCTCGGGCGCGGCGCCCGCGCAGCCGCCCGTGAAACAGCCGTTCTACGCGATCGGCTGGACGATCAAGGGCACCTATGGCAAGACGGCGCTTTCGGGCGACGGCAAGCTCGGCGGTGTGCTCGCCCTGCAGGACGCGAAGCGTCCGTTCCCGATCCAGGCCGACGTGCGCGTGGGCGACATGCACATCGCGCTGGTCGGCACGGTCACCGACCCGATGCATCTGGCCGCCGTCGATCTGCGCCTGTGGCTGCAGGGGCAAAGCCTGGCGCACCTCTACAACCTCACCGGCGTGACGTTGCCCGAAACGCCGCCGTATGCCACCGACGGCCGCTTCGTCGGCAATTTCAGGCGCGGCGCGAGCGTGTTCCGCTATGAGAACTTCACGGGGCGCGTGGGCGGCAGCGATCTGAACGGCACGGTGGTCTACCAGCAACGCACGCCACGGCCGCTTTTGACCGGCGAGCTGGTCTCGAACCTGCTGCAGTTCTCGGACCTCGCGCCGATCATCGGCGCCGACAGCCGTGCCAGCAAGCAAAAGCGCGGCGATACCGTGCCCCAGCCAGCCGATCGCGTGATCCCGGTCGAACAGTTCCGCACCGACCGCTGGAACGCGATCGACGCCGACGTCAAGTTCACGGGCCGGCGCATCATCAAGCAGGGCAGCCTGCCGGTTCAGGACCTCTACACGCACGTCGTGATGACCAACGGCGTGCTCGTGCTCGACCCGCTGCAGTTCGGCGTGGCAGGCGGCACGTTCGGCACGCGGCTGAACCTGGACGGCAGCGGCGCGCCGCTCAAGGCGCGCGGCACGCTGGAGGCGCGCCACCTGAAGCTCAAGCAGCTCTTCCCGAACTTCAAGACGATGCAGTCGGCGCTCGGCGAGATCAACGGCGACGCCTCGCTCACGGCGACCGGCAACTCCCCGGCGGCGCTCGCGGCGACCTCGAACGGCGAGGTGAAGCTGCTCGTCACGCAGGGCACGATCAGTATGCTGCTCATGGAGGCGGCGGGCCTGAACGTGGCCAACGTGGTCTACGAAAAGCTGTTCGGCTCGCGCGACGTGAATATAAATTGCGCGGCGGCCGACTTCGTCGCGACCAACGGCGTGCTCGATCCGCGCGTGTTCGCGCTCGACACCGACGATGCCGTGATCAATATCGACGGCCCGATCGATCTGCGCGACGAGTCGATGAACATGAAGGTCCACCCGCACACCAAGGGCTTCCGCATTTTCACGCTGCGCTCGCCGCTCTACGTGAAGGGCACCTTCAAGAACCCGCACGTGGGCGTGGATGCGACGGCGCTCGCGCTGCGCGGCGGCGCGATGATCGGGCTCGGGCTGATCAACCCGTTCGCCGCGCTGATTCCGCTCATCGCGCCGAGCAACAACAAGCCGCTGCCGTGCGACACGCTGTTCGCACAGATGCATCAGCATCCCGTGGCGCCGCCGCCGGGCCAGAAAATGCACGCGCTGCCGAAGCCCGACCTCGGCAGCGCCGGCACGGGCGCGAGCGCGGCTGCGGCGACTGACAAGGCCGGCAAGGGCGATAAAGGTGACAAGGGCGCGAAAGCGGGCCCGGCCACGCGCAACGCGCCGTCGCCGGCCTCGGCGGGCAAGCCGACCCAAGGGCAGGAGCCGCTCTACAAGGGAAGCTGATTCGGCAAGCGGACGCGAAAACCACTGCGCCGGGCCAATCGACCCGGCGCAGTGTGCAGTGAACTTCAACGGAAGCGCGACCTAGCGCAACGAACGCGGCGCCGTGTCGCCGGCGGCGTCCTGGCGGCGCGTCACGCGCCGGGTGGTCATGGTCGGACGCGCCGCGCCGAACTCGGGCAGGACCCGGCCGCGCGCGCGGCTCGCGAACACGAGGAAGCCGAAGCCGTCCGCCTCGTACCAGTAACCGCCATTCTCGAGGCCTTCGATCGGCTGCTCGAGCGCGTGAGCGATCGATTCGATGCAGCGCTTGCGCAACTCGCTCGTGCCCGGATAGGGCGGCTGCGCACCGCGCACGCTGCACAGGAGCACGTCGAGCCCCGGCAGGATATGCGCATAGAGCACGGGCTCGTCCTGCGCGCGCGCACGCGCGATCTTGGTATCCAGTTGGCCGAAAGGTTTGAAATGGCTCAGCACGGCGAGAAATGACTCATCGCCGTCTGCCTTGACGCGTTTGCGCTTTTTCGGGAAGGACATAAAAATTCGCCTGAAAAAGGTGGATTGCAGTACACGCAGCGTTCCCATGCGACCACTCCCGGACTGGTGCGCCGCACGTCGATCCTTTATAGCACACGGATTTGCAGTGTTCATGAGGATAGAGATGGGGACGGTCCGCTTTAACGGCGCGCGGACCGCCTGAAGCGATCCGGCCTGCGCGGCGCGGCTTGCTGCCCCTGTTTCAAAACCCTCATCGCGTTC
This sequence comes from Paraburkholderia sp. EG287B, assembly GCF_040965595.1. Taxonomy (NCBI): domain Bacteria; kingdom Pseudomonadati; phylum Pseudomonadota; class Betaproteobacteria; order Burkholderiales; family Burkholderiaceae; genus Paraburkholderia; species Paraburkholderia sp. EG287B. The sequence goes on from NZ_JBFRCG010000001.1 coordinate 33,071, forward strand.
GCAAACGCCATGCCGGATCGCACGTCGCGCTCATGTAGATATCCCGGCGCTCTCTCGCTTGTCTCCGTCTCAATAATAGACCTGTGTGTGCGCTCGGTGTGGCGAATTGCCGCAAAAAAGCGGGTTTTCCACGACGTGAGGTGTGTGGTGTCACATACATTGTCATCCTGAAAAATCGCGCAGATAATGTTGCGGTTCTGGTGCCCGCGGTTGCCTCCGGCGCCCTCAGCCAACCGGCATGGCGAGGGCGAACGCGGCGCGAGAGCTTGCAAAACGCATTGCAAAAAGCATGGCGAAAAGCATGGCGAAAAGCACGGCGCGCCGCCCAGACCGCCACCGAACCAGACCGACATGAAACTCTTCGCCAAGGGGCTCTTGCTGATCGCGATTCCGAGCGTCATCGAACTGGCGCTGCTCGGCGTCGTGTTCGACACGCAGGGAAAGGCCGCGCTCGCGGCCAAACGCGCCGAGAACACGCAGCAAATCCTTTGGCAAGCCAACAGTCTCGTCGACCCGTTGCTGCGCGAAGCCGCGCGCGTGCGCACCGGCATCGTGCTCGAGGACCCTTCCTTCATCGATCGCCACGCCGTCTGGACCGAGTTCTCCGACCGCATCACGCTGCTCGCGCGCATGGTCGCCGACAATCCGCGCCAGCTCGCGCGCGTCGAGCGCATGCGCGACGCCGCCTATGCATGGCGCAAGGAAGCGGGTGATATTGCCGATGCGTTGCGCACGGGCCGTAGCGCGCCGTTCGCGCGCGTGGCGGGCAACGGCATGCCGCCCGAGATCGAAACGGTGCGCGAGGTGCTGGGCGAGTTCATCGCCGAGGAGACGCGGCTCGACGAGGCCCGCGCGGCGATGCTGCGCGAGACGCGCGAGCGCCAGCAGGACGCGCTGATTTTCGCCGTGGTGGGCTCGATGCTGATCTGGGCGTTCACGGCCATGGCGTTCGCGCGCAACGTGGGCGTGCGCCTCGCCGCGCTCGGCGCGAACGCCGAGCGTCTGGGCGATGGGGCGCCGCTCGCGCCGCCGCTCTCGGGCGGCGATGAAATCGCCGCGCTCGATGCGGTGCTCCATCAGACCAGCGCGCGGCTGCGCGTGGCCGATCGCGAGCAGGCCGCGCTGAAGGCACAGCTGCAGGCGCGCGCCGCGGATCTGGCGAGCGCCAACGAGCATTTGCGCCAGGAGAGTCAGGACAACGAGATGTTCATCTACAGCGTGTCGCATGATTTGCGCTCGCCGCTCGTGAACCTGCAGGGTTTTTCGAAGGAGTTGCAAGTATCGTGCGACGACTTGCGCGCGCAGGTCGACGCGGCGGGGCTGCCCGAACACGAATATCGCACGATGGCCGTAGTGCTCGACGGCGATGTCGACGAATCGCTGAAATTCCTGCGTCAGGCGGTGGCGCGCGCGGCGGCCATCATCGACGCGCTGCTGCGCATCTCGCGCGCCGGGCGGCTCGAATACCGCTGGCAGCGCGTCAACGTCGCGCGGGTCGTCGAGCGCGTGCTCGGCGGGCTCGCCGAGGAACGCGCGAAGGCCGCGCGCATCGAAGTGGGCGAGTTGCCGCCCGCGTGGGGCGATCCGGCGGCGCTCGAGCAGATCTTCGGCAACCTCATCGAGAACGCGCTGCACCATCTCGATCCCGCGCGACCGGGCAGGGTCGAGATCGGCGCGCTGGAGGCCGGCGGCGAATCCGCCGGCGAAGCCGGTAATGGCGCGGGAAAAGACCGAGGAAAATCAGCGGCCGGAGAGCCTGGCGAACGTACGCGGACTTATTTTGTGCGCGACAATGGCGTTGGTATCGCGCAGGCGTATCTGCCCAAGCTGTTCCGCGCGTTTCAGCGGCTGCACGGCGGCGAATCGCCGGGGCAGGGCACCGGCCTCGTGCTCGCCAGGCGCATTGCGGAGCGGCATGGCGGGCGCGTCTGGGTCGAATCGACCGAGGGCGCGGGTTCGACGTTCTTCGTCGCGCTGCCCGACCAGCCGTTGCGTACCACATAGCGGGTAATCTGGCGCGCGCTGCGCGGCAAGCTTTCAACAAGCCTTAAAAAGTTCATGCAGGACGTAGGAGAGTCGAGATGACGAACGGGGAACAGGTCAGCATCGTGCTGATCGAAGACGACGACGGGCATGCCACGCTGGTCGAGCGTAACCTGCGGCGGTCGGGGATCTCGAACGGCTTTCTGCGCTTTCGCGACGGCCAGGAGGCGCTTGATTACTTTTTCGGCACGCCGGGCGATAACCCGGCTGCGCAAGCGAACTGGCCGTCACGCGACGCGCTCGGCAATTTTGTCGTGCTGCTCGACCTGCGCATGCCGCGCGTGGACGGCTTCGAGGTGCTGCGGCGCCTGAAAGCGGAGCCTGCCACGGCGTCGGTCCCGGTGATCGTGCTCACGACCACCGACGACCCGCGCGAGATCGAACGCTGCTATGAACTCGGCTGCAACGTGTACATCACGAAACCGGTCGAATATGACGCGTTCATCGAGGCCGTTCGCCGGCTCGGCTTCTTTCTCCAGGTCGTCAAGCTGCCGCCGGGACATCGCTTCGTCCAGCCGCGGCCGGCCGGCACCCAGTAACGCACTACGCATGCATCACGCATGGACTCATCACGCATTGGCAATCGAATGGAAGAACAGCGGGAAGAACGGCGGGAAGAACGGCGGCAAACCGGACCCGGGCCCGAAGGGACGCTTCGCGCATGACTGAGGAAACCACGATGCTGGACGGCGCACGCGTGCTCGTCGTCGACGACGACGAAGGCATCCTGCGCCTCGCCCGCAAATCGCTGCTGCGCGCCGGGGCACGCGTGGACACCTGCACGGGTGTCGGGGAGGCGCGCGCGCTGCTCGCCGTGCAGACGCCCGACGTGCTCGTGCTCGACTATCAGCTCGACGGCGCGGAAACGGGCCTCGACTTCTTCCGCCGCCTGCGTGCCGACGACGTGCGCGTGCCGGCCATCCTCGTGACCGGCTTCACCGACGAATCCCGCGTGATCGCCGCGTTGCGCGCGGGCGTCTCGGACGTGGTGCCGAAATCGGGCGACTATCTCGACTATCTGCCCGAAGCCGTCGCGCGTGTGCTCTCGCAGGTCGCGCTGCAGCGCGCCTCCGACGAAGCGCTGCTCCTGCGCGACCGCGAAGAGCACTACCGCACGCTCTCGGAAGCCTTGCCGCACCTCGTGCTCACCTGCGGCGCCGACGGCAATTGCGACTTCGTCTCGAAGCAGTGGCTCGACTACACGGGCCTCGACGCGGGCCAGTCGCACGGTCTCGCGTGGCTCGACGCCGTGCATGCCGACGATCGCGAGGAAATTCGCCACACCTGGCTCAAGGCCGTGAGCAGCGGCGCTGCCGATTATCGACACGAGTTGCGGATTCGCCGCCACGATGGCATTTATCGATGGTTCGATGTCCGAATCGTTCCGATGCGCGACCCGCGCGGCGGCGTGAACAAATGGTTCGGCAGTTGCACCGACATCGACGCGCAGCGCGAAGCGACCCAGGAGCGCGAGCGCCTGCTCGCCTCGGAGCAGGCCGCGCGACAGACCGCCGAAGAAGCCAACCGCGCGAAAGACCGCTTCCTCGCCATGCTTTCGCACGAGCTGCGCACGCCGCTCACGCCGGTGCTCGCGGGCACGCGTCTGCTGGAGCAGATCCCGGGCCTGCCCGAGGCGGCACGCGCGGGCGTGCTGATGATCCGCCGCAATATCGAACTCGAGGCGCGTCTGATCGACGATCTGCTCGATCTCACTCGCGTGGCCAACGGCAAGCTGAGCCTGGCGCTCGAGACGGTCGACGTGCACGAGGTGATCGAGGCCGTGCTCGAGCTCTTCCACAGCGAAATCCAGATCAAGCAGCAGGACGTCCACGTCGATCTGCGCGCGCAGCAGCACTACGTGCGCGGCGACCGTGCGCGCCTGCAGCAGATGCTCTGGAACCTCGTGCGCAACGCCGCGAAGTTCACGCCCGACGGCGGCCACATCTACGTGCGCACGCGCGACGAGCGCATGCAGGTGGAGATCGAGGTCGAGGATACGGGCATCGGCATCGCGCCCGAGCAGATCGGCAAGCTTTTTCATGCCTTCGAGCAGGGCAGCCACAATCTCACGCGCCAGTTCGGCGGGCTCGGTCTAGGCCTCGCCGTGACACGTGCGCTGACCGAGGCGCATGGCGGCAACGTGAGCGCGAGGAGCCCCGGCGCGCATTGTGGCGCGACCTTCACCATCGTGCTGCCGACTGCGGCGCGCGGCGAGGGGGCGGCCGCGACCGCCGAGCTGCGCGGGCCGCACCGGGTGGGCGCGCTGAACATCCTGTTGATCGAGGATCACGAGGACACGGCCGAGGTCATGTCGCAGCTGATGCGCACGGGCGGCCACGAGGTGGCGGTGGCGGGCAGCGTGGCCGGCGCGCTCGCGCTCACGGCCAGCATGGCCTTCGACCTCGTGGTGAGCGACATCGGCCTGCCGGATGGCTCGGGCATCGACTTCATCCGGGCGTTTCGTGCGCAATCAACGGCGCCCGCCATCGCGCTCACCGGCTTCGGCACCGACGACGACGTGCGCCGCAGCGTCGAAGCGGGTTTTACCGCGCATCTCACGAAGCCGGTCAACTTCGAGCAGCTCGAACGGCTGATCGAAGAGGCCGCCGCCGCGCGCAGCACGGCGGCCGAGCCCGATTCCGCCGCGCCTCGTTCCTGACGGATCCGGGCACAGAAAAGCCCGCGCGGCCTTGCGGCGGCGCGGGCGTTTGTCCGGGCGCTCGTGCGGGCTCAGCGCGGATTGTTCTGCAGCGAATCGCGGATCTCGCGCAGCAGCAGCACGTCTTCGGGCGTGGGCGGCGGCTCGGCGGGCGCGGCCGCTTGCGGCTGGCGCAGCTTGTTGATGAACTTCACCATCAAAAAGATGATGAACGCGAGAATGACGAAGTTGATCACCGCGGTGATGAACGAGCCATAGCCGAACACGGCCACGCCCGCGGTCTGCAGATCCTTGTACGACTCGGGGTTGCCTTTGTAGCTGGCCGGAATGTGGCCGAGCCGCACGAACATGTTCGAGAAGTCGAGGCCGCCCGTGATCACGCCGATGACCGGCATGATGAGGTCTTTCACGATCGAGTTGACAATGCTCGAAAACGCGCCGCCGATGATCACACCGACGGCGAGATCCATCACGTTGCCTTTGACGGCGAATTCCTTGAACTCCTGGACGATGCTCATGAGCGGGCTCTCCCTGAATGGCGCAGCACGGGGCTGGGGTCAATACGGCGTATTGGCGCAATCATAGCGAACGACTCCGTATCGCGGTAGCAATTTGACATTCCCTGACCTTTTGCTGGGGACCGGCGACGGTCCCGGCGAGCGCACGCGGCGTGCCCACCGTGCGTGCGTGCCGTTAGCGCGCGAGCGAGATCTGCTGGTGGAAGTTCGCCGGGTCGGTGTTGGTGCCACACAGCAGCACGCCGACGCGTTTGCCTTGCAGCGTGTCGCGCAGCGGCCCGAGCAAGCCCGCCGTGGCGGTGGCGCAAGCGGGCTCCACGGCGAGCTTGAGCTGCTCGAAGAGCACGCGCATCGCGCTGCGCAAGGCGTCGTCGGAGACCGTGACGACGCGCTCGAGATGACGGCGGCACAGCGTGTAGCTGTATTGCTCGGCATGCGGCGACATGAGCGAGTCGGCGATCGAGTGCATGTGGGTCAGGCGCACCGTGTGGTTCGCGGCGAAGCTGCGCGCCATCACGTCCGAGCCCTCGGGCTCGACGCCATACACGCGCACGCGCGGATTCGCCAGCCGCAGCGCGGTGGCGACGCCAGCCGCGAGCCCGCCGCCGCCAATGGGCACGACGACCGCGTCGAGATCGGGCGCCTGGGTGGCCCATTCGTAGCCGAGCGTGGCCGTGCCGAGCACCGTGCGATAGCCGTTGAAGGGATGCACGAAATAGCGTCCCTCGTCGGTCTCGATGCGGCGCACGATCTCGAACGCCTCGCTGCTGTTGCCCGCCACGACGATTTCCGCGCCGAAGCGCTTGCACTGCGCGACGCGTGCCGCGCTCGCGGTGCGAAAGAGCACGACCTTCGCGCTGATGCCGAGGCGCATCGCCGCATACGCGACCGCAATGGCGTGATTGCCGCCCGACACGCAGGTGACGCCGGCGCTGCGCTGCGCGGCGTCGAGTGCGAGCAGATGCGTGAAGGCGCCGCGCACCTTGAAGCTGCCGCTCGACTGCAGCAGCTCGAACTTGAAGTTCACGAGCGTCGCTTCGAGCGTGGACAGATCGTGGCGGTCGAACACCGGCGTGCGCAGCACCCACGGCGCGAGCGCGAAATGCTGCGAGGCGATCTCGTCGAGCGTGGGGATCGCCTCACCGTCGATCGTGTGACTGGTGGGCAGCGGCGCGGCGGTGGACATGATGGTGCGCGTCCGGCGTGGTTACCGTGCCAGGGCTTCGACGGACATGCCGCGCACGAGCTTGCGCAGGAAACCTTCGCAGGCCGCGAGCTGTTCGAGCGAGACGTATTCGTTCGGCTTGTGCGCCTGCTGGATGTCGCCGGGGCCGCACACCACGCTCGGAATGCCCGCGCGGGCGAACAGGCCCGCCTCGGTGCCATAAGCCACCTTGCGGCGCGCCTGGTCGGCCGTGAGCGCGCGCACGAGCTGCGTGATCGCGGCCTGCTCTGTGGCGTCGAGGCCCGGCGCGGCGGCGATCTTCGTGAACTCGATGGCGCCCACCGCGTGCTCGCGCTGCATCTTCGGCACCAGCGTTTCGCGCGCGTACTGCTCGATGCGCGCGAAGATCGTGTCGGGGTCGAGCGTCGGCAGATTGCGGAACTCGAATGCGAAGCGGCATTCGGCCGGCACTGTGTTGATGGCGTTGCCGCCTTCGATCGTGCTCGTCTGCGCGGTCGTGAACGGCACGTCGTACAGCTCGTCGAACGGACCGTTCGCGCGGAACTCGTCGGCCATGTCGCGGATGTAGCAGATGAGGCGCGCCGCGTACTCGATCGCGTTCAGGCCGCGCGGCGTGAGCGACGAATGGGCGGCCTGGCCGCGCACGCAGCACTGGTACGCGTTGATGCCCTTGTGCGCGACGATGGGGCGCATGCTGGTGGGCTCGCCCACGATGCAGCCTTCAGGCTTGACGCCGCGCTTCACGAGTTCTTCGATCATGAGCGGCGCGCCGACGCAGCCCACTTCCTCGTCGAACGAGAGCGCGAGATGCAGGGGCTTGGCCAGTTTCGTCTGCTGGATCTCGGGCAGGAGCGTAAGCGCCGCGCCGATGAAACCCTTCATGTCACAGGTGCCGCGGCCATAGAGCACGCCGTCGCGAATCTCGGGCTTGAACGGGTCGCTGTCCCATTTCTGGCCGTCCACGGGCACCACGTCGGTGTGGCCCGAGAGCACGATGCCGCCGTTCGTCTCGCCGTCGTGCGCGGGGATCGTGGCGAACAGGTTGGCCCATTTGCCGTCGCGGCCGTAAGTGAGCGTCGACTCGATGCCGCGCGCGCGCAGATCGTCGCGCACCGTCTCGATCAGGCCGAGATTCGGATGGCGGCTGACCGTATCCATCGAAACCAGACGGGTGACCCAGGGGAGCGAGGCGGGAAGGGCGGCGGAAGGCGTGGACGACTGCGCTGTTTCAGCGGCTAGGGACATGTTGGACTCCAGCTTGCTTGTATTCTTCATCTTACCCAAAAAGAATGCGCCAAGCCAAAGCGCCTGAAGCCGGCAAGCGCAACGCTCTATTGCGCTTGCCGGTCGTTAGTCGGCGATGCCGCGCCGCAGCATCGCCCGTGCCGCGACGCCGCTGTGGCAGCGGTCAGCGCGATGCGCTAGCGCGATTGGGCGCACCGAGCGCGCGCAAGGTCTCCTTGACGGTCGCCACGCGCACCGCGAGATCGGGGCTGCGCGTTTCGATGCGCAGCTTGTCCTGTCCCGCGAGCTTGATGTGCTTGTGCTTCTGCACCATCTCGATGATGCGCATGGCGTCCACGGGCGGATTCGGCACGAACTGCAGGCCAATGACCGCTTCGCCCGCATCGATCTTCGTGATGCCGAGCGGCTTGGCCGCCAGACGCAGGCGGTGCGTTTCGATCAGCGCATGCGCCTGCGCCGGCATCTTGCCGAAGCGGTCGATCAGCTCTTCCTGAATGCCGTCGATCGAATCGTCGTGCTCGCAGTTCGCGAGCCGCTTGTAGAGCGACAGGCGCTCCTGCACGTCGCCGCAATAGTCGGCGGGCAGGATGGCGGGCGCGTGCAGGTTGATCTCGGTGGTTGCCGCGAGCGGCGCGTTCAGATCGGGCTCGCGGCCGTCTTTCAGCGCCTTCACCGCATCGTTGAGCATGTCCGTATACAACTGGAAGCCGATCTCCTGGATCTCGCCCGACTGCTTGTCGCCGAGCACCTCGCCCGTGCCGCGAATTTCCAGGTCGTGCATCGCCAGATAGAAGCCCGAACCGAGTTCCTCCATCTGCTGAATGGCTTCGAGCCGGCGTTGCGCCTGCTTCGTGAGCCCTTGCGGATCGTGCACGAGCAAATACGCGTACGCCTGGTGGTGCGAGCGCCCGACGCGGCCGCGCAACTGGTGCAGCTGCGCGAGACCGAACTTGTCGGAACGGTGGATGAGGATCGTGTTCGCCGTCGGCACGTCGATGCCGGTCTCGATGATCGTCGTACAGAGCAGCACGTTCGCGCGTTGCGCCACGAAATCGCGCATCACGGTTTCGAGTTCGCGCTCGTGCATCTGGCCGTGCGCCACGGCGATGCGCGCTTCCGGCACGAGCGCTTCGAGCATCGCGCGGCGGTTCTCGATGGTCTCGACTTCGTTGTGCAGGAAGTACACCTGGCCGCCGCGCTTGAGCTCGCGCAGCATGGCCTCGCGAATCACGCTGTCTTCCTCGCGGCGCACGAAGGTCTTGATGGCGAGGCGCTTTTGCGGCGCGGTCGCGATCACGGAGAAGTCGCGCAGGCCTTCGAGCGCCATGCCGAGGGTACGAGGAATCGGCGTGGCGGTGAGCGTGAGCACGTCGACTTCCGCGCGCAATGCCTTGAGCGCCTCTTTCTGGCGCACGCCGAAGCGGTGCTCCTCGTCGATGATGACGAGCCCGAGGCGCTTGAACTGAACATCGGACGAAAGCAGCTTGTGCGTGCCGATCACGATATCGACGCTGCCGTCGTTGATCTGCTGGATCGCGCCGCTCACTTCCTTGGCGGACTTGAAGCGCGACAGCTCGGCGATGCGCACGGGCCACTCGGAAAAGCGGTCCGTGAAGGTCTGCGTGTGCTGCTCGGCGAGCAGCGTGGTGGGCGAGAGAATCGCCACCTGCTTGCCGCCCATCACGGCGATGAACGCCGCGCGCAATGCCACTTCCGTCTTGCCGAAGCCGACGTCGCCGCACACGAGACGGTCCATCGGCTTGCCGCTCGTCATGTCGCCGATCACGGCGGCGATGGCGGCGGCCTGGTCGGGCGTTTCCTCGAAGCCGAAACTCTCCGCGAACTTGACGTAGTCGCGCGGTTCGAGCGCGAACGCGTGGCCCTCGCGTGCGGCGCGGCGCGCGTAGAGGTTCAAAAGCTCGGCGGCCGTGTCGCGGATCTGCTGCGCGGCCTTGCGGCGCGCCTTTTCCCACTGGCCCGAGCCGAGCGCGTGCAGCGGCGCGCTATCGGGATCGGCGCCGCTGTAGCGCGAAATCACGTGCAGTTGCGACACCGGCACGTAGAGCTTGCTGCCGTTTGCGTATTCGAGGTGCAGGAACTCGGTATCGCCTTCGCCGAGGTCCATCGTCACCAGGCCGTGATAGCGGCCGATGCCGTGCTGCGCATGGACCACCGGATCGCCCACTTTCAGTTCGGAGAGGTCGCGCACCATCGAATCGACGTTGCTCGCCTGCTCCTGGCGGCGGCGCCCGGCGCGTCGCGCGAGCGGGCCGTACAGTTCAGTCTCGGTGATGACCGCGAGTTCCTCGCCCGGCAGCGAAAAGCCCGTGGAAAGGGGCGCGACGCCCATCGCGAAACGCTCGTCGCCGGTGAGCCAGTCCTCGAAGCTGTCCGCGCCCGCAGGGCGCAGATGGTTGTCGGCGAGCAGCTGCGCGATGGTTTCGCGCCGGCCCGCCGATTCCACCGCGAACAGCACGCGGTTCTTCGTCGTCTCGAGATACGCGCGCAGCGATGCGAGCGGGTCGTCGGCGTGGCGGTCGATCGCGAGGCTCGGCAGCGCCATGGCCCAGCCGCCGGCGCTCGTGGCGGGCAGCACTAGGCGCGCGAACGGCTTCGCGAACGTGAAGAAGTCCTCGTCGGTCAGGAACAGGCGCTGCGGTTCCAGGATCGGCCGCTCGCGGTCGTGCGAGAGGAAGTTGTGGCGCTGCTTCGTGTCGTTCGTGAAGCGGCGGATCGACGTGTCGAGGTCGCCCGAGAACACCAGCTGGGCGTTTGCCGGCAGATAGTGGAAAAGCGTCGCCGTCTCTTCGAAAAAGAGCGGCAGGTAGTATTCGATGCCCGCCGACGGCACGCCGTTGCCCATGTCCTTGTAGATCGTCGCGCGGCTCGGGTCGCCCTCGAACACCTCGCGCCAGCGGCTGCGAAACGCCGTGCGCGCGGCTTCGTCGAACGGGAACTCGCGGCCCGGCAGCAGGCGCACGTCCTTCACGGGATAGAGGCTGCGCTGGCTGTCCGGATCGAACGCGCGGATCGAGTCGACCTGGTCGTCGAAGAGGTCGATGCGGTAGGGCAGCGGCGAGCCCATCGGAAAGAGGTCGATGAGCGAGCCGCGCACGCAGTATTCGCCCGGGCGCACCACCTGGCTCACGTGCTCGTAGCCCGCGAGCGTGAGCTGCGACTTGAGCTTCGCTTCGTCGAGGCGCTCGCCCTGCGAGAACGAGAACGTATAGGCCGCGAGAAACGAGGCGGGCGGCATGCGATAGAGCGCCGTGGTGGCCGGCACGATGAGAATGTCGCAGCGGCCTTCGCCGAGATCGTGCAGCGTCGCGAGGCGCTCGGAAACGAGGTCCTGGTGCGGCGAGAACGTGTCGTACGGCAGCGTTTCCCAGTCGGGCAGAAGCCGTACACGCGCCTCGGGCGCGAAGAACGGAATCTCCTGGGCGAGGCGCTGCGCGTCCACGGCGCTCGCGCAGATCACGGCCAGCAGCGGCGCACGGGCGGCGTTGGCGCGCGCGGCCTCGCGGTAGCGGGCGATCAGGAGCGCGTCGGACGAGCCGTGCGTGCCGTCGAACGCGTAGCGCTGCCCCGGCTTGACGACGGCAACGGGGGACGGAGATTGCGAGGAAGCGGCGATATCGGACATGGGCAACAGGGTGGCCGACGATTGTGTCGGCGCTTGTGTCGGTATGGTGGCCAGTTCAGTTCAGTTCAGTTCGGGCACGGTGCAACGCCGGAATATGGGGGCCGGTTGGTGGTCTTCAAGCGAATTCGGCGCGGTTTTTCCTTAGGTTGCGCGGGCATTCCATGGCCGTTTTGCGGGCGTCCGGCGTGCGGGTAAGGGACCTATTATAAAATCCGTCCTTTACTTTGACTCATGCGGCTCGCGACACCCGTGACTTCACGCCTCTTTGCCCTGATTCCGTGCGCCGGCACCGGCAGCCGTTCGGGCTCGGCCATGCCGAAACAATATCGAATCGTTGCCGGACGCGACCTCCTGCACTATACGCTCGCCGCTTTTGACGCCTGCAACGAATTCTCGCAGACGCTCGTGGTGATTTCTCCCGACGATAACCACTTCGACGCCCGGCGCTTCGGCGGCTTGCGCTTTGCGGTGCGCCGCTGCGGCGGCGCCTCGCGCCAGGCTTCGGTCTATAACGGCCTCGCCGCGCTCGCCGAATTCGGCGCAACCGACGACGACTGGGTGCTCGTGCACGACGCCGCGCGCCCCGGCATCACGCCCGCGCTGATCCGCGCGCTCGTCGAGTCGCTCAAGGACGACCCCGTGGGCGGCATCATGGCGCTGCCGGTGGCCGACACGCTCAAGCGCGTCGCGCCGAAGGACCCCGCGGCGCCCGGCGCGCATATCGCGCGCACCGAATCGCGCGACGGCCTCTGGCAGGCCCAGACCCCGCAGATGTTCCGCATCGGCATGCTGCGCACGGCCATCGAGCGCGCGCAGCAGGACGGCCACGATCTCACCGACGAAGCGAGCGCGATCGAATGGCTCGGTCACGCGCCGCGGCTCGTGCAGGGCAGCCTGCGCAACTTCAAGGTGACGTACCCCGAAGATTTCGCGCTCGCCGAAGCGATCCTCAGCCGGCCCGCAGAGTAAGCGCGCCGCAATCCCTTTACCCGGAACCCCAACCATGGACATCAGAATCGGACAAGGCTACGACGTGCACGCGCTGGTGCCCGGCCGCCCGCTCGTGCTCGGCGGCGTGACGATCCCCTACGATCGCGGCCTGCTCGGCCACTCGGACGCCGACGTGCTGCTGCACGCCATCACCGACGCGCTGTTCGGCGCCGCTGCGCTCGGCGACATCGGCCGCCATTTCCCCGACACCGACAAGCAGTTCTACGGCGCGAACAGCCGCGTGCTGCTGCGCGAATGTCTGCGCCGCGTGCAGGAGGCGGGCTTCACGCTCATGAACGTCGACACCACGGTGATCGCGCAGGCGCCCAAGCTCGCGCCGCACATCGAATCGATGCGCCAGACGATCGCCGAAGACCTGAACCTGCCGGTCGAGCGCGTCAACGTGAAGGCGAAGACCAATGAAAAGCTCGGCTATCTCGGCCGCAGCGAAGGGATCGAAGCGCAGGCGGCGGTACTGCTGCTGCGCGTGTGAGCGGTGACTACCCTCATTTTGAAGGGTTGAACGGCCCGAGCAGGGCGCGTGCCTGCTCCGCACCTGACGGCGATGATTGCAGCTGCAATCATCGCCGTTGCTTTTCTTGCCGATTAATTTCCATTTTTTTCGTCCCATACTGAACCGGGTAACCGGAAGTGGGGAGGACGATGGCGGGAGTTGAAAGACGCGTGAAAGGCCTCGATGGCCTGCGGGCGCTGGCAGTGGTGCTCGTTTTCCTCTCGCACAAGGCCCACGTCGACGCGATCGACGCGGGCAAGATCGGCGTTTGGCTGTTCTTTCTGATCAGCGGCTATCTGATCATCGGTGAGCTGCATCGCAATCGGGTCCGCATCGAGCAGCACGGCGCGCGCACGGCCGCGCTGCTGTACGTCTTTTTCATGAAGCGCACGCTGCGCATTTTTCCCGTGTATTACCTGCTGCTCGTGGCGCTCACCATCGCGCATGCGAGCTTCTATCAGCGCGATGTCGATCTCGGGCTCGCCTGGCATTTCGTATTCCTCTCCAATTACTGGATCGGCGTGGTGCACGACGGCTGGCCCGGCACCGTGTCGCACTTCTGGAGCCTGGCGGTCGAGCAGCAGTTCTATCTCGTCGCGCCATTCGCGCTGCTGTTCGTGCGCGCCTCGCGCCATCTCATGCTCTGCGCGGTGGTCATCGCGGCGGCTGCGTTCGCGCATCTCGCGCTCTATGCGGAAGGGGCGATTGCGCCGCTCATCTACGCATTCTCGCCGTGGAATTTCGCCATGCTGGCGCTCGGCGGCGCACTGGCGATTGGCGGCGCGCCCGTGCCATTGCGCCCGGGGGCGTTGAGTTCGCTGTGGTTCGTTGGGGCATGTGCGGCGATCGCCAGCTTCGCGCTGGCGCGCGCCGATTGCGCGGACTGCGCCGAAGGCGTGACGAGCGCGACGATGCTGCCGGGCTGCTTCGACATCGGGCTCGCGCTCTCGCTCGGCGCGCTGTTCCTGTGGCTCGTGCGCCGTCAGGACAGCGTGCTGGTCGCGGCGCTGGAACTGCGGCCGCTGGCGTATCTCGGCACGATCAGCTACGGCTTCTATCTGTTTCACAACCTCGTGCCGGCGCGCCTTGGCGTCGCGCCAGGGCTCTATGCGAGGCTCCATGTGCCCGATATTGTACAGCCGGTCCTCGCGCTCGTGCTGCAGTTCGCGCTGGCCGTGCTGCTCGCGCATCTGTCGTGGCAGGTGCTGGAAAAGCGCGTGCTCGAGTGGAAGCGGCCGCTCGAAACGGCGATCCGCAACCGCCTGCCCACCCGCGCCGCCGCGAGCCAGACGTGATGCCCGCCGGCGCGAGGCCTAGAGCGTCCCGCCGCCGACTTCGCGGCCGTCCGGACACAGCTCGCCGGTCTGCAACCCGTCGAGCACGCGCAGCACTTCTTCGGCGCTGCGCCCGACGTTGAGGTTGTTCACCGTGACATGCTGGATCGTGTTGTCGGGATCGACGATGAACGTCGCGCGCAGCGCCACGCCCGCTTCCTTGTCGCGTATGCCGAGCTGATCGATGAGTTCACCTTTCACGTCGCCGAACGAATAGTGATTGAGGCGATCGAGCGTCTTGTCCTCGCGTCGCCACGCGAGCTTCACATATTCGTTGTCGCAGCTGCCGCCCATCACGACCGTTTCGCGGTCATCGAATTCCTTGATGAGCCGTGCGAACGCGACGATCTCGGTGGGGCACACGAGCGTGAAATCCTTGGGGTAGAAGTAGATGACCTTCCACTTGTTGGCGAAGGTCTGCTCGGTGATCTCGGTGAACGCCGATTCGCCGTTTTCTTCGGGATGGTTGAAGCCGGGCTTCGCGGCCGTGACGGTAAAGGCTTCGAGTTTGTCGCCGACGGTTTTCATGGCGGAGGTCCTCAGACGAGAGACGGGCCGGGCGGCCCGCTTTGCCGCCGCGCGCGCGGTGCCAGACTCGGCCACAGGCGGCGGCGTGCCCATGAAAACCATTGTCGCAGGTGCGGGCGGCGCGTGGTGCGACGGTGCGCCGCCGCCGGGTCTCGATCAATAGGGGAGGAGGCTCAAGCGCCCTTGGCCAGCGGGAACTCGATCGTCACCTCGAGGCCGGGGCCCGGCAGCCGGTTGCGCAGGCGCAGCGCGCCGCGATAGCGGCCCACGAGGCGCTGCACGATGGCCATGCCGAGGCCCGTACCGTTGGCCTGCGTGCGGGCCGTATCGACGCGGTAAAACGGCCGCGTGACGAGCGGCAGCTGATCCTCGGGAATGCCCGGGCCTTCGTCGACCACGGAAAGCTCGACGCGCGAATGCGAGACGCGCGTTTCGAGCATGATGTGCGGAATGCCGTCGGTTTCGCTTGCGCCGTACTTGCGCGCGTTTTCGATCAGGTTGCCCACGACGCGGCGCATGTCGGTGTCGTCGGCTTCGATCATGGCCGAAGGCGCGAGCCGCGTGATGAGACGCACGCCGTCTTCGCTCGCCATGCGCGCGGCCATCTCGCCGGCGATGATCGAGAGGTCGACGCGCTCGGGCATGCGCTGGGTCGGCCGTGCGTAATCGAGGAAGCGGCCGATGATCATGTCCATCTGCTCGATGTCGTCGATCATCGCGTCCTTGGTGGCCTGATCGGACGGACTCATCTCCGTCTCGAGCCGCAGGCGCGCGAGCGGCGTGCGCAAATCGTGCGAGATGCCCGCGAGCATCAGCGCGCGGTCGGCCTCCAGCTGCTCGAGGTCGCGCACCATCTGGTTGAACGAGCGATTCGTTTCGGCCGCGACGCCCATGCCGCGCTCAGGCAAGGGCGCGGGCGGCTGCCCCGAGCCCAGCATGCGCGCCGACATGGCGAGGCGCGCGAATGGCCGGTTCACGAGACTCGTGATGAAGGCCGCCCCGAAGAGCGATAGCGCAAGCGCAGAGACACCCCATCCGACCCACTGCAAGCCTGTGACGTTGTCGAGCTGGTCGCGGTCGAGCGCGACCCAGTAGTCGTCTTCGTCGATCTTGAAGCTGATCCACACGCCCGGAATATCGTTCACGGACTGCGCGATGACGGTGTCGTCACCAAGACGCCCGCGGATGTCGTGCTCGATCAGACGATTGAGCGACTCGTCGGGCTGGAGCTTGTATTTGTCGGTGGTTTCGCGCGGGTACACGCGCACGCCCTCGTTGCTCTCGAGATCCTGCAGTAGCGCGCGGCGCAGATCGGGATCGGAGTAGAGGAGCGCCGTGCGCGTGAGCTTGACGATCGCGACGAGCTGGAGCGCCACGCGCTGCGCGCGCGGCTCCCGCTCGATCACGCGAAAGCTCTGGAACCACGCGGCGAGACTCACCGCGATGAGAAGGGCGATCAACAGGAAGGTGCGCCAGAACAGATCGCCGAACGCGAGCGTGAGCAAACGCCGGTCAATCCGCATGGGCCCTTCCCGTTTCAACAGAGGCAGTGCAGACAACGAGACACCATTCAGGATCAGGCGGCGCCGTCGGGAATGAACACGTAGCCGAGGCCCCAGACCGTTTGAATGAAACGCGGGCTGCCCGGATCAGGTTCGATGAGCTTGCGCAGGCGCGAGATCTGCACGTCGAGGCTGCGGTCGAACACTTCGTATTCACGGCCGCGCGCCAGCTCCATGAGCTTTTCGCGCGAGAGCGGCTGGCGCGGGTGACGCGCGAACACCTTGAGCACCGAGAATTCGCCCGTGGTGAGCGGAATTTCCTGGCCGGCCTTGGTGAGCGTGCGCGTGGCGAGATTCAACGCGAATTCACCGAACTCGAACACTTCGGTGGTTTCCGAGGGCGCGCCCGGCAGTTCGGACGGCGCCTGGCGGCGCAGCACCGCGTGAATGCGTGCGACGAGTTCGCGCGGGTTGAAGGGCTTGGGCAGATAGTCGTCGGCACCCATTTCGAGGCCGACGATGCGGTCCACGTCCTCGCCCTTGGCGGTGAGCATGATGATGGGCGTGCGGTCGTTGCTGCCGCGCAGACGCCGGCAGATCGACAGGCCGTCTTCGCCTGGCAGCATGAGGTCGAGCACCAGCAGGTCGAAACGCTCGCGCACCCACAGCTTGTTCATGGCGGGGGCGTTTTCGGCCACATAGACATTGAAGCCTTGCTCGCCGAGGTAGCGGCGCAGCAGGTCCCGCAGTCGGGGATCGTCATCGACAACGAGAATTTTGGACGGGTTTTTGGTTTCCATGCCTGGCATCTTAGCGCGATTGGATACTGATGCGAGTTTGCACCAATTATCAGGTTACAGTCAGTTACAAAATTTACCCGTGCTGTGCCACGACCGCAAGCACCGACAGATAGACTTCTTTACGTAAAGCGGCAGTTCGGTAGATACTTCATTCGACTTTAAAATTCATGCCCGCGCCGAGCCGGGTTCGCACATGTATTCGAGGTAGCCGTTTGCCGCGTCAAGAAGGGAACAAAACGATGGGAGGGGTCAGGCCGACAATGCGCCACACCATGCTTGCACTGGCGCTAGCCGGTGGCGTGGCGGCTGCACTGGAGTCGGTGCCGGCCCGGGCCCAGCCCTCCGCAGACCGCTACGAGAACTCTCAGTCCTCCGCTCGTTCGCCGGGCGGCAAACCGTCGATGCGGCGCGTACGCAGCGACACGATCCCGCGCCCCGCATCGGACATCAACCAGCGTCCCGCAGTTCCCCCCGATCTCGATCAGCGTCGCCGCGACGGCCATATGACGCCCGATGAGCGGCGCCTCCTGCGCCAGCATATCGAAGACGCCGTGCGCGAACTGTACAAGCGCTGATACTGCGGCGCGCGTAAATGCGGCTCTGCTGCGAAAGTGCCGCGATAACGTTTACGCAATTTTCTCTGCGCACCTCGCGCACGCCTTTCTCGCGCCTTTCATGATTTTATCGGCATCGAAGCGCGCATTCGTGCACTCGCGCCGCCGAAATGCGCTGAAAAATACCGTAGCAATTGCACCGTCAACATCCGTTTCGTCACAGCCGTTAAGCCGGTACATTTAATGATCGCGCCGGCGGATTCGTCGTGCGCCCATTCATCATGAGCGACTCCAGACGGTCGAAGCCAAACGCGCAGTCCGCCGCCGGCGCAGCGGCGCCCGACGACGGCGCGGATGCGCTGCTCGACGCCGACGACGCCCGCCATCTCCTCGTGCGCACGGGGTTCGCGCCGCGCGAGACCGAAGTCGAGCCTTATGTGGGGCTCACGCGAGAGCAGGCTGTCGCGCGGCTCGTCGGCGGCACGCGCAGCGAGGCGCTCACGCCGCTGCCCGCGTGGACCGCCGAAGTGCCGCCGAGCCGGGCACAGCGCAGCGCATGGACCCCCGAGGAACGCCAGCAGGCGCAGCGCCAGCGCGGTACGCGCTATGACGAATTGCGCGCATGGTGGCTGCGCGAGATGCTCGTCACGCCTTCGCCGCTGACCGAGCGCATGACGCTCTTCTGGCACAACCACTTCACTTCGGGGCAGGACAAAGTCGGCGAGCCGCAGTTGATGGCCGCGCAAAACGCGCTGTTGCGGCGCGATGCGCTGGGCAGTTTCGCGAGCATGCTGCACGCGCTCGCGAAGGACCCCGCGATGCTGCTTTACCTCGACGGCGCGAGCAATCGCAAGGGCCGGCCCAACGAGAATTTCGCGCGCGAAGTGATGGAACTATTCACGCTGGGCGAAGGGCAGTACTCGCAGCGCGACGTTGCCGAAGCGGCGCGCGCCTACACGGGTTGGAGTCTCGATCCCGACACCCAGGCGTTCGCCTGGCGCGCCGACTTGCATGACGACGGCGAAAAGACGGTGCTGGGTCGCAGCGGTCCGTTCGACGGTGACCAGGTGCTCGACATCCTGCTCGCGCAGCCGCAAACTGCCCGGTATGTGTCGGCCAGACTATGGCGCGAGTTCATCTCCGCAACGCCCGACGATGCGCAACTCGCAAGCGTCGCCGCTCGTTTTCACGCAAGTGGATACGAGATCGGCGCTGCGCTTCGCGCGCTCTTCGTCACTCCCGCGTTCTGGGACGAACGCAATCGGGGCGTGCTCGTGAGTTCGCCGGTGGAGTTCATCGTCGGCACGATGCGGCGCTTCGATGTGGCCTATGGCGATACGCTGCCGTTCGCGCGCCGCGCGGCCGCGTTGGGCGAGAACCTGTTCTATCCGCCGAACGTGAAGGGGTGGCCCGGCGGAGCGTCGTGGATCAACAGCTCGACGCTGCTCGCGCGCAAGCAGTTCGTCGAGCAGCTGTTTCGTGCGACGGAAGCAGGGCGGCCGCATGCTGAGGCCGCAGCGACGAAGATCGCGGCAAGCATGCCGCAGAACGCGCAGAACGCGATGCGGCGTGATGCGTTGCAAGGCGGCATGCGTTTCGATCTGGATGGCTGGCTCTCGCGCTACGGTCTCACTGCCGATGCCACGCCCGGCCTGTCCGCGCAGCTGCAAATGCAGCATGCAGTCCTGCCGCTGGCGCCTGTCGATGCGATTGCAGCTGGTAGCCGTGCGGGTTCATATCTCCAGGCACTGCTGATGGATCCGGTGTATCAGTTGAAGTGAAGCATGAATACGAATAGCCGAATCCCTGGCGGCAATGTGCGCCGCCGCACTGACGAGCGAGGCAAGCCATGAAGCGACGCGACTTTCTTGCAGCCGGTGCGACGGCAGCTGCGGTGGCGGGTACGACGCTATGGCTGCCTCGCGCTGCGCGCGCGCAAGGCACGGTGCCCATGCATCCGGGCATGGCGAGCGGCTACGAGAACCTGCTGATTCTCGTCGAACTGAAGGGCGGCAACGATGGCCTCAACACCGTGGTGCCGTTTGCCGATCCGCTCTACTACAGCTACCGGCAATCGATCGCCGTGCCGCGCGTCCAGGCGATCCAGCTGGACGAGCGCACGGCGCTGCATCCGTCGCTTGCGCCGCTCATGCCGATGTGGCGCGCGCACGAGCTGGCGATCGTCCAGGGCGTGAGCTACCCGCAGCCCAATCTTTCGCACTTTCGATCGATCGAGATCTGGGACACGGCTTCGCGCTCCAACGAATATCTGCGCGAGGGCTGGCTCACGCGCGCGTTCGCACGCGAGCCGGTGCCGCCCGGCTTCGCCGCCGATGCGCTCGTGCTCGGCAGCGCCGAGATGGGGCCGCTCTCGAACGGCGCGCGCGCCATCGCGCTCGTGAATCCCGCGCAGTTCGCGCGGGCGTCGCGCCTCGTCACGCCGGTCTCGCTCAAGGAGCGCAATCCCGCGCTCGCGCATATCCTCGACGTCGAGAACGACATCGTGCATGCCGCCGATGCGCTGCGGCCCCGCCCGGGCAATTACGCGCTGAAGACGGCGTTTCCGCCAGGCGCGTTCGGCACCTCGATCAAAACGGCCATGCAGGCGCTCGCCTCGAGCGACACCCCGCAAGGTACGCCGATGGCGGGGCGCGGTGTCGCGGTGATTCGTCTGACGCTGAACGGCTTCGACACGCATCAGAACCAGCCGCAGCGTCACGCCGACCTGCTGCGCCAGTTCGCGACGGGCATGGCGGCGATGCGCTCGGCGCTCGTCGAACTCGGGCGTTGGGACCGCACGCTCATCGTGACGTATGCGGAATTCGGGCGGCGCGTGCGCGAGAATCAAAGCCGCGGCACCGATCACGGCACGGCTTCGGCGCACTTCGTCGCGGGCGGGCGCGTGGCGGGCGGGCTCTTTGGTCAGGCGCCGCAACTCACACGGCTCGACGGCAACGGCAACCTGCCGGTGGGCGTCGATTTCAGGCAGATCTATGCGACCGTGTTAGGCCCCTGGTGGGGCCTCGACGCGCAGGCCGTGCTGCAGCAGCGCTTCGAGCCGCTGCCGTTGCTGCGCGCGTAGCGCGGCCGCGAGCCCTCAACCGCGCCGCGCGGCGCGCCAGGCGATCCACAGCTTGCGCACCGGCGTGAGCACGATCTGCTGATGCAGCACCTGGTAGCCTTCGCGCTCGACTTCGTCGAGCAGCGCAAGTGCGAGCGCCGCGAGCGCACGCAAGGTGCGCTGCTCGCGGCGCGCCGAAGCGGGAATCGCGTCGAGCGCGGCCTGGACCGATTCGCGCGCGCGCGAGGTCTGGAACCGCATCAGCTCCGTGAACTCTGCGCTGTAGCGCCGGTTGATGAGATCGGCGGCGGTGACGTTGTAGCGCTGCAATTCGTCGATGGGCACGTAGATGCGGCCATGGCGCGCATCGTTGCCGATTTCCGGCACGAACTGCGCGAGCATCAGCGCGTTGCCAAGCGGTGCGGCCCAGCTTGCAACGTCCTGGCGGTCCTCGTCGGTGCGCACGCTGAGTTGCGCGACGAGCGAGGCGAACGTGCCGCCCACGCCCTGCATATAGCGGCGCAGATTCGGCAGATCGAGATAACGCGCCTGCTCGAAGTCCATCTCGAAGCCGGCGAGCAGCGCCTGCAGATCGGGATAGACGGCGCTGGCATCGCCGAGATGCGCGGCGAGCGCCTGGGTGACCGGATGCGCGGGTTTGCCCGCGGCGAGCGCAGCCAGTTCCTTTTGCCACCAGGCGAGCTTGGTGCGGCCGACGGTGGGATCGCTCGTTTCTTTCGCGGTTTCCTCGAGCTCGCGGCGCAGCGCGAAGAGGGCGGTCAGGAGCGGCTGGCGCGCAGCGCGGGCCTGACGCAGCGCATAGTAAGTGCTCGAACCAGGGGGCGCCGCCTTTTGCAGGCAGTAGTCGTCGAAGTTCACGGCGTTCGGAGATGTGGGGCGAAGCGGCTCGCGCGGCGGCCAGAGCGCGCCGCGACGGTAGAGCCGCGATTCTAGCATCGGCGCGGCTTTCGGCCGGCCCGGCAGGGCGCGCCGGTGCATGGATCGATGCACGCGTCGATGCGCTGAGGTGCCCCGTCGCGCACTGTTTTCGGAATGCAGACAAGCGCCAGTCAATCGGTTAGAATCTCGCGCTTGCGCTTTCTGACGCTTAGCTGGACGCGCGCAGCCGGCCCATAATGAAGCATCGCTGCCGGCGGGCGCAGTCAGAAAGCAGGCTGGATTGCGGGCGAGGTGGCCAACACCGCGCCCGGCGTCTCACGAGGACTCGATCAGTCGGCATGTCGCACAGGGTTGTATCGCACGCGTGGTTCGCAGCGGTCCTGCCGGGCGCAAGAAGACAAGCGCAAAGAATTCGCGTGAGTGGCGAAATTGGTAGACGCACCAGGTTTAGGTCCTGACGCCCGCAAGGGTGTGCCGGTTCGAGTCCGGCCTCACGCACCAAAGTAAAAAGGCCATGTACCTTCGGGTACGTGGCCTTTTTGTTTGTGCGCGGCTTGGGCGCGGTCTACGCGAAGCACTCGCGATGGCGGCTTGACGCTGCCCGCCATCTGTTTGGCTTATTGCCTCTGCTCGTTCGGACTGCCTTACAGTTCGCTCTGCATGGCTTCGATCACCTTGTCGAGCGCACGTGCGAGTGCGTCGCGTTCCTTGTCGTCGAGGCTCTCGAAGAGGTCGACATTCCACTTGCGCGCGATGGGCATGACCTTGCGATACAGCGCGCGTCCGTCGGTTGTGAGCGAAACGAGCACGAGGCGTCCGTCCTCCTCGCTCGTGTCGCGCTGCATGAGGCCGCGGCGCATCAGCGCCTCGGCTGCACGGCTTGCCTGGCTCTTGTCGAGATTCGCGTGACGCGCAAGCTCCATCACGGAAAACGGGCCGAACGCCCCCACAGCTGCAATGAGCCGAGCCTCCGGAAGTGTGATGCCGAGCTTCGCCTGGTAGCGTTCGCTCGCGCCACGTTCGGAGAGTTTGTTCAGGACATGCAGCCGATAGGTGAGGAATTGTTCGAGTCCGGCTTTGCTTGCCTTCATGGGAGTCCTGGTCTGGTCGCTTGGGAAGGGCGCGATCGTGTCGCGATTCCATGATTGTTGCCCCATCTTGCGCGCGGGTCAACGCATCCTAACCCTTGTCCAGCGCATCCGATGCGGTGCACGAATCTATTAATCGCTTACTGCGGAATGCGTGATGCGCAGAGGTCATGCGTCTGGCGCGATCCTGCCGCGCGGATTCCGGCAACGAGGCCGGGGCGGCGGGCCCTGGCCTCGTCTGCCCGGATCTTAGTTGGATGTACGCGCAGCGTATTTGAGGCGGGCGAGCTGCTCGGCTTCGTTGGCGAGCAGGCGTGCCGCGTCGCGAATCGCGGTTTCGAGCGTGATGGGGCCCGGCGCGGGCGAGAAGCAGCCGCTGAAGTGCGCCGCGAGCCGCGGCAGGGCGGCGGCGTCCACGGCGCCCGAGAGCAGCGTGGCCGGCACCCCCAGCGCCGCGGCGTGGCGGCAGGCAATGAACGGCGCCTTGCCGTGCAGCGTCTGGACGTCGGAGCGGCCTTCGCCGGTGATGAGCCAGTCCGCGCGATCGAGCGCTTCGTCCAGACCGATGGTGCGCGCAACGACTTCGGCGCCGGGCTCGAAGCTCGCGCCGAGCATGCGCAGCGCGAAACCCAAGCCGCCGGCCGCACCGGAACCGGCTTCGTCGCGTACGCGACGGCCCAGCGCCGCTTCGAGCAGGTCGGCGAAACGGCCGAGCGCCGCGTCGATTGGCGCCACCTGCTCGGGCGTCACGCCTTTTTGCGGGCCGAACACGGCGGTTGCGCCATGCTCGCCCGTGAGCGGATTGTCCACGTCCGACATGCCGACGAACGTTGCCTCGCCAAGCCGCGCGTCGAGCCCGGCAACGTCCACGCGCGCCACTTGCGCGAGCGCTTGCGGCGTGGGCTCGAGGGGTTTGCCGGCGGCGTCGAAGAGTTGCAGGCCGAGGCCCGCGAGCAGGCCCGCGCCGGCATCGTTGGTGCTGCTGCCGCCGAGCGCCACGTAAAAGCGCCGCACGCCTTCGTCGAGCAGCGCGCGGATCGCTTCGCCCATGCCGCGCGTGCTGCGCGCGTCGACCGGCACGCCCATGCCCACGGGGTCCGTGATGCCGACGATCTCGGCGGTCTCGACGATCGCGCTGCCGTCGTGCAGCAGGCCCACGGCAGCGTCGCGCTTCGGCCCCGCTGCGCCTTCCACGTTCAGCACGCGGCGCTCGCCGCCGATCGACAGCATCGCGTCGAGCGTGCCTTCGCCGCCGTCGGCCATGGGGCGGATGCGGATGTCGGCGTCGGCGCGCACGCGGCGGATGCCCTCGGCAATCGCGGCGGCGACCCCGTCCGCGCTGAGCGAGCCTTTGAAAGAATCAGGAGCAATGACGATAACGGGAGCGTCAGTCGACGAATTCGGCATGGTGTCTCTGCTGGAAGAATTGTGTTGGGAGCGGCTGCGGCCGGCGGGGCGTCCGGCGCGAGCGTAAGCTTAACAGCCTCGCCGCGCGGGCTGGATAACGGCGTTGCGATAGCGCGGATCGGAGCGCGTTTCAGGCTCGCAGCGGCTCAAAAGCAGGCCAAAACCGGGTCAAAAACAGCCACATAGCACACTCAAACGGCAATTCCAGTGGGACCGGGAAATAGTTTGCTAAAATACTTGGCTCTTTTGACGGAACCGCACCGCAAGCCGCCCGTTTCGGCGCTGTTGAGCGGCGCACGAGGCGCCTGCGTTCAGCTCCAAAGCGGGTTGCTGGACCACATCGGATCCAGGCGGACCGCGGCTCGCAAAGACCACAGATTACTGATTCGCTCGAACAATTTTAGGACGATTGAAGCCATGGCTAACGTTGTTGAAAACCTCGGCAAGCTCGAACGCCGCGTGACGATTTCCCTGCCGAAGGACGCCGTGCAGAAAGAAATCGAATCGCGCATCCGCAAACTCGCGAAGAACGTGCGCATGCCGGGCTTCCGTCCGGGCAAGGTGCCCCTCAAGATGGTCACGCAGCAGTATTCGGGCCAGGTCGAGGCCGAAGTCCTGAGCGACAAGGTCGGCAAGGAATTCTTCGACATCAGCCGTGCCGAGAACCTGCGCGTCGCCGGCCAGCCGAGCTTCGCGCCGAAGTCGGAAGCCGCTGAAGGCGACTACGCGTTCGACGCGACCTTCGAGGTCTACCCGGAAGTGAAGCTCGGCGACGTCGCGACGGCCGAAATCGAGCGCACGACCACGACCATCACCGAAGCGGAAATCGACCGCACGCTCGACATCCTGCGCAAGCAGCGCGTGCACTTCCACGCTCGCGGCGAAGCCGGCGAGCACGGTGACGGCGGCGCCGACACCGCAGCGAAGGAAGGCGACCGCGTGACGGTCGACTTCGTCGGCAAGATCGACGACGTCGCGTTCCAGGGCGGCACCGCGGAAGGCTTCGCGTTCGTGCTGGGCGAAGGCCGCATGCTGCCGGAATTCGAAAAGGCGGCAATCGGCCTGAAGAAGGGCGAGTCGCGCGAATTCGACCTCGCGTTCCCCGAGGACTACCACGGCAAGGACGTCGCCGGCAAGACGGCGAAGTTCACGATCACGATGCAGCAGATCGAGTGGCCGCACCTGCCGGAAATCGACGCTGAATTCGCCAAGTCGCTCGGCATCGCCGACGGCGACCTCGTGAAGATGCGCGCCGAAATCAAGGACAACCTCGAGCGCGAAGCGAAGCGCCGCACGCAGTCGATCGTCAAGAACCAGGTGATGGACGCACTCCTGAAGATCGCCGAACTCGACGTGCCGAACGCGCTCGTCGAGCAGGATCAGGAACGCCTCGTCGAAATGGCGCGCGCCGACCTCGCGCAGCGTGGCGTGCCCAACGCCAAGGACGCACCGATCCCGGCCGAAATGTTCAAGGAACAAGCCGAGCGCCGCGTGAAGCTCGGCCTCGTGCTCGCCGAACTCGTGAAGGCCAACAGCCTCGAGGCGAAGCCGGAGCAGATCCGTGCTGAAGTCGACGAATTCGCGAAAAGCTATGAGGACCCGAAGGAGGTCGTGCGCTGGTATTATTCCAACCAGCAGCGTCTGGCCGAAATGGAAGCCTATGTCGTCGAATCGAACGTCGTCGACTTCGTGCTCGGCAAGGCCAAGGTGACGGACAAGCAGGTTAGCTTCGAAGAACTGGCAAGCGCGACGGCGCAGGCTTAAATCTGCCCGCTACGGCGTGCCGGCTGTCGGAGCGACCGACGGCCAGCACGCCGTTTTTGTATCCGCAGGTTTTAGCCATGCTGTCCGTGTGGTTGATTTAACCGGGGTCCGTCGCCATACGGGTATATAGAAGAACTTTTCCAGACAAGGATGCACCGCATGACCATTCGCGCACAATCGCTGGATACGTTGACCTCCCACTCGTCGCGGGACTTCGACCCGCAGGCGCTCGGCCTCGTGCCGATCGTCGTCGAAACGAGCGGCCGCGGCGAACGTTCCTACGACATTTACTCGCGCCTGCTCAAGGAGCGCGTGGTGTTCCTGGTCGGCGAAGTGAACGACCAGACGGCCAACCTCGTGGTCGCCCAGCTGCTGTTCCTCGAAAGCGAAAACCCGGACAAGGACATCAGCCTGTACATCAACAGCCCGGGCGGCTCGGTGTCGGCCGGCATGGCGATTTACGACACGATGCAGTTCATCAAGCCGGACGTTTCGACCCTTTGCATGGGCCTCGCGGCCAGCATGGGCGCGTTCCTGCTGGCGTCGGGCGCCAGGGGCAAGCGTTTTGCGCTGCCGAATTCGCGCGTGATGATTCACCAGCCGCTCGGCGGCGCGCGCGGCCAGGCGTCGGACATCGAAATCCAGGCTCGTGAAATCCTGTACCTGAAGGAGCGCCTGAACCAGTTGCTCGCGCACCATACGGGTCAGCCGGTCGAGCGCATTGCGCGCGACACGGATCGCGACAACTTCATGTCGGGTGACGACGCCCAGGCCTACGGTCTCGTCGACCAGGTCCTGCACAAGCGTCCTTGATCTACGCGAGCGGTTTTGCGCGTCCGACCCTGCGAAGGGCGCGCAAGCCGTGACAGAGGCAACGTAAAGGAACACTCGGCCCCCGTACAAAAGGGGATAGCCGACGCCGCGCAGACCTTGTGAAATAATCGGCAAACGCGCTTCGCGGCCTGCGGCCCCCAACGCCGTCACAGCAAGCGGTTCACGCACCCTCCGGCCTCGCCGGGGGAAACGGCGTATCATGTAACAGAGTGTCCGGAGGCTCATTTATCCATGGCGGACAAGAAAGGTTCTAACAGCGAGAAGCTGTTGTATTGCTCGTTCTGCGGCAAGAGCCAGCATGAGGTGAAAAAGCTCATCGCTGGTCCGTCGGTATTCATCTGCGATGAATGCATCGACTTGTGCAACGAGATCATTCGCGACGAGGCCGCCGGTGCGGGCGTCGACGCGGCGCTGTCGCGCTCGGACCTGCCGAGCCCGCAGGAGATCCGCGACATCCTCGACCAGTACGTGATCGGCCAGGAGCGCGCGAAGAAGATTCTCGCAGTGGCGGTGTACAACCACTACAAGCGTCTGAAGCACCTCGACAAGAAGGACGACGTCGAACTCTCCAAGAGCAACATCCTGCTGATCGGGCCCACGGGCTCGGGCAAGACGCTGCTCGCGCAGACGCTCGCGCGCCTTCTGAACGTGCCGTTCGTGATCGCCGACGCCACCACGCTGACCGAAGCCGGTTACGTGGGCGAAGACGTCGAGAACATCATTCAGAAGCTGCTGCAGAACTGCAATTACGAGGTCGACAAGGCCCAGCGCGGCATCGTCTATATCGACGAAATCGACAAGATCAGCCGCAAGTCGGACAACCCGTCGATCACGCGCGACGTCTCCGGCGAGGGCGTGCAGCAGGCGCTGCTCAAGCTCGTCGAGGGCACGATGGCTTCGGTGCCGCCGCAGGGCGGCCGCAAGCATCCGAACCAGGATTTCATCCAGGTCGATACGACCAATATCCTGTTCATTTGCGGCGGCGCGTTCGACGGTCTGGAAAAGGTCATCACCGACCGCACGGAAAAGACCGGCATCGGCTTCGGCGCGAGCGTGAAGAGCAAGCAGGAGCGCGACACCGGCGAAGTGCTGCGCGAAACGGAACCGGAAGACCTGATCAAGTTCGGCCTGATCCCCGAACTGATCGGCCGTCTGCCCGTGGTCGCCACGCTCGGCAAGCTCGACGAAGCCGCGCTCATGAAGATTCTGGTCGAGCCGAAGAATGCGCTCGTCAAGCAGTATCACAAGCTCTTCAACATGGAGCGCGTGGAGCTGGAAATTCGCCCGGCTGCGCTGCAGGCCGTCGCCCGCAAGGCGATCCGCCGCAAGACGGGGGCTCGTGGCCTGCGCTCGATCCTGGAACAGGCATTGCTCGACGTGATGTACGAGCTGCCGGCCATGAAGGGCGTGAGCAAGGTCATCATCGACGACAACGTGATCGACGGCGACGGCAAACCGCTGCTGATCTACGAAGACGCTCCGAAGGTTGCAGGGTCGAACTGATGGTGGTGATCGGCTAAAGAGTTCCGGAAAAGGGCCGTTCATACAATGGGATGAACGGCTTTTTCGTTTAATCTTGTGGTCGATGGCGCACTATTTTGGAGTCACTGAACTTTTCCCACACGCGCGAGGCTTGCAATCGGTATCTCAGGCCTCAATTACCGAACAATTGATTCCACTCATGGGGAAATGAAATGTCAGGAACCCAACTCCTCCCGCCGGAACGCACCACGCTCCCGCTGCTGCCGCTGCGAGACGTCGTAGTCTTCCCGCATATGGTGATTCCCCTTTTCGTGGGCCGACCGAAATCGATCAAGGCCCTCGAAGCGGCTATGGAAGGCGGCAAGCACATCATGCTCGTCGCGCAGAAGACCGCCGCGAAGGATGAGCCGACCGAAAAAGACATGTACGAAGTAGGGTGTGTCGCCAACATCCTGCAAATGCTCAAGCTGCCCGACGGCACCGTGAAGGTGCTCGTGGAAGGGCTGCAGCGCGCGAAGACGCTTTCCATCGAAGAGCAGGAAACGCAGTTCTCGTGCGAAGTGATGCCGCTCGAACCGGACCACGCCGACAGCGCAGAAACCGAAGCGCTGCGCCGCGCGATCGTCTCGCAGTTCGACCAGTACGTGAAGCTCAACAAGAAGATCCCGCCGGAGATCCTGACGTCGCTGTCAGGCATCGACGAGGCCGGTCGTCTTGCCGACACCATCGCCGCGCATCTGCCGCTCAAGCTCGACCAGAAGCAGGACATCCTCGAGATGTTCCCGGTCGTGGAGCGTCTGGAGCACCTGCTCGCGCAACTCGAAGCCGAAATCGACATTCTCCAGGTGGAGAAGCGCATTCGCGGCCGCGTGAAGCGCCAGATGGAAAAGAGCCAGCGCGAGTACTACCTGAACGAGCAGGTCAAGGCCATCCAGAAGGAACTGGGTGAAGGCGAAGAGGGTGCGGATCTCGAAGAACTCGAGAAGCGCATCACGGCCGCGCGCATGCCCAAGGAAGCCAAGAAGAAGGCCGACGCCGAGCTCAAGAAGCTCAAGCTGATGTCGCCGATGTCGGCGGAAGCCACCGTCGTGCGCAACTACATCGACACGCTGATCGGCCTCCCGTGGCGCAAGAAGAGCAAGGTCAACAACGACCTCTCGAACGCCGAAGCCGTGCTCGACGAAGACCACTTCGGTCTCGAGAAGGTGAAGGAACGCATTCTCGAGTATCTCGCGGTGCAACAGCGCGTGGACAAGGTCAAGGCGCCGATCCTGTGCCTCGTCGGGCCTCCGGGCGTCGGCAAGACCTCGCTCGGGCAGTCGATTGCGCGCGCAACGAACCGCAAGTTCGTGCGCATGGCGCTGGGCGGCGTGCGTGACGAAGCCGAGATCCGCGGCCACCGTCGTACGTACATCGGGTCGATGCCGGGCAAGATCCTGCAGAGCCTGGCCAAGGTCGGCGTGCGCAATCCGCTCTTCCTGCTCGACGAAGTCGACAAGATGGGCATGGATTTCCGCGGCGATCCGTCGTCGGCGCTGCTCGAAGTGCTCGATCCGGAACAGAACCACACGTTCGCCGACCACTACATCGAAGTCGATTTCGACCTCTCCGATGTGATGTTCGTCGCCACGTCGAACTCGCTGAACATCCCGCCGCCGCTGCTCGACCGGATGGAAGTCATCCGTCTGTCGGGTTACACGGAAGACGAGAAGGTCAGTATCGCCCAGCGTTATCTGCTGCCGAAGCAGAAGAAGAACAACGGGCTGAAGCCGGGCGAGATCGAGGTGACCGAAGGCGCGATCCGCGACATCATTCGCTACTACACGCGTGAAGCGGGCGTGCGTTCGCTCGAGCGCGAAGTGTCGAAGATCTGCCGCAAGGTCGTGAAGATGCTGCTGCTGAAGAAGGCCGACAAGGCCGTCACGGTGGACAGCGCCAACCTCGACACCTTCCTCGGCGTGCGCAAGTACGACTTCGGTCTGGCCGCGAAGGAAAACCAGATCGGCCAGGTCACGGGCCTCGCG
Organism: Paraburkholderia sp. EG287B; assembly: GCF_040965595.1. Lineage (NCBI taxonomy): Bacteria > Pseudomonadati > Pseudomonadota > Betaproteobacteria > Burkholderiales > Burkholderiaceae > Paraburkholderia > Paraburkholderia sp. EG287B. The sequence goes on from NZ_JBFRCG010000001.1 coordinate 63,147, forward strand.
TGGACGGAAGTCGGCGGCGATCTGCTGACGATCGAAGCGGCGGTCATGCCCGGCAAGGGCAACGTGATCCGCACGGGTTCGCTCGGCGACGTCATGAAGGAATCGGTCGAAGCGGCACGCTCGGTGGTGCGTTCGCGTTCGCGTCGTCTCGGCATCAAGGACGAAGCGTTCGAGAAGCAGGACATCCACATCCACGTGCCGGAAGGCGCAACGCCGAAGGACGGTCCGTCCGCAGGCGGTGCGATGACGACGGCGCTGGTGTCAGTGCTCACGGGTATTCCGGTGCGCGCCGATGTGGCGATGACGGGCGAGATCACGCTGCGCGGCGAAGTGCTGCCGATCGGCGGGCTGAAGGAGAAGCTGCTCGCGGCGCATCGCGGCGGCATCAAGCTCGTGCTGATCCCGGAAGAGAACGTCAAGGATCTCACCGAGATTCCGGACAACGTGAAGAACTCGATCGAAATCGTGCCGGTCCGCTGGATCGACAAGGTGCTCGAACTCGCGCTCGAACGTGTGCCGCAACCGCTGCCGGAAGAAGAAGTGAAGGCCGAGGATGCCAAGGCGCCCGTGGCCGAATCGAAGGATGCCGCCGCGACGGAAGTCGTCAAGCACTAAGCCTTCGGTACACCTTCAGTACCCCTTCAACAAGCCGCGCTCCTGCGCGGCGCGTTGGACCCCAGAAAGCCCGCGGCATGCTCCGCGGGCTTTTTATTTGCGTCACGATTCTTGACGTTGTGATGACAACCAGCGGTCTTTTCCGCCATTTCCCACTTGTTCGAATACTCCCTCGACTAATCCCTCGAATCCCGCGCCGAATCAGGCTCAACCCCGCTTGACACGGCACTATCGGCCCCGTTAAATGGGCGGGCCCCGCGCTATGGCGGGGACGTCTATCCAATAAGTTGACCTTCTTTCTTACGTTTACCCAAACACATTCTCGGGGGCTGGAATGAATAAAACGGAACTGATTGACCATATTGCGCAACAAGCCGACATTTCGAAGGCGGCTGCGGGACGCGCACTCGACGCCGTGATCGGCGGCGTCAAAGGGACGCTCAAGAAGGGCGGCTCGGTTACGCTCGTCGGCTTCGGCACGTTCGCCGTCGGCAAGCGCACGGCGCGCACGGGCCGCAATCCGCGGACCGGCGACGCGATCAAGATCAAGGCGGCGAAGGTGCCCAAATTTAGGCCTGGCAAAGCGCTGAAGGATGCGCTAAACTAGCGGGCTCGCTACCTGAAGGGTGGCGCAGCAGAAGTCGCAGCACTGGAAGCAGCGCAGGAAAGCATGAAGCTGGGTGCTTAGCTCAGTTGGTAGAGCGGCGCCCTTACAAGGCGTAGGTCGGGAGTTCGAGCCTCTCAGCACCCACCACAGCTTCGGTTCCGGTACGTAGCGCACCCGCACGGAGCGGTAGTTCAGTTGGTTAGAATACCGGCCTGTCACGCCGGGGGTCGCGGGTTCGAGTCCCGTCCGCTCCGCCAAGGATATCTCGACAAGAAGGCGAACTCCGGTTCGCCTTTTTTGTTGGCCGCTGTTGTAATATCGGGCGTTCCATTTTTTGGCGCCATCAACGTCTGGTCACGCATGCTCGACTTTTTCCGCAATCACAAACGCCTGATGATGTTCATGCTGCTCCTGGTCGTCTTGCCAGGGCTGGGCTTCGTCGGTATTCAAGGTTTCCGCGGCTTCTTCGATGAAAGCGCGAACGTCGCAAGCGTCAACGGGCACAAAATCACGCGTGCCGAGTACGACAACGCCGCGCGCCAGCAGCTCGACCAGGCCCGCCAGGTCCTCGGCGCCCAATTCGACGCGAGCATGTTCGACACGCCCCAGCACCGCAAGGACATCCTCGACGGTCTGATCCAGCAGCGCGTGCTCGTGGACGAAACGCAGCGCCTGCATCTCACCGCCTCGGACGACGCCGTGCGTCGCGCGCTGCTCGCCGACCCGGTGATCTCGTCGCTCAAGAATCCCGACGGCTCGATCAATCTCGACCAGTACAAACAACTGCTCGCCATGCAGGGCATGACGCCCGAGCAGTACGACGAGCGCGTGCGCTATAGCCTCTCCATGCAGCAGCTGCCGGCGTCGATCATCAGCAGCGCGTTCACGCCGAAGGCGCTCGCGCAGCAGCTCACGGGCCTTTCGGAGCAGCAGCGCGAAGTGCAGGGCCTCGCGTTCCACGCGAGCGACTATGCGCCGAAGGTGCAGCCGACCGACGCGCAACTGCAGGCGTACTACGACGCGAACAAGAACGCTTTCGCCACGCCGGCCACGGCGCAGATCCAGTACCTCGTGCTCTCGCCGGCGACGGTTGCCGCCGGCGTGCAGCCGAGTGACGCCGATCTCAAGAAGTACTACGACGACAACATCGCGCACTATCGCACGCAGGAAGAAGTGCGTGCGAGCCACATCCTGATCACGGTGCCGAAGGACGCGAGCGCCGACGTGCGCAACGCCGCGAAGCAGAAGGCCGAATCGATCCTCGCCGAAGTGAAGGCGCATCCGGATCAGTTCGCGCAGATCGCGCAGAAGGAGTCGCAGGACCCGGGTTCGGCCTCGAAGGGCGGCGACCTCGGCTACTTCGGCCCCGGCATGATCGCGGGCGGCCAGACGTTCGACGCTGCGGTCTTCAAGCTCAAGAAGGACGAGATCAGCGACGTGATCCAGTCGGACTTCGGCTATCACATCGTCAAGGTCACGGACCTGAAGCCGGCGGTCACGAAGCCGTTCGACGACGTGAAGGCGCAGATCACGAACGACGTGAAGGCGCAGCAAGCCGCGAAGCTGCTCGCCGACGCGAGCGATGGTTTCACGTCGGTGGTCTACGAGCAGGCCAAGAGCCTGCAGCCGGCCGCGGACAAGTACAAGCTGACGATCCAGACGGCCACGGTCACGCCGAAGCCGAATGCCGCGCTGCCGCCGGATAGCCCGCTGAACAACCAGAAATTTCTCGCCGCCGTATTCGCGAGCGACTCGGTGAACCAGCACAACAACACCCAGGCGATCGACGTCGGCAACAACACGCTGATTTCGGCTCACGTGACGAACTACCAGCCGGCCGCCGTGCCCGCGTTCGCCGCGGTCAAGGATGCGGTGCGCCAGAAGGTGGTCGCGCAGCAGGCCGCCGACATGGCGCACAAGGACGGCGAGGCGAAGCTCGCGGAGCTGCAGAAGTCGAAGTCGACCGACGGCTTCTCGTCGGCGCTCAAGGTGTCGCGCAACGACGCCCAGGGGTTGCCGCCCAGCGCGCTGTCCGCCGTCTTCAAGGCCGATTCGCAGAAGCTGCCCGCTTACGTGGGCGTGGACCTCGGCAACGACGGCTACGCGATCTACCGCGTGAACAGCGTGACCAACGGTCCGGCCGCAGAAGGCCCGCGCCTGGCCGCCGCGCAGCAGCAGCTGGCCCAGGTGGACGGCCAGTCGCAGGTGCAGGCGTACCTCGACGCGCTGCGCGAGCGCGCGAAGGTGAAGCTCTACGGCTCGCTCAGTTCGGCCAGCCAGTCGGGCGACGGCGACGGCGCCCAGTAAGCCCGACCCGCATCAGCCCGCCGGCGTCGAGAGCCGGCACAAAAAAAGCCCCGCGAAACACTGCGGGGCTTTTGCGTTCTGGCGAGCGCGAAATCAGAGGCAGGCGCTGATGTCGCTGGTGGCGTCTCCACCGGCGCCGCCGCCGGAGCGGAAGCCGACCCACGTCTTCGCGCTGGCGCTCCACGCCGGGCGTACCGTTGCCGCTGCGCCGTTAGGCGGCTGCTGGCCAGGGACGTAGACGTCGACAGCCTGGCCGTTGGCGAGCACGGACTGCGAGATGACTTGCTGCTGCGACTTGTCGGACCATTTTTGTGCGATGCATTGCGCAACCGTTGCAGGCGGTTGCTGGCTCGTGCCGACGGACTGCGCTCCGCTCGGCATTGGCTGATTGGCGCAGGCAGCAAGTGCTGCCGTAACGACAATGAGAGGTAAATATTTCACGCTTCTTCCCTCCAGTCAGGGTCGGTCGGATTCAGACAGCGAAGCTTCGCGGGCTCGCGTGTCTGACGCAAGCGGTGGCCAATGGCGCGACGCGGTTGCCCGCCGCCACGCTGGCTGAGAGGCTCGAGCGGCTTGAACGCGCCAAGGTTGGGGCCCTGAGAAAGGGTGCCCGGTGAGGACGCCCGCACGCTTGCCCAGCTGCCGCCTCAGCGCCGCACGCCGCTGCCGAGCAGCGGCTTGAGCGTTGGCCACACGTTGTCGAGCAGCAAAGGCTGTGCCTGCTGGGTGGGATGGATCTGGTCGGCCTGGAAGAGTTCGGGCTTGTCGGCGAGGCCAGCTAGCAGAAAGGGCACGAGCGGCACGCTCAGTTCCTTCGCAAGCCGCTCGTAGATGGCGTGGAAGTCACGCGTATAGTCGACCCCGTAGTTGGGCGGCACGTACATGCCGATGAGCACGGGTTTCGCGCCGCCCTTGCGGATCTGCGTGACGATGGCGCGCAGATTGCTGTCGGTCGTCGTGAGCGGTACGCCGCGCAGTGCATCGTTGGCGCCCAGTTCGACGATCACGATCGCGGGCTTGATGCGCTGCATGACGAGCGGCAGGCGCGTGAGTCCGCCGCTGCTCGTGTCCCCGCTGATGCTCGCATTCGCAACGTTATAATCGATCCGCTCGCTGGTGAGCCGCTGGCGCAGCAGGGCCACCCAGCCTGTATCGCGCGGCAGGCCGTATTCGGCGGAAAGGCTGTCGCCGAGCACGACGATGTTCGGTTTTGCCGTGGCGGCGGGGTTCGTCGCCGCGTTGGCCGTGGAGACGGGCGTGGCCGCGAGCGCGGTGCCGGTCGTGCCATAGAAGGCGCCGAGCAAGACGGCAGCGGTCAAGGCGGCGATAGCGGCAAACGCGCTGAAGCGGGACCGGGCGCGGGAAAGGGTGGCGCGCCGCGCGGCGCGCTTCTGGTTCACGGCTAACCTGTGCGTCATCATGTGCGAATGAATAGCGATCCAGTCATCGAAGTACGGGGTTTGAGCAAGCGGGTCACCGACGCCACCGGCGAGCTGACGATCCTCGACGGCATCGACCTCACCGTGCAGGCCGGCGGGAGCGTGGCGATCGTCGGCGCTTCCGGTTCCGGCAAGTCGACGCTGCTCGGCCTGCTGGCCGGCCTCGACAGCGCGAGCGCGGGTTCGGTGCGCCTGCTCGGCCATGAGCTTACCGGGATGGCCGAAGATCAGCGCGCGGCGCTGCGCAACGGCTCGGTGGGCTTCGTGTTCCAGTCGTTCCAGTTGATGCCGCATCTCACCGCATTGGAGAACGTCGCGCTGCCGCTCGAACTGCAGGGTGGCATGTCGACGCGTGATGCTTTCGCCCGCGCGCGCACGCTGCTCGAGCGCGTGGGTCTTGCCGAGCGCACGGGCCACTACCCGAAGCTGCTCTCGGGCGGTGAGCAGCAGCGCGTGGCGCTCGCCCGCGCGTTCGTGACGCGCCCGGCCGTGCTGTTCGCCGACGAGCCCACCGGCAGCCTCGACGCCGCCACGGGCCACGCCGTCATCGACCTGATGTTCGAACTCAATCGCGCCAACGGCGCGACGCTCGTGCTCGTCACCCACGACGTCGATCTCGCGCAGCGCTGCGACGCCATCATCACGATCGAAGCGGGCCACCGCGTGCCCAACGCGCCGCATGGCGCGGCATCCTCTCGTAACGCGAACAATGTCGAAGCCGGGCGTTAGCGCCTGACCGGTGAACGGCGTGCACAGTGCATGCGCACGCCGGTTCCCCGCGAGTTAGCGCTTGAGCGCCGCACGGGCGCGCGCGATCAGCGCGGCCGTGGACGAATCGTGCGGCTTCACATCGGCGCTTGCGGCGTTCAGGTCGGCTTCGACCACCTTGCCGAGGATCTTGCCGAGTTCCACGCCCCACTGGTCGAACGGATTGATGTCCCACACGGAAGCCTGCACCAGCACCTTGTGCTCGTAGAGCGCGATGAGCGCGCCGAGCGAGCGGGCCGTGAGCGCATCGACGAGCAACGTGGTGGTCGGGCGGTTGCCGGGGAACATGATGTGCGGCACGAGTTCGGGCTTGTCCGCGCCGGCAATCTTCTTCGCTTCTTCCTCGGTGCGGCCAAGCATCATCGCCTCGCTCTGCGCAAAGCAGTTCGCGAGCAGCTTCGGATGATGGTCGGCCAGCGGATGCTCTGGTGTGAGCACGGCGATGAAGTCGATCGGCACGATCGTCGTGCCCTGGTGCAGCATCTGGAAGAACGCGTGCTGGCCGTTCGTGCCGGGCTCGCCCCAGGTGATCGCCGAGGTCGCGTAATCGACGAACTTGCCGTCGAGGCGCGCCGACTTGCCGTTGCTCTCCATTTCGAGCTGCTGGAGATACGAAGGCAGGAAGTGCAGCGCTTCGGAGTAGGGCGCAACGAGATAGCTCTGCGAGCCGAAGAAGTTGCGATACCAGATGCCGATCATGCCGAGCAGCACGGGCAGGTTCTTTTCCAGCGGCGCTTCGCGGAAGTGCTTGTCCATGTCGTGCGCGCCGGCGAGCAGTTCGTCGAACTGCTGCGGCCCGATGGCGATCATGATCGAGAGGCCCACGGCCGACCACAGCGAATAGCGGCCGCCCACCCAGTCCCACATCTCGAACACGTTCTCTTTGGCGATGCCGAACTTCACGACTTCGGACGGATTGGCCGAGACGCCCACGAAGTGCTTCGCGAGTTCGCCTTGCGGACAGCCGTGCTTGACGAACCAGTCGCGCATCGACAGCGCGTTGGCCATGGTTTCGAGCGTCGTGAACGTCTTCGACACGATGATCGCCAGCGTTTCTTCCGGATCGATGTTTTCGATCGTGCGCCACAGGTCGGCGCCGTCGACGTTCGAGACGAAGTGCGAGGTGATCTCGGGCAGCTCGAGATGCTTGAGCGCATGCACGACCATTTTCGGCCCGAGGTCTGAGCCGCCGATGCCGATATTCACGACATGGCGGATGCGCTTGCCCGTGTAGCCGGTCCATGCGCCGCTGCGCACGGCGTCGGCGAACTTCGCCATCTTCGCGCGCTCGGCGGCGATCTGGGCGTGGAACGGGGCGTCGGCTTCGGTGGCGCGCAAGGCGGTGTGCAGCGCCGCGCGGCCTTCAGTCGGATTGACGACTTCGCCCTTGAACATCGCATCGCGGCGCGCTTCCACGCCGGCCTCGCGAGCGAGCTGCACGAGCAGCTTGAGCGTGGCGTCGGTGATGCGGTTCTTCGAGAAGTCGGCGCCGAGGCCGGCGCCTGCGAACGTGAAGCGTTCGGCGCGCGTCGGCGCAGGGTCGTTGGCGGGGGCGAACCAGTCGCGCAGCTTTTCGTCGCGGATCTGTTCGTAATGCGTCTGTAGCGCGGACCAGGCGGGGAGCGGATTCGTCATGTTCGTCTAGCGAGGGATCACGAATGGAGGGCGGCAGGTGCGGTTCGCCGGTCAGGCCGAACGCGCTTCGCGCGCCGCGGGGAAGCACGGGCCGCCTTGGGTGCAAGGTGGCGTGCGGAGGATCAGTATAGCGGCCTCGCGCGACACTGCGCAGCGTTGTAATGCCTGCGGCTGTGCCGCGTGCGGGAGGTGGCGCGAGCGTCGTCGTGAAGCAAGCCGCGTGCCGCGCGAACGGACGCGCGGGATGCGGCTTCAGGCGGCATGAGACGGCGCGTAAAAGAGCCGGTTCATGAGCTTGCGCACCGCTGGCGCGAGTTCGCCGGCCGTGAGGCCCGCGGGGCCGTCGCCTTGTGCGCACAGCGTGTCGGCGGCGAGGCCGTGCAGGTAGACGCCCGCGAGCGCGGCCTCGTAGGGCGGCACGCGCTGGGCCAGCAGCGCGCCGATCATGCCGCCGAGCACGTCGCCGGTGCCGCCCGTGGCGAGGCCCGCGTTGCCGGTGGGATTGACGGCGACGCGTCCGTCGGGCGCGGCGACCACGGTGCCGCTGCCCTTGAGCACGGCAACCGCCGCGTAGCGGGCGGCAAGCGCTCGCGCCGCGGCGAGGCGATCGCGCTGCACCGCGGCGGTGTCGCAGCCGAGCAGGCGCGCTGCTTCGAGCGGATGCGGCGTGAGCACACAAGGCGCGCCGCGCGCGGGCGCCGACTGCGCGACGTGCGCCGCTAGCGCCTCGTCGCGCGCGACGAGATTGAGTGCATCGGCATCGAGGAGCACAGGGGCGGAAAGGCGCAGGATGGCGTCCACGAGCTGGCGTGCCGACGCGCTGCCGCCCATGCCGCAGCCCGCCGCGACGGCGTCCATCGCATCGAGCGCGAGCCTGGCCGCCGCGTGCAGCATGAGTTCGGGGTGCGGCGCGTCGTAGGGCGGCGCGTCGCTGCCGAGAAAGCCCACGTGAACCTTGCCCGCGCCGGTGAGCAGGGCCGCGCGCGCCGCGAGAATCGGCGCGCCGCACATGCCCGTGTCGCCGCCCACGACGGCGAGCGTGCCGAACGTGCCCTTGTGGGTGGCGAAGTCGCGAGCGGGCAGGGCGGCGGCGAAGAGCGCCGGCGCGTTCAGGCGCACGGCGCCCGGCGTGTCTTCGGTGTCGATGCCGATAGGCGCGACTGCGACGGCGCCTGCGTGGTCGCGCCCGACGCCCGTGTACAGGCCGGGCTTGGCGGCGATGAACGTCACGGTATGGGTCGCGTGCACCGCCGGGCCGCTGCCGACCACGTTGCCGGTGTCGCTGTCGAGGCCGCTCGGCACGTCGAGCGCGAGCACGTCGCCGTGGCTGCGCGCGCGTGCCGAGAGCGTTTCCGCGAGCTCGGCGAACATGCCGTCGAGCCCGCGCGCGAGACCGATGCCGAACATCCCGTCGACGAGCCAGCCGTAGGCGTCGAACGATGCGGGCGCCGACGCGGCGATGGGCACGCCCGCCGCACGCGCCTCGGCGAGCGCCCAGCGTGCGTCGTCGGGCTTGACCTCGACGGGCATGCAGACCGCCACGGCGACGCCCGCGCGATGCAGCTCCGTAGCGACGACGAGGGCGTCGCCGCCATTGTTGCCGGGCCCGGCGGCGAACCAGACCGGCTTGTCGCTCGCCGACGAGGGCGCATGCGCGAGCTGCTCGCTCAGGAAGTGCGCGGCAGCGGCGCCCGCGCGCGCCATCAGCGTGTGGGCAGGTAGGGCCGACTGCGCGGCGACTTCGGCCTTGCGCAGCTGTTCGACGGCAAGCAGCGGGACCGCACGATCGTGCGGGTAGACGAGCACCGGTTGCCCGGCGCCAGAGGAGTGGGGAGCGTGCGACATGACGATGCGGTCCTCAGAGGCGACATCGCAACGATACCCGAGCACGCCCTCGGACGGCACGCCCGAGAAGCGCGGTGACCGGCATGGCGGCGCGGCAACGCCGCCCACCGCTCAATCGCGGCCCGGCGAGAGCGCCTTGATGGTATCGGCCGGCAGGTCGGGCGCCGTGTTCGAAATCTGCTGGGCGATGAGCCTCGCCGAGCCGAGCGAAAGCGCCCAGCCTGCCGGCCCGTGGCCCGCGTTGACGTACAGGCGCGGATGGTTCACGTTGCCGACCGCGGGCAGGCCGTCGGCGGACAGCAGCTTCATGCCCTCCCAGGCAAGCGCGGCCGAAATGCGCGCGGCGCCCGGCGCCCAGTCGCGCGACGCCTCGCCGAGCAGCGCGAGGGCGTCTTCGGTGAGCGCCTCGGGCAGCGCGTCGTCGACTTCCTGTGCGCGCAGCAGCACAGCGGCGCCCGATATGCGCAGCCGATGATTCATGCGCGCGATGGCGATGCGCTTGCCGGCGTCGACGATCGTGGTCTGCGGCACGCATTCCTCGTGCGCCACCGGCGAATTGAGCGTGTGCATGCGCAGCGGATAGAACGGCATCTTGAGGCCGAGCGGCGCGAGGAGGCGCGGCGTTTGCGCGCCCGCGGCGACCACGACGGCATCGCCCGAGATCACTTCGACGTCGCGCGAGCGGCCCGCTTCGTGCGCAGGCGGCGCGAGCTCCACGGCCGCGCGCCGGTCTTCGAGGCGGATCGCATTGACCTCGCGGCTCATCTCGAACTGCACGCCGCCCTGGGCGTCGAGCACCTGCTTGAGCAGCTTCACGAAGAGCGGGCAGTTGGCCACCCGGCCGGTCTCGAAGCGCACGCCGCCCGCAAACGGCGGATCGGCGGGGATGGCATGGTCGAAAGCCACGCATTCCGCGGGCGACAGCGCGTGATGCGGCGTCTCGAAGCGGCGCAGCAGCTCGAGGGCCGGTTGCGTGAGCGACCATTCGTCGTTGCCGCGCACGAGGTAGAGCAGGCCGTCGCGCTGCTCGTAGTCGAGCTGGAAGCGCGCGTCGATGTCGGCGAGCGCCGCTTGCGCCGAATCGATGAGCGGGCGCAGCAGCGCATAGCGCCCGGCGAACGCCTCGGAGCCGTGCAGCGTGGCGAGGCGCTTGACGAAACCGTGTGCGTGGCCGCGCCAGCCCGTCTTGCTGATCACGCCACCGGACGATTGACGGCCATTGCGCAGGAAGGTGGGGCCGAACCAGACGTCGAGCGGCGTGGGCAGCGCAATGCCGCTATGCCCGTAGGTCGCGCCTTGCGCAACGGTGGCGTGGCGTTCGATTACGCAGACGCGATGCCCGGCCGCGCGCAGCTGCCAGGCGGTAGCGATGCCGGCGATTCCGCCGCCGATGACGATGACATCCATGACGATACGATCTGCAGGCAGGTGGCGCTCGCTCGGGTGAGGGCGTCCTGCCGAAGGTGGGGCGTGCGGCGCGCCGAAGCCATGCCCGGGTGCGCCGATCAGACGAAACGCGCAATCATAGCAGCGAAAGCGTGAGCATCGCCATGCGCGAGGCCGGCTTGCCACACGCGTTGCGCGTGGCCGCCGGGGCGGTCAGGACAGGCCTTCCGGGTTATAATCGCGGTCTCCCTTCGCCTGACCGTCGCCATCCCCCGCGCGACGCATCGCCACCTTGCGACGTGTTTCGCGCGAGGCGAAGCCGCGACGCAACTCTGACGCAACCTCGACGCAACGCCCCAGTCCATGGCCCACTTCTCGTGTTTCCCCGGCGCTTCGGCCCTTTCCGACTTCCGTCAGACCCGCCTGCTCGAGACGCTTCAGCGTATCGACGCCAATATCGTCGGCGTGCACGGCCAGTATCTGCACTTCGTCAATTCGGCCGCGCAGCTCTCCGCCGACGACAGCGCGAAGATCGAAGCGCTGATGCACTACGGCGCGCCGTTCGCGGCCCCGCAGGAGCGCGGCAGCGCGCTCACGTTCCTCGTCGTGCCGCGCTTCGGCACGGTGTCGCCGTGGGCGAGCAAGGCCACGGACATCGCGCACCATTGCGGCCTCGAGCAGGTGCGCCGCATCGAACGCGGCGTCGAATACACCGTGGTGCTCAAGTCGGGCCTGCTCGGCGGCAAGAAGACGCTGTCGGAAGAGGCGCATGCCGCTGTTGCCGCGGCGCTGCACGACCGCATGACGGAAAGCGTGGCGCCTTCGCGCGACGCAGCGCTGCATCTGTTCGACGAACTGCCGGCCCGCCCGATGCAGACGGTCGACGTGCTCGGCCACGGCCGTGCGGCGCTGGAAACGGCCAACGGCGAACTGGGCCTCGCGCTCGCCGACGATGAAATCGACTACCTCGTCGACAACTTCAAGAAGCTCGAGCGCAACCCGACCGACGTCGAGCTGATGATGTTCGCGCAGGCCAACAGCGAGCACTGCCGCCACAAGATCTTCAACGCGAGCTGGACGATCGACGGCCAGGATCAGGATATGTCGCTCTTCGCGATGATCCGCAACACCGAGAAGATCAGCCCGCAGGGCACGATCGTTGCCTACTCGGACAACTCGTCGATCATGGAAGGCGCGGTCGCGGAGCGCTGGTTCCCGCGCAAGAACCACGCCGACGGCACGCCGGGCGAGCAATATGGCCGCCACACCGAACTCACGCACACGCTGATGAAGGTGGAGACGCACAACCACCCCACGGCGATCTCGCCGTTCGCGGGCGCGGCCACGGGCTCGGGCGGCGAAATCCGCGACGAAGGCGCGACGGGCCGCGGCGCGCGTCCGAAGGCCGGCCTCACGGGCTTCACGGTTTCGAACCTCGACCTGCCCGATGCGCGCGAAGCATGGGAAGACGCCCGCGACGCGGCCGTGCCGGTCGCGCTGCGCAATCCCGCCGACACGCAGGGCGCCTACGGCCGCCCGGACCGCATCGCATCGCCGCTGCAGATCATGATCGACGGCCCGCTCGGCGGCGCCGCGTTCAACAACGAATTCGGCCGCCCGAACCTCGGCGGCTATTTCCGCACCTACGAGCAGAACGTGGCGGGCACCGTGCGCGGCTATCACAAGCCGATCATGATCGCGGGCGGCCTCGGCAACATCAGCGCGCAGCACACGCACAAGCACGACCTGCCGGCCGGCACGCTGCTGATCCAGATCGGCGGCCCGGGCATGCGCATCGGCATGGGCGGCGGCGCGGCCAGCTCAATGGCCACCGGCACCAACACCGCCGAACTCGACTTCGACTCGGTTCAGCGCGGCAACCCGGAAATCGAACGTCGCGCGCAGGAAGTCATCAATTCGTGCTGGCAGCTGGGCGAGCGCAACCCGATCCTGAGCATTCACGACGTGGGCGCGGGCGGCCTTTCGAACGCCTTCCCGGAACTCGTCGACGGCGCCGACAAGGGCGCGCGCTTCGAACTGCGCAAGGTGCAGCTCGAAGAGTCGGGCCTCTCGCCGCGCGAAATCTGGTCGAACGAATCGCAGGAACGCTACGTTCTCGCGATCGCGCCCGCCGATCTGGCGGAGTTCCAGGCGATCTGCGAGCGTGAGCGCTGCCCGTTCGCGGTCGTGGGCGTCGCGACCGACGCGCGCGACCTGAAGCTCATCGACACCGACGAGCAGGCGCTCGCGGCCAACGGCGGCCACCAGCCCGTCGACATGCCGATGGACATCCTGCTCGGCAAGCCGCCGCGCATGCACCGCGACGTCGAGCACGCGAGCGTGCCGCTCGCGCCGGTCGAAGTCACGGGCGTCTCGCTCGACGAAGTCGCGAAGAGCGTGCTGCGCCACCCGACCGTGGGCAGCAAGTCGTTCCTCATCACCATCGGCGACCGCTCGGTGGGCGGCACGACGGTGCGCGACCAGATGGTCGGCCCGTGGCAGGTGCCGGTGGCCGACTGCGCGATCACCGCGCTCGACTACGCCGGCTACAAGGGCGAAGCGATGACGATGGGCGAGCGCACGCCGCTCGCCGTGATCGATGCGCCCGCATCGGGCCGCATGGCCGTGGGCGAGGCGATCACCAACATCGCCAGCGCGCCGATTCTGTCGCTCGACAAGCTCAAGCTCTCCGCGAACTGGATGGCCGCGTGCGGCGCACCGGGCGAGGACGCCGCGCTCTATGACACCGTGAAGGCGATCGGCATGGATCTGTGCCCGGCGCTGGGCATCGGCATTCCGGTGGGCAAGGATTCGCTCTCCATGCGCACGAAGTGGAACGAGGAAGGCGTGGCGAAGGAAGTGGTCGCGCCGGTTTCGCTGATCATCTCGGCGTTCGCGCCGGTCGACGACGTGCGCCGCCACCTCACGCCGCAACTGCGCCGCGTCGACGAGGCGGGCGAGTCGGTGCTGATCGCGATCGATCTGGGCCGCGGCAAGAACCGCATGGGCGGCAGCATCTTCGCGCAGGTCACGCAGCAGGTCGGCGACGCGGTGCCCGACGTGGACAGCGCCGAAGACCTCAAGCAGTTCTTCACGGCCATCCAGCAACTGAACGCGAACGAGCAACTGCTCGCATACCACGACCGCTCGGACGGCGGCCTGTGGGCGACGGTCTGCGAAATGGCTTTCGCGGGCCACACGGGCGTGTCGCTGAACGTCGACATGCTCGCGCTCGACAACGAGCACGAGTCCGATTACGGCGACGCCAAGGACTGGGCGAAGCAGACGAGCGGCCGCCGCGAAGACCGCACGCTGCGCGCGCTCTTCTCCGAAGAGCTGGGCGCCGTGATCCAGGTGCCGGCACAGCAGCGCGACGTCGTGATGGGCGTGCTGCGTCAGCATGGCCTCTCGGTGTGCTCGCACGTGATCGGCACGCTGAACAATCGCGACTCGATCGAAATCTACCGTGACGCGAAGCGTATCTACGAAGCGCCGCGTGCGGAGCTGCAACGCGTGTGGAGCGAAGTGAGCTGGCGCATCGCGCGTCTGCGCGACAACCCCGCGTGCGCCGATTCCGAATACGACGCGCTGCTCGACGCCGCCGATCCGGGCATGCAGCCGCATCTCACGTTCGATCCGGCCGAGGACATCGCTGCGCCGTTCATCGGCAAGGGTGCCCGTCCGCGTGTGGCGATCCTGCGCGAACAGGGCGTGAACTCGCACCTCGAGACCGCGTATGCGTTCGACCGCGCCGGCTTCGACGCACACGACGTCCACATGAGCGACCTGCTCGAAGGCCGCGCCACGCTCGCCGACTTCGCGGGTGCGGTGGCCTGCGGCGGCTTCTCGTACGGCGACGTGCTGGGCGCGGGCGAAGGCTGGGCCAAGACGATCCGCTTCAACGCGAAGCTCGCGGACATGTTCGCGGCGTTCTTCGCGCGTCAGGACACGTTTGCGCTCGGTATCTGCAACGGCTGCCAGATGATGTCGAGCCTCGCCTCGATGATCCCGGGCGCCGAAGCCTGGCCGAAGTTCACGCGCAACAAGTCGGAGCAGTTTGAAGCGCGCTTCTCGCTGGTGGAAGTGCAGGGCTCGCCGTCGATCTTCTTCAACGGCATGGAAGGCTCGCGCATTCCGGTGGCGGTCGCGCACGGCGAAGGTTTCGCGGACTTCTCGCAGCAGGGCGACATCTCGAAGGTCGCGGTGGCGATGCGCTACGTCGACCATCGCGCCCAGGCAACCGAGGCCTACCCGCTCAATCCGAACGGCTCGCCGCAAGGGATCACGTCGGTCACGACGCCCGACGGCCGCTTCACTGTGCTCATGCCGCACACCGAGCGCGTGCAGCGCACCGTCACGATGAGCTGGCACCCCGAAGCCTGGGGCGAGGCGAGCCCGTGGATGCGTGCGTTCCAGAACGCGCGCAAGTGGGTGGGCTAACGCGCCTCGCAAACTTCGCGGACGGTTGACGCCAGGGCAGGGCAACTCGCCCCGGCGGAAAAACCCCGGTCCTGCCTCGATGCGAGTGCGGACCGGGGGTTTTTCCTTTTGGGCGCCGCCCGGCGCCGTCTTGCGGTGAATAGCGACGTTAATCGCCGCATTTTGTGCGGTGATTAACTTGTGCATGCGGCGAATACGTCTCATAATCGCCGCATGAATAGCGGCGATTACACCTACATCTGGCAAGCCGGCGACTGGCCTCAGTGGCGCTTCGATCTGGCAGCGCTCGCCGAGCCCATGGCCGAGGTCAGCCGTGCCCAGGGCCTGCTGGTGGGCAGGCTGGCCGATGTCGGTCTCGCGCTGCGCGATCAGGCGAGCCTCGCGGCCCTGACGGAGGACGTGCTCAAAACCAGCGAGATCGAGGGCGAGCAGCTCGACGTCGCCTCGGTGCGTTCGTCGATCGCGCGCCGCATGGGCGTGGACATCGGGGCGCTCGCGCCGGTGGACCGCCACGTGGAAGGCGTGGTGGAGATGGTGCTCGACGCGACCACCAACAGCCGCGCGCCGGTCACGCGCGAGCGCCTGTTCGGCTGGCACGCTGCGCTTTTTCCTACGGGCTACGCGGGCCTGTCGCGCATCAACGTCGGGGCATGGCGCGACGATGCGAGCGGGCCCATGCAGGTGATCTCGGGGCCGATCGGCCGTCAACGCGTGCATTTCGAGGCGCCGCCTGCGAACCGGCTGGAAGCCCAAACGCGGCGCTTTCTCGACTGGCTCAACGGTCCGGCGCAAGAGCCGCCGCTGATCAAGGCGGCCCTCGGCCACTTGTGGTTCGTCACGCTGCACCCGTTCGACGACGGCAACGGCCGCGTGGCAAGAGCCATCGGCGACCTGCTGCTCGCGCGTGCGGACGGCAGCGCGCAGCGCTTTTACAGCCTCTCCGCGCAGATTCAGCGGGAGCGCAAGGGCTATTACGACATTCTGGAGCGCACGCAGCGCGGCTCGCTGGACGTCACGCTGTGGCTCGCCTGGTTCTTCGACGCGCTGCATCGCGCGGTCGATCAGGCGCAAATCACGCTGGACGCCGTGCTCGCCAAGGCGCGCTTCTGGCGCGAGTGGGCCACGACGCCGTTCAACGAGCGCCAGGTCAAGCTCCTGAACCGCCTGCTCGACGGCTTCGACGGCAAGCTCACGAGCGGCAAGTGGGCGGCGATTGCCAAATGCTCGTCCGATACGGCGTTACGCGACATCAACGACCTGCTGACGCGCGGCGTGCTGCGCAAGGCGGAGGGGGGCGGGCGCAGCACGAGCTACGAGCTCAACGCATAGCCGCAAACAAAAACCCCGCGCCTTTGCAGGTCGCGGGGTTTTTTGCACTACCTTTTTGCAGTACCTAAAGCGGCAAATGCGCCGCCATGCAGCCTTACTGAATCTTCGCTTGCTTGCGCAGATTCTCTTCGAACGCCTGCAGCTTTTCCTGCTGGATCTGCTGGACGATCTGCGGGCGCACCTGTTCGAGCGGCGGCGGCGTGACCGGGCGGATGTCGTCCACGCGGATGATGTGCCAGCCGAACTGCGTGTGCACCGGCGTATCGGTCATCTGGCCTTTCTGCAGATGCGTGGCCGCCGTCGCGAACTCCGGCACGTAGGCCTTCGGATCGGACCAGTCGAGGTCGCCGCCATTCTTGGCCGAACCCGGGTCCTTCGAGTACTGCTTCGCGAGGTCTTCGAAGCTGGCGCCGGCCTTGATCTTCGCGATCAGGTCCTTGGCCTGCTGCTCGTTGTCCACGAGGATGTGGTGCAGGTGGTATTCGCTGCCGCCCGCATCCTTGGTCAACTGGTCGTAGCGCGCCTTGACTTCGGCGTCGCTCGGCTGGTTGTTCTTCACGAAGTTCTGAATCAGCGCGCGCAGCACGACGGTCTGCTGGGCCACGGCGATTTGCGCCTTCACGTCCGGGTTGTTCGGAATGCCCTCGCGAATGGCTTCCTGCATGAGGATTTCGCGATTCACGAGTTCCTCGCGCACCGCCATTTGCAGTTGCGGCGAATCCTGCTGGCCTTGTTGGACAAGCTGCTGGACCAGCGCATCGGCGCGCGCTTTGGGAATCGGCGTGCCGTTCACGACGGCGATGTTCTGCGCAAAGGCGGGAGCCGCCGCGCACGCAGCCAGCAACACCCAGAGATGGGTCTTCTTCAAGGTCATCGGAAAGTCCTAACGGGGCGAACCAAAATGGCGAACAAAAAAACGAAATCTAACGTGGGCTAGCGGGGCAGCGCCGCGGCTTCTTCGGGCGTGAGCGCCGTGATCGCGAGGGCGTGGATGCCGCGCTGCATGGCCTCGGCCAGCGCATCATACACCATGCGATGCCTTGCCACGCGGGCTTTCCCCGCGAATGCGCCCGCAACGATCGTGACATGATAGTGACCGCCGGCAGCGGCGCCGGCGTGTCCGGCGTGTTGCGCGCTGTCGTCGCGCACCTCGATGGAAACGGGGGCGAGCGCCGCGGTGAGGCGAGTTTCGATCAGCGTCATGCGCTCGGCGGGGCTGGCGTTGAGAAAGACGTCGCTCATTCTTCTTCCTTCATGTAACGCGAAAGCCACAGGCTCTGGCCGACGATGAACACCACGAGGATGCCGGTCGCGCCGAACAGCTTGAAGTCGACCCACGCGTCGGTGGAGAAGTGGAACGCCACGAAGAGATTGAGAATGCCGAGCAGCGCGAAGAAAATCGACCAGACGAAGTTCAGTTGCGTCCAGATGCGCTGCGGCAGGGTGATCTGCTTGCCCATCATCGCTTCGATGAGGTTCTTGCCGAATGCCACCTGCGAAACGAGCAGCACGACCGAGAACGCCCAGTAGAGCACGGTGGGTTTCCACTTGATGAAGGTTTCGTCGTGCAGCATCAGCGTGGCGCCGCCGAACACGACGACGATGCCGAGCGAAAGCCACAGCATCGGGTCGACCTTGCGGTGACGGAATGCGACCCACGCGATCTGCACGAGCGTAGCTCCAATCGCCACGGCCGTAGCCGTAAAGATGCCCCACAGCTTGAAGGCGACGAAAAAGAGGATGATCGGGAACAGATCAAACAGGAATTTCATTATCGGCCTGAGAGTTGACGAATTGAGCCCAACAAAAGAGGGCGCGACGCTTTCAAGGCCCGGTTTTACCCAGCGGCGCCCCGCGCGGGGCGTGGGGCTGCCTTGCCAGCGTTCACTTGGGCTCGAATTGTAGCGCAGCCGAATTGATGCAATACCGAAGGCCCGTCGGGGCCGGACCATCCTCGAACACGTGGCCTAAGTGCGCGCCGCAGTTCTTGCAGCGCACTTCGATGCGCAGCATGCCGTGCGTGCGATCGGTTTTCTCTTCGATCACCTCGCCATTGATCGGGCGGAAGTAGCTCGGCCAGCCGCAGCCCGCGTCGAATTTCGTGTCGGACTCGAACAGCGGCGTGCCGCAACACACACAGTCATACACGCCGCGATCGAAATGATCCCAGTATTTGCCCGTGAAGGCGCGCTCGGTGGCGGCATGGCGCGTGACCTGGTACTGGCCTTCGTCAAGCTGCTCGCGCCATTGCTCGTCGGACTGGTAGCCGGGGTAGGAGGGGGAGTTGTGGTCTTCCTGGCTCATGTCGGGTTCCTGTCGGGTGGGAAACAAGGATCACGTAGATGGGGGCGCGCTCACGAAGAGCAACTGACTTCGAGCGAACTCGCCCAGTCGGGCGGCAGCCCCGCGTACGACGCGTTTTCGGGCTGCTCGTCGAATGGCCGCTCCAGCACCTTCGCGAGCCGCTCGACTTCGCTGAAGTCTTTTTGCGCGGCGCGCTCGATCGCCGTTTGCGCGAGGTGATTGCGCAGCACGTATTTCGGATTGGTGCGGTTCATTGCCTCCGCGCGCGCGGCGTCGTCGCGTGTTTCGTGCGCGAGGCGCGCGCGGTAGTCGGCGGCCCACGCGTCGAAGGCGGCGCGATCGAGAAAGAGATCGCGCACCGACGTGTCGCCGCTCGCGTCATGCTTCGAAACGCGCGCGAGATGGCGATACGTGAGCGTGAAATCGGCACGGTTGGCATGCATGATTTCGAACAGCTTGTTCGCGAGCGCGTCGTCGCCTTCGCGCGCGTGTTCGAGGCCGAGCTTTGCGCGCATGCGCGCTTCGAGCGCGGGCGCGAAGTGCCCCTTGAAACGTTCGAGCACGCCTTGCGCGTCGGCCACCACGCGCTCGCCGCGCTTCTTGTCGTCGGCGATGTCGTAGTGCGCGCCGAACAGCGGCACGAGCGCCTGCGCGAGGCAGAAGAGATTCCAGTACCCGATCTGCGGCTGCATGCGGTACGCGTAGCGGCCCTGCGAATCCGAGTGATTGCAGATGTGGTTGGCGTCGAAGCCGTCCATGAAGCCGAACGGACCGTAGTCGATCGTGAGGCCGAGGATCGACATGTTGTCGGTATTCATCACGCCGTGGCAGAAGCCCACGGCCTGCCACTCGACCATCAGCGCCGCCGTGCTGCGCACCGCTTCGTCGAGCAGGGCGAGGTACGGGTCGTCGGCTTCGCGCAGTTGCGGATAGAAGCGCGCGATCACGTGGTCGGCGAGCGCGCGCAGCGCGTCCACGTCGTCGTGAGAATAGAAATGCTCGAAGTGGCCGAAGCGTACGAAGCTCGGCGACACGCGCGTGACGACCGCCGCCGTTTCCATCTCTTCGCGGCGCACGGGCTGGTCGGAGCCGGTCACCGTGAGGGCGCGCGTGGTCGGAATGCCGAGATGATGCATGGCTTCCGAGCACAGGAATTCGCGGATCGACGAGCGCAACACGGCGCGGCCGTCGCCCATGCGCGAGTAGGGCGTGCGGCCCGCGCCTTTGAGCTGGATCTCGTTGCGCCTGCCCTCGTGCTCGACCTCGCCGAGCGTGAGCGCGCGGCCGTCGCCGAGCTGGCCCGCCCATACGCCGAACTGGTGGCCGGAGTAGACCGTTGCGTACGACATGGCCGAAGGTGAGCGCTCGCGCGTGAAATTCCCGCTGAAGAACCCGGCGAACGCGGGATCGGCAACAGCGGATGCATCGAGCCCGAGTTGCGCGGCCATGGCCTGTGAGAAGCCGACAACGTAAGGCGCAGGCAGCGGCGCGCCGGGCAGCCGCGTATAAAAGCGGGCGCCGAGCGCGGCAAAGGCATCGTCGCGCGGCACGATCAATGCGCGTTCGAAGTCGGCGAGCGGACCGGTGGCGGGCATGAGTGGAGCGGACGAGCCGCCTTGAGAGTCGGTAGTGCCTGGTGAAAACGACATATTGAGGGCCTGTTGAATAGTCGATATTGTAAGTCCGCACCCGCCGACGTGCTGGGACACGTTCGAAGCTTGCCGGCGCGCCAGCCAGAGATGCGAAAGCAAAACGCGAAAGACAACGACACCGAACGCCGATCCAACGCGAGGAGACCGCCACCGATGAGTGCGCCGCTGCTGGGACAGATGATGGATGTGCCGCTCACGCTCCCGTCGTTGATTGCGCATGCGGCGCGCCATCATGGCAGCGCGCAGATCGTCTCGCGCCGCGTCGAGGGCGATATTCATCGTTACACGTACCGCGAGTGCGAGACGCGCTCGAAGCAGCTTGCCCAGGCGCTGATGGCGCTGGGCGTGGCGCCCGGCGAGCGCGTCGGCACGCTGGCCTGGAACGGCTACCGGCATCTCGAAGCCTATTTCGGCGTGACCGGCTTCGGCGCCGTGTGCCACACCATCAATCCGCGGCTCTTTCCCGAGCAGATCGCCTGGATCGTCAATCACGCCGACGACCGCTACGTGCTGTTCGACATCACGTTCGCCGCGCTCGTCGACACGCTCGCGCCGCAATGCCCGAACGTGCGCGGCTGGATCGCGCTGTGCGACGAATCGCACCGGCCGGCCATGCGCACGGAAGTGCTCGGCTACGAAACGCTGCTCGCCGCGCAGGATGGCAGCTACGCGTGGCCCGAACTCGACGAGCGCAGCGCCTCGAACCTTTGCTACACGTCCGGCACCACGGGCAACCCGAAAGGCGCGCTCTACACGCATCGTTCGTCGGTGCTGCACGCGTATGGCGCGTCGCTGCCCGACGCCATGGGGCTTTCCGCACGCGATGCGATCTTGCCGGTCGTGCCGATGTTCCATGTGAACGCATGGGGCATTCCGCATGCGGCGCCGCTCACGGGCGCAAAGCTCGTGATGCCCGGCAAGGATCTCGACGGCAAGTCGCTCTACGAACTCATGGAAACGGAAGGCGTCACCGCCTCGGCCGGCGTGCCCACGGTCTGGCTCGGCTTGCTGGCGTATGTGCGCAGCGCGGGCGTGCGTTTTACCACGCTGCAGCGCACGGTGGTGGGCGGCTCGGCCTGTCCGCCGGCGATCCAGCGCGCCTTCGAGGATGACTACGGCGTGCAGACCATCCACGCGTGGGGCATGACGGAGATGTCGCCGCTCGGCACGCTCTCGAGGCTCAAGTGGGAGCAGTCGGAGCGCCCGCGCGAAGCGCAGCAGGCACTCCTCGAGAAGCAGGGGCGCGTGATTTTCGGCGTTGACATGAAGATCGTGGGCGAAGACGGGCGGGAGTTGCCGTGGGATGGTGTGACGTTCGGCGACCTGCACGTGCGCGGGCCATGGGTGATCGACCGCTATTTCCGCCAGGAGAGCGGCTCGCCGCTCGTGGACGGCTGGTTCCCCACGGGCGACGTCGCCACGATCGACCCCGACGGCTTCCTGCACATCACCGACCGCAGCAAGGACGTGATCAAGTCGGGCGGCGAGTGGATCAGCTCGATCGAGCTGGAAAACATCGCCGTGGCGCATCCGGCCATCGCGGAGGCCGCGTGCATTGCCTGCGCGCATCCGCGCTGGACCGAGCGGCCGCTGATCGTCGCGGTGAAGAAGCCCGGCGCCGCGATCACGCGTGAAGAACTGCTCGCTTACTTCGAAGGCAAGGTCGCGAAATGGTGGCTGCCCGACGACGCCGTGTTCGTCGATGAATTGCCGCATACGGCAACGGGCAAGCTGCAAAAGCTCAAGCTGCGCGAGCAGTTCCGCGCCTATGTGTTGCCGACTGCGCTCGCCATGGAGGGGTGTCCGATCGATCCGGCGCAAGACGCGGCGAAGCGCGGATAAGCCACCCCGAGCCCCCCGCGCAGCCGCGCAAGGTTCTCCGGCGCAGCCATCTGGCAGCGTTTTTTCTTCCGACTTTTGCCCGCCGACCCGCCGGATTCGTGCGTTCAGTACAAACCCTGGCGTCCGCAGCGCAGCAAAAAATTGAACGAACGTTCTTTTTTGGGTATTCTGCCTGCTGACCGGGAATGTCGGACAATGAAACCGACGACGCACATCGCGGCCCGCAAGCATGGAGGCAGGCAAATGGCAGTGGACTACACGACTCGCGACGGCGTCGCCGTCATCACGCTCAATAATCCGCCCGTCAACGGCCTCGGGCATTCGACCCGCGCAGGCATTGTCGAGGGCCTCGCGCGCGCCGCGAGCGATCCGGCCGTTGCGGCCATCGTGATCACCGGCGCCGGCAAGGCGTTCTCGGGCGGCGCGGATATCACCGAATTCAACACGCCCAAGGCGATGCAGGAGCCCACCCTCCACACCGTCATCAAGGAAGTCGAAAAAAGCGCGAAGCCGGTCGTGGCCGCGATCCACAGCGTGGCCATGGGCGGCGGTCTCGAACTGGCGCTCGGCGCACACTACCGGGTCGCCGCTGCCGGCGCGCAGATCGCGCTGCCCGAAGTGAAGCTCGGCATTCTGCCGGGTGCGGGCGGCACGCAGCGTCTGCCGCGTGCGATCGGCCTTGAAGCCGCGCTCAACATGATCGTCACGGGCGCGCCGGTGATGAGCGAAAAGCTCGCGAATTCGGGGCTCTTCGACGCCATGGCGCAAGGCGATCTGCTCGACGAGGCGATCGCATTCGCGCGCCAGGCGGCCGACAAACCGGGCCCGCATCCGCTCGTGCGCAACCGCAAAATCGAACATGCGAACGCAGAAGGCTTCCTGCAGTTCTCGCGCAACACCGTGGGCGCGATGGCGAAGAACTACCCCGCGCCGGTCAAGTGCGTCGACGCCATCGCGGCGGGAGTGAAGCAGGGCTTCGACAAGGGCCTCGTGTTCGAGCGCGAATGCTTCCTCGAACTCGTGCAGACGCCGGAAAGCCGCGCGCTGCGCCACGCGTTCTTCGGCGAGCGCGCTGCGAGCAAGATTCCCGATGTGCCGTCGAGCACGCCCACGCGCGACATCCAGAAGGTGGCCGTGATCGGCGCGGGCACGATGGGCGGCGGCATCACGATGAACTTCCTCAACGCGGGCGTGCCGGTCACGCTGCTGGAAACGAAGCAGGAAGCGCTCGACCGCGGCCTCGCCACGATCCGCAAGAACTACGAGGCGCAGGTCAAGAAGGGCAAGCTTACGCAGGAGAAGCTGGAGGCGCGCATGGCCCTCATCAGCCCGACGCTTTCCTACGACGACCTCAAGCAAGCCGATCTCATCATCGAAGCGGTGTTCGAAGAGCTCGGCGTGAAGGAGCAGGTGTTCAAGCGCCTCGACGAAGTCGCCAAGGCGGGCGCGATCCTCGCCTCGAACACCTCGACGCTCGACGTCGACAAAGTCGCGGCGTTCACGAAGCGTCCGCAGGACGTGGTGGGTCTGCACTTCTTTAGTCCTGCCAACGTGATGAAGCTGCTCGAAGTCGTACGCGGCAAGGAAACGGCCAAGGACGTGCTCGCCACTGTCATGCAGGTCGCGAAGAAGATCCGCAAGACGGCCGTGGTGTCGGGCGTGTGCGACGGCTTCATCGGCAACCGCATGATCGAGCAGTACGTGCGTCAGGCGCTCTACATGCTCGAAGAAGGCGCGCTGCCCGCGCAGGTGGACCGGGCGATCGAGAAGTTCGGCTTCGCGATGGGCCCGTTCCGCATGAGCGATCTGGCCGGCAACGATATCGGCTGGGCCATTCGCAAGCGCCGTTATCAGGAACACCCGGACATGAAGTACTCGAAGATCGCCGACCGTCTGTGCGAGACCGGCCGCTTCGGGCAGAAGACCGGCGCGGGCTGGTACGACTACAAGGCGGGCGAGCGCAACGCGCTGCCGTCGAAACTCGTCGACGAGATGATCGTGGCGTACTCGAAGGAAGCGGGTGTGGAACGCCGCAAGATCAGCGACGACGAAATCGTCGAGCGTCTCGTGTTCTCGCTCGTCAACGAAGGCGCGAAGATTCTCGAGGAGGGCATCGCTTCGAAGGCGTCGGACATCGACATGGTCTATCTCACGGGCTACGGCTTCCCGCTGTGGCGCGGCGGCCCGATGCTGTACGCCGACACGGTTGGCCTCTACAACGTCGAGCGCGCGATTCGCCGCTATGCGCAGCAGCGCAATGGCGAGGCGTGGGAAGTTGCGCCTTCGATCGTCGAGCTGGCTGCCAGTGGCGGTACGTTCAACTAAGCATCACTTACGGACGCAACAGCGGACGAACAGGCGGACGAACATCATGAGAAGCGCAGACGACGTGCTCCTGCTGATCGACCTGCAATACGACTTCATGCCCGGCGGCGCGCTTGCCGTCGCGCGTGGCGATGAAGTCGTGCCGGTCGCGAACCGGCTCGCGCAGGGCTTCAGCCACGTGGTGCTCACGCAGGACTGGCACCCGGCGCAGCACATTTCGTTTGCGGCCAATCATGCGGGACGCGCGCCGTTCGAGACGACGGCGCTGCCCTACGGCGAGCAGGTGCTGTGGCCCGTGCACTGCGTGCAGGGCACCGAAGGCGCGGCGCTGCATCGCGACCTGGACGTGCCGCATGCGCGCGCGGTGATCCGCAAGGGCCATCACGCCGACGTGGACAGCTATTCCGCATTTCTCGAAGCCGACCGCAAGACGCCCACCGGCCTCGCGGGCTATCTGCGCGACGTGGGCGTGAAGCGCGTGTACTGCTGCGGCCTCGCGACCGACTATTGCGTGGCGTGGTCCGCGCTCGACGCGCGCGCCGCGGGCTTCGAAACCGTGCTGATCGAAGACGCCTCGCGCGCCATCGACCTGAACGGCTCGCTGGCCGCCGCGTGGCAGCAGTTGCTGGCCGCCGGCGTGAAGCGCGCGCAATCGGCCGAGGTGCTGGCACTGTCCGCCTGAACGTCCAATCAAAGACATCCTCTGGATTCAATCTTCGTAGTGGGAGACATCGCATGACTGACGCCGTAATCGTATCGACCGCCCGCACGGGCCTCGCCAAATCCTGGAAGGGCGCCTTCAACATGACGCACGGCGCCACGCTCGGCGGGCACGTGACGCAAGCCGCCGTCGAGCGCGCGAAGATCGACCCCGCGCGCGTGGAAGACGTGATCATGGGCTGCGCGAACCCCGAAGGCGCCACGGGCGCGAATATCGCGCGCCAGATCGCGCTGCGCGCGGGGCTGCCCGTGAGCGTGCCGGGCATGACGGTGAACCGCTTCTGTTCGTCCGGACTCCAGACGATCGCGCTTGCAGCGCAACGCGTGATCGCGGGCGAAGGCGACGTGTTCGTCGCGGGCGGTGTGGAATCGATCTCGTGCGTGCAGAACGAGATGAACCGCCACATGGTGGCCGAAGGCTGGCTCAACCAGCACAAGCCCGAAATCTACTGGAGCATGCTGCAAACGGCCGAGAACGTCGCGAAGCGCTATGAAATCTCGAAGGATCGCCAGGACGAATACGGCGTGCAGTCGCAGCTGCGCGCGGCGGCCGCGCAGGCAGCCGGTCTCTTCAACGACGAAATCGTGCCGATGACGGTGCTCGCCGGGGTGGCCGACAAGGCCACGGGGCAACTCGTCACGAAGGAAGTGACGATCGCCGCCGACGAAGGCATTCGCGCCGACACCACGCTCGAAGGCGTTGCGAAGATCCGCACGGCGATGCCGGGCGGCGTGATCACGGCCGGCAATGCGAGCCAGTTCTCGGACGGTGCGAGCGCCTGCGTCGTGATGAACGCGAAAGTCGCGGAGCGCGAAGGCCTGCAGCCGCTCGGCATCTTCCGCGGCTTCGCCGTGGCGGGCTGCGAGCCGGACGAGATGGGCATCGGTCCCGTGTTCGCCGTGCCCAAGCTGCTCAAGCAGACGGGCCTGAAGGTCGAGGACATCGGCCTGTGGGAGCTGAACGAAGCGTTCGCGGTGCAGGTGCTGTATTGCCGCGACAAGCTCGGCATTCCCGCCGACCGCCTGAACGTGAACGGCGGCGCGATCGCCGTCGGTCACCCGTATGGCGTGTCGGGCGCGCGCCTCACGGGCCACGCGCTCATCGAAGGCAAGCGCCGCGGCGCGAAGTTCGTCGTGGTGACGATGTGCATCGGCGGCGGGCAGGGCGCTGCCGGCCTCTTCGAAGTCGTCTGACGCCAGGGCGCGGCAGTGGACATGCCTGCTGCCGCACTCACGTTTTCATCGCTTTCCCGCGGCTCTACGCGCGCCGGGCCGCCCTCGCGCCCGAGCCGCTGCGGGTATCATGACGGCTGTCGGCGCGCGCACGGTGCGGCGCCTGTTCCCATGCAGATTGAAAGAGGTGAGTTCGTGATTCGTCATATCGTGATGTGGAAGCTCAAGGAGTCGGCCGAAGGCGCGACGCGTGCCGAGAACGTCGTGAAGTTCAAGGCGCTGCTCGAAGGCTGCCGCGATCTCGTGCCGGGCACGCTGCACCTCGAAGTCGGTGTGGCCGCGCCGGGCCTCGCTTCCACATTCGACCTCGTGCTCGTCTCCGACTTCGCCGATCAGGCCGCACTCGACGGCTATCAGGACCACCCCGAGCATCTCGTCGTGAAGCAGTTCGCGAAGCTCGTGGTCGAGTCGCGTCAGTGCGTGGATTACGTGGTCTGAAGCGCATCATGACCGGTACCGCAGATCAGTCCCAGAGCGGCGGCGCGCCAAAAGGCGAAGACGCACAACCAGCGCAACCGTCGCTCACGATCATCGAGAGTCCCTTCGTCGAGCATCTCGGCGCGCAACTCGTGAGCGCGCGTGACGGCGCGAGCGAAGTCGTGCTGCCGCTCGCCGAGCGGCATCTGAATACGTGGGACGTCGCGCACGGCGGCGTCACGATGACGCTCGCCGATATCGCGCTCGCCATGGCGGCGCGCAGCGTCGCCGCCGACGGCGTGGGCGTCGTCACCGTCGAAATGAAAGTGAACTTCATGCAGCCGGGGCGCGGCGAGTTGCGCGCCACGGGCCGCGTGCTGCACCGTTCCACCACGATGGCCTATTGCGAAGGCGAGATTCGCGACAGCGAAGGCCATTTCGTCGCCAAGGCGCTCGGCACCTTCAAGTACATGCGCCGGCTTGCGGTGGGCCGCGACGTGACGCGTCAGCGTCTGCGCAGCGACCCCAGCGCGCGGCCGGGCCCGAGCGACGGTTAAACGCGCAATCGGGCGCGTGCGAGGGCTTTGCTCGTGCGCACCCGGTTGCTGTTCTCTCGCGCGGCAGGCGTGCAACGCCTCGCCGCGCCCAACGAAGCAACACGGACGCCATGACCCAGACCAATCGCCAGATCCTGCTCGCTTCGCGCCCGGAAGGCGCCGCGAGCGTCGATAACTTCCGCCTCGTCAAAACGCCGCTCGCACCGCTCGAAGAGGGTCAGCTGCGCGTGCGCAACCACTATCTCTCGCTCGATCCGTACATGCGCGGGCGCATGAACGACAGCAAGTCGTACGCGGCGCCGCAGCCGCTCGACTCGGTGATGATCGGCGGCACGGTGGGCGAGGTGGTCGAGTCGCGCAACCCGAAGTTCAAGGTCGGCGATAAAGTGGTGGGCATGTTCGGCTGGCAGGAGTTCGGCACCTCGAACGGCAGCGACCTGCATGTCGTCGATACGACGCATGTGCCGCTTTCCGCGTACCTCGGGCCGGTGGGCATGCCTGGCGTCACCGCGTGGTACGGCCTGAATCGCATCATCGAGCCGAAGGCGGGGCAAACCGTCGTCGTGAGCGCGGCGAGCGGCGCGGTGGGCAGCGTGGTCGGCCAGCTTGCGAAGCGCGCAGGTTGCCGCGCGGTGGGTATCGCAGGCGGCGCGGACAAATGCCGCTATGTCGTGGAGACGCTCGGCTTCGACGCATGCGTCGATTACAAGGCCGGCAATCTCTATCAGGACCTCAAGGCCGCGACGCCGGACGGCGTGGACGGCTACTTCGAGAACGTCGGCGGCGCGGTGCTCGACGCTACGCTCGCGCGCATGAACGCGTTCGGCCGCATCGCGCTGTGCGGGATGATCGCCGGCTACGACGGCGAGCCGATGCCGCTCAAGTATCCGCAACTGCTGCTCACGCAGCGCCTGCTGGTGCAGGGCTTCATCGTGAGCGAGCACATGGAAGTGTGGCCGCAGGCGCTCGCTGAACTGGGCACGCTGGTCGCGAAGCAGCAGCTCGCGTATCGCGAGACCGTGGCCGACGGGCTCGAGAACGCGCCCAGCGCGTTCCTCGGCATGCTCAAAGGCCAGAACTTCGGCAAGCAGCTCGTCAAGCTGATCTAACTATCTGAATGTGAATGCAAGCGCCCGGAAAGGGCGCTTCGCTTTTCCGTGCGCAGCATTCACCGCAACCTTCACCGCAGGATTCGCAATGACCGAACCGTTTGAGTTCGACGGCCGCGTGGCCGTCATCACGGGCGCGGCAAGCGGCTTTGGCCGCGCGTTCGCGCAGCAGGCCGCCGCGCTCGGCATGAAGCTCGTGCTCGCCGATGTCGATCAGGCGCTGCTCGACGAAACCGTTAACGCATTGCGCGAAGGCGGCGCACAGGCCATCGGCGTGCGCACCGACGTGCGCGATGCCGCGCAGGTCGACGCCCTCGCGAAGGCCGCGCTCGACACCTATGGCAAGGTTCATCTGCTGTTCAACAACGCGGGCGTCGGCACCGGCGGCTTCGTGTGGGAAAGCAGCGCGAAGGACTGGGACTGGGTGTTCGGCGTGAACGTGATGGGCGTGGCCAATGGCGTGCGCAGCTTCACGCCAGCCATGCTCGCCCAGGGCGAGCGCGCGCATATCGTCAACACGGCTTCGGTGGCGGGGCTGCTTTCGCCGCCCGCCATGGGCGTGTACAACGCGTCCAAGCATGCCGTGGTCTCGCTCACCGAAACGCTCTATCACGACCTGAAGAACGTGACCGACAAGGTGAGCTGCTCGCTGCTCTGCCCGGCGTTCGTGTCGACCGGCATTGCCAACGCCGAGCGCAGCCGCCCCGACGATCTGCGCAATGAAGTGCCGCCCACACGCTCGCAGCAAGCCGCCGATCTGCAGTTGCAGCGCGCGGTGCGTTCCGGCAAGCTCACGCCCGACGACGTCGCGAAGGCAACGTTCGACGCTGTGCGGGAAGGGCGCTTCTATATCCTCACGCATCCGCAGATTCTTCCTTCGGTGAAGCTGCGTCATGAGGATATCGAAACATTGCGCAACCCGACCGATCCGCTCTCGCTCAAACCTGAAGTCAAGAAAGCGCCGCAATAAACGCGGCGCACGGGGTCCGTGCCATGCCACTCACCGCGAAGATCGCACTCGTGCTCGACATGGTGGCCCGCACGGGCCGCGCGCCCTCCCACGAGCAGACGGCGCAGGCGGCGCGCGCCGAATACGAAAAGAGTGCGTCGGTGCTCGAAATCCCGTCTCCGCCGATGCATGGCGTGGAAGACCTGCAGGTGCCGATGCATGACGGCGCGACGATCCGCGCGCGCCTTTATCTGCCGGTCGAGCCGCACTGGGCGGAACCGCTGCCCGTGCTGGTCTACTATCACGGCGGCGGCTTCACGATCGGCAGCGTCGACACGCACGATGCGCTGTGCCGCATGTTCGCCCGCGACGCGCGCTGCGCCGTGTTTTCCGTGGATTACCGGCTCGCGCCCGAACATCGCTTCCCGACCGCGGTGCATGACGCCTTCGACGCCTATGCGTGGCTCCACGCGTACGCGGCCGAACACGCGCTCGACGCCTCGCGCTTCGCAGTGGGCGGCGACAGTGCGGGCGGCACGCTCGCCACGGTCTGCGCGGTGCTGGCGCGCGACGCGGGTATCGCGCCGGTGCTGCAGCTGCTGTTCTATCCGGCGGTGAGCGCACATCAGCAGAGCGAATCGCACCAGCGGCTTGCCGATGGCCATTTGCTGACCGCGCCGACGATCCAGTGGTTCTTCGATCACTACGTGCGCCATGACTCGGACCGCGACGACTGGCGCTTCGCGCCGCTCGACGGCACGCGCGGCGAGCCGGATTTTCGCGGCGTCGCGCCCGCGTGGATCGGCGTTGCCGAATTCGATCCGCTCGTGGACGAAGGCGAGGCCTACGCGCAAAAGCTGCGCGAAGCCGGCAACGACGTCACGCTCGTGCGTTACGACGGCATGATTCACGAGTTCATCAAGATGGGCGCATTCATCGACGAGGCGAGGCGCGCGCAGCAGCAGGCCGCCCATGCGCTGCGCGTGGCGTTCCGCACGGGCGACTGAAACGCGCTCAGCCTCGTTCGACGGTGTAGGTCTCGTGGCGCTCGAAGGCGCCCGGGCGGACGACGCGATGCGCGCCGTCGTCGTCGCTGCGCTCCAGCGCTTCCACATCCAGCAGGGTGCCGCGCAGCGTGACGCGCAGCGCCGTGGTGCCGCGCGTCCCGTAGTCGGGCGTTTCGATGAATGCCGCAGAAAGCGCGCGTTCGCGTTCCAGCGAAATGCCGGTGGCGGGCAAGTCGCGGTCGGGCGCGACCTGCGGGTCGCGCATCATGTCCACGAGCCGCGCGAGGGGGACTTGCGCGTCACCCGTCGCGAGCTGCGCGAGTTCCGCGCGCTTGCGCACGAGCTTGGGCCACGGCGTGTCGAGCACGGCATTGGAAATGCCGTGTGTGCCTTCGGGCAGCAAGGCCGGCGCACGGTCTGCGCGATTGCAGTACCACGCCAGTTCGCGCCGCGTCCAGTCGCCGACGATCAGGTTGAAGCCGTTATAGAGATCGCCCGAGCGCGCGATCTCGTCGAGATAGCCGAGCGGCGTATCGGGCAGACCTTGCGCGCCGGTGAGCCAGCGCGAGACGAGCGTGCCGCGCGTGGGCGCGTCGGGGCGCATGTCGTTCGGCGCGCGATAGTTCGTGAGCGCGGCGAAGCGGCCACTGCGCGCCATGCCAAGCCACGTGCCGCCGCCGACGAGATCGCGGCCCGCCAGCACGCCCGTGGCCGAACTGCCCGGCGACGTGACGTCGTCCGAGGCGTTCCACCAGTGCAGCGGGTCGGCGGTGCGGCGCAGGAACTCGTCGCGGTTGGCCGCGAGCGTGAAAAGTGTGCCGGCGCTCGCGCGTGGACGCCAGTCGAACACGATCAGGCACATGGAACTGGCCCTTGCAGGGTCGGGTCGGGGGCCGCGCCCACGCAACGCGAGGCGCCGGGCGCCTCACGTGCGATGGACGCGGTGCGCAGCGTCAAATTTCGGCCGGCAACGCGTACGGCAGCGGCAGCACGCGCAGCGCGGGGCCGTCGGCGGCGCCGAGATGCACGCTGCCCGTTTCGAGCGCGGCCAGCTTGATCTCGGCGAGCAGATCGACACCGCCCTCGGGCGCGGCCGCGGCGTTCACGACCATGCCGCACGGCTGGCTCGGGTCGTCCGAATGAAAAAGCTCGGCGCCCGCATGCGCGGCATCCAGACTCGCGGCTACATTGGCGAGCGCGGTGCGGCGCTTGATCGTGCCGCGATACTGGCTGCGCGCGACGATTTCCTGGCCAGGGTAGCAGCCCTTGCGGAAGTTCACGCCGCCCAGCACGTCGTAGTTGACCATCTGCGGCACGAACTGTTCGCTCACGGCCTGCGTGATGCGCGGCTCGCCCGCACGAATGTCGAGCCAGTCCCACACCGCCGGCGACACGCGCTTAAGCGTACCGTCGAGCTTCGTGAGGCGCTCCTGCACCGCTTCCTTCGGGCCGACCCACAGATAACGCAGCACGCCGGCCGCGTCGGGCACGCGAATCAGCGTGCCTGCGGGGTCGTCGACCTTCACGTGCACGCCGTCGGGCAGCGCGTCGAACACGCTCGCGAGCGCCCCACGCACGTCACCAGCGAGCCCCACCACGAGCAGCTTGTCGCTGTCGTCGGTGAGCCTGGCCTTGGCACGCAGCACGAACATCGACAGGCGTTTTTGCACCGGCGCCTGCACGTCCTTCGAGATCAGGAGACGGATCGTGTCGCCGGTCTTCCAGGTCAGGAACGAGGCGAGCAGACGGCCCTTGGGCGAGCAGTAGCCTGCGAGGCGCGCGCCGGCCACGTCGAGATGCTGGACGTCGTTGGTGAGCTGGCTGTGCAGGAAGGTCGCGGCGTCGTCGCCATTGGCGTCGATCACGCCGAACTGCGGCAGGATCGCGTAGGCGCCGCCTTTCAGAACGGCGTCGAAGTCGGCCGTGGATTCAGGAACGGCAAGCGTGGAAGCGGGATCGAGCGGTGAATTCATGGATTCGGGGAACAGTCAATCCTGACTTTAGCGAGGGCAAGCAGTTATTATATGAGGTCCCCCTGAGTCGTGTTTCCATGTCCCTTCTGAAGAAATGCCTTGTTGCCGGCGCCGCGTTAGTCGTGATTGGCGCCGCCGCGGCAGGCGGCGTATGGCGCTGGGCCACCACGCCGCTCGAACTGGCCGCCCCACAGCTCGACGTCACCATCAAGCCGCACAGCACCGTGCGCAGCGTCACGCTGCAATTGCGGCGCGGCGGCGTGCCCGTGCAGACGCAACTCTTCGTGCTCATGACGCGCGTGCTCGGCTTGCAGAGCCAGCTCAAATCGGGCAATTACGAATTCAAGGCGGGCATCACGCCCTATGAGGTGCTGCAAAAGATGGCGCTCGGCGACGTGAACGAGTCCGTCGCCACCATCATCGAAGGCTGGACCTTCAAGCACATGCGCGCCGAACTCGACGCGAACCCCGCGCTGCGCCACGACACGGCCGGCATGAGCGACGCCGAGCTGCTCGCCGCGATCGGCGCACCGCCCGCGCCGAACGGCAGCGGCGAAGGGTTGTTTTTCCCCGACACCTATCTGTTCGACAAGGGCTCGAGCGATCTCGACGTCTATCGCCGTGCGTACCACCTGATGCAGACGCGTCTGAACGAAGCCTGGAGCGCGCGTGCGCCCGGCTTGCCGCTGAAGTCGCCCTACGAGGCGTTGACGCTCGCGTCGCTCGTCGAAAAGGAGACGGGCCGCGCCGCCGACCGCGCGCTCGTGGCGGCCGTGTTCTCGAACCGCCTGAAAGTGGGCATGCCGCTGCAGACCGATCCGGCCGTGATCTACGGTCTGGGCGACACCTACGCGGGGCATCTGCGCAAGCGCGATCTGCAGTCGGACACTCTTTACAATACCTACCTGCGCCTCGGGTTGCCGCCAACGCCCATTGCGCTGCCCGGCGTCGCGGCGATCCAGGCGGCGCTCAATCCGGCATCGACGGCTGCGCTGTACTTCGTGGCGCGCGGCGACGGCAGCAGCGTCTTTTCTGACAATCTTGTCGACCACAACAAGGCCGTCGACAAATACATCCGGGGAAATTAAATGGCGCGGGGCCGATTCATCACGTTCGAGGGCATCGACGGCGCGGGCAAGACCACGCATCTCGCATGGTTTTGCGATCAGCTCGCCCAGAAACTCGCGCCGACGGGCCGTACGGTCGTCATGACGCGCGAACCCGGCGGCACGCCGCTGGGCGAGTCGATCCGGGAACTCGTGCTGCATCAGCCGATGGACCTCGAAACCGAGGCGCTCCTGATGTTCGCGGCGCGCCGCGAGCACCTCGCCAAGGTGATCGAGCCCGCGCTCGCGCGCGGCGACTGGGTGCTGTCCGACCGTTTCAGCGACGCCACCTTCGCCTACCAGGGCGGCGGCCGCGGGCTGCCGCGCGACAAGCTCGAAACGCTGGAGCGCTGGGTGCAGGGCGGGTTCCAGCCGGACCTCACGGTGCTGTTCGACCTGCCGCCCGACACGGCGAGCGAGCGGCGCGGGGCGGCGCGCGAACCCGATCGCTTCGAAAGCGAATCCGACGCGTTCTTCAAGCGCACACGCACCGAGTACCTGCGCCGCGCGGAAGAGGCGCCGTATCGTTTTGCGATCGTCGATTCGTCGCAAGGCATCGACGCGATTCGCAAAAAACTCGAGCATGTGATCGCAGCGCTTTGATTTCAAGGCGATATTTGGCGCTCTTATAGGGCTGTGCGATCTTCTTGTGAATTCTACTAAAGATCGCCTAACCGATTGATTCCGAAGATGATCTATCCCTGGCAAACCGACGACTGGCAACGCCTGCAGCAACTGCGCAGCCACTGGCCGCATGCGCTCCTGCTGCATGGCCAGGCGGGCATCGGCAAGCTCCAGTTCGCGCAGCATCTGGCGAAGGGGCTGCTCTGCGAAGCGCCGCAGGCCAATGGCGAGCCGTGCGGCGCCTGTGCGGCCTGCAACTGGTTCGTCCAGGGCAATCATCCGGACTACCGCATCGTCGTGCCCGAGGCATTGGCGGGCGAAATCGGCCCGGCGGGCGACGATGACGCCAAAGCCGACAAGGCTGACAAGGCCGACGGCGAAGAGGGCAAGAAGGGCCGCGCGCCGAGCAAGGAAATCCGCATCGAGCAGGTGCGGGCGCTGCTCGACTTCACGGGCGTGGGCTCGCATCGCGGCGGCCTGCGCGTGGTCGTGCTGTATCCGGCCGAGGCGCTCAACGTCGCCGCCGCGAACGCGCTGCTCAAGACGCTCGAAGAGCCGCCCGCGGGCATGGTGTTCCTCGTGGTGTCGGCGCGCATCGACCGCCTGCTGCCGACCATCATCAGCCGTTGCCGCCAGTGGCCCATGGGCACGCCCGCGCCCGCAGCCGCCGCGGCCTGGCTTGCGCAGCAGGGCGTGGCCGACGCGCCGGCGCTGCTCGCCGAAGCCGGCGGCGCGCCCCTCGCGGCGCTCGCGCTCGCGCACGACGAAAACCGCACGCTGCGCGACTGGACTCTGACCCAGCTCGCGGCAGGCCCCGCCTGCGACGCCTTTGCGTGCGGCGAGACGCTGCAGAAGCTGCCGGTGCCGCTCGTGCTCGGCTGGCTGCAGCGCTGGGTCTACGATCTGCTCGCCGAACGTACGGCGGGCCGCCCGCGCTACTTTCCGCAGGCCGCCGGCGGCCTCGCGCGCTGCGCCGCGAAGCTCGACGCCGCGGCGCTGGCGCGCTACCTGAAGACGGTCACGCGTCAGCGCGCCGTGGAAAACCATCCGCTGAATGCGCGCCTCGTGTTCGAAGAACTCTTTCTCGGCTATCGTGAACTGTTCGCCTGACGGGCGCTGACGTACCCGATCAGGCCCGAATCTTCCATCGCAGGATCACCCATGTTTGTCGATTCACATTGCCACATCAACTTTGAGGGCCTCGGCGACCGCCTCCCGCAGGTGCTCGAGAACATGCGCGCGAACGCCGTCACGCACGCGCTGTGCGTGTCGGTGGACCTCGAGACGCTGCCTTCGGTGCTCGACATCGCGAGCCGTTACGAGAACGTCTACGCGTCGGTCGGTGTGCATCCCGATCACGAGCACATGCGCGAGCCGACGGTGGCCGAGCTGGTCGAGCTGGCCGGGCACCCGAAAGTGGTGGCGATCGGCGAAACGGGGCTCGATTACTTTCGCCTGGGCGAGCGCACGATCGCCGACATGGAATGGCAGCGCGAGCGCTTTCGCACGCACATTCGCGCGGCGCACGCCACGGGCAAGCCGCTCATCGTCCATACGCGAGCCGCTTCGGACGACACCCTGCGCATCATGGAAGAAGAGCGCGCGGGCGAACCGGGCGGCGTGATGCATTGCTTCACGGAGCCGTGGGCGATTGCCGAGCGCGCGCTCGCGCAGAATTTTTACATCTCGCTTTCGGGCATCGTGACGTTCAAGAGTGCGACCGACGTGCAGGAAGTGTCGCGCCGCGTGCCGATCGAGCGCCTTTTGATCGAAACCGATTCGCCATACCTCGCGCCCGTGCCATTTCGTGGCAAACCCAATGAACCTGCGTACGTGAGCCATGTCGGAAGATTCATTGCGCAGCAACGCGGATTGCCGGACGCCGAACTTGGCGCTGTCACCACGCAGAATTTTTTCCGGCTCTTCAAGATCCAGCCGCAGGCC
This sequence comes from Paraburkholderia sp. EG287B, assembly GCF_040965595.1. NCBI lineage: Bacteria > Pseudomonadati > Pseudomonadota > Betaproteobacteria > Burkholderiales > Burkholderiaceae > Paraburkholderia > Paraburkholderia sp. EG287B. Next base: position 99,280 of record NZ_JBFRCG010000001.1, read on the forward strand.
TGAATCGCGAACCGCATGCTGTCAATGGTGTTAAATATCAACGAGATAGCAGATAACGTTAAGGCTTGACATGAACTCGAAACCGCTTTCGCACGCCGCCAACCCTGTTCGCCGTACCGCCGCAGCGCTCGTGCTCGGCGTCGCCGCCACGCTGTTCGGCGCCGCGGCGCATGCCGCTCCGATCGACTCGCTCATCAAGAGCGTCAAGTTCGACGACGACAAGGGCGTGCAAAAGGCGCTCGCTCAAGGCATGGACCCGAACGCCACCGACGACCAGGGCATGCCGCTCCTCGTGCTGGCCGCGCGCGAGAAGTCCGACAAGGTCGGGGCGCTGTTGCTCGACAACCCGAAGACGAACATCGCCGCCGAAGACCGCGCAGGCGAAAACGCACTGATGCTCGCCTCGCTCAACGGCGACGTGGACTTCGTGAAGCTGCTCATCACCAAGGGCGCCGAGGTCAACAAGAAGGGCTGGACGCCGCTGCACTACGCCGCCGCGAACGGCAACGACGATGTCGCGAAGCTGCTGATCGGCTATTCGGCCGACGTCAACGCGCTGTCGCCGAACGGCACGACGCCGCTCATGATGGCCGCGCGCGGCGACCATCTCACGACGCTCCAGATGCTGCTCGAGCACGGCGCGACGCTTGGCGCGAAGAACCAGATCGGCATGACGGCGCTCGATTTCGCGCGCCAGTACAAGGCGCCGGACGCGATCAAGGACCTCACGGCGCGCATGACCCAGGCTGGCCTCTCCACGGCGAGCCCGGCAGCGCCGCAAAACAGTGCAAAATAATGGGGATAAAGACGGCCGCACTGGACCAACGCGGCCGCCCGGCGGCGCTCGATGCGCCGCTCCCCACGACAACTCAAGGAGAACCATGCTGCGGGTTCTGATCTGTGCGGGCGCGATGGCGTTGCCGCTCTCCGCTTTCGCATTCACGGCAAGCGACCTCAACCGGCTCTGCACGAAGACCGATGTGGCTTCGCGCAGCGCGTGCGCTGCCTATATCGAAGGTGCCGCGGACGGCATCTTCAACACCATCGACGCCATCGGCGGCACTACCGGGCCGCGCGTGGGTCAATACTTCTGCCTGCCGCCCGATGCGCGCTCGGCGCAACTCACCGACGCGGTGCGCAAGTACATCGCCGACAACCCGAACGTGGCCGGCTACAACGCCAGTACCGCCATTTCGCTCGGGCTCGGCAAGGCGTTTCCCTGCAAGACCGGCAACGGCAGTTGAAGCCGGCAGGTTCGAGTCGTAACCCGTAGTGGGTAGGTAGACATAGCTACAAACACGGCGCGGCACCGATCACCGCCGCGCCGATCATCATCGAGGCCGCAGCGAGGCCAGCTGTCATCCTCGCCGTGGCCGTCCGCGGGCCTGCGCCCGTGCCGTTTCCAAGAGTCGCCCTTTGCTCAGGATGCTCAGGAGGAACTGGCCGCAGATGCCGACACTCGACGATCTCTCCCGTTTCACCGACGCGCCGTTGCAGGACTGGCTCGGCACGTTGCTCGTGAGCGCGCTCGCGCTCGTTTTCGCGTTCGGCCTGCACTGGGTCGGCGGACGCGTCTTGCTGCGCGTCGCGCGCCCGTATCCGCGGGTCAGCGTGTTCCTGCGTTATATCCGCAAACCGGCGCTCGCCGTGCTCGCGATCCTCGCGATCGAATTCGTCTGGTGGCAGGCGCCTGATTCACTCCGGCATATCAGCGGTCTGCGCGAGCTGTGCGCGTTCGCGCTGATCGCGGCGATCACCTGGCTTTCGGTGCGCTGCGCGGCGGCGATCGGCGAAGCCATCATCGCCGCCCATCCGCTCGACATCGCCGACAACCTGCAGGCCCGCCGCATCCACACCCAGGCCCGCGTGCTCGCGCGCACGGTGATGGTGCTGATCATCATCGTGGGCGTGGGCGCGGCGCTCATGACCTTCCCCAACGTGAGGCAGATCGGCGCGAGCCTGCTGGCTTCGGCCGGGGTTGCCGGTCTCGTTGCCGGTATCGCGGCACGCCCCGTGCTAGGGAATCTGATTGCCGGTTTGCAGATCGCGCTCTCGCAGCCGATCCGGCTCGACGACGTGGTCGTGATCCAGGGCGAGTGGGGGCGCATCGAGGAAATTACCGGCACCTATGTTTCGGTGCGGATCTGGGACCAGCGGCGGCTCATCGTGCCGCTGCAGTGGTTCATCGAGAATCCGTTCGCGAACTGGACGCGCAGCAGCTCGCAGATCATCGGCACGGTGTTCCTGTGGCTCGACTACCGCATGCCGCTCGCGCCGCTGCGCGAGGCGCTCGCGCGCATCGTCGACGGTGCGCCCGAATGGGACCGCCGCGTGCAGGTTTTACAGGTCACCGACGCCAACGAGCGCGCGATGCAGGTGCGCGTGCTGGTGAGTTCGCGCGACTCCGGCCTGAACTTCGATTTGCGCTGCCGCGTGCGCGAAGGACTGCTCGATTTCGTCAACGAGCACTATCCGCAGTTCCTGCCGCGTGCGCGCGCTGAAGTTTCGGCGGAACTCGAAAGCAGCACCGGGGAACTGCCGTCCTTCGTGCGCCGCCCCGCGCGGCAGGCGGCGGCGAGCACGGCGGCCCATACGGAGGCGGATCCCGTGACGGGCACGCGCGTGCCGGGAGACGGCGAGGAGCTGGAGACGCACCGCCCGGCGCGCCCCGACGCGGCGACGGACGTCAAAGCGGTCGAAGCGGCGAAAGGAGCGGAGACAGCGGGAGCCACCGGCGCCCGCGAGCCTGAGACTGAAAGCCGCCGCGACAATGGTTGATAACCGCTGCTAGCGGTCGAAAGAGAAAGGAGGAGGAACAGCAAGATGGGCAGACTGATAGTCGTCTCGAACCGCGTGGCGACGCCGACGGAGACCAAGGGCTCGGCAGGCGGCCTCGCGGTCGGCGTATTCGGTGCGCTGAAGGACGCGGGCGGCGTGTGGTTCGGCTGGAGCGGCGACGTGGTGAGCGAGACGGTGGCGAACGCGGGGCCGACGCTCGTCGAAGAAGGCCACGTCACCTTTGCGACCGTCGGCCTCACGCGCAAGGACTACGATCAGTACTACCGCGGATTCTCGAACGCTACGCTCTGGCCGGTCTTCCACTACCGCAACGACCTCGCGCGCTACGAGCGCGACGAATACGCGGGCTATCGCCGCGTGAACGCGTGGCTCGCGCACAAGCTCATGAAGCTGATCCACCCGGACGACAACATCTGGGTCCACGACTACCACCTGATTCCGTTCGCCGAGGCGCTGCGCTCGGAAGGCGTGCGCAACCGCATCGGCTTCTTCCTGCATATTCCGTTTCCTTCGCCGCAGGTGCTGCAGACCATTCCGCCGCACGACGAACTCGTCAGGTCGCTGTGCTGTTACGACCTGCTGGGCTTTCAGACGCAGAACGACCAGCAGGCGTTTCACGACTACATCGCGCGCGAGGCGCGCGGCAAGGTTCGCGAGCGCGCAGAGAATCCGGAGCATGGCGAAGTCGAGGCGTATGGCCGCAAGCTGCGCACGGGGGTCTACCGCATCGGCGTGTTTCCGGACGAGATCGCCGAGCAGGCCGCGCGCTACGAAAGCCGCCAGCACGTGCTCGACCTCAAGCAGAGTCTGGAAGGGCGCAAGCTCATCATGAGCGTGGACCGGCTCGACTATTCGAAGGGTCTCGTCGAGCGTTTCCATGCGTTCGAGCAGTTGCTGGAAACGTCGCCCGAATGGCGCGGCAAGGTCACGCTCGTGCAGATCGCGCCGCCGACACGCTCGGATGTCGCGAGCTACAAGGTCATACGCGAGGAGCTGGAGCGCGAAGCCGGGCGCATCAACGGCCGCTACTCGGGGCTCGATTACACGCCGATCCGTTACCTGAGCCAACAGTACGACCGCTGGAAACTGATGTCGCTGTTTCGCGAGTCGCAGATCGGCTATGTGACGCCGCTGCACGACGGCATGAATCTCGTCGCCAAGGAGTATGTGGCCGCGCAGAATCCCAACGATCCGGGCGTGCTCGTGCTGTCGATCTTCGCGGGCGCGGCGGCCGAACTCACGGGCGCATTGCTCGTGAATCCTCACGATGCGACCGGCATGTCGGAAGCGCTGGAACGCGCGCTCTCGATGCCGCTCGACGAGCGTCAGGCGCGCTACCAGACCAACATGGAGGCGCTCAGACGCAACGATCTCGGCGTGTGGCGAGACACCTTCCTGCGCGACCTCGCGGCGGTGCCCCAGCCGCGCTGACCGATACGGGGCACAGGCGGTTCGCGCACCGGCACGATTGCGTATGATGCGTGGCTGATCGAGGCACCCGCCACGCGACTGCCACGCCACCCCGCGCACTTCCATGCTGACTACGCTCGCCATCGCCAACTACCGCTCGCTGCGCGAGCTCATCGTGCCGCTCGGTGCGCTCAACGTCGTGACCGGTCCGAACGGCAGTGGCAAGTCGAATCTCTATCGCGCGTTGCGTCTGCTCGCGCTCACGGCGCGTGGCGGCGTGATTCCGTCGCTGGCGCGCGAGGGCGGCCTGCAATCCACGCTGTGGGCGGGCCCTGAGCGCTTCTCGCGCGCCGTCGCCGCAGGGGAACACGCGGTGCAAGGCACGGTGCGCAAGGATGCGGTGAGCCTGCGCCTTGGCTTCGCGGGCGACGCGTTCGGCTATGCAATCGATCTGGGATTGCCGCTGCCTTCGTCCACTTCGCAGTTTTCGCTCGACCCGGTGATCAAGCGCGAATGCATCTGGAGCGGGCCGATCCTGCGGCCCTCGGCGTTGCTCGTGGACCGCCAGGGGCCGATGATCCGCATTCGCGACGCCGCGGGCGAGTGGACGACGCTCGCACAGCCCGTGGCGAGCTTCGACAGCATGATGACGGAGTACGCCGACCCGCGCAGCGCGCCCGAAATGATCGCCGTGCGCGAGCAGATTCGCTCGTGGCGTTTCTACGACCACTTCCGCACCGACGAGCACGCGAGCGCGCGCCAGGTGCAGATCGGCACGCATTCGCCGGTGCTCGCCGACGACGGCGCGAACCTCGCCGCCGCGCTGCAGACGATCCGCGAGATCGGCGACGGCGAGGCGCTCGATACTGCCATCGGCGACGCCTTTCCGGGCGCGCGCGTCGAAATCGTGAATCACGAAGGACGCTTCGAGGTGGCGCTGCGCCAGGAAGGGCTATTGCGGCCGCTGCGCGGCGCGGAACTGTCGGACGGCACCTTGCGCTACCTGCTGCTCGCGGCCGCGCTGCTGAGCCCGCGGCCGCCCGGCCTGCTGGTGCTCGACGAACCCGAGACGAGCCTGCATCCGGACCTGCTGCCATCGCTCGCGCGGCTCATCGCACGGGCGTCGCGGCACTCGCAGGTCACCGTCGTCTCGCACGCGGTGCGGCTCGTGGCGGCGCTGGAGCGCGAGGCCGGCAGCCAGTCGGTCGTGCTCGAACGGCGCCTCGGCGCAACCGGGTTCGCCGATCCCGACACGCTCGACGTGCCGGCCTGGAAATGGCCCGCCAGGTAGGCCGGTAGGGCAAACGCAGGGGTTGTTTCGGCATGTAACACCGTATAGAAATTGAAAGACTGGCGGCGCGCGCGCCCGGCTTGCCGAATAATGGGACAACTGCTGCGTCGCCGATGGCCGCCCGGACCTGGCTTAGAATGACCGGCACCGCAAGAACGGGCAACGCGGCCCCGTTTCCTGGAGACACACGATGAGAATTGCGCAGATCGCCCCGCTGACCGAATCGGTCCCGCCGAAGCTCTATGGCGGCACCGAGCGCGCCGTGTCGTATATCACCGAAGCGCTGGTCGAACTCGGGCACGATGTCACGCTGTTCGCGAGCGGCGATTCGCTCACGAGCGCGAAGCTCGAGCCCGTGTGGCCCCGTGCGCTGCGGCTCGACCCCGGCATCCGCGACCGCATTGCACCGCACATGCTGCTGATGGAAATGGTGCGCCGCCAGGCCGACCAGTTCGACGTGTTGCATTTCCATATGGACTACTACTCGTTTTCGGTGTTCAAGCGCCAGGAAACGCCGTTCGTGACGACGCTGCACGGCCGTCTCGACCTGCCCGAGCAGCAGCCGGTCTTCGATACGTTCAACACCGCGCCCGTCATCTCGATCTCGAACGCACAGCGCCAGCCGATGCCGCAGGCGCGCTGGCTGCGTACGGTCTACCACGGCCTGCCCGAGACGCTCTACACGCCGCAGCCCGTCGAGCCGCGCTATCTGGCGTTTCTCGGCCGCATTTCGCCGGAAAAACGCGTCGACACGGCGATACGGATTGCCGGGCGCTGCGGGCTGCCCATCCGCATCGCCGCGAAGGTCGACGAAGCCGACCGCGAGTATTTCGAGCGCGACATCAAGCCGTTGCTTGCGCTGCCGCACGTCGAGTACGTGGGCGAGATCAACGACGGCCAGAAGGCCGAATTCCTCTCCGGCGCCCATGCGCTGCTGTTCCCGATCGACTGGCCGGAGCCGTTCGGCCTCGTGATGATCGAGGCGATGGCGTGCGGCACGCCCGTGATCGCGTTCAATCGCGGCGCCGTGCCGGAGGTGGTGGAAGAGGGCGTGACGGGCTTTATCGTCGAGGACGAAATCGGCGCCGTGGCGGCGGTCAATCGCATCGCGCGCGTTCCGCGCGCCGGCGTGCGGCGCCGCTTCGAAGAGCGTTTCACCTCGCACCGCATGGCGCAGGAGTACGTGCAGGCGTACGAGGCGGTGATTCGCGCGAACAAGCGCTCGCGCTTCAAGGTGATCGATACGTCCGCGAGCTGAGCACGCGGACGTTCGCGGTGCGCCTAGAGGTCGAGTTTCGTGATCTTCGTGCCGCCGAGCGAGAGGTCGCCGATCAGCCCGCTGTTGGTGAGCACGAAGACCTGCACGGGCTTGGTGGCCGTGGTGGTGTCGATCGAGCCGTTCGCGCCGACCTTCACGAGCGCGACCGATGCGTCGCCACCTGCCGACCAGCCGCTCGAATTGCGGAATTTCGCCAGCGCGTCTTCGGTCATGAAGAGATAGATGACGGACTTCGACTGCACGCCGAGCGTTGCGCCGACCGAAGCCGACGACGTGCTGTAGAAGCCGACCGTGCTGCCGCCCACGCGCAGTGCGCCGTCGCCGTGTTCGCCGCCGACGCCGATGCCAGCCTGGATCACGCGCGGAAACACGAGAATGCCGCGGGCCTTGCCGACCAGCTCGCGCGAGCCCGGCACGGTCTGATAGAGGCGCGACAGGGTGGCGTCGATGTCGGAGTTGATCGAGTCGGCGCGCGACGCGTTGGTCGCGGGGCTGGGTGCCTGGCTGCCGGTGGTGGTGCAGCCCGAGAGTGCCGCGACGCCGACGGCGATTGCGACAGAAGCCTTCAAAAGCATGCGAGATGCATTCATCTTGTTCTCCGTTCTAGTTGCCGGGCGCCGCGATGTCACGGCGTCCCGTCGTTATACCCGAACGTCCCGACTCGCTCTTTGAGGCTGCGCAGCACAAGCGCTGTGCGCTGGGCATGCACGAAACGCGCTAGCGCTCCGGCACGGGCTTGGCCGTGGGCCGCCGCAGGGCGCGCTTCACGCCGCCGATCAGCACGCCGAGCGCGAGCAGCACCGCAGCGGGCACGACCCAGTAACCGACGAACGCGTGCCACAGGTAGCCCACGAGCGTCGTGCGCCGCACGGCGTATTCGTCGCGCGCTTCCTGGTGGCGCTGCGCGTTCGCCGCGAGCACCCCGGCGGGGCAGCCGGCCGCACGCGCGGATTCGGGCGTGCCGTGGCAGCGCAGCGGGGCGCCGGCGTCGCGCTCGGCGTCGGTGAAGGTCCAGGAGGTCAGCGCGCGCTGCAGATCCGCGCGGTTATACGCCATCTCGTCCTGAACCTCGCGCACCACGACGATCATCACCGGCACGAGCCAGAAGGTGATCACCATGAGCCAGCGGCGAAACCAGCGGTTCTTGTGTCTCCATGCCATCTGCGCCTCCGTTCGATGCCATCGGCATCAACGTCAACGCGGCAGCCCGATGGCTAATGGGTGATTGCGCGGGGAGGGGCCGCCGCTGCAGCCATCATAGGAGAAAAACGGCGCGGCCGAATGCGGGCGATGACGCAAATCCGCGCAAACCGGCACGATTTCGCCTGCGTCGACGATGGTTCGCACAACCGACGACACGGGCGCGTGCAGATCGAGAAACCGCTGCAGCGCACAAAACCGGCGCACAAAAAAACGCGCCGCAGCGTTGGCTGCGGCGCGCGGATCTTGCGGCTGCAAAAGGGTGCGGGAGGCTTGCCCGGACCCGCTTCGCTCAGCTCTTCGTCGAGAGGCAGGTCTTCATGAATGCCTTGCGGTCGTCGCCCTTCTTGTCGCCGGCCTGGGCGTTGCACGCCTTCATGCGCTCTTGCTGGGTCATGGTCGGAGCGGGGGCGCCGGCAGCCGAAAGGCACTGCTTCATGAATGCCTTGCGGTCGTCGCCTTTCTTGTCGCCGGCCTGGGCGTTGCAGGCCTTCATCTTGTTCTGCTGGCTGTTCGCCGCCGGTGCGGAAGCGGGTGCGGCGGTCTGTGCGAACGCCGGCGCGGCCAGCACGCCGCCCAGCACGATTGCAGCAATGACGGATTGCATCTTCATCGTTCACTCCCTTGACTTTGGACGTTCTCAGTTGACGTGCGGCCCGCCGTGCATAGCTGGTGCGCCTTGCGCGCGCCGCCATTATGGCAAAGCCGCCATTAAAACGACGCAGCGATGTGTTCGGTTGACGCGCGCGCTGCTGCACAATGTTCGCTATCGGCCGTCGACCCCGTCCGGCGCGGCCGCAACGACACGGAGAACGCGCATGCATTACCTCTTGATGTACGAACTCGCAGACGACTACCTCGAACGCCGCCCCGAACACCGCAGCGCGCATCTGCAACTGGCATGGGCCGCCGTCGAACGCGGCGAGTTGCTGCTAGCGGGGGCGATAGCCGATCCCGTCGACAACGCGCTGCTGCTATTCCAGGGCGACAGTCCGGCCGCGGCCGAGGCGTTCGCGCGCGCCGACCCGTATGTGCTCTCGGGGCTCGTGAAGCATTGGCGCGTGCGGCCCTGGCAAACGGTGGTGGGCGAAGCGGCATCGAATCCGGTGCGATAGGGCGCGAGGGGGGCCGTTGTGACAGCGGCGGCACGACCGGCGCGCCCTAGACCGGTGCCTCGCCGTTCGCGTCGTCAGCCGCCGCTTGAGTCAGCAGTTCGCGCACGGTGTCGTCGCTGACCTGATCGAAGTCCAGATAGAACTGGCCGACGCTGTAGAACGCCTCGGGCGTGCGCGCACAGACGAATTCGTCCACGGTCCCGCCGAGCCGGTCCTGCGAGCCCGCGGGCGCGACGGGCAGCGCCGCGACGATGCGTGCGGGGCCGAGCGTGGCGAGCGCGAGCGCCGCTGCCTTGAGCGACGCGCCCGTGGCCATGCCGTCGTCGACGATGACCGCCACGCGGCCCGCCACCGCGAGCGGCGCACGCTCGCCGCGATAGCGCGCCTCGCGCCGGCCAAGCTCGATGCGTGCAAGCGCCATGGCGCTCTGCAACTGGGCCTCGCTCACGCCGGCGCTGCGCACCAGCGCGCTGTCCACGTACTGCGCGCCGTTCGACGACAGCGCGCCCATGGCGAGTTCCGGCTGCCAGGGCAGGCCGAGCTTGCACACGGGCAGGACATCGAGCGGCACCTGCAGCGCCTTCGCGACTTCGTAGGCTACCGGCACGCCGCCGCGCGGGAGCGCGAGCACGATGACGTCGCGTCTGCCCGCATAGGCCGTGAGCGGGCCGGCGAGCAAACGGCCCGCCTCGCGGCGATCGGTAAAGGGGCGTTCCATGAAGAGGTCCTCCCGTCTCGTTGCAGGCAAACAGGCCAATGGCCGCGCAACGATGCGTTCAGTTTGCCACTCGCAGCCACGCGCTGCTGGTAAAAAGGCACCCCGCCGGCTTCCACGAAGCGCCGCGCGGCGCGAGCGGGGCGTGCATGCCACCGCACGCGCGATCCAATGCGGCGCGGCGCTCATTTCAATACGCGGATTTCTCGTTTGGCGCGCGCGTGTCGCCTCGCTACGATGAAGTCGATCCCGCCACCTACGAGGTCTCGCCATGTCCGAATCCGCCTCCTTCAAGCCGCGCGTCGTCGAACCGGTCGTGCCCGATGCGCCCGACGGCCTCGGCCTCGCCGTCGAACTGTGGCTCGCGCGCCCGGTCGACGGCATCGCGGGCCGGTCGCTGCGCATTCACCTGCGTCACGGCGCGCGCATGGAGCAGGCCGAAACGCTGCGCGATCTGCTCCATGCCGTCGGCACCGCCATCGTGGTGTCCTGACGGCCCTCCGGGCGCTCAATCGAGCGGGGTGGCGAAGAGCGCGTCGAGCAGATTCGACGAGGACGTGTCGGCGAGGCGCGTGAGCGATTCGACCATGCGCACCTGGCAGTCCACGAGCGGCAACATGCGAATGCGCCGCGACTCGCCGAATTCCGCATGCGCGATCACGCCCGCGCCCACGCCCTGCGCAATCGCGGTTTGCAAGGCCTCACGGCCATCCACGTAGAGCACGGGCTGGACCTGCAGTCCTTTACGCACGAGTTCGGCTTCGAGCAACTGCTGCGTGACCGAATGCGTTTCGCGAAATACCATGGGCTCGCGCACGAGCTCCTCGTAGGTCATGCGGCGCTTTTTCGCGGCGGGGCTCTCGGCGGGCACGACCGCGACCAGCGGTTCCTCGCGCAGCACGCGGGCCTGCAGCCGGCTGTGCACCTGACGCGCGGCCGTGATGGCGGCGTCGGCTTCGCTCGCGAGGACGCGGCGCATGCATTCGGTCGCGTTCGCGATCGACAGCTTGATCACCACCCCCGGATAGCGCCTCCTGAACGCGCCGATCAGCTTGATGGCGAGGTCGGGCGCGTCGGCGGCGAGCGCGAGTTCGCCCGATTCGAGCGCGCCTGCCGCTTCGAGCAGCCGCCGCGCGTCGCGCTCACACCCCACCATCTGTCGCGTCACCGCGAAGAGTCGTCGCCCGAGTTCGGTGAGTTCCACACCGCGAGGCCCGCGCTCGAAGAGTTTGACCCCGAAATCCTGTTCGAGCCGCCGCACATGGTCCGACACGGCCGGCTGCGTGAGGGAGAGCGCCTGCGCGGCGCGTGAGAACCCGCCGTGTTCGGCGACCGCGTGAAAAGCCCGCAACTGCGCGTATTGCATGTCGAAGCGCTCCGGCGACAGGGAATAAAACAGGGGATAAGTTAAACTTATATTGGCATCGATTATATCGATTTTACCGATGGCGAGCACTGCGTTAACGTGTCGGGATTGACAGTCCCGACGCCACTGGAGCCCGCATGACCACCCCCGCCGAGCCGTATCTCCTGACCCCCGGACCGCTGACTACCGCGGCCTCGACCAAGGCCGCGATGCAGCGCGACTGGGGCTCGTGGGACGCCGACTTCCGTGCCATGACCGCGCAATTGCGCGCCGCGCTGCTTCAGATCGCGGGCGACGAGCAGGGTGAATACGACTGCGTGCCGTTGCAGGGCAGCGGCAGCTATTGCGTCGAGGCGATGCTCGGCAGCTTCGTGCCGCGCGACGGCCACGCGCTCGTGCTCGCCAACGGCGCGTATGGCAAGCGCATCGCCACGACGCTGCGCTACCTGGGCCGCCAGCACACCGTGCACGACACCGGCGACTACCTGCCGCCGCGCGCAGAAGACGTCGAACAGCTGCTGATCGCGAACCCGGACATCACACATGTCGTCGTCGTCCATTGCGAGACCAGCTCGGGCATTCTGAACCCGATCGAAGCGATCGCGGCCGTGACGGCCCGCCAGGGGCGGCGCCTGCTGGTCGACTCGATGAGCGCGTTCGGCGCGGTGCCGCTCGACGTGCGCACGCTGCCTTGCGACGCGTTCGTCTCCTCGGCCAACAAGTGCATCGAGGGCGTGCCGGGCTTCGGCTTCGTGATCGCGAAAAAAGCAGTTCTGAACGACGCGAAGGGCGTGAGCCACTCGCTCGCGCTCGATATCTACGACCAGTGGGACGTCATGAACCGCACCGGCCAGTGGCGCTTCACGCCGCCCACGCACGCGGTGGCCGCGTTCATCGAGGCGCTGCGCCTGCACGCGCTCGAAGGGGGCCGGCCAGGGCGCCTCGCGCGCTATGCGCGCAACCGCGACGTGCTCGTCGAGGGCATGCGCGAGCTCGGTTTCGAGCCGCTGCTGACCGAAGCCTGGCGCTCGCCCATCATCGTCACGTTCTTTTCGCCGGCCGATCCCGCATTCGACTTCGCGCGCTTCTACGAACTCATGAAGTCGCAGGGTTTCATCATCTATCCGGGCAAGCTGACGAGCGTGGAGAGCTTCCGCATCGGCTGCATCGGCGCGCTCGACGAGACCGTCATGCGCCGCGTCGTGGCCGCGTGCGGCGAAGCGCTGCGCACGCTCGGCGTGGCAAGTGCCGCGCCCGCGCCGGTCGACCTCGGCGCACGCGAAGCGCTCGCCGCTTGATGCGCGCATACCGTCAAGACTCCCCATCATCGATTTTTTAGCAGGACGCATGCAATGAAACACGTCAAGGCAGTAATTTTCGACTGGGCCGGCACCGTGGTCGACTACGGCTCGCGCGCGCCAATGGGCGCCTTCGTCGAGACCTTCGAGCAATTCGGCGTGCCGATCACGATCGACGAGGCGCGCGGGCCGATGGGCATGGCCAAGCGTCCGCACATCGCGGCGCTGATGGCGCTGCCGCGCGTCGCGGCGGCATGGGAAACGCGCTACGGCCACGCGCCGGGCGAAGCCGATATCGACGCCGTGTACGACGTCTTCGTGCCGAAGAACGTCGCCGTGGCCGCGCAGTACAGCGACGTGATTCCGGGCGTCGCCGCCGTGACCGCCGCGCTGCGCGCCGACGGCGTACGGATCGGCTCGACCACGGGCTACACGCGCGAAATCATCGACCAGATCGTGCCGGGCGCGAAGGCTCAGGGTTTCGATCCGGACAGCATCGTTTGCACGGGCGACACGCCCGAGGGCCGGCCTTCGCCGTACATGATCTACCGCACGCTGCCGCAGCTCGGCGTGTGGCTCGCGCGCGACGCGATCAAGGTGGACGATACCGAAGTCGGCATCGAAGAGGGCATCAACGGCGGGACGTGGGCGGTGGGTGTCGCGGTGAGCGGCAACGCGTTCGGCCTGACCGAAGAAGAAGTCCGCGCGCTCGCGCCCGAAGAATTCGCGCGCCGCCGTGCCGCGGCCGCGGAACGCCTGCGCGCGGCGGGCGCGCACTACGTGATCGACAGCGTCGCCGATCTGCTGCCCGTGGTGAACGAGATCGAAGCGCGGCTGGCCCGCGGCGAGCGGCCCTGAGGCTACCTGAAGGCAACTGAGGGCGACTGAGGGGCACGTTGAGAACAACACGCAGGCGGCCTCGCCGCTTGCGTTACCATGGGCGCCCCTGCCACCAGCCGCCGCCCATGAAGACGTTTGTGCTTTTCGTCGTGACCGCGCTCGCCGAGATCATCGGCTGCTATCTGCCTTACCGCTGGCTGCGCGAAGGCGCGAGCGCGTGGCTCCTCGTGCCCGCCGCGGCCTCGCTCGCGCTCTTCGCGTGGCTGCTCACGCTGCACCCCACGGCCGCCGGGCGCACCTATGCGGCCTACGGCGGCGTCTATGTCTGCGTGGCGATTCTCTGGCTCTGGGCCGTCGAGGCGATCCGGCCGAGCCCCTGGGACTGGGCCGGCATCGGCTTCACGCTCGCCGGCATGGCGCTCATCATGTTCCAGCCGCGCTGAGCGCACCCGGACTCAGGCGAGCGTATTGACCTGCGGAAACTTGTCACGGAAGGCCTGCGGCATCGGCACGACCTTTTTCGCTTCGTAGTCGAAGAACACGAAGCCCGATTTCGCCATGGCGATGAGCGCGCCATCGGCGGGCCGCGTGATACGGAAGATAATGTCGCCGCCGTACTTGTTGAAATCCATGATGCCCACCTCGAAGCACAGCGCGTCGCGCGCGTAGGCTTCGGCGCGATAGGTCGTGGCGAGGTCGGTGACGATGATGCTCGTGTGCGCGTCCTTCATGTCTTCGATGCCCGCGTCGAACAGAAAACGCGCGCGCGCCTCGGAAATCATCGAGATCATCGAATCGTTGGCGAGGTGATTGGCCGAATTGATGTCGGTGACGCGCACCGTGAGGTGCGTCGAGTAGTAGAACTGGTGTTCGGGAAAGTGGAGCTCGATGCGGGCCATGATGCGATGCGAAAAATTGGGGACGGGCGGCGCCATCGGGCTTGCACGGCGTGGGCGCCGGGCCCGATTGTAACGGCAGGCGCGCCGCCGCCGGCGCCAGCCCGGCGCTAGAATGCGTGAGCGTTTTGCCCCAAAGCGGCCCGGCGCGTTGCCTCCACGCACTGCCACATTCCATCGATTCCCGCCATGACCGACATGCCCGGCCCCGCATCCCGAACCGCCGCCGATGCCACCCCCGCGCCGCACGACCTGCCCACGCTGAACGGCAGCACGGTCGCGCTGCACCCGTTGCGCGCGCAGGACGCGCCGCGCCTCGTCGCCGCGGCGGCGGACGGCGAACTCTGGAACCTCAAGGTGACGGTGGTGCCCGAGCCCGCGACCGTCGACGCCTGGATCGCGAGGGCGCTCGATGGCGTGCGCGCCGGCACCGTGATCCCGTTCACGATCCGCCTGCGCGAGAGCGATCGCGTGGTGGGCAGCACGCGCTTCTGGAAGGTCGACCGGGAGAACCGCAAGCTGGAGATCGGCTCCACGTGGCTCGCGGCGTCGGCGCAGCGCTCCATCGTGAACACGGAGGCGAAGTTCCTGATGCTGGGCTACGCCTTCGAAACGCTCGGCTGCGTGCGCGTGCAGTTCACGACCGACGTACTCAACGCGAAGTCGCGCGCGGCGATCCTGCGGCTCGGCGCAAAAGAAGAGGGGGTGGTGCGGCGCGAACGCATCATGCCGGACGGCCGCAAGCGCGACTCCCTGCGCTTTAGCATCATCGAGGACGAATGGCCCGAGGTGAAGGCGGGCCTGTTGCGCCGCTTGCAGGCGGCCGGCTGAAGCGCTGCCGCATCCATGGCGGCGCGAGGGCGCTGGCGCTAGCCCAGGCGCTCCGGTGGCGATTCAGGCGGCGGATCGCCTTCCGGCACGGGCGGCGGCTCGGTGTCCGGCACCGGAGGAGGCGGCGGACGATGTGGATTGTCGGGCTCCTCGGTCGGCAGATGAGCCTCGGGACCGCGGCGAACACGAGCGGCGGGCAGGAAATTCGAACGCATAGACCTCTCCGGGATACGCGAAGCGTGCGCCAGATGGGGCGCCGCAGCACCTCGGCCTCGCTTTCGCGCGAATCGATTTGCCCGGCTGGGCGCAAACGCCGTGCCCCGCGAGGCTGCCCGGGCCGGTACGCGGGTTGCTGCTCATCAAGCAGGGACCTGCGCGGGCAACTCGCTTCGACGCTGCGAGGTCCTCGCATCCGGGCTCGCAACGTACCGAAGGAGGATCGATGACCAGGCACACCCCATCGACGAAGGGTTTCAGGGCGCGCGCGCTCGCGCTGGCACTCGTCCTGGAAGGAGCAGCGGCGGGCGGCGCGCTCGCGCAGGACAATACCGGCGCGGATCGGCCGACCACGGCGCCCGCCACGGAGTCGAGCGGGGCGAAGGCCAATGGCGTGTATCCGGCGCCCACCCAGGGCGTCGAACAGGGCGTGCCCGCCAGCAAAGGCGCACAGGCCACGCGAACGACGCATTCCTCGAAACGCAAACCGCATCACGCGAAACAACCGGTAAAGGGCGCGGCAAAAGCAACGACAAACCGCGCGGCGAGCGCGTCGGCCGCGGCGGGCGGCAGCGATGCGAGGGAGTAAGACGATGCACGAAAATCGCGCTTTTCATTTGCCGCGCCATCTGCGCGAAAGCCGCCCGGCCCAACGCGCTAGTGGCGTCGAAACTTTCCGCCTGGCCGCGCACGGCTGGGTGCCGAACAACGCCCGGCTTCCCGTCATCGTCTATCGGCGCGCGCTGGCGCCGGGTGCACAGGACCTGGCACGCGCGTTCAACGAACGCTTCGAGGCGAACGGCTGGCCGGTGCAATGGCTCGACGGCGTCTTCGACTATCACCATTTCCACTCCACGGCGCACGAGGTGCTGGGCGTGTTCGCCGGCACGGCCGAACTGATTCTCGGCGGCCCGGGCGGGCGCGTGCTGCGCGTGCATGCCGGCGACGCGCTGCTGCTGCCGGCCGGCACCGGTCATTGCCTGCTATCGCTGGCCGGCGGCTTCCGCGTGGCGGGCGGCTATCCGCGCGGGCAGCAGTGGGACATCCGCCGCGACGCGCTCACGTCGGCGGAGTTGCGCGCGATGCAGGCGCTGCCGTATCCCGCGAGCGATCCCCTCTACGGCGAACGTGGGCCGCTGATCGAGCACTGGCTCGCGCAGGCGTGAGCGACGCGCCGGGCACAGCGCTTGCATTCACGCGGTATTCGCCGTGCATTCGCACAAGGGAGAGGGGGATACCATGACGACACCATCGAATCGCCCGCTGAATTTGCCGCTGAAACTGCGCGAGCTGGTTTGCCGTCGCGCCTCTGCGCTCGTCGTCGCGTTCGGGTGCACGTTCGGCTGTGCGCTGGGCGTGCCGTCTGCCGCGCTCGCCCAGGGCGCGCCGCAATCGATCGCCGTGCAGCGCATGGCGACGGTGCAGTCGGGCACCGGCTTTCGCGCCTCGAAGCTCGTGGGCTCCGACGTCTACGACAATAGCGGCAGCAAGATCGGCGCGATCGACGACATCGTGCTCGAGTCGCCAAACCAGGGTGCCTTCGCGATTCTCTCCGTGGGCGGCTTCCTCGGTCTGGGCAAGCATCTCGTGGCCGTGCCGTTCAACGACTTGCGCATCGACAGCAAACAGATCGTGCTGCCGGCCGACAAGGACCAGCTGAAGGCCATGCCCGAGTTCAACTACGCTCACGAATGACGCGCTCGTACGCAAGTGTGATTGCCGGAGGTCAAGACGGTCAGTGCCTGAGTCTAAAGTCTTATTGCGCGCCCCTCGTCCGCGCCCCATAGTGGATGGATGCCTCGTGTGAGGCGTCTGAAGCGGGGAGCGATTCAATGGCGAAGAAAGAGGAAGTCAAGGCCGCGAGCGCAGCCGAGCCGGCGGAAAAACTCAGCGAAAAGGCCTATCAAAAGGAACTCGAGCGCCTGCATGGTGAACTCGTTCGCTTGCAGGAGTGGGTCGTCCAGAAGCGCCTCAGGGTATGCATCCTGTTCGAAGGCCGCGACGGCGCAGGCAAGGGCGGCACGATCAAGGCGCTCACCGAACGCGTGAGCCCGCGCGTGTTTCGCGTATTCGCGCTGCCCGCGCCCACGGAGCGCGAGAAGTCGCAAATGTACTTCCAGCGCTACCTGCCGCTGCTGCCCGCCGCGGGCGAAATCGTGGTGTTCGACCGCAGCTGGTACAACCGTGCGGGCGTCGAGCGCGTGATGGGCTTTTGCACACCGGAACAGGCCACGGAATTCCTGCGCGGCGTGCCGCTCATCGAGCGCGCCATCATCGACTCGGGCACGATCCTCATCAAGTTCTGGCTCGAAGTGAGCCCGAAAGAGCAGACCCGGCGCCTCGAAGGGCGCATCAACGATCCGCGCAAGATCTGGAAGCTTTCGCCCATGGACCTCCTGTCGTATAG
The DNA here is from genome assembly GCF_040965595.1 of Paraburkholderia sp. EG287B. Lineage (NCBI taxonomy): Bacteria > Pseudomonadati > Pseudomonadota > Betaproteobacteria > Burkholderiales > Burkholderiaceae > Paraburkholderia > Paraburkholderia sp. EG287B. The sequence goes on from NZ_JBFRCG010000001.1 coordinate 116,943, forward strand.
CCGCTGGTACGACTATTCACGCGCGCGCGACGAGATGTTCGACATGACGGATACGCCGGAATCCCCATGGTTCGTTGTCCGATCCGATGACAAGAAACGCGCGCGCCTGAACGTCATCAGCCATATTCTGAACGCCATTCCGTATAAAACGCTGCCGCGCGACAAGGTCACGCTGCCCGAGCGCCAGAAGCCACAAGGCTACCGCGACCCGGACTATCCTTACCGCTACGTGCAGGAGAAGTACTGAGCGGCATCGCGTCCGATCCGGCGCAGCTTGTCGTCGCGCCGGATCAAACCACACTATCATCACGATTGAACGCTCAAGAGGGGTTAGACCATGGCCGAGCTGCTGCTGGGTAATATCGACGAACACGTCACGGACGCCGAAATTAACGAGTTTCTGGAGCGCTACGGTTTTCCGCCGTACGACGCGATTCAGCGCATCGAGGGCGCGGGCCGTCCCGGCGCGCTGCTCACCTTCCACGCCGCGAGCGAGGAGGGGCTGCGCAGGCTGCAGGGCCGCATTAACAACCTGTTCTGGCGCGAGCACACCATCAGCGCCCAGGTCATGCCGCCGGCACGCGAGGAATAGGCGCCGCGCAAAGACACAACAGGGCGCGCACCGCGGCTACGCCAGCTGCGGTGCGCGCCCTGCATTTTCAGGCGCCGTTTCGAGGCGGCCGTTCTCGGGCCGAACAGGCCGGCCTCAATAGAAGATCAGGCCCGGCCGCTGCGTGCTCACGCGCGTGCCCGCCTTGCCCTGGGTGATCGCCACGATATCGGCCAGCGCGCCGATTACCGCATCCTTGCCGGTGTTGCGCGCGAACTCCGCGGCCGCCATGACCTTCGGTCCCATCGACCCGGCCGCGAACCCCATCTTCTCCAGCTCCTCGGGATGCGCGCTCGCAATCGCCTTTTGCGACGGCTTGCTCCAGTCGACGTACGCGGCGTTCACGTCGGTGGCGATGATGAGCATGTCGGCCTCCAGCTCCTGCGCGAGCAGGGCGGAGCACAGATCCTTGTCGATCACGGCCTCCACGCCGCCCAGCTTGTGGCCTTCGCCGTAGAGCGTCGGAATGCCGCCGCCGCCCGCGCAAATCACGATCGTGCCGCGCTCGAGCAGCCATTTCACGGGGCGGATCTCGAAGATGTGCTTCGGCCGCGGGCTCGCCACGACACGGCGGAACTTGTCGCCGTCCGGGGCGATGGCCCAGCCGCGCTCGGCGGCGAGCGTCTCCGCCTGCTCCTTCGTGTAGACCGGGCCGATCGGCTTGCTCGGATGCTGGAACGCCGGATCGTTCGCGTCCACTTCGACCTGGGTGAGGATGGTCGCGAACGGCACCTCGTACGGCAGGAGATTGCCGAGTTCCTGCTCGATCATGTAGCCGATCATGCCCTCGGTCTGCGCGCCGAGCACGTCGAGCGGGTAGCCGGGCACGTCCTTGTAGGCCTCGCCCTGCAGCGCGAGCAGGCCGACCTGCGGCCCGTTGCCGTGGGCGATCACCAGTTCGTTGCCCTGCGCGATCTGCGCGATCTGGGTGGCCGCGAGGCGCACGTTCTCGCGCTGGTTTTCCGCCGTCATCGGCTCGCCGCGACGCAGCAGCGCGTTGCCGCCAAGCGCAATCACGATTCGCATGTCTGACTCCCAAGGTGATGCGTGTCGGTGAAGCGGGGCGCATGCACCGCGTTGCCGGGTTTGCAACCCGGCCGCGCGGCGCACGCGCACCGTCGAGCGATGCGGCTCAAATGTCGGCGAGCGTCGAAACGAGAATCGCCTTGATCGTGTGCATGCGGTTTTCCGCCTGCTCGAAGGCCAGATTCAGCGGCGACTCGAACACTTCCTCCGTCACTTCGACGCCGCCCTTGAGCTCCGGATACTTGTCGGCGATCTGCTTGCCGATCACCGTCTCGCTGTTGTGGAAGGCGGGCAGGCAATGCATGAAGCGCGTATGCGGCGTGCCGCTCGCCTTCATGAGGGGCATGTTCACCTGATAGGGCAGCAGCGCCTTGATGCGTTCGCCCCACGCTTCCATGGGCTCGCCCATCGAGACCCACACGTCGGTGTGCACGAAATCCACGTCCTTGACGGCGGCCTTGGGGTCCTCGGTCAGCAGGATGCGCGCGCCGCTTTCCTCGGCGAACTTCTTGCAGTCCGCCACGAGATCGTCGTGCGGCCAGAGCGACTTCGGCGCGGCAATGCGCACGTCCATGCCGAGCTTCGCGCCAATCAGCAGCAGCGAGTTGCCCATGTTGTTGCGGGCGTCGCCCAGATACGCGTAGCTGATCTGCGTGAGCGGCTTGTCCGAATGCTCGCGCATGGTGAGCACGTCGGCGAGCATCTGCGTGGGGTGGTATTCGTCGGTGAGGCCATTGAACACCGGCACGCCCGCGAACTTCGCGAGTTCCTCGACGATATCCTGCTTGAAGCCGCGATACTCGATCGCGTCGTACATGCGGCCCAGCACGCGCGCCGTGTCCTTCATGCTTTCCTTGTGGCCGATCTGCGAGGAGTTCGGGTCGATGTAGGTGACGTTCGCGCCCTGGTCATAGGCCGCGACTTCGAATGCGCAGCGCGTGCGCGTGGAGGTCTTTTCGAAGATCAGTGCAATGTTGACGCCCTTGAGGTGCTGCTGCTCGGTCCCCGTGTACTTGGCGCGCTTGAGGTCGCGCGAGAGGTCGAGCAGGTAACGCAGCTCGCGGGTGCTGTGGTGCATCAGACTTAGCAGGCTGCGGTTGCGCAGGTTGAAAGCCATGTCATTTCTCCGTTGCGAATGCAGTGGGAATGCGGTTAAGCGGGCGACGCTCAGAGTTCGACGGCGTCGCGCACGATCGGGCAAGTCATGCAGTGGCCGCCGCCGCGCCCGCGGCCCAGTTCGCTCGCCGTGATCGTGATGACCTCCACGCCGGCCTTGCGCAGCAGCGTATTCGTATAGGTGTTGCGGTCGTAGCCGATCACGACGCCGGGCTCGACGCACACCACGTTGTTGCCGTCGTCCCATTGCTCGCGCTCGGCCGCGAACGCGTTGCCGCCGGTCTCGACGATGCGCAGGCTCTTCAAGCCCATCGCTTCGGCCACGACGTCCACGAAGGGCTTTTCCTCGCGGCGCAGGTCGAGCTTCGACGGGCTCTTGTCGTCGGGGCGAACCGAGAACGGCACGATCTCGTTGACCACTTCGGGGAAGATCGTCACGAGGTCGCGGTCGCAGAAGCTGAACACCGTGTCGAGGTGCATGGCCGCGCGCGACTTGGGCAGGCCCGCCACAACGATGCGCTTGGCACCGCCCTTGGCGAAGATGTTCTGCGCGAGACGGCCGATCGCCTGGCGGCTCGTGCGCTCGCCCATGCCGATCAGCACGACGCCGTTGCCGATCGGCATCACGTCGCCGCCTTCGAGCGTGGCCGCGCCATGGTCCTCGTCGGGGTCGCCGTACCACACCTGGAAGTCCTTGCCCGCGAACTCGGGGTGATAGCGGTAGATGGCCGTGGTGAGCAGCGTTTCCTGCCGGCGCGCGGGCCAGTACATCGGGTTCAGCGTTACGCCGCCGTAGATCCAGCAGGTCGTGTCGCGCGTGAAGGTGCTGTTGGGCAGCGGCGCGAGCACGAAGCTCGAATAGCCCAGATAGCGGCGAAACTCTTTGAGGATCTTGCTTTGTTCGGTATCCGGAATATCTTCGGCAACCACGCCGCCAATGAGGAATTCCGCGGTCTTGCGCGGCTCGAGCCCTTCGAGCCAGCTGCGCACCTCGCCGGCCAGCGACACGCCCACGGTCTCGGGGCGAACCTTGCGATCGAGGATGTACTTGAGCGCTTCGGGGTGTTGCACCGTTTCGGTGAGCAGATTGTGCATTTCGAGGACGTCCACGCCGCGCTCGCGCATCTTCGTCACGAAGTCGAAGTGGTCGCGCTTTGCCTGGCTGACCCAGATCACGTCGTCGTAAAGCAGCTCGTCGCAGTTGCTGGGGGTGAGGCGTTGATGCGCGAGACCCGGCGCGCATACCATGACCTTGCGCAGCTTGCCTGCCTCGGAATTGACGCCGAAGGCGACAGTGTCCGTACTCATCATGAGACTCCTCGAATCAGAGGGTGAGAAAGCCCTTGTACAGGCCGAAAGCCGCCAGCAATGCGCCAATCAGCACAGCGGCGAAAACGAACTTCTCGATGTTGGTGAACACGGGCTGGCCGACCTCGCGTTTTGCGCGTGCGAACAGCACGATGCCCGGCGCATAGAGCAACGCAGAGAGCAGCACGTATTTGAGGCCGCCGGCATAAATGAGCCAGACCGCATAGATCACGGCGATGCCCGCGATGACGAGGTCCTTGTTGCGCTCGCCGCTGTCGGCCTCATACGTTTCGCCGCGCAGCGCGAGCAGGAATGCGTAGGCTGCCGACCAGAAGTAGGGCAGCAGGATCATCGAGGTCGCGAGATAGATGAGCGAGAGATAGGTGCCCTTCGAGAACAGCGTGATGACGAGGAAGATCTGCACCATGCCGTTCGTGAGCCACAGCGCGTTGGCCGGCACGTGCTTCGCGTTTTCCTTGCGCAGGAAGTTTGGCATCGTGTGGTCGCGCGCGGCCGAAAAGATGATTTCGGCGCACAGCAGCACCCACGAGAGCAGCGCGCCCGCGAGCGACACGACGAGCCCCACGCTGATCAGAATCGCACCCCAGTGGCCGACCACGTTTTCGAGCACGCCCGCCATCGAGGGGTTCTGCAGGGCCGCGAGCCTGGGCTGCGTGAGCACACCGAGCGACAGCACGTTGACGAGCACGAGCAGGAGCAGCACGCCGACGAAACCGATGACCGTGGCCTTGCCGACATCGCTGCGCTTTTCCGCGCGCGCGGAGAAAATGCTCGCGCCTTCGATGCCGATGAACACCCACACGGTCACGAGCATCATGCCGCGCACCTGGTTCGTCACGCTGCCGAGCTTGGGATTCATTTGTCCCCAGAAATCGGCCGTGAAGATGCTGGAGCGGAACGCAAACGCGCAGATGATGATAAAGAGGCACAGCGGCACCAGCTTCGCGACCGTGGTGATCTGGTTGACGATTGCGGCTTCCTTGATGCCCCGCAGCACGAGAAAGTGCAGGGCCCAGAGCAGCACCGAGGCGCAGATGATGGAGATCGGCGTGTTGCCCTCGCCGAACACCGGGAAGAAGTATCCGAGCGTACTGAACAGGAGAACGAAGTAGCCGACGTTGCCGAGCCACGCGCTGATCCAGTAGCCCCAGGCCGAGCCGAAGCCCATGTAGTCGCCGAAGCCGGCTTTCGCGAAGGCGTAGACCCCGCCGTCGAGTTCGGGCTTGCGGATAGCCAGCGACTGGAACACGAACGCCAGCATGAGCATGCCGACCGCGGTGATCGCCCAGCCGATCAGCACCGCACCGGCGTCGGCGCTGGCCGCCATGTTTTGCGGCAGGGAGAAGATACCACCGCCCACCATCGAGCCCACGACGAGGGCGGTGAGCGCGCCGAGGCGCAGCTTGTTGGCAGAGGCCGGGGTGGCGGCGCTATCGGGCTTGGCAGCGGGGTGGGACGAAGACGTCGATTCGGACATGCGCGATCTCCTGGACGAGCCGGCTGGGTTGCAGATCTCGCGCTGCGCGCGAGCCCATCAACATGCTTGTGCCTGAATCTGCAGCGCGGACTGCATGCCGCGAGAGCGGAACCCGTGCCGCTACGCGCTCAATCTGATAGGGGGCGCGCAAAATGACAATAAGACCTTGGTCCGATAGGGAGAGGCAAACCGGCGGGAATTAGCCAAATTAAAGGCGCCAGTGGATTGCAGTTTTATGACGGGCCTTATGCCAATTGCGTACGGAACAGGCCGGTATGCCGGACTTTCCCGGTAAAAAAGGCGTTGCGCAGTGCAAGGTAAATTAGCGGTTAGATCTATTTGTGCAGGACAACCCGGCATGTAAATTTCGACTTATCTTAGATTAAATCGGGGAGCAAAATATTGATCACGCGTAACTGTTCAATTACCGCTTTTATTCGAAATACTGGAAATAATCACGGCGTGAGATGTTATTGCGCACGACGTTAACGGACATCGTCGTCAGCCAATGCGGTTGAAAACCTTCCACTGGTTTCCCTGAATTGTTCTAGGCGCACCGGCTCCGGCACCATTAGCTCGGACGAACCCGCACGAGCCCACGCAAACCGATGAACGAAACCGCTCCCGTATTCACCCCGGCCTGGACGCCGGCACCGCAGCAGGTCGAATCAGCGCGCATCACCCGGTTCGTGAAGTGGCTCGGCGAGACGCGCGGTCTCGCGTTCGACGAGTACGACGCGCTATGGCGCTGGTCCGTCGAGGACATCGATGCTTTCTGGTGCGCGCTGTGGGACTGGGCGCAGATTCCGTCGCGCGAGCCGCGCGGCGTGGCGCTCGCCGATGCGGCAATGCCCGGTGCACGCTGGTTTCCGGGTGTCGAATTGAACTACGTCGAGCGGGCCTTCCAGCTCGCGAACGACGCGTGGCCTGCGATCGTTTCGCGCAGCGAGAGCGGCCCCATGGCCGGGCGCACGCGCGAATTGAGCTGGGCGGAGCTGCGCCGCCAGGTCGCGGCTTGCGCGGCCACGCTGCGGTGCATGGGCGTTGCGCGCGGCGACCGCGTGGCGGCCTTCATGCCGAACACGCCCGAAACCGTCGTGGCATTTCTCGCCACGGCGAGCGTGGGCGCGATCTGGTCGGTATGCTCGCCGGACATGGGGCCGCTCGCGGTGCTCGACCGCTTCCGGCAGATCGAACCGAAGGTGCTGTTCGCCGTGGACGGCTATCGCTACGGCGGCAAGCCGCACGACCGGCGCGAGTTGATTCACCATCTGCTGCGCGAGTTGCCGGGCGTGGCGCACCTCGTGTTGGTTCCGCAGCTCGACCCGGACGTCGACGCCAGGGCGTACCCGCAGGCCACGGCATGGCGCGACGCCATCGCTGGCAACGTCCCGCTGCAGATCGAACCCGTGCCGTTCGATCATCCGTTGTGGATCGTCTATTCGTCGGGCACGACGGGCATGCCCAAGGCCATCGTGCATTCGCACGGCGGCATCGTGGTGGAGCACGTGAAGCTCACCGCGCTGCATCTCGACCTGAACCCTGGCGACCGGTTCCACTGGTACGCCAGCACGAACTGGATCATGTGGAACTGCCAGGTAGGCGGCCTGCTCGCGGGCGCGACGCTCTGTCTCTACGACGGCAACCCCACCTATCCCGACGCGCAGGCGCTGTGGCGCTTCGTGGGCGAGAATGGCGTGACGTTCTTCGGCGCGGGGGCGGCGTATTTCCAGGGGTGCCTGAAGGCCGGGGTCGAGCCGCGAGCGGCCGCCGATCTCTCGCGCCTGCGCGCAGTTGGCTCGACCGGCTCGCCGCTGCCGCCCGAAGCGTATGCGTGGATACTCGAGCAGGTGGGGCCCGTCTGGATCGACGCGATTTCGGGCGGCACCGACTTCGCGGGCTGCTTCCTCGCCGGTGTGCCGACCTTGCCGGTTTATCTCGGCGAAATGCAGTGCCGCTGCCTCGGCGCGCGCGTCGAGGCATTCGACGAAGCCGGGCACGCGCGCATCGACGAAGTCGGCGAACTCGTGTGCACCGCGCCCATGCCCTCGATGCCGCTTTACTTCTGGCGCGACGAAGCGAACCGGCGCTACCGCGAAAGCTACTTCGACATGTTTCCTGGCATCTGGCGCCACGGCGACTGGCTGCGCATCACGCCGCGCGGCGGCGCGGTCATCTACGGCCGCTCGGACGCCACCATCAACCGCCACGGCATCCGCATGGGCACGAGCGAGCTGTATCGCGCGGTGGAGTCGGTGCCCGAGGTGCTCGACAGCCTCGTGGTCGATCTGGAGTATCTGGGGCGCAACTCGTCGATGCCGCTCTTCGTGGTGCTGCGCCCCGGTGTCGAGCTGAGCGACGCGCTCGCGCAGCGCATTCGCGCGCGCGTGCGCGAGGCGCTCTCGGCGCGCCATGTGCCCGACGAGATCCATCAGGTTCAGGCCGTTCCGCGCACGCTCTCGGGCAAGAAGATGGAGGTGCCGATCAAGCGGCTTCTGCTCGGGCAGCCGCTCGAGAAGGTGGCCAATCCGGACACCATGGCCAACCCGGAAAGTCTCGCATGGTTCGATGCATTCGCGCGGGCGAGGGGCCCGGCCGCGTGATTTCGGCCGCGCCGATTTAAAATGGCGCGCGGACCGACGCCGATGTCTGTCCGTTTACGCGGCCTTCCATCGTCAACGCATGCCATCGCCTAGCGCCACCGTTCCCATCTCGCTCGTCAACGGCTTTCTGGCCGGCGCGGGCGCCGAGCCCGCCGTGATCCGCCGCTATCTCAACGAGGCGGGCATCGCGCTGGAGCTGCTCGCCAAGCCGGGTGGCCGCGTGACGGAAGAGCAGTTCTCCACGCTCTACCAGACGCTCGCCATCGAACTCGACGACGAGATGCCCGGCATCTTCAGCCGGCCGCTGCGCAGCGGCACGCTCAAGTTTCTCTGCCTGAGCCTGCTCGATGCGCGCAACCTCGAAACGGCCCTGCATCGCTTCGACCAGTTCTTCCACATCGTGCTCGACGATTTCCGGCTCGAGTCGCGCCGCCAGGGGCTCGTGGCCCAGGTGGCATTACGCGCCAATCCGGCGTATGGCGCGATCGGGCCGCTCGGCCAGGAGCTGACGCTCAAGCTCGCGCATGGCGTGTGCTCCTGGCTGATCGGCCAGCGCATTCCGCTCCTGCAAGTCGATTTCGCCTGCGCGCAGCCGCCGCACGCGCTCGATCATCGTTACTTCTTCTCGGGGCCCGTGCGCTTTGGCTGCGAGGCCACGCTGATGCGCTTCAGCGCGGCCTATCTCGACATGCCGATCCGGCAGAGCAAGCGCAACCTGCGCGCGTTTCTCGCGCGTTCGCCGGGCGACTGGATCTTCGAGACCTTCAGCGAGCAGCTCGTGAGCCACAACGTGCGCCAGTACCTGGCCGCGCAACTGCCCGATCTGCCGACCATCGAAGCGGCGGCCGACAGCCTGCACTGCTCGGTGCGCACGCTGTGCCGGCGCCTCGCCGCGGAGGAGACCACCTTCCAGGCGCTCAAGGACGAACTGCGCCGCGACGTGGCGATCCAGCGCCTCACCGACACCCAGGACACGATCGCGGCCATCGGCGGCGATCTGGGTTTCGATGACCCCAGCGCCTTTCACCGCGCCTTTCGCCACTGGACGGGCAGCACGCCCGGCACCTACCGCCGCCGCGGCTGAGCGCCTGAGCGTCGCCTGGCTGAGCGCAGCCCGGCTGAGCGCAGCCCGGCACAAAGTGGCGATGTCCACCCACGACGGGTGGGCGCGGCCGCCGACAGCGTGGCCAGAATTGTCACCATGTGGTCCGGTTTGGACAGTGGTTTCGCGACCCATTGACGCTACGATCCGTCCTGTACTGCCGCAAGGTGGCCACACAGGTAACCCTGGCCCGGCGGCGCATCCATTTCGACCCTGAGTACTGGAAGGACCGATCATGAGCTACAACGCCCCCGTCAAGGACATGCTGTTCGTGCTGAAAGAGCTGGCCGGCATCGGCGCCGTCGCAACCCTGCCGGGTTTCGAAGACGCCGGTTTCGACACTGCGCAGGCCGTGCTCGACGAGTGCGCGAAGCTCTCCGGCGAAGTCATCGCGCCGCTGAACGTGGAAGGCGACCGCGCGCCCAGCAGCTGGCGCGACGGCGAGGTCACGGCGACGCCTGGCTTCGCCGGGGCGTTCCGCCAGTACGTCGAGGGCGGCTGGCAGGGTCTGCAGCATCCGTCCGAATTCGGCGGCCAGGCGCTGCCCAAGCTGATTGCGACGCCTTGCATCGAAATGCTCAACGCGGCGAACCTCTCGTTCGCGCTGTGCCCGCTGCTCACCGACGGCGCGATCGAGGCGCTGCTCACCGCGGGCAGCGACGAGTTGAAGGCGCGCTACGTGCCGAAGCTCATCTCCGGCGACTGGACCGGCACGATGAACCTGACCGAGCCGCAGGCCGGCTCCGACCTCGCACTGGTGCGCTCGCGCGCCGAACCGCAGGGCGACGGCACGTACAAGGTCTTCGGCACGAAGATCTTCATCACGTGGGGTGAGCACGACATGGCGGAGAACATCGTTCACCTCGTGCTGGCGCGCACGCCCAACGCGCCCGAAGGCGTGAAAGGCATTTCGTTGTTCGTCGTGCCGAAGTTCCTCGTCAACGAAGACGGCTCGCTCGGCGCGCGCAACGACGTGCATTGCGTCTCGATCGAACACAAGCTCGGCATCAAGGCGAGCCCGACGGCCGTGCTCCAGTACGGCGATCACGGCGGCGCGATCGGCTACCTCGTGGGCGAGGAGAATCGCGGCCTCGAATACATGTTCATCATGATGAACGCCGCGCGCTTCGGTGTGGGCATGCAGGGCGTGGGCGTGGCCGAGAGCGCGTACCAGAAGGCCGTGGCGTACGCGAAGGAGCGTGTGCAGAGCCGCCCCGTGGACGGCTCGCTCAAGCAGTCGGCGACCATCATCCATCATCCGGACGTGCGCCGCATGCTCGCCTCGATGCGTGCGATGACCGAGGGCGCACGAGCGCTCGCCTATGTCGCCGCCGCCTATAGCGACCATGCGCACTACCACGCCGACCCGGAAGTGCGCGCGCGCAATCTCGCGATCTACGAATTCCTCGTGCCGATCGTGAAGGGCTGGAGCACCGAAATGGTCAACGACGTGACGAGCCTCGGCGTCCAGGTGCATGGTGGCATGGGCTTCATCGAGGAAACGGGCGCGGCCCAGTACTACCGCGACGCGCGCATTCTCGCCATCTACGAGGGCACCACGGCGATCCAGGCGAACGACCTGGTGGGCCGCAAGACGGTGCGCGACGGCGGCGCGGTGGCGAAGGCCCTGCTCGGCGAGATCGCCCGGACTGCCGAGGAACTCGGCCAGGCGGGCGGCGCGGCGGCGGCATCGATGCGCGAGCAGCTGGAGAAGGGCGCGCGTGCACTGGCGAATGTCGTCGACTACGTGGTTGAGAACGTCAAGCGCGACCCGAACGCGGTGTTCGCGGGCAGCGTGCCGTATCTGAAGCTCGCGGGCATCGTGCTGTGCGGCTGGCAAATGGCGCGCGCGCTGCTCGTCGCGCAACGCGAACATGCGAACGATGCCGAGTTTTACGGCGCGAAGATCGCGATCGCGCAGTTCTACGCCGAGCACATTCTCGCGCAGGCAGGCGGCTTCGAGACGTCGATCGTGGCCGCAAAGGGCGACGCGGGCGTGCTCGCGCTGAGCGAAGTGCAGTTTTGATCGGGCGACCCGGAACGCCTAGTTAGCAAAGAAGGAAGAGGATATGTCGTCGATTGATCTGATTGCACAGTACGGCCCACGCGAGTCGATGGAATACGACGTGGTGATCGTCGGTGGCGGTCCCGCCGGGCTGTCCGCGGCGATCCGCCTGAAGCAGCTAGCCGCGGAAAAAGGCACTGAAATCGGTGTCTGCGTGCTGGAGAAAGGCTCGGAAATCGGGGCGCATATCCTCTCGGGCGCGGTCATGGATCCGCGCGCCCTGAACGAGCTGATTCCGGACTGGAAAGAGCAAGGCGCACCGCTGAACGTGCCCGTGACCGAGGACAAGTTCCTTTTTCTTTCCGAAACGGGGGCTAAGGCTGTGCCGAACTGGGCGCTGCCCGACAACTTCAAGAACCACGGCAACTACGTCATCAGCCTCGCCAACTTCACGCGCTGGCTGGGACAGCAGGCCGAGGCGCTGGGCGTCGAAATCTTCCCCGGCTTTCCGGCCGCCGAAGTGCTCTACAACGACGACGGGTCGGTCAAGGGCGTCGCCACCGGCAACATGGGGGTCGGCAAGGACGGCGAGCCCACCGAGAACTTCCAGCTCGGCATGGAGCTGCACGCGAAGTACACGCTGTTCTGCGAAGGCTGCCGCGGGCATCTGGGCCGTCAGCTGAACGAGAAGTTCAAGCTGGGCAAGGATTCGGATCCGCAGGTCTACGGCATCGGCATCAAGGAACTGTGGGAGATCGATCCCTCGAAGCACCAGCCCGGCCTCGTGATCCACACCGCCGGCTGGCCGCTGGAGTCGGATACCTACGGCGGCTCGTTCCTGTACCACACCGACAACAACCAGGTGATGGTGGGCTTTGTCGTGGGTCTTGCGTATCAGAATCCGTACCTCTCGCCGTTCGAGGAATTCCAGCGCTACAAGACGCACCCGGAAATTCGCAAGTACCTGGAAGGCGGCAAGCGCGTGTCGTATGGCGCGCGCGCGATCACGGCGGGCGGCCTGATGTCGCTGCCCAGGCTCGTGTTCCCGGGCGGTGCGCTGGTGGGCGACGACGCAGGCTTTCTGAACGCCTCGCGCATCAAGGGCAGCCACGCGGCGATCAAGACCGGCATGCTGGCTGCGGACGCCGCATTCGAAGCCGTGCAGGCGGGCCGACAGAGCGATGAACTCGCGGCCTACCCGGAAGCGTTCAAGCAGTCGTGGCTCCACACGGAGCTGTACAAGGCGCGCAACTTCAAGCAGTGGATGAGCAAGGGCCTGTACCTGGGCACGCTCATGGTGGGCATCGAGCAGAAGCTGCTGGGCGGCAAGGTGCCGTGGACGCTGCATCACCAGCATCGCGATCACGAGATGCTCAAGCCCGCTTCGCAGTGCAAGCCGATCGAGTATCCGAAACCCGACGGCAAGCTCACGTTCGACCGGCTCTCCTCGGTGTTCATCTCGAACACGAATCACGAAGAGAACCAGCCGGCGCACCTCACGCTCAAGGACATGACGGTGCCGGTCGGCATCAACCTCGCGACGTATGCAGGCCCCGAGGCGCGCTTCTGTCCCGCAGGCGTCTACGAGTTCGTGAAGGACGAGCAGGACGCTCATCGTCTGCAGATCAACGCGCAGAACTGCGTGCACTGCAAGACCTGCGATATCAAGGACCCGACGCAGAACATCGTATGGGTCACGCCTGAAGGTGGCGGCGGGCCGAACTATCCGAACATGTAAGCAGCGGGCGACGACATTCCGGGTTTTCCGGTGCATGCCGTCGATGCGGCTTGTGGCAGGCGGGGCGTGGTGCGCCCTCCCTGCCATTTTTTACGTCCGCGAATACCAGTACATGCCGTCGTCGCGCAGTTCGCGTTTCACTTCGCCGCGATACATCAGGTAGTTCAGGCACGCGAGGCTCTCGCCGGTTGCGAGACTCATCTGCCCGAGATCGTCTTCGCCGATGCGCCGCGCGAACAGCGCACCGAACACATCCACGGCGCGGCGCGGTTCGGCGAGCGTGGCGCGCAGGCGCGCGAGGCTTTTGTCCTGCCCCTGGCGCAAACGCTCGATGCGCGCGTGCAGCCCGTAAAAGCAGTCGTTATGCGAGGGAAGCACGAGCACGTCGTCGGGCACTTCGCGTTGCAGCTTGTCGAACGAGGCGTACCACTGCGCCATCGGGTCCGCGTCGGGCTCGATTGGATAGACCGAAACGTTCGACGAGATGCGTGGCAGCACCTGGTCGCCCGAAATGAACAGCTTCAGCGCCGGGCAGTAAAAGCACGCATGTTCCGGCGAATGCCCCATGCCGACGATCACGCGCCAGTCGTGCGCGCCGATGCGTACGACCTCGCCGTCCTGCAGGCGCCGGAAGCTTTCCGGCAGCGCGTGGATATGCTGGCCGAAGCGGCCGAAGCGCGCGCGATAGACATCGATGGCGGACTCGCTCCAGCCCGCGCGGCGATAGAAGTCGAGCGCGTCGGCGGGCGCTTCGCGGCCGGTGTCGGCGGCGGCCACGCGGCAGTTGAAGTACTCGGCGCGCGTCATCCAGAGCCGGCAGTCGAACGCGCGCGTGAGCCACCCGGCCATGCCCACATGATCGGGGTGCATGTGCGTGACCAGCACGCGTGTCACGCGGGGCGCCGTGCGTGCCTCGCCGCCCTGCGGGAAGATCGCGCGCCACACAGCCGTGGCCGCATCGGTGCGGGCGCCCGTATCGACAACGGCGCAACCTTCGGCGTCGTCGATGAGCCATACGTTGATGTGATCGAGCGCCCAGGGCAGCGGCATACGCAGCCAGCGCACGCCCGGCGCGATCTTGAGGGTCAAGCCGGGCGCGGGCGGTTCCGGGTAGGGATAGCACAGCGCTGATCGCGCGCTATTGGATGCGGCCTCGGGCGTGCTGTCGGGGAGGGCTTCGGTGCGGTCGGTCATGCTTCGGGGCGCAAAGGGAAATGGGGAGCGCAAACTTTCGTGCATCGCGCGCAGGATAGCGTGAATGCAGCCCGCCCGCCCACGTCCATTTGGGGGCCGAGCAAGTGACGCGCATCACTGCTGCACGACGCTGCGCTGCCGCACGCCTGTTTACTTTTGTTTCCGCTTGTTGCTTCTCGTTGCCGCCTGTTTCCCTTTGTTGCCCGATGACGACGCCCGATCGCGTAGCATCGCACCTCAACGTCGATATTTATTGCGCCGCAACAAAATGATGCCTACACTGACCAGTGTCTGCCGGCTGCCTCGACGCTTTCGCAAAGGAGGGCGTGACATGACGAATCGATCAAACACTTTGCATGCATCTCTGAAGCTGCACGTCTTCGAACAGGAAGGAGGGTGGCATTGGGGTATCACCATCCCTCGCAGCGCGGGTAGCGGCTTCAAGCTCATCGCATACAGCGAAACGACCTTCAACGGCGAGAGCGAAGCGCTGCGCGATGGCAGTCGCGCGCTCGAAAATCTACCGGAAGACGCGGCACTCGCGTTCGCACCCTGAAACGGCGCGCATCACCCACAAACCCGTTCACGAAGTCTCTTTACGGCACATGCAGTAGATGAACTTCTGCGTGGCGCCACCCGGCGTGTGATGCTCCTCGCGTTCCTGTTTGAGCAGCGTGAAGGGCGCGCCAAATTCGGCGTGCAACGCATCGGCGCTATAGCGCATGACCGGTAGCCCGCTGCAATGGTCGGGGCCGTCCTCGGCAAAGGTCGCCACGATCACGATGCCGCCCGGTTTTACGGCACGCAGCACGGCGTTCACATAAGCTTCCCGGTCTTCGTGGCTCGTCAGGAAATGAAACACGGCGCGGTCGTGCCAGACGTCGTAAGCCTGCACCGGCAATTCGATTTGCGTGATGTCGCCCACGATCCACGAAACGCGGTTTGCGCGTTCGCCCACTCGCGTTGCGAGGCGCATGCGAGCGGCGGCGAGCGCGGCGTCGGAAAGGTCCAGCACCGTGACGTTGCGATAGTCGTCCGCCACGAGGTCGTCGACCAGCGTCGACGCGCCGCCGCCCACGTCGATGATGGCCGCATCCTTCGACAGACCCGCCTGACGAATGAGCGCCACCGACTGGAGCGCATGCTCCTGAAACCAGCTTACGTGGGTCGGCGTCTTTGTCGTGTAGACGCGATTCCAGTGATCCCGCGACTGCATAAAACCTCCTGCCTCGTTACTCGCAAAGCTCGATGTCCGAAAGCGTCTGCGCGCGAGGACGCTCCCACATATTGTCGCTGAAGATGGGTCTCAGTGGCGTTCGGGACACGGCGCGCAAGTCGCGCCGTGGATGTGAGGGCAACCCGAGCCGACGTGATGGCCGCCTGCGGCGCGTTTTTTGAGTGGAGAGTTTGTTATTAAAAACACTCTATTACGATAAGAAAAGTTATCTTACCTGTGCGGTTTGATGTACACCTGGAGCACGTCGAGCGGTCTTGCGGAAATCTGTTAGCTTGCACGTCGCGGTTTTCGCGCAACGTGCAAGCGAATCCAAAGGGTAGGGCGTGCGAAACCGGCGTTTGACGACTGCTATCGCACGCCTTCCGCCTTACCCCAGTTTATTGGCCTGCTCCTTCGCAAGCAGGCGTTGAGCCTGTCGATCTCCGCGGTTGGCTTCCTGCGAGGTCTGCACCGACGTTTCGGTGGCTTCGGCCAATGCGGCGCGTGCGGCATTGCTGATCGTGACGGCATAGGAAGCCGACGGCGTCGAAGCCTGGGTCGTCGTCGTACTGGACTGCGCCTGCGTCTTGCTGGCAGGTTGCGTAGCGGCAGTCGCCTGCTGGTTCTGCGCGCCGGTATTCGCTGCGATTGCAACGGCGGGTTGGCTAGAAACTGCCTGGATTGTCATCAGAAGGTCTCCAATAAAGAGAGAAAAAACCGGGAACTGCGCCCGATTTATCGGAGTACCTCCCAGATACTTAAGAAGTATTTATTTTCGGAAAGCAAATCAACTTAAGGCTTGCATAAGCTGCGGTTCGATTTGTGCCAGCGCCATTCATAATCGCCCGACGACTGGTTTAAAAGCTGATCAGATCCGGGATTCCTTGATGCCCCGTGCCGTGGCGCTTCCACCCACGGATCTCGTTGAAAACATGTTCTGGAATGAAAGCAACTTTTATTCAGCTTAACAGGCGATACCTTTGGTATCGCGAAAATAGGGTCCGGGTCGGGAATACCGTTTAGATAAGGAGTTCATCAGAATTCAACGTTACCATCCCGCGAATCTTTCAAGTTTTCCCTGGAAATCCATTGTGTTGCCCCTCACGAACGACGTAATTCACGACGACTGGTCCACGTGGATCCTCCGGCAGCGTCATGGCAACGATCGGACCCATGAGCACAATGTCCGTGCCGAGATCACAAAGTACGCGGACCGCGTGCTGGATTCCGTTCGCCTGCGCCCCGGCATGACATTGGCCGACATCGGGACGGGTGATGGTCTCGTCGGGTTTCGCGCGATTGAACGGGCCGGCGCCGCGCTCGGGGTGCTCATGACCGATATTTCGGCGCCGCTGCTGCGGCACACGGAAGAGCGGGCCCGAAGCCTGGGTGTGAGCGGGCAGTGCGCATTCATACACGGCAGCGCCGAGAATCTGGCAGGCATCGCGAACGAAGCAGTCGATGCCGCCACGATGCGCGCGGTGCTGGCGTATGTGGCAGACAAGCCCGCGGCAATGCGAGAGATTTACCGCATCCTCAAACCGGGTGGCCGCTTCGCCATCGCCGAGCCGATTTTGCGTGACGAGGCGCTCGAGGTTTGCCTGCTCAAGCAACTCGTCGATTCCCGTGCGTTCAACACGGATGATCCCTTCTTTCCCTTGCTGCTCCGGTGCCGGGCAGCGCAGTTCCCCGACACGGAGGAGAAGGCGCGCTCGCTGCCTATCACGAACTATGGTGAACGGGACCTCGTGCGCTTCGCGATCGATGCGGGCTTCACCGACATTCATCTGGAATTGCACATCGAAGTGCGAACAGAGGACAGCCTGCCTTGGGAAACGTTTCTTCGTACCTCGCCCCACCCGTTGGCGCCCAGCCTGGAAGAGGTCTTCGAAAAGGAACTTACCCGCGATGAGCGCGCGTATCTGGAGGTCAGAATGCGGGCGATTTTCGAAAGCGGAGCGCAACTCGGCGCTGAGCGCATCGCCTATCTGACGGCAAAGCGGCCGTAGAGACCGGATGCAAACGCCTGCTTAAGGATTGCATAAGCGTTAACCCTGCAGAATGCGCAGCATGCCTGCCGCAACGCCACCAACGCGTGGTGTTTGCGTTCAGGCCCATGCTCGCGCATTCATGCTGCGCGGGATTGGCTTGAGGAGTCCATTTTGTCCAGCACGCAGTCTCGCGCGATGGTTCCGCGCGTCTTTCGCTTCTACAGACCGAATCGCGCGCGCGCCACGCTCGTCGCCGTTGCATCGGGCACCTCACTGCTTGCCGGTTGCGCAAGCTACCAGGCGCAGCCACTGGCTACGGGTCCTTCGTTGACCACGCAGGATGCGCTCGCACGGGTGCAGATCGATCCCGCGAAAATGCCGTTGCCCGAGCTTGCGGCACATCGCTTCGATCCGTCGAATGGCTTGGACATCGAAGACGTCGCGATGCTGGCAGTCGCCAATAATCCCGACCTGAAACTTGCGCGAGACGATCTCGGCATTGCGCACGCGCAGGCGTTTTCAGCAGGACTCCTGCCGGATCCCCAGGTGAGTATCTCCAGCGACTATCCCGGCGCCGCTGGGTTGTCGCGCGCGTTCAGCTACGGCCTGAGCATGGACGTGATGGCGATTGTCACGCGTGGCGCGAACACGAAGTCCGCCAACGCCACGGTTCGCAAGACCGATCTCGGTCTGCTCTGGCAGGAGTGGCAGGTCGTGGCGCAGGCGAAGCAGCTGTACGTGAGAGCGCGCTTTCAGGATGAGGTGTTGCCGCTGCTCGAGCAGCAGACGGCGCTCGCCCGCACGCGTTACGAACGCACCGCCCAAGCGGCAAACGAGCACAACGTGACAGCAGACAGCGTCACCGCGTCGCTCACCGCGTACGAAGACGCCCGCAAGCCATACACCGACATGCAGCACGCGCGCGAGCAGACGCACCATGACCTCAATGCGCTGCTCGGCCTCGCGCCCGACACGACGCTTGCGCTCACAGGCGACACGGCAGTCACGCCGATGCCCGATGGTACGCTCGACGCTGCCGTTGCGAAGCTGGCGCAGCGCCGTCCCGATCTGATCGCGCTGCAGGCCGGCTACGAGGCGCAGGAGCAGAAGTACCGCGCCGCGATCCTCAACCAGTTCCCCAGTCTTTCGGTGGGCTTTACGCGGCAGCGCGACACTTCGGAAATCTACACGAGCGGCTTCGCGATCAACCTCACGCTGCCGGTCTTCAACCGCAATCGCGGCAATATCGCCATCGAGCAGGCCACGCGGCGGCGTCTCGCGGACGAATACCAGACACGCCTGAACGCGGCTTACGCCGATATCGCCCACCTGCGAGCCGACAGCGCGATTGCCGCGCATCAACTCGATCAGGATGACGCCGCGCTGCCGGCGCTCGAGCGTGCCGCCGCGCAGGCGCGCGACGCCTACGCGGCGCGCAACATCGTGCTCGGCCAGTACGTCGACGCGCAAAGCACGGCGCTCGCGCGCCGCATCGATGCCGCCACCGCGCGCGAGGCGCTAGCGGAGCAACGCATTGGCCTCCAGGCGCTGCTCGGCAGCGCGATTCCCGATCCTGATCAGACTCCGCCCGCGCGAGGCGCCACTGCTGAAAGCGCGCCCACCAATACCCTCGTTGCACGTTGATCTCCATGACTGAGCACCGCTTTCTTTCCGGCACGCGTACGCGTGTCGCCGTCTGCGCAGTTGGCGCAGCGGCCGCGCTCGCCGCCGGCGCAGCGCTTTTCGCGCCGCATGCAGCGCGCGCGGATGTCGCCGGCGCTTCGGGCGGCCCGCCGGCGCCATCCGCGGCCGTGCAGGTCGTGCACGTGAAGCGCCAGCCGGTCGCCCAAACCGTCGTCGCGTATGGCGCGGTCGCGTCTGCGGCCTCGAACGCCACGACCATCAGCCTGCCGTATCTCGCACGCGTCACGCGCGTGCTCGTGCAGCCCGGCCAGACCGTTGCGCAGGGCGCTGCGCTATTCGTCGTGCAAGCCGATCCCAACGCCGTGATCGCCTATACGCAAGCGCAAAGCGCAGCGACGCTCGCGCGTGGCGAACTCGCTCGCACCGGCTCGCTCTTTCACGACGGTCTCGCCACGCAATCGCAGCTCGCCGCGGCGCAAAAAGCGCTGGATGACGCACAGCAGGCGCTCGCCGCGCAACAAGCGACGGGTATTGCGCCGGGTTCGAAAACGATCGCGGCGCCAGTGGCCGGCGTCATCGCGCAGCTTGCCGCGGTGCCGGGCGACCGGATCCAGGCGGGCACGGCACTCGCCCAGCTCGTTGCATCCAATGGCGCCGCGGGCAATGCCGCGAACATTTCGCTGGGCGTCGAACCCGCCGACGCGCTCACGCTGCGCGCCGGCGATCGTGTCGTGCTGCGCCCGCTGTCCGCCTCGCTCGGTTCGCAGCGGGCGCAAGGGCGCATCGTGCTCGTCGGCGCAGCCATCGACGCGCAGAGCCAGCTCGTGAACGTGAGTGCGAACGTGCCGCTCGCGGGCGCCGCGTTCCTGCCGGGAACGCGCGTGCGGGCCGACATCGATACGCAGGCCGGCACGTGGTGGAACGTGCCGCGCGCCGCGGTGCTGCGGGACGCGAAGGGCAGCTATGTGTTTCAGGTCGCGCCGACCAACAAGGCGCACCGCGTCGATGTGCAGGTGAAAGTCGAGCATGGCGATACGTACGGCGTGGATGGCGCGCTCGACGCCTCGCGGCCGCTCGTCGTCGTCGGCAACTACGAACTCGAAGACGGCATGGCCGTGCGCGTGGCGCAAGGCGGCGCGCGATGACGTTCAGCCAGTGGATGCAGCGCCACCGTCGTTCGCTGCTGTTCGTGATCGCGCTTGCCGCGCTTGCCGGTGCGCTCACCGCGCTGCGCCTGCCGATCTCGCTCTTTCCGAACGTGTCCTTTCCGCGCGCCGTGATTTCGCTCGACGCGGGCGACCGTCCGGCCGAACAGATGGTGACGCTCGTCACTATGCCGGTGGAGGAAGCGTTGCGGCGCGTGCCGAACGTGCGCGACGTGGAATCCCGCACGAGTCGGGGCTCAGCGGAAATCTCGCTGAATTTCGACTGGGGTACGGACATGGCGCAAGCCACGTTGCAGGCGCAGTCGGCCATTGCCGAGATTCTCGCGACGCTGCCGCCCGGCACCAGCATGCAGGTGCGCCGGATGGACCCCACGGTGTTTCCGGTGCTCGCGTACAGCCTGACGTCGTCGCGCCTGTCGCTCTCGCAGCTCTACGACCTCGCCCAGTTCCAGTTGCGTCCGCTGCTTTCCTCCGTGGCGGGCGTGGCGCGCGTTGACGTGACGGGTGGGGCGCGCGACGAGCTCGAAGTGGCCGTCGATCCCGCCCGCCTCGCGACGTACAAGCTTTCGGTCGCCGATATCTCGCGCGCGATCGGCGCGGGCAACGTGCTGATGGCCACCGGGCGCATCGAGGACCACGACAAGCTCTTTCTCGTCGTGGCGAATTCGGCTTTCAGCGGGCTCGATACGCTGAAAAACGTGGTCGTGTCGTCCGCCGGCGCGACGCAGATCCGCCTGCGCGATGTGGCCACCGTCACCCAGGGGACCGTGCCGCAATGGATCCGCGTGACCGCCGACGGCCAGGATGCGGTGCTGATCAACGTCTACCAGCAGCCCGGCGCGAACAGTGTGGCGATGGCGCAGGCGATTCGTGCGCGCCTCAAGGACTTCGGCCCGCAGATGCCGCACGGCGTGACGCTCTCGAACTGGTACGACCAGAGCGAGCTCGTGATCGCCTCGGCCACCAGCGTACGCGATGCCATCATGATTGGCGTGGTGCTCGCGGCGCTCACGCTCTTCGTATTTCTGCGCAACACGAAGATCACGCTCATCGCCGTGGCGCTCGTGCCTATCGTGATGGCGGCGACCATTCTGCTGCTCGACGTGTTCGGCATGGGCTTCAACATCATGACGCTCGGCGGGATGGCCGCGGCGGTGGGCCTCGTGATCGACGATGCCATCGTGATGATCGAGCACATCGCGCGGCGGATGCGCGAAGCGGGCGCGCATGCGTTTCATGGCCGCGTGATGAGCGCGGCGCTCGAATTTACACGGCCGCTCGCCGGCTCTTCGGCGGCAACGCTCATCATCTTCGTGCCGCTGGCGTTTCTCTCGGGCGTAACCGGCGCGTTCTTCAAGGCGCTTTCGGTGACGATGGCGAGCGCGCTCTTTATCTCGTTCCTCGTCACGTGGCTCGCCATCCCGATTCTCTGCGATCGCTGGCTCACGGCGAAGGATGCCGAGGAGCATCGCGAAACGCGTTTCGCTGCATGGCTGAACCGTGCCTACGCGCGGCTCGTCTCGCGCGTGAGCGCGCGGCCCCTGTGGGTGCTCGCGCTCGTCGTTCCGCTGGCGCTGCTTTCGGCGCTCGCGTTCACGCGGGTCGGCAGCGGCTTCATGCCGTCGATGGACGAGGGCGGTTTCGTGCTCGACTATCACACGCAGCCGGGCACGTCGATCACCGAAACCGATCGCCTGATGCAACAGATCGAAGCGATCATTCGCGCGAACCCGAATGTGGCGACATATTCCCGCCGCACCGGCGCCGGACTTGGCGGCGACCTGAACGAGCCGAACAAGGGGGACTTCTTCGTGCGCCTGAAGTCGGGCAGCCGCGAACCCATCGACACGGTGATGGAGGAGATCCGTTCGCGGATCGAAACAAACGTGCCCGGTGTGAGCGTCGAGCTGGCGCAGTTAATGGAGGACCTGATCGGCGACCTCACGGCGGTTCCGCAGCCCGTGCAGATCAAGATCTACTCGGACGACGCTCATGTGCTCGATACGACCGCCCAACGTGTGGCCGCACGCATCGGCAAGATTAGCGGCATCGTCGACGTGAACGACGGCATCAATCCTGCCGGCGACGCCATCGATCTGCGCATCCGGCCCGACGCCGCGGCTGCCGAAGGCATGGACCCGCAGGCAGTCGCGCAGCAGGTCTCGGACCTGCTGGACGGCAACGTGGCCACGCAGTTCCAGAACGGCCCGAAGACGGTCGGCGTGCGCGTGCGTGCGCAAGGCGCGCTGCAAATGACGGACACCGAACTCGCGCGCCTGCCGTTGCGTGCGGCGGACGGGCACGTGTTCGCGCTCGCACGCGTTGCCGACCCGGTGCACGTAAGCGGGCAACCCGAGATCAGTCGCGACAACCTCAAGCGCATGGTGGCGGTGACGGCACGCATCGACGGGCGCGACCTCGGCTCGACCATTGCCGACGTGCAGCGCGCGCTTGCCGATCCCGCGCTCCTGCCAACGGGCGTCTACTACGAACTGGGCGGCTTGTACCAGCAACAGCAGATCGCCTTCAAGGGGCTGCTCGCGGTGTTCGGCGCGGCCGTAGCGCTGGTGTTCGGCTTGCTGCTGTTCCTCTATGAGCGCTTTCGTGTAGCGCTCGCGGTGATGGCGATGCCGCTGCTCGCCACCGGCGCCGTTTTCATCGGGCTGTGGGCGACGGGCATCGAACTCAACATCTCCGCGATGATGGGCATGACGATGATCGTCGGCATCGTGACGGAGGTCGCGATCTTCTACGTTTCCGAGTTCCAGGGGCTCGTACGCGACGAAGGCGTGCCGCTCGAGGAGGCGTTGCAGGCCGCGGGCCGCAATCGCCTGCGGCCGATCGCGATGACGACCATCGCAGCCATTCTCGCGCTGCTGCCGCTCGCCTTCGCGCTCGGCCAGGGTTCCGCGATGCAGCAACCGCTCGCCGTCGCGATCATCTCGGGCTTGATCGTGCAGATGCCGCTCGTGCTGCTGGTGCTGCCCGTGCTGCTGCGCCTCCTGCTCCGAGTAAAAGGGGGGAGGTGAGGGCGGCAGTTGAATTGCGTTTGCAGACCTGGCGTTGCGAAGTCGTTTCCGCCGTATCGATTTCTCTTATCGGCGACCGGGTCTGCAAGCCGGTCTGCCGGCCTCCCGCCGTGCAACGATGAATTGCGCCAAGCCTTGTCCCGCTTGGCGCTGCGCGGCTCACCGCGAGTCACGGTCTTGCGTTGCGCGCGCTTTCTTGCCCGCAAAGCGCCTCTTGCCTGCCGTTAACCCGATGTAGTTTTCCGTAAGCCCCGTTTCTATCTTGGCGAAAAACATTTCGTGCAGTACGACAGGAGGAGGCGGCGATGAGCGGCAATGCAAGCGTAGGTGAGGGTGGGTATCAAGGGACGAGAGCGGCTATCGACGGCAAGCCGACGCTCGGCGCAATCTTGCGCGCCGGCATAGCCGGCGGCTTGACGGGCGCGGTGATCATCTGGATTTACGAGGCGCTCATCTGGGTCGGCGCCCAGCATCTCATGCCGCTTGCGGGCATTCCCCGCAACGCGACCGGCCTCGTGTTCGGCAAGGGCGTACAGGACTCGCTCGGCATCTGGGCGTATTTCCTCGGCACTGCCATCCATTTCTTCTTCGCCATTGCGTGGGGCGTACTGTTCGCTGCGATCTGGCCGTATTTCCGCCGCCGCGGCTACGAGGCCACGTTCGTCGCGCTCTTTTACGCGATCCTGGCCTGGATCGTCATGCATGTGGCGATCAGCATCGCGTCAGACAACCATCCCAATTACTACGACCCGGTCGTCATCATCGGCGGTTTCATGTCGCACTTTTGCTTCACTGTGCCGCTCGCCCTCGTGGTGAAGCGCATGCTCGCGACCGACCGCACAAGCTGACGCCTTCAGCGTCAGGACCAATCTATCAAGAAGTCAACAACAGGGGAAAGTGACGATGTCGTTAAATAGAGGATTCCTTAGCTTGTCGGTGATCGCTGCGGCAGTCGTCGCCGGCACGCCGGCAATGGCGCAATCGTCGGTGACGCTCTACGGCGTGCTCGACGTGTTCGCCGGCTACCAGAACACGAAAGTCGACGGCAAGACCACGTCGCTCGCCGTGCTCGGCAATAACGGCTTGATGACGAGCCGGTGGGGCTTGCGCGGCACGGAGGACATAGGCGGCGGATACCGCGTGAACTTCGCGCTGGAGAGCGGCTTCGATCCGGGTACGGGCAAGCTGCAGAACAGCTACCGGTTCTTCGATCGCCAGGCGTGGGTCGGTGTGGGCGGCGGCTTCGGCGAGGTGCGCTTCGGCCGCCAGAACACGCCGATGTTCGCCTGGAGCGGCAATATGGACGCCTTCAGCGCGGCGACCTACGCCTCGGGCTACAACAACTTTGCGAACTGGCTGGCACGCGTCGACAACGACATTGCGTGGATTTCGCCGAAGTTCGTGGGGACCCAGGTCGAACTGCATTATTCGGTGGGCGGCCAGCCGGGCACGCTCGCGGGCAATGCCGTGTATCAGGCCGGCGTGCAGACCACCCAGGGCCCGGTTTATCTCGCGCTTGCCTATTTGAACGCGGCGAATGCGACAGCCTCCAACCGTGTGCAGGAATTCATGGCGGGCGGCAATCTCGACTACGGGTGGGGGCGCATCTATGTCGGCTATTTCCGCGCCAACGACGTCATTTCCGCGACCACCGGCAATGCGCTCAGCAACCCGGCAGGCAAATACGACCCGACAGTCGGGCCGGTTGGCAATACAGCAGGCGACTGGCACAGCACGTATTCGCTTTCGGCCGACTACCGCTTCACGCCGTTCTTGAGCGTGGGCGCCGGCGCCGCCTACACCAAGGACAGCACGCATCTCGACAACGACGCCCTGCAATATGGGGCGATCGTCAACTACGATCTTTCGAAGGGGACCCGGCTATACGGCACGATTTCCGAACTGAAGAACTACGGCACCGCGCAGTTCAAGATGGCGGGCGCCAGCATTACGACGGGTTCGTTCCTGACGCCGGGACCCGGTCAGAGCGAATTCGGCGTGCAGGTCGGCATCCGCCATCTGTTCTAGTATTTGAGCGAGTGCAAGAAATCTCATGCTTAACGCATGAACCTCCACACCATCACTTCGTAGCCGTCGGACCTTGGACTACGATCATGAATGGAAGGGCGAAGTCGTCGATATTTCGGATCCATTCTCGGCGGCTCACCGCGTATCGAAATAAGCAAACCTTGCAGGGGAAGACGGACTCGCCGCGCGCCCGCTGACCGAAAGGAGGGCGCCCGGCGAGCCGGCACATTTCCGGTTGTCGATGGAGGAACCATGAAAGCACTGGTTTACAACGGTCCGGGCAAGTTCGCACTCGAAACGCGGCCAATGCCCGCCTTGCAGGGACCCGGCGACGCCGTCGTCAAGATCTCGAAGACGACGATCTGCGGCACCGATCTCCACATTCTCAAGGGCGACGTGCCGAGTTGCGAGCCGGGCCGCATTCTCGGCCACGAAGGCGTGGGCGTCGTCCACGAGATCGGCAGCGGCGTCTCGACGCTGAAAGTCGGAGATCACGTGCTCGTCTCGTGCATCTCGAGCTGCGGACAGTGCGAGTACTGCCGGCGCGGCATGTATTCGCACTGCAAGACGGGCGGCTGGATACTCGGCAATCGCATCGACGGCACGCAGGCCGAATACGTGCGTACGCCGCACGCGCAAACGAGCCTGTACCGGATTCCCGACGGCCTCGACGAGGCCGCGCTCGTGATGCTCGCGGACATCCTGCCGACGGGTTTCGAATGCGGCGTGCTCAACGGCAAGGTCGAACCCGGCAGCACGGTGGCCATCGTCGGCTCCGGGCCAATCGGGCTGGCCGCGCTCCTGACTGCGCAGTTTTATTCGCCCGCGCAGATCATCATGATCGATATGGACCCCAACCGTCTGGAATGCGCGAAGAAATTCGGCGCGACGGCGTGCATCGATCCGCGCGCGGGCGACGCCGTCGATGCGGTGATGAAGCTCACGGATGGCGTGGGCGTCGATTGCGCGATGGAGGCCGTTGGCGTGCCTGCGACGTTCGAACTGTGCCAGCAGATCGTGGCGCCGGGCGGCGTGATTGCGAACATCGGTGTGCACGGCGTGCCGGCTTCGCTTTTCCTCGACAAGCTCTGGGATCGCAACGTGGCGATCACGACGCGTCTCGTCGACACAGTGAGCACGCCCATGCTGCTCAAGACCGTGCGCGCCGGACGGATCGATCCGAACCGGCTGATCACGCACCGGTTTTCGTTCGAAGACATGCCCAAGGCGTATGAGACGTTTTCGCAGGCGGCCAGCACGCAGGCGCTGAAGGTGATTGTCGAGATGTGATGCGGTCGATACGGATGTTAAAAACTGCGATAATTTATCTTATGTTAAATACAAAAAAATCCACGGGCGGCGCCACCTGGCAAGTCTTCCCGCCCGTCGGTACCCCGGTCCCGATAGCCCGCAATCATCGGGACCGATTCTCAGCGCCGGCCGGTCACTGAACCTCCTCGAACGAAGGCCTCACGACAGCAGCCGGCTCCAGTTCGATTCGCTTCGCACCGGGTTTCGGATGCAACGCGAATGTCGATGCGACGAACCATGGCGACAGATTCCAGTGGTATGTCACTTCATGGCGCGGCCTCGAAGACTGGGTCGTATCCGTGACGACCAAATGGCACGGCAGCGGCCGCCGTCCCTGTTCGATCCACATCTCCCAGTCGGCGCCACGCTGCTGAAACGCGTAATGCGTGCACCAGCGTGTATCGACCTTCTCGACGCCGAGCACCTGCGCCGCCGTAATCGCCGCGTTGTCGTCCTTGCCGTTGCCCCAGTAGAAAAGCTCCGCGAGCGGCGCTTCGATACGCCAGCTATTCGCAAGTTCGCGTACGAGGCCATCGAGCGTCGGTGGCGCGTCATTGCGCGTGTAAAAGCCCTTCTGTTCGTTGAAGGTCATGAACTCGCGGCCGTCATAGACCAGTCCACGCACGTTGCCGTTGCCCGTGATCTCGGCGCGTAGCCGGTCGGGCCGCTTGACCTCGAGCACCGTATGACGCAGCAGCGCGGCGTTCTGGCCGTTGTCGAGCACGACGTCGGTCGACGTGTCCGCGTTGACCTCGAACCGGCGCAACGTGCGCAGATAAGCGCCCATGGCATTGAGCGCGTCGAGCGCCTGCGGATCGACGGCGGGTTGCGGTTGCGGTGCGTTCGCGGCGGCGGTTCCCTCGCCGTTGTCGAGATCGGTGAGCGGCGATGGCACATTCGATTGCGCCTGCGTGTACCCCTCGCTCTGCGGATGCGCACAGCCGGAGAGCGCGATAGCGGCGCAGAGCGACAAGGCGAGCGCGGCAGGAACGCCTCCGGAAAAGACTTTCTTTTTCAAGACGTCTCCTGACTGAGCATCCGAATAAAACGACGGCGTTGTAGCACTCGGCATGCCCAATGGCGCTCTGTGAGGCGCACCCTGCACGTCCCACTCAGTAAAAGCCCTGGTCGGTTGGCTCACCGCCTCGCAGTATCATCGAGCCATATTTTTAGAACGATGTTCTATCAGATAGAACGAAGAGACACACCAACGAAGCGTTCAGGAGATTCCGATGTCCAGCTTGCCAATCGGAGCGACACACGCGTCGCTCCGGGACCACGCCGCCGCGCCCGTCAGTGCGGCCGAGATCAACGCGCGCATTGACCGTCTGCCGGCCACGCGCACCATCTGGACGCTCGTGCTCCTGCTTTCGCTGGGCGGCTGGTTCGAGTTCTACGATTTGTTCTTCACGGCCTATGTCGGGCCGGGCCTCGTGAAAAGCGGCCTCTACTCGACCACCACGGCTTCGTTCTTCGGCTTCTCGGGTCTCGGCGCCTTCGTGGCGGCGTCGTTCGCGGGGCTCTTCATCGGCACGTTCTGCCTGACCAGGCTTGCCGACCGCTATGGCCGCCGCACGCTGTTCACTGCCTCCCTGCTCTGGTATTCGGTTGCGACCTGCATCATGGCGCTGCAGACGAGCGCGCCCGGCATCAACCTGTGGCGCCTCATCGCGGGCATTGGCGTGGGCGTCGAACTCGTCACCATCGACACCTACGTGAGCGAACTCGTGCCCAAGCACATGCGCGGCCGCGCATTCGCGTTCGTGCATCTGGTGCAGTACACGGCCGTGCCGGCTGTCGCCTTGCTCGCATGGTGGTTCGTGCCGCGCGCGCCGCTCGGCTTCGACGGCTGGCGCTGGGTCGTCATGTTCGGCGCGTTCGGCGCGCTCATCGCCTGGGCGATCCGTCGCCGCGTGCCCGAGAGCGCGCGCTGGCTCGCGCAGCGCGGCCGCACAGAGGAAGCCGCGCGCATTCTCGCAAGGCTCGAAGCGAAGATCGAGGCGCAGCACGGGCGCGTGCTGCCCGCGCCTGTCGTCGAATCGGCCAGCACGCAAACGCTCGCCAAGGCGCGCTTCGCCGAGATCTGGCAGCCGCCTTACCGTCGCCGCACGATCACCCTGCTCGTCTTCAACCTGTTTCAGGCCATTGGCTTCTACGGCTTCGCGTCGTGGGTGCCGACGCTGCTCATTTCCAAGGGCGTCACGGTCACGCACAGCCTGCTCTACTCGTTCGTGATCGCCGCGTCGAATCCGTTCGGCCCCCTGCTCGGCATGGCGATTGCCGACCGCATCGAGCGCAAGACGCTCGTCGTGCTCTCCGCGCTCGCCATCGCCGTCTGCGGCACGCTGTTCGCCATGCAAACCTCGGCCGGCATGCTCATGTTCCTCGGCGTGCTCATCACACTGGGCGGCACGCTGCTCTCGGTTGGCTATCACGCGTACCAGGTCGAGTTGTTCCCCACGCGCATGCGCGCCACCGCCGTTGGCTTCGTTTATTCGATGTCGCGCCTCTCCGCTATGTTCTCGGGTTTCATGATCGCGTTCGCCCTGCGCCACTTCGGTGTGCCGGGCGTTTTCGCGCTGATCACGGGCGCGATGATCGTGGTGATGGCGGCCATCGGCATCTTCGGGCCGCGCACGAAGAATCGCGCGCTCGACGACATCTCCCGCTAATTTATTCAATACGAGGCTGTCACCATGCTCCCGTTAGCCGGCGTGCGCGTCCTGGATCTGTCGAATGTGCTCGCGGGTCCGTTCTGCGCCTATCAACTCGCGCTCTTCGGCGCCGAAGTCACCAAGGTCGAGCATCCTGAAGGCGGCGATCTTGCTCGGCGCCTCGGGGCCGACAAGGACGCCGCGGCGCGCAATATGGGCGCGTCGTTCGTGGCCGTGAATGCGGGCAAGCGCTCGATCACGCTGAACCTGAAAGACCCGCGCGGCAAGGCCATTCTGCTCGATCTGGTACGCCACGCCGACGTCCTCGTCGAAAACTTCCGCCCCGGCGTGATGGACCGCCTCGAACTCGGCTACGATCAGTTATCCAAAGTGAATCCAGCGCTGGTCTACTGTGCGATTTCCGGTTTCGGCGACGAAGGCGAGCTGTCGCGCCGCCCGGCGTACGACCAGATCATTCAGGGCATGTCCGGCGTGATGAGCGTGACGGGCGACGCGCACAGCGCGCCGCTGCGCGTAGGCTATCCCGTCTCCGATACGGTGGGCGGTCTCACCGCCGCGTTCGGTGTTTGCGCGGCGCTCGTCGACGCGCGCACGAGCGGCCGCGGGCGGCGTCTCGACGTTTCGATGCTCGAAGCCACGCTCGCGACCATGGGCTGGGTCGTGTCGAACTACCTGAACGCCGGGGTCGAGCCCGCGCCGATGGGCAACGAGAATTTCACGGCCGCACCCTCAGGCACCTTCCGCACCGGCGCGGGCCTGCTCAATATCGCGGCAAACGAAACGCGCCAGTTCGAAAGCCTGTGCGAGGTGATCGGCCGCCCCGACCTGCCGCGCGACGAGCGTTTTGCCGCGCGCCATTCGCGCAAGCAGTACCGCGAAGCGCTCAAAGCCGAGATCGAAGCCGCGCTCGCCGCGGACAGCGCGGCGAACTGGGAAACGCGCCTGCTCGAGCGCGGCGTGCCCGTGGGCCGTGTGCTCTCGGTGCCCGAAATCCTCGCGCATCCGCATCTGGCCGAACGGCGCTTCATCCGCGAGTTCGAACCGGCACAGGGCGAAGCCGCGCAACGCGTGACGCGCGCGGGCCTGCGGCTCGCCGATGCCGACGCCGCGCCCGCCACGCCCGCCCCGACCCTCGGCGCCCACACGCGCGAAACGCTCGCACAACTCGGTTACGAAGCCGCCCAAATCGACGCCCTCCACCATGACGGAGTGATCTGACCATGCCGACCACGAACACGACCACGCCCGACCTCGCCGCCCTTTGCGCCGACTACTGGAGCACCTCGATCATCGACATCCACCCGGGCTCCATCAAGGTGCGCGGCTATCCGATCCAGGAGCTGATCGGCAACGTGAGTTTCCCGCAGATGATCTGGCTGATGCTGCGCGGCGAACTGCCCGGCGACGAAGAGGCCACGCTGCTCGAAGCGGCGCTCGTGGCCTCGGTCGATCACGGGCCACATGCGCCTTCGATCGCGATCTCGCGCATGGCCACGAGCTGCGGCTTGCCGATCAACGGCGCAATGGCCTCGGCGCTCAACGCACTCGACGACGTGCACGGCGGCGCCGGCCAGCAGGCGGTCGAACTCTATGCCGACATCGCCGCGCGCATCGTGGCTGGCGCCCCATTCGAAGCGGCAGTCGAAGCCGGCGTAGACGAGTTCATCGCCCATCACGGCAAGTATCTGCCGGGCTTCGGCCATCGCTTTCATCCGGTCGATCCACGCGCCGGACGGCTGCTCGCGCTCGTCGATGCCCGTGTGGCGTCCGGCACCATCAAGGGCCGCTATGCCGCAATTGCGCGCGGCATCGAAGCCTTGCTGAAAAAGCGCAAGGACCGGCCCGTGCCGATGAACATCGACGGCGTAACCGCTGTCATCTACGCCGAACTGGGCTTTGCGCCCGAACTGGCGCGCGGCGTGTTCTGCCTCTCGCGCGCCGTGGGCATCCTCGCGCATGCGTGGGAGCAGCGCGGACGCGGCGAGCGTAACAAGGGGCCCATGCCGCGCCAGATTCCGTATGCCTATACCGGCGCGCCGGAGCGACATCTGGAGCAGTCCTGATCAACGCGCCGTGAAAGCGAGCGCGTGCAAACGGCGTCTAGCGTCCGAAGTGTTTGCGCTAGCCGCCCGTGGCCTCAGGCGTCCTGGCGTGCGCGCGCAGCGTGCGCACGCTGGGCGGCGCGCAGTGCGCGCGAGTCGCCGCCGAGCGCGTCGGTAGCGCGTATCGCGCATTCGAACAACGCGTCGAGATGGCGCTCGACGAACGCCGCGTCGATACGCGAACTCGGCCCGGCGAGCGTGAGCACGCCACGCAAGGTATCGTGAACGCCGAACACGGGCATGGAAACGCCGGCGGTTTCGCGGTCGCGCTCGCCGATCGAGATGCAGTAGAAGTCGTGGCGAATGGTCTCGAACGGCTCGCCCGGCTCGCCGCCGAATGCCAGCAGCGCGCGGCCGCCAGATCCGCTTTCGAGCGGCAGCACGTCGCCCTCACGCACATGATGGCGCACCACATGATGCGAATCGACGCGATGCAGGCACACGCGCACCGCGTTGTCGCG
This sequence comes from Paraburkholderia sp. EG287B, assembly GCF_040965595.1. Lineage (NCBI taxonomy): Bacteria > Pseudomonadati > Pseudomonadota > Betaproteobacteria > Burkholderiales > Burkholderiaceae > Paraburkholderia > Paraburkholderia sp. EG287B. Next base: position 148,766 of record NZ_JBFRCG010000001.1, read on the forward strand.
CACGTAGAACGAAACGCTCTCCCCGCTCGCAGCGGCCAGTTCGCGCATGAGCGGCAGCAGAATGTCGCCCATGTTGAGGCTACGCTGATAGAGCGCGCCCAGCGCGAACGTGGCGGGGCCGAGCTGGTAGCGGCCGTCGTCGAGGCGCAGCAGCAGGCGATGCTGAATCAGAGCGCCGGCCAGCCGCAGCAACGTGCTTTTATAGAGCCCCGTGCGCGCCGCGAGTTCGGCGAGCGTGAGCGCGCTGTCTCCCGGTCGAAACGCGAACAGGATGGCACACGCGCGGTCGATGACAGCGACGCCTTCTTCTTTCTTGACCGTACCAGCCGGGTCTTGCGCGGGCATGAATGGAAAACGTGGGGATTGGGAATGCGTTCGATTTTACGCGACTTGCCGCCTCACGGGTGTGGCTCCCCACCCTCACCTTCGCCTCCACCGCCGTTGCTCGATGCACGCGACGCGCGCTTTACTTCGCCCGTACCACCGAATCGCGCATCGTCACGCTCACGGGGAACGTGCGCTCGATCGGCCACTGCGTGCCGTAGCACTGGTTGATGAGCCAGCGCACCGCATTGCGCGTGAGCTCCGCGGTGGGAATGTGCACCGAGGTCAGCGCCGGCGCCATGTAGGCCGCCGAATAATCGTCGTCGTAGCCGATCACCGAAACGTCGTGGGGCACGCGCAAGCCTGCCTGCTGCAGGCGCGCGAGCGCACTCATGGCCATCGTATCGTTCGCGCAGAACAGCCCGGTGAAGCGGTGTTTGCGTTCGAGAAGCGTCCCGGCCGCCACATAGCCGCCTTCGGGCGAAAAGTCCGAGACGATATGCGGCACGGTCCGGCGCTCGATGCCGTGACGCGCCAGCTCGGCGAAAAATCCATGCAGACGCGCCGCATTGTCCGACGACGTGGACGGGCCGCCGATCACCGCAAGCTCGCGATGGCCGTGCTCAATGAGCGTGCGGGCAGCCATCTCGCCGCCGTGAAAGTGATCGGCGCAAAACGATGCTTCGGGTAACTGATCGAATGAGCGGTTCAGGAAGGCCATGCGCGGGTGCATGGCGTGCAGCATCTGCAGGTCGTCGTCGTACAGGTCGTGGCTGATGACAACCACGCCGTCGCAATCGCGGCCGATCAGGAAGCGCACGGCCTCGATCGCCTGCTCGCGCGGCGAAGCTTCGCCGCAACCGGTGGCCACCACCACATGGCGCCGTACGGCGCGCAGCTGCGTATCGGTTTCCTTCAGGATGGTGCCGTAGTACGAGCCGAAAAACGTCGGCACGAAGATACCGATGATGCCGAGCGACTTCGTGGCCATCGCGCGGCCGATGGACGAAGGCCGGAAATTGAGCTGCTCGATCGCGGCCTGCACACGCGCGGCCGCCTCCGCCGACACCGGACCGTTGCCCGATATCGCCCGCGAAGCCGTCGAAAGGCCCACGCCGGCCAGCGCCGCCACGTCTTTCAGGGTCGCCACGTTCCTGGTCTCTCTGTCTTTATCGGTTGTATGCATCAAATGCGTGCGCCGGTTTCTTCGTCGAACAGCGAAACATGCGCACCGTCGATGGAGAACGGCACCGCCGCCCCACTCGCCAGCGGCGTCTTGTCCTGATCGATCGACGCGATCTGCCCTCCCTGATGCTCGATCCACAGGACACGATGATTGCCCATGGGCTCCACGAGCGTCAAGCGGCCTTCCCACGACGCTTCGTGCGGGCGCACTGCGCCACCTGCGCGCACGTCTTCCGGACGCACGCCGAGCACGCAGGGGCGCGTCGGATCCGGCGTGCCCTTGAACGCGTAAGCCGACACATCCACGTCGAGGCCCGGCCCGCGAAAGCGCAGCCGGCCTTCGTCGGCTTCGAGCCGGCCACGCAGCAGGTTCATCGGCGGCGCGCCGAGGAAGGTCGCGACGAACAGGTTTTCGGGGCGCGCGTAGACTTCGGCCGGCGTGCCGAACTGCTGGATCGCCCCGCCCTTCATCACCGCCATGCGCGTGGCGAGCGTCATCGCCTCGACCTGGTCGTGCGTCACGTAGATCATCGTCGCGCCGAGTTGCTGGTGCAGCTGCTTCAGTTCGCGGCGCAATTCGGTGCGCAGCTTGGCGTCGAGGTTGGAGAGCGGCTCGTCGAACAGGAACACGTCCGCCTCGCGCACGAGTGCACGCCCGATCGCCACGCGCTGGCGCTGGCCGCCCGAGAGCTGCGCGGGTTTGCGCGCAAGCAGCGGCCCGAGCTGCAGCATGTCGGCGGCGCGCTTCACGCGGCGGTCGATTTCCGCCTTCGGTGTGCCATTGATCCGCAGTGCGAACGAGAGATTGCGCTCCACGTTCATGGTCGGATAGAGCGCGTACGACTGGAACACGAGCGCGACGCCCCGATCCTTCGGGTCGGCCCATGTCATGTCCTCGCCGCCGATCTCGATGCTGCCGTCGGTCACGTCGACGAGGCCCGCGATGCTGTGCAGCAAGGTGGATTTGCCGCAGCCCGATGGCCCGAGCAGCACGACGAACTCGCCTGCGCGCACATCGAGATCGAGTTCGTCGATCACCGTGTTCGCGCCGAGGTCGATGCGCAGGTTGCGTACGGAAACGTTCGTGAGATTGCCCATGGCCTGCTCCTAGCCTTTCACCGCGCCCGAGGCGATGCCGCGCACGAACCAGCGCCCCGAAATGAAGTAGATCGCGAGCGGCACGGCCGACGTGAGGATCGTCGCGGCCATGTTGACGTTGTAGATACGCTCGCCGGTCGTCGTGTTGATGATGTTGTTCAGCTGCACCGTCATCGGCAGGTTTTTCGTGCCCGCGAACACGAGGCCAAGAACGTAGTCGTTCCAGATGCCGGTGACCTGCATGATGATCGCCACGACGATGATCGGCACCGACATCGGCAGCATGAGCTGCACGAAGATGCGCCAGAACCCGCCGCCGTCGATGCGCGCGGCCTTGAACAGCTCCTGCGGCAACGACGCATAGTAGTTGCGGAACAGGAGTGTCATGACCGGCATGCCGAAGATCGTGTGTATCACGACGATGCCCGGCAGCGAGCTGAACAGATGCACGAAGGCCAGCACGCGCACGAGCGGGTACACCATCACCTGCACGGGAATGAACGCGCCCGCGAGCAGAATGCCGAACAGCACGCCTGCGCCGCGCGGCCGCCAGAACGACAGCGCGTAGCCATTCACGGCGCCTACGGCAATGGAGATGACCGTGCTCGGCACGACGATGCGCACCGAATTCCAGAAGCCCACGCGAATGCCGCCGCAGTCGAGTCCCGTGCACGCGGAGGACCACGCGTCGCGCCACGGCGCGAGCGTGAAATGCACCGGCAGCGCGAGTAGATGGCCAAGGCGGATCTCGGTCATCGGCTTCACCGAAGTCACCAGCATCACATAGAGCGGCAGCAGGAAGAACAGCGCCGCCGTGAACAGAAACGCATACACGCCGAGCCGCGCGGGCGTGAAGCGGCTGCGCGGCTTGCGCCGCTTTTGCGCCGCACGCGCGGAAGCGGGCGCGGGACGCAGCGAATCGGCCAAAGGCGTGCTCATGCCCGGTCTCCTTTGAGCGCCGCGCGGCTGCGCGCGTAGAAGAATGGCGCAAGAATCGCGAGGACGGTAGCGAGCAGCACGATCGACGCTGCCGAAGCGAGCCCGATGTTCGCGCGATTGAACAGGTAATCCATGATGAATTTCGCGGGTACCTCGCTCGCGGTGCCGGGGCCGCCCTGGGTCATCGCGACCACGGCGTCGTAGAGCTTCACGACCATCACGAAGAGCAGCACGAATGCCGTGGAAAGCGAGGTCTTGAGCATCGGCACGACGATGCTCGCGTACACGCGCCAGCGCGGAATGCCGTCGAGGCGCGCGGCCTTCCATATCTCGTCGTCGATGCCGCGCAGGCCCGCGAGCATCAGCGCCATCACGAGGCCCGAGGCCTGCCACACCGTGGCGATCACGAGCGTGTAGATCGCGAAGCGCTGCGTGACGATCCAGTCGAAGCGCGCGTGCTCGAAGCCCATGTGCCGCAGCACGGCCTGCACGCCGAGTTCGGGGTTGAGGATCCACTGCCAGACGAGGCCCGTTGCGACGAACGACATCGCATAGGGATAGAGAAACACCGTGCGCAGCGCGCCTTCCGCCACGACGCGCTGGTCGATGAAGATCGCGAGCAGCAGCCCGATCACGAGGCACGCCGCGATGAAGCACGCGCCGTAGATCACGAGATTCTGCAGCGACAGGATCCAGCGGTCGTTCTGGAAGAGCCGCACGTACTGCGTCACGCCCGCGAAGGTGTTGGTGGGCAGCGAGCGCGAGAGGCTGAGCGAGACGCGCGCCGTCCACAGCATGGTGCCGAGATACGCGAACAGGACCGTCGCCGCCATCGGCGCGAGCGCGATCCAGGCGGCGAGCGAGAGCCGCCGCCGCGCGGGGCGCGCGCTGCGCGCTTGCCCCGTCTGGCGTTTGGCCGGGTGCAGCTTGGCGGCGTACATGATTGCGCTCAGCTCTGGATTGCCATGGCAAAGGCTTTCTGCGCGTCTTCGGCCGACTGGTTCTTGTTCCAGAAGTTCGTGATGACGTCCTGCAGCGCGCCCTGGACATCAGGCGGAATCAGCATTTCCGGATTCGGCAGTTGCCGCGACTTGTCCTTCATGATCGTCATGCCCTCCTTCGCGCAGATGTCGAAGCCCGAGGTGTCCACGTCGGGGCGAATCGGAATCGAGCCCTTCTTCTGGTTGAACGCGACCTGCGCGGCAGGCGACGTCATCACCGTGGCGAGCAGCTGCTGCGCCTTGAGCTGCTCGGGGTTGTCGGTCTTCGGGAACACGAACACGTCGCCGGCGATCATGTACGGCGACTTCGGGAAACCGGGGAAGCATCCGAAGTCCTTGCCCGCCACCTGGTTCGCGGCCGAAAACTCGCCCTTGGCCCAGTCGCCCATGATCTGCATGCCCGCCTTGCCGGAAATCACGAGCGCCGTGGCGTCGTTCCAGTTGCGGCCAGGCGAGCCCGGATCTACGTAATTATGCAGCCGCTTGAAGGTCGTGAGCACGTTGCGGAACGCGGGCGAATTCACGGCGTTCGCGTCGCGGTCGCGGTACACCTTCATGTAGAGATCGCGGTCCATGTCGGCGAAGATGGCGTCGAAGGTGATCTTCTCCTGCCATGCCTGGCCACCCAGCGCGAGCGGAATCAGCCCGGCCGACTTGAGCTTGTCGAGATCGGCGAAGAGTTGGTCGAAATTCTGCGGTTCGCTCGTGATCCCGGCCTTGGCGAACGCGGGCTTCGAATAGAAGAACCAGTCCTGCATGTGGATGTTCACGGGCGCGGCATAGTAATGCCCTTTGACCTTGATCGCCGTGAGAATCGATTCAGGGAAGATGGCGCTCCAGTTCTCTTTCGTTGCGACCGCATCGACATTGTTCAGGAGTCCCTGGTCGATGAGATCGTGAAACTGCTTGGACGTATTGAACTGCGCAGCGGTGGGCGGATCGCCGCCCACGATGCGGTTGATTGCCGTCGCGCGCGCCTGGTCCCCACCGGCGATCGCGTTGTCCACCCACTTGCCACCCGCCTGATCGTAGGCAAGCGCGAACTGCTTGATCGCGGCCGACTCGCCGCCCGACGTCCACCAGTGAATCACGTTGGCCTTGAGCGGCTCCGCGGCATGCGCCGCGAGCGCGCCGGCCAGCGCGAGAGCGGCGACGATGCCGCGCAGAACGGGTGCGTTGTGCTTCATTGCGTCTCCTGTCGATCCGGAGTTGGCGCTTCAGCTGTCGCCTGGCGTCAGTGCGTTCGGCACCGGCGTCGGGCCCATGCAGGGCTCCGGTTGCTCCGGGTTGGTCTGCAAAAGCTTGTGGGTTGGAAGTTTCGTCGGCCACGGCGCGTCGTACGGCATGCCCGAGCGTCGCATGCGCTGCCGTGGTTGTCACGCTAGTTGTTGCCCTTGCTCGGTAACCCTGTCAAGCGCCCTCGATGTGCCATCAAGCGCCATCGAGCGCGCGCCGCTGCGCGATGAAATGCGCGATGAGTTCCGCGCTGCGCTTGGGCGTGCGAACCTGCGTGTCGTAATCGACATGCACGACGCCAAAGCGCCGCTCATAGCCGAACGCCCATTCGAAGTTGTCGAGCAGCGACCAGACGAAATAGCCGCGTACATCCACGCCAGCCTTGATCGCGGCGTCCACCGCGGCGAGATGGCGCTTGAGGAACGAGATGCGCTGCGTGTCGTTGACCTCGCCGTCGCGCACGCGGTCGTCCGAAGCCATGCCGTTCTCGGTGATATAAATCGGCGGCAGGTTCTCGTAGGTGCGGCCAAAACCGATCAGCAGGTCGCGCAGACCGTCGGGGTGAACCTCCCACCCCATCTGCGTGCGCTCGACGTCCTTCAGCGGCACTTCGACGAAGCCGTGCGCACCGTCGCTCTTCACGTTGGTGCGGAAATAGTAGTTGATGCCGAGAAAATCGAGCGGCGCCGAGATCGTCTTCATGTCGCCTTCGAGCACGAGCGGCTCGGTGCCCGGCCACAGCTCGAAGAGTTCGTCGGGATACGCGCCCTTGAGCAGCGGATCGAGAATCCACGCGTTGTGCTGCACTTCGAAGCGGCGCGCGGCGCGCACATCTTCCGGCGACGACGAGTCGGGCGTGCCGCGCCCCACGTTGGCGACGATGCCCTTGGTCGAGCCCGGATCGTTCGCACGCAGCACGCCGGTGGCGAGGCCGTGTCCGAGCAGCAGATGATGCATGGCCTGGGTGGCGTAGCGGCCGTTTGCGAGGCCCGGCGCGTGATGGCCGTTGCCGTAGCCGAGGTACGCCGAGCACCACGGCTCGTTGAGCGTCATCCATGCGTCGACGAGGCCGGACAGTTCGCGGCTCATGAGGTCCGCGTAGTCGGCGAAGCGATAAGCGGTGTCGCGATTGAGCCAGCCGCCGCGATCTTCCAGATGCTGCGGCAGATCCCAGTGGTAGAGCGTGGCGAAGGTGCGTACGCCCTTCTCCCGCAGGCGCTCCAGCAAGCGCTTGTAGAAGGCGATGCCTTGAGCATTGGGCCGGCCCTTCTCGTCCATCACGCGCGGCCAGGCGATCGAAAAGCGGTAGGCCTCGAAGTTCAGGCTCTCGAGCAGGTCGAGATCGGCCTCCCAACGGTGATAGTGGTCGCAGGCCACGGCGCCCGTGTCGCCCGCGAGCACCTTGCCCGGCGTGGCGCTGAAGGTGTCCCAGATCGACGGCAGGCGGCCGTCCTCGTGAATCGCGCCTTCGATCTGATACGAAGCCGTGGCCGCGCCCAGGAGGAAGTCGCTGCGCCACAGCGCGGAGCTGGCGGGCGGAGTGAACGGATCGTCGGCAACTGCGGCGGCGGAATGCGGCAATGCGGTGTCCTGAGTCACGAAGCCTCCTGCGCGGAAGTCACCGGCGATGCGTTCTGGGTAGCCGGATCGGGTTGAAGTGGAAGCGCTTCCACAGCGCTTGAGGCGCACAATAGCAGCGGCGAATTCCGACGGGCAATCGGGGTTTTTCTGGACGTTTTTATGTAGCTGCTTCACACGTTTTTCGCACTACATGGCCTTTTCGTTTGTAGCATGGCTACACGGGCCTCACGCATCCGAGCGCGACTCCAGCTCGGGACGCACCGCCGCGAGCGCTTCGTGCAGCGTCGGGAAGATATTCGCACGGCCCACCACGGCCGTGATGCCGTGCCGATCCATGTCCGCAAGCAGATAGCGGTTCACGCGCCCGAAAATCACCTTCACGCCGCGCTCCGCGAGTTCCGCACAGAGGTCGATCACGGCGCGCCCCGCGGAATAATCGAGATCGGTAATCGCCCCCGCATCCACGACCACGCAGTGCACGGGCGACGGCGCCCGATCGATCAACATGCGCAGTTCGTCGACGAACAGGTGGTCGTTCGCATAGAACAGGTCAGCACCGAACCGATAGACGATCAGCCCCGGCGCCGTGAGTTGGCCCGCCTGCGCGGGTTCGGGCAGCCAGTGCCCCTCCTCGTTCGGCACGAGCACCATGGTGTGCGGCCGGTAGCTATGGCGCACGTGCCGCAGCAACGACAGGCCGATTGCGATGAGGATACCGTTCTCCACGCCGATCACGACGACGGCGAGCGCCGTCGTCACCGCGAGCCGGAATTCACCGGGACTTTCGCGGCGAATGTCGATCAGCTGGCGAATGTTGACGAGCCCCACGGCAATCGTGAAGACGATTGCGGCCAGCACGCAATGCGGCAGGTATTGCAGCAGGCGGCTGAAGAACAGCAGCACCACGAGCACGACGCCCGCGAACACGAGCTGCGCGAACTGGCTGCGCGCACCGGCCTGATCGGCCATGGCGGTCTGCGTGAGGCTGCCGTTCACGACGAACGCGCCGCTAATCGAAGCCGCCGCGTTGGCTGCCGCGAGGCCGAGGAGATTGGTGTCCTCGTCGGTGCGCTCGCCGTAACGTTCGGCAAACGCGCGGCTCGTGGCCGCGCTCTGGGCGACGATGATGACGAAGCACGACGCCGCCACCTGCAGCAGATCGATCATCTGGAACCAGCCCACCGCGGGAAAGCTCAGGCGCGGCAAGCCGCCCTGCACCGGGCCGATCACCGAAATGCCGTGGCCCGCGAAGTTCAGCATGGCGCTCGCGGCGATGCTCCCCGCCACGGCGACGAGCGGCACCGGCCAGCGCGGCCGCAACTTCTTGAAGAGCAGGATCGCGGCCACGACGACGACAGCGATGGCAAGCGTCGGCCAGTGAATCGCGCCCAGTTGGGTGACGATCTGCTTGATCTGCAGGACCGTGCGGCGCGAATTGACAGCAATGCCAAGCATGTCGCCGAGCATCGCCACGCCCACCTGCACGCCCACGCCCGTGAGAAAACCTGCGAGGACGGTGCGCGAGAGAAAGTCCGCGAGAAAGCCGAGACGAAACAGGCGCGCGATCAACAACATCACGGCCGTGAGCAAGGCGGTCATGCCCGCGAGCGCGACATATTCGGCACTCGAGGGCGCCGCCATGGTCGTGAGACGGCTCGCGAAAATGGTGGCCGTGGCGGAATCGGCGGCAACCACGAGATGACGCGACGCGCCAAAGAGTGCGAACGCAACGAGCGGCAGAAAGCCCGTGTACAGACCGGTTACGGCAGGCATGCCCGCGATGCGCGCGTAGCCGAGCAGTTGCGGCACGTTCATCGAGGCAAGCTGCACACCGGCGAGCGCATCGCGCAATGCAGACGCGCGAGACAGCGGCCGCACGCCGCGAAACAGTTCAAACGCCATTACGCCATCCTTTCGAAATCCGCCTCTGCGGGCGGTGTTTTTTTAGCTGCAGGTTCACTGGCGCAGTATGTTAGCGCGCATGGGCGTTCCGGTACGTGTTCGATTGCAGCGTCGTTGCACAGGCATCAATGAAAGAGGCCAGCCCGCGGGCTGGCCTCATGACGGATACGCTCAACCGCGTTTCGCAGCGCGATGGCTATACGCGAATCGGCGGCGGCACATAACGGCATTCGTAGCGTTTTCGGACCGTGCCGTTCTCGTCCACGCTTTCGAGGAACACGTCGAATTGCCAGAGGCGCGCCATGTGGCGCAGCACTTCGTCGGTATCGCCCGAAAGGTGACGATTGTCGCTCATGAAGTGACGCAGCGTGAGACTGCGATCGCCGCGCGTGTTCACCGACCACACCTGGATATTCGGCTCGCGATGATGCATGTCGTACTGACGCGAGAGCGCCTGGCGCACGTACTGGTAGCCGCTTTCATCGTGGATCGCCGAGACTTCGAGGGCGTCGCGCATGTCGTCGTCGAGCACCGAGAAGAGCCGCATTTCGCGGATCAGATGCGGCGACAGGTATTGCGCCACGAAACTCTCATCCTTGAAGTTGCGCATGGCGTAGTGCAACGCCTTGAGCCACGGACTGCCGGCCAGCTCGGGGAACCACTTGCGGTCCTCCTCCGTGGGGCTTTCGCAGATGCGGCGAATGTCGCTCATCATCGAAAAGCCGAGCGCATACGGATTGATGCCGCTGTAATACGGCTTCGTCACCGGCGGCTGATAGATCACGTTGCTGTGCGAATGCAGGAACTCCATCATGAAGCCGTCTTCGAGCTTGCCCTGCGTATAAAGCGTGTTGAGCAGCGTGTAATGCCAGAACGTGGCCCAGCCTTCGTTCATGACCTGGGTTTGCCGCTGCGGGTAGAAGTATTGCCCGATCTTGCGCACGATACGGATGACTTCGCGCTCCCACGGCTCGAGCAGCGGCGAGTTCTTTTCGGCGAAATACAGCAGGTTTTCCTGCGGCTCCGGCGGAAAGCGCTCGTCGATCTCCTCGGCAACGGGCATTTGCTGCTTGGGCAGCGTGCGCCACAGCTCATTGACCTGCGACTGCAGATAAGCCTCTCGTTCCCGGCGCAATGCGGCCTCGCGTTCGAGCGAGAGCTTTTGCGGGCGTTTGTAGCGGTCCACGCCGTAATTCATGAGCGCGTGGCACGAGTCGAGCAACTCTTCCACGCGGTCGAGACCATAGCGTTCCTCGCATTCGGCGATGTAATTCTTCGCATAGACGAGGTAGTCGATGATCGCGTGCGCGTCCGTCCAGAGACGGAACAGATAGTTGCCCTTGAAGAACGAGTTGTGCCCGTACGCGGCGTGCGCGATCACGAGCGCCTGCATCGTCATGGTGTTCTCTTCCATGAGATACGCGATGCAGGGGTTGGAGTTGATGACGATCTCGTAGGCGAGACCCATCTGGCCGCGGCGATAGCTCTTTTCGGTGGAGAGAAAGTGCTTGCCGAACGACCAGTGGCGATAGTTCACCGGCATGCCGACGGACGCATAGGCGTCCATCATCTGCTCGGCGCTGATCAGTTCGAGCTGGATCGGATAGACATCCAGTTCGTATTGCTCTGCAACATGCGAGATATGAGTGTCGTACTCCTCGATGAGTTCGAAGGTCCAGTCGGAGGGGCACGGCAACGGCCGTTTGTCGGCTACGTTCATTTGCACTTCCCTTTGCTGGGCGAGCCCATGCTCCTTGTGGCGAGCAGCCCCGGCGGCATGTCCGGGCGCTTCGGCGTCTTCGTGGTGGCCGGGCTTGCGCTCGTCACCGTGTTCGCCATGATGCCCTTTTTCGTGGCCGCTCGTCTTCCGGCGCTCCGGCTCGTAGCCGCGCGCCTCATTGTGCAGGTGGCGTGTCGTCATGAGTGCTCCACCTGCTTTTCGAAAAGCTCCCGGAACACCGGGTAGATGTCCGCCGCGGTGTCGACTTTTTTCATCGCCAGATGCGGTTCGGTGAGTGCGAGCTGCGCGTATTCAAGCCAGAGGTTCTGCTCCTCCGGCGTCACCTGAATATACGCAAAATAGCGCACCTGCGGCAGTATGTCATCCGCGAGAATCTTGCGGCATTTGGGCGAATCGTCAGTCCAATTGTCACCGTCCGAAGCCTGTGCGCCGTAGATGTTCCAGTCGCTCGGCGAATAACGGTCTTCGATCACTTTTTTCATCAGCTCCAGCGCGCTCGACACGACCGTGCCGCCGCTTTCGGTGGAATGAAAGAAGGTGTCCTCGTCCACTTCCTCGGCGCGCGTGTGGTGGCGAATGAAGACCACCTCGATCTTTTCGTAATTGCGCTTGAGGAACAGGTACAGCAGGATGAAGAAGCGCTTGGACAAGTCCTTGCGCTGCTCGTCCATCGAGCCCGACACGTCCATCAGGCAGAACATCACGGCCTGGCTCGACGGTTGCGGCTGCTTCACGCGATTCACGTAACGCAGATCGAACGGGTCGATGAACGGAATGCGCCAGATGCGCCCGCGCAAATGATGAATCTGCTCTTCGAGCAGCGCGATTTCTTCGCGCCGGTCGGCCGGGTCGGCCTTGAGCGCTTCGAGCTGCTCCTCGAGTTCGTGCAGTTCGTTGACGAGCGGCGCACCGAGCGCGATGCGACGGCCGAGCGCGCTGCGCAGCGATCTCACGACGTCGATGTTGTTCGGCGTGCCTTCGGCCGCCCAGCCCGCGCGGATGCTCTTCCACGTCGGCACGGCCATGAGATGGGTTTTGACGAGGCGCGGCAGTTCGAGGTCGTCGAAGAAGTACTGCATGAATTCTTCGCGGGAGAGTTCGAACACGAAGTCGTCCTGACCTTCGCCCTCGTTGCTCGCCTGGCTGCCGCCACCGCCCCCGCCGCCCTGTGGGCGCGGAATGCGGTCGCCGCGAATGTAGTCCTCGTTGCCTGGGTGAACCATTTCGCGCTTGCCGCCGGGGCCGTGCCGGAACGACGGCTCCGCGATGTCCTTGCGCGGAATGGTGATGCTCTGGTTGCTCTGTATGTCCCTGATGCTGCGGTCACGCACCGCTTCCGAAACGGCGTGACGAATATAGTTCTTCACGCGGCGCAAAAAGCGCTCGCGGTTAGCAATGCTCTTGTTCTTTCCGGCTAGCCTGCGGTCGATGATTTGATGAAGCACATCCAGTCTCCCGCTCCAGTTGCGAATGGGCGAGGTGCGCAGTGTTCATTGCCGCGTCTGCCATCGTGCGTGCCGCGTTCACCCGCTCATGGCCACGCCGCCTGCGCCCCGCCGGGGGTCCGCTTGCGCCGCCGCAAAGCTGCGGCAGCGTGCCCGGACGATAAAGCCTCTACGTTCACGACGACTTGCGCACCCGCAGATACCAGTCGCAGAGCAACCGGACCTGCTTCGGCGTATAGCCCTTCGCCACCATGCGGTTGACGAAGTCTTCGTGCTTGCGCTGCTCTTCCGCCGATCCTTTCGCATTGAACGAGATGACCGGCAAAAGTTCTTCCGTGTTCGAAAACATTTTCTTTTCGATCACCACGCGCAGCTTCTCGTAGCTGATCCAGGCCGGATTTTTGCCGGCGTTGGCCGCACGCGCGCGCAGCACGAAGTTCACGATCTCGTTGCGGAAGTCCTTCGGATTGCTGATGCCCGCGGGCTTCTCGATCTTTTCGAGCTCGGCATTCAACGCCGCGCGATCGAAGCTTTCGCCCGTATCGTGATCGCGGAACTCCTGGTCCTGAATCCAGAAGTCGGCGTAGGTGACATAGCGGTCGAAGATGTTCTGCCCGTATTCGGAATACGACTCGAGGTAAGCGGTCTGGATCTCCTTGCCGATGAACTCCGCGTAACGCGAGGCCAGCACGTCCTTCACGAACGACAGATACTTCTGCTCGGTTTCCGGCGGGAACTGCTCGCGCTCGATCTGCTGTTCGAGCACATACATGAGATGCACCGGATTCGCGGCCACTTCGGTCGAGTCGAAGTTGAACACGCGCGAAAGAATCTTGAACGCGAAGCGCGTCGAGACCCCGTTCATCCCTTCGTCCACGCCCGCGAAGTCGCGATATTCCTGGTACGACTTCGCTTTTGGATCGGTGTCCTTGAGGTTTTCGCCGTCGTACACCTGCATCTTCGAGAAGAGGCTGGAGTTCTCCGGCTCCTGCAGGCGCGTGAGCACCGACATTTGCGCCATCATCTTCAGCGTGCCCGGGGCGCACACGGCCTCGGCCAGCGACGAATTGCGCAACAGCTTCTCGTAGATCTTCATCTCTTCCGAGTACCGCAGGCAGTACGGCACCTTCACCACGAAGATACGATCGAGCAGTGCCTCGTTGTTACGGTTGTTGCGGAACGCCTTCCACTCCGACTCGTTCGAGTGCGCGAGGATGATGCCGTTGAACGGAATCGCCCCGAATCCTTCGGTGCCCTTGAAGTTGCCTTCCTGGGTGGCCGTGAGCAGCGGGTGCAGCACCTTGATCGGCGCCTTGAACATTTCGACGAATTCGAGCAGGCCCTGATTCGCGAGACACAGGCCGCCCGAGTAGCTGTATGCGTCGGCGTCGTCCTGGGCGTATTGCTCGAGCTTGCGGATGTCCACCTTGCCGACGAGCGACGAGATGTCCTGATTGTTCTCGTCGCCAGGCTCGGTCTTCGCGATGCCGATCTGGCGCAGGATGGAGGGGAAGCGGCGCACCACGCGGAACTTGCGGATGTCGCCGTTGTACTCGTGCAGGCGCTTCACCGCCCACGGGCTCAGGATGCTGCGCAGGTAACGGCGTGGGATGCCGTATTGCTCTTCGAGTATCGGACCGTCTTCGTCGTAGTCGAACAGCCCGAGCGGAGACTCGTTCACGGGCGAGCCCTTGATCGAGTAGAACGGCACGCGCTCCATGAGCTGCTTCAGACGCTCGGCGATGGAGGACTTGCCGCCGCCCACCGGACCGAGCAGATAGAGAATCTGCTTCTTCTCTTCGAGTCCTTGCGCCGCATGGCGGAAATACGCGACGACCTGCTCGATCACGTCTTCCATGCCATAGAACTCGCGGAATGCGGGATACACCTTGATGACCTTGTTCGCAAAGATGCGCGACAGACGCGGATCGTTGCGGGTGTCGATCTGTTCGGGTTCGCCGATTGCCGTCAGCATGCGTTCGCCAGCCGTGGCGTACGCATTGGGATCTTCCTTGCAGAGCGCGAGATACTCCTCGAGCGAGAACTCCTCCTCTCGCGTTTTTTCGAAGCGGGTCGCGAAGCTGCTGTAGATATCCATGCTACCTCCTCGCCGAGATCTGCGACCGATGTCGTGCGCGGCGCGCTATTCGGAAACGACATCGCTCAAATTCATCCTAAACCCTTTTGAAATTTTTCGCACCGTTAAATCGCGCCTGATGTGCCCTCTAAAGCTAAGCATTATTGAGCGCTTGGAGGGCGCCAGACAACGACTTACAATGATCTTCCCCACTGGTGCAAATTTCAGACCGGGGTCACGCTCCTTCCCAAATGCTGTGCCTGCGTGTTGGCCAATTACGTCGGGCCGGGCATTCGCAGCAAGCCGCTTTTTACCTGGTGTTCGACCGGCTTTTCGCCTTGTCATCCGGCCTGACCGGCGCTACGGCATACGCAGCGTCTCTTCATCCAACGCACCAGTGCAGCGCCGGTGCACACCCATTCGTTACGATTTGTTCGCGAGCCCGCAGAGCGCGCTCGCATTGCGCACTGCCACGCCAATGTTGTGAGCACGCGTCAATGCGATTTTTTTCCCGTTTTACGCGTCGATTTCGCCATCGTCGGTGACCTGCCGCGCATTCCTGCGCGAATGCCAACCGACGCTGCCAGGCCCTGTCGGCAGTAGTGGTTTTCCCGCTCCGATCGAACGACGCGCGATGGAGATGACGCCCGTGACAGGTTGCCAGGTTTACACCCATGAGCCACGCAGTGCGCACAAAAAAATAAAGCCGCCGCGCAATGCGCGCGGCGGCCGTTCGTGAGAGCAAATATGACAGGTGCGACAGTTACATGATGCGCGATGCGCCCCTGGGCGACCTAGACGAACTCGACTTCGACTTCCCCCAGCCCGTCGATGTGGCCGTGCAGGAGGCCCGGTGTATCGATGCGGTGCGCACCGACATAAGTGCCGGTCGTAATGGTCCATTCGGGCT
This sequence comes from Paraburkholderia sp. EG287B, assembly GCF_040965595.1. Lineage (NCBI taxonomy): Bacteria > Pseudomonadati > Pseudomonadota > Betaproteobacteria > Burkholderiales > Burkholderiaceae > Paraburkholderia > Paraburkholderia sp. EG287B. The sequence goes on from NZ_JBFRCG010000001.1 coordinate 164,205, forward strand.
CGATCGTGATGCCCATGGCGGCGCAATGATTGACGAACCAGACCAGCAGTTCGCGCGGATCGCCAGCGGGGTTGCCCGGCGCCTCCGGCACGAGCGAGGCGCCGTCGAACGTCAGTTCGAGCTCCGGCGCGACGAAATCGAGCACGCGGGCAAGCGCCGGGTACGGCAGCGCATGACCGGTCACGAGTGCGCCATTGTTCTGTGCATCGGCGAGCTGGGCGAGCGGCGCGACGTTGGGCCATTGCGCGAAACGGCTATCGACGATCTCGATGGCCGGCAGGATCTGGCCGACGCGCGCGAGCACCTCGTCGCGCGCATAGGCTTCGGCGCGCGGGACGATCGGTTCCGAAAAACGAAAGGCGATCTCCAGCTCCACGAGCACGCGGAAGAACTGGCGGCGCTCGAAGCGCGCCGGCGAGGCGTGCACGAGCGGCGCCGGGATCGGCGCGCCCGAGGCGGGGCCGCCCGGGGCGCGCGCGCCCACCTTCCAGCCGCCCGTGGTCGTTTCGAGCCCGGCGAGCACCGCCTGCTGGATCGCGTAAGCCGTGGCCGCGTCCGGCGGCACGCGCTCAGGTTCCAGCGTTTCGATCAGATGATGATGCCGGCGCGCATTCACGAGGCGTTGCGTGAGATCGTCATGCGTCATGTCGGGTTCCTTGTTTGTGCTGTCATGCGGCGCCGGCGCTCGATGCCGGCGCAATCCGTCCTGCCTGGCGCGGTGCGCCCTCCCTTGCCCCTGCGGCGCGGGTCCTGCCCCTTGCGGCGCCACCCCGTACGGGCCGCGCTCAGGCATCGGCGCGGGCTGAACCGTCCAGCACGACGCCATGCCGCTCGCGGGCACCGCTGGGCGCCGCAGTGTAGCGCGCCGACCGGGCCGCGCAGATGACACGGCTGACAATGTACCGTAACGGCGCTCGTATGGCGCACGGCGGGGCCGCACAACGGGGTCAAAGGCGTAAAAAAAGCCGCTGCGGCGCAGCGGCTGGCACTCGCGCGCGGACGGTCCGCGCGGCGGGTCAGAGGAGTCTCAGAAGGTTTCCCAGTCGCCGCTCGAACCGGCGCCAGACGCCACCGCGCTCACCGGCACGCTCGGGGCCGCGGCGGGCCGTGCGGCCGGCTGGGCGGAGGCGGGAGCCGGAGTGCTGCGCGGCGCGCGCCTCGCCGCGGGCGCAGCAGCCCCGGTGGCCGCTGCCGGGCGCGTGACAGCCCGCGGGACGGCAGCCGTCCTGGCAGCTGCCCGCACGGGCGGCACCGGTGCCGCCCGTCCCGCCGCGTCCTCCAGGTTGAACACCGCGACGGCCTCGCGCAGGCGCCCCGCCTGGTCTTCGAGCGACTGCGCCGCGGCGGCGGCCTCCTCGACGAGCGCCGCGTTCTGCTGGGTCACCTCATCCATCTGCGTGACCGCGCGCGCGACCTGGTCGATGCCGCCCGACTGCTCCTGCGAAGCCGCCGCGATCTCGCCCATGATGTCGGTCACGCGCTGCACCGCGGCGATGATCTCGGTCATCGTGCGGCCCGCCTCGTCGACCAGCGCCGACCCCGCCTGCACGCGCTCGACCGAGGTGTCGATGAGCCCCTTGATCTCCTTGGCGGCCGCCGACGAGCGCTGCGCGAGGCTGCGCACCTCGCCCGCGACCACGGCGAAGCCGCGCCCTTCCTCGCCCGCGCGCGCCGCCTCGACGGCCGCATTGAGCGCGAGGATGTTGGTCTGGAACGCGATGCCCTCGATGATCGTGATGATGTCGGCAATCTTCGCGGAGCTGTCGTTGATGTCGCCCATCGTGCCGACCACCTGACTGACGACCGATCTGCCCTTGTTGGCGATTTCCGAGGCGTTGGCGGCGAGCGCGCTGGCCTGGCGGGCGTTGTCGGCATTCTGCTTCACGGTGCCGGTGAGCTGTTCCATGCTCGAGGCGGTCTGCTGGAGCGCCGAAGCCTGTTCTTCGGTGCGCGACGAGAGGTCGAGGTTGCCCGCGGCGATCTCGCGCGTGGCCGTGGCGATCGATTCGGTGCCCGAGCGTACCGAACGCACCGTTTCGGTGAGGCTGCGCTGCATCTGCGCGACGCCGCCCAGCAGTTCGCCCATCTCGTCGTTGCGGCGCACGACCACGGGCCGGCGCAGATCGCCGGCGGCGATCGCATGGAAAGCGCCGAGCGCTTCGCCGAGCGGCTCCGCAATGGCGCGGCGCAGCGAGAAGAACGAATAGGCGGCCGCGCCGATGCCCACGAGCAGCGCCGCGATGCACGCGATGCGCAGTTCCGAGAACGCGGCCTGGGCGTCGTCGAAGCCCTGCTGCGCTTGCGTCATCTGGAATTTGTCGAGCACGGCGTCGGCCTTCGAGAGCCCGTCGTAGGCTTCCTTGAGCGCCTTGGCGCCCGCCACGACCTTCGCCTGGTCGCCCGACTGGACGGTCGTCATGAACTGGTCCGCGATCTGGTGCAGGGCCTCGCGCCGGGCCCCGACATCCTGGGCGAGGCGCGCTTCCTCGCCGTCGTGCGGCAAGGCCATGTACTTCTTCCAGAAGTCGTCCGACACGCCGCGCAGCATATGTGCACGGTCGATCGTTGCGGCGGCGTCGGATGTACCCAGTTCGAAGGCGGCCCGGTCGAGCGCGAGACGCTCGCGCGCCGCGTAGATCTCGGCCAGGTTGACCGCGTGCGAACTCGGCATCTGGTCGGTGAAGGTCTCGCGATACGCGTCGTTCGAACGCGTGAGACCCAGCAGCCCGACCGCACTGATCGCGACGATCAACGCCGCCAGAAAGCCCATCGTGATGCCGATGCGCGCCTTGATACTGATGCCCTTGCCCATGACTCCCCCAACGCTTGTGGTGTGGTCGGGCCAGCGCCCGACATTGAGTTGTCGCTCTAACAGGCGTTTACGGCACAGGTTTTCATGGTCTTGAAATGTGTATATGGTATGAAGTATTAACGGACTGCATTCATGCGCGGGGTGAATAAGCCATGCCGCGGCCGGCCATGGCTTGTATGGCAGCGAGACGTGCGGATACGCTCAGCCCGCGAGTTCGGCGAGCGTGGGAATGGAAGGTTGAGCGCCCGCGCGCGTGACGGAAACCGACGCCGCGCGCAATGCGAAAGCGATGGCTTCGAGCGCAGGCGCACCGGCAGCCAGGCGCGCGGCCAGTCCGCCGATGAAGGTGTCGCCGGCCGCCGTCGTATCCACCGCATTGACGCGTGGCGCGGGCAGATGGACGGCCGCGGCGCCGTCGAGCAGCGCGCATACGCCCTGCGCCCCGAGCGTCACCAGCACGTTGCGTGCGCCCGCTTCACGCAGCGCCAACGCCGCGCGCGCCGCCTCCTCGGGCGTGCTCGCGGGCAAGCCGGTGAGCGCGGCGGCCTCCAGTTCGTTCGGCACGAGATAGTCGATCAGCGGGAGCCACTGCGCGGGCAGCGGCCCCGTAGCGGGCGCTGGATTGAGGATGGTGATCTTGCCCAGGCGCCGTGCGGCGGCGAGCGCGGCTGCCACGGCGACGGTGGGCGTTTCGAGCTGGCAGACCACGACATCGGCCTGCGCGAGCACGGCTTCATGGCGCGCGATCGTTTCTGGCGTGAGTTCGCCGTTGCTGCCGGCTACGATGACGATGGCATTCTGGCTCGCGTCGTCGACGATGATCAACGCCACGCCGGTCGGCGCGCCAGGCGAGGTTTCGAGCGCGCCGCAGTCGATCCCTTCTGCCATCAGCCCCGCGCGCAATACCTCGCCGTTGCTGTCGGCGCCGACCCGGCCGACCATCGCCACCTGAGCGCCCAGGCGCGCCGCGGCCACCGCCTGGTTGCCGCCCTTGCCGCCGGCCACCTGCGCAAACGCATGGCCCGCGAGCGTCTCGCCGGGAGCCGGCAAGCGCGGCGCACGCGCGACGAGATCCATGTTCAGACTGCCGACCACGGCCACGCGAGCGCGCGCGTCGGTCGGCTTTGCTGCGTCAGTCGTCACGATGCCTCCTCGATGGCTTGCGCCTTCGCCACAGCCACCCTGCCTCAGGCCGCGAGCGGCGCGTACTCCTCGGCACCGACCCAGGGCCCCGTCGATTCGCGCGCGAACAGCGCAGGCGACATGACGCGGCGCCGCGCCCTCGCGCCTTCCTCGCGCGCGTTCGCGATGCGCTCGATCAGCGTGAGCGCCGCCATGTCGCCGAGCGCACGCGCCGGCTGGCCGACCGTCGAGAGCGCGGGCCAGGTGAAGTTGCCGAGCTCGATATCGTCGAAGCCGATGATCGAGCAGTCGCCCGGCACGCGCAAGCCGCGCTCGGCGGCCGCGCGCAAGGCGCCGATGCCCATCATGTCGTTGCCGGCGAAGATCGCGGTCGGCCGCACGCTGTCGAACAGTTGCGCCGCCGCGCGGTAACCGCCCGCGCCGGAAAAGTCGCTTTCGACGATCGCCCCCGGCGCGATCTCCACGCCGCGCTCGGACATGGCGCGCAGGAAGCCGTGCATGCGCATCGCGCTCACCGCGGTCGTCACCGGCCCGGTGATGCAGCCAATGCGCGAGTGCCCGAGTTCGAGCAGATGCCGCGTGGCGAGCCAGGCGCCGCGCTCGTGGTCGATCTGCACGAGATCGGCGTCGAGCCCCTCGATGTTGCGGTCGATGACGACGATCGGCTCGCGCGTATCGGCAAGCGTCGAGGCCAGCACGGCGTCGTCGCCGGCCGAGGCGACGATGAGGCCGTCGATGCGCTTTTCCTGCAGCACGCGCAGGTAGCTACGCTGCTTGGCCGGGTCGTCGTCGGAGTTGCAGAAGAACACGCAGTAGCCCTTGCGCGCGCAGGCGTCCTCGACCCCGCGCGCAAGCTCCGCGAAATACGGGTTGGTGCCGTTCGGCACGAGCAGACCCACGGTCGCCGTGGCACGCGCCTTAAGGGAGCGCGCCACCGCGGACGGCACGTAGTTCAGGTCGCGGATCGCACGCTCGACCTTGGCCCGCACGTCCGCCGACACCGGACGCGAATTGTTCACCACATGCGACACCGTCGTGAAAGATACCCCCGCCACGGCGGCCACATCCTTGATCGTCGCCATATTTATGTTGCTCCTGCTTTTTTGCTGCCCTGTTGCTGCCGGCTCTCTGCGCGCCCGTTGTTGGTTTGGTCTGGCGTCGCTTCCCCGGTCATTTCCGCCGGCCCGCGCTGCATTGCGGACCGCGCCCTCGAAAAATTGTTATGCCCTGCTGCCTCTACGACTTCGCCTGCTGCGGTAAGTGTCGAGCACGACCGCCACGACGATCACCGCGCCGGTGATGATGCGCTTGGTGGGCTCGTTCGCGCCGATCTGCGCGAGCCCCGCGGCCAGCACCGAGATGATCAGCACGCCGAAGAACGTGCTGATGACCGAGCCGCGCCCGCCCATCAGGCTCGTGCCGCCGATCACCACGGCCGCGATCACCTGCAATTCCAGCCCCACGCCGGCGTTCGGATCGGCGGCTTCGAGGCGCGAAATCTGGAACAGCGCCGCGAGCCCCGAAAACGCGCCCATCAGCGCGAACACGATCACCTTGTACGGCCGCGGATCGACGCCCGCCAGGCGCACCGCTTCCTCGTTGGTACCGATACCAATCAGATACCGTCCGAACACCGTGCGCGTCAGCGTGAGCTGCGCGATCACCATCACCGCCACCGCGATCAGGAACGCCGGTGAGATGCCGAATGCGATCGGGTTCGAGAGAAAGTCGAACGCGTCGCCGATATACGCCGTGCGCGAATTCGTCATCTGGTACGCCAGCCCGCGCGCCGCTTCGAGCACGCCGAGCGAGACGATGAACGACGGGATGCGCCAGCCCACCGTCACCGCGCCCGTGAGCGTGCCGGTGGCCGCCGCGGCGACGAGGCCGAGCAGCGCCGCCGGCAGCGCGCCCCAGCCCCACTTGAGCGACGCCACGCTCACCACCGAAGCGCCGAGCGCGAGCACCGAGCCCACCGAAAGATCGATGCCCGCGATGATCAGCACGAAGGTCATGCCCACGGCCATCACCACGAGATCGGGAATCTGGTTCGCGATGGTGCTGAACGTATCGTACGTGAGGAAGTGCGAACTCAGCAGCGAGAACAACACGATCATCGCGATCAGCGCGAGCGCGAGGCCCAGATAGTTCGAAAAGCCAAAGCGCGTCCCCACGGGCTTGCCGCTCGCCTGCATGGCATGCGGCGCCGGCCCGGGCGCCGCGGCCGGCGCGATTTCGGCCGAACGGGTACGCCCACCGCTTTCGTCGCCCTGCGGGGACGGTTGCCCGCGCAACGGATCGTTCGTCATGAAGCGCTCCCTCGTGGGTCGTCGTTGCGTTCCTGCGGCTTGCGCGTTTCCACGTGTGGCGGCACCTCGCCCATCTCCGGCAGATCGCACGCGTTCGCGACCAGCGCATCCTCGGCGCGCAGCCCCGCGAACGCGGCGGCCAGCAGCTTGTCCTGGCTCCACTCGTCGCGACCGTAGATGGCCGTCATCTTGCCCGCCGACATCACGCCGATGCGGTCGCAGATCAGCATCAGCTCGCGCAGGTCGCTCGACACCACCACGAGCGCCCGGCCTTCGCGCGCGAGCGCGCCCATCAGCGCGTAGATGTCGAACTTCGCGCCGACGTCGATGCCGCGCGTGGGCTCGTCGAACAGCACGACGCGCATCGACTGCGTGATGTCGCGGGCGAGCCAGCGGCCGATCACCACCTTCTGCTGGTTGCCGCCCGACAGCTCGCCCACCGGCTGCGCGGGTCCGGACGCGCGGATTCGCAGCGCGTCGATCTGCGTGCGCGCCAGCGTGGTCTCGCGCGCCGCGTCCACCACGCCATAGCGCGATACCGCGCCCACGTTGCCGAGCGTCACGTTCGCGGCGAGCGGCTGCGGCAGCAGCAACCCTTCGCCCTTGCGGTCCTCGGTGATGAGCGCGATGCCAAGCCGAACCGCGTCGGCGGGCGAGGCGATCTGCACCGGCTGCGGCGCCGCGCCCGGCGTGGGCGCCAGCGCCACCGTGCCGCGCTCCATGCGGTCGGCGCCGTAGATGAGCCGCATCAGCTCCGTCCTGCCCGCGCCGATCAGCCCCGACACGCCGAAAATCTCGCCGGCGCGCACTTCGAACGACACGTCGCGCACGGCCTTCGCGCGCGTGAGTCCGTCCACCTTCAGGAGCGGCGCGCCGATGCGCCGCTGCCCCAGATCGATGCGCTCGCCAAGCTCGCGTCCCACCATCAGCGCGACGATGCGCGCGGGCGTGAGGTTGGCCATGGCATCGACCCGCACGAGCTTGCCGTCGCGCAGCACCGCGACGCGCTGCGCGATGCGCTCGAGTTCTTCGAGCCGGTGCGAGATGTAGACGATCGCCACGCCGCGCGCCTTCAGCCGCGCGATCTGCTCGAACAGCAGCTCGACCTCGCGGGCCGTGAGCATGGCCGTCGGCTCGTCGAGGATCAGCACGCGCATGTCGCCGCCGTCAGCACCATCGGCGCCACCGGCGCCGCCGATCAGGTTGCGCGCGATCTCCACGAGCTGCTGATGCCCGATACCCAGCTCCCCGACCGGCGTGTCGGGGTCGATCGCCTCGAGCCCGACCTGCGCCATCGCGGCCCGCGCGTCGTCGCGCAGCCGCCTGCGATCGATCCAGCCGAACCGCAGCGGCCCCGACTGCGGCAGGCGGTCCAGAAACAGGTTCTCCGCAACGCTCAGCGTGGGCAGCAGGTTCAGCTCCTGCATGACCATGCGCACGCCGAGCGCCTCGGCTTCGCGGCGGCTCGCCGGGGCGTAGGGCTGGCCCATCAGCTTCATGCTGCCCGCGCTCGGCGCCGTGAGGCCGCTCACGATCTTCGAGAGCGTGCTCTTGCCGGCGCCGTTTTCCCCCGTGAGCGCAAGCACTTCGCCGGCGTGCAGCGCGAGGCTGACGTCGGCGAGCACCGGCTGCTCGTAGGTCTTGCCGACGCCCGTCACCGTAAGCACGGCGGGCGCAGGCGACGCTACGTCGGGGACATTTGCTTCCATCACGATCCTGTAGTCGCGAGCCGCGCCGCCGGGTTCAACCGGTGAGTCGCGCCGCCCGGATACCGCGGGTCCGCACCGCCGCCGCACGCTCCGGTAGAGCGCGCCTCGAACGGCGCGCCGGGCAGCGATACGCCGCCCAGCGGAAGACGGCCGCCCATGCGGCCATCCCGGTACAAATAACGGCTGCGCAGCGAGATTCTTGAGCGCTTATTGCGTTGCGCACGCAAATACCGCCGCGCCACGGCGTGGCGCCTGCCGGCAGCGCTTCACTTCGTGACGAGCACCACGGGCGTTTCGACGATGCCCGACAACTCCGACTGCTTCTTGTGCTCCTTGAGCGCCTTCAAGGCCGTGTCGATGCCGAACACGGCCTGTTTCGCCGCGAACTGGTCGGCGGTGGCGAGTACGCGGCCGTCCTTGAGCATGGGCTTGATGGCGGCGATGTTGTCGTAGCCGACCACGTACACCTTGCCCTGCTTGCCCGCCGCGCGCACGGCCGACACGGCGCCGATCGCCATGTTGTCGTTGCCGCACAGCAGCGCCTTGATGTCCGGGTATTCATTGAGCATGGCGGAGGCGACGGCGTTGCCCTTGTCGATCTCCCATTCGCCCGACTGCGTCGAGACGATCTTCGCGCTCACGGCGTCCATCGCGTCCTTGAAGCCCGCGGTGCGCTGCTGCGCGTTGGTCGTGGTGGACACGCCCTCGACGATGCCCACCGGGTCGCCCGACTTCAGGCGCCTGGCCAGGTAGTCGCCCACGAGGCGGGCGCCCTTGCGGTTGTCCGGGCCGACGAACGGCACGTTCAGATCCTTGGACTTGAGCACGTCGGCATCGAGCTTGTTGTCGATGTTCACGACGATGATGCCCGCGTCCACCGCCTTCTTCACGACGGGCACGAGCGCCTTGGAGTCGGCGGGGGCGAGCACGATGGCGTCGACCTTCGAGACGATCATCTGCTCGACGATCTGGATTTGCGCGGCGGTGTCGGTCTCGTTCTTGATGCCGTTGGTGATGAGATCGAACTGGTCGGCGTTGTGCTTCTGATAGTCCTTCGCGCCGGTCTCCATGGTGAGGAAGAACTCGTTGGCGAGCGACTTCATGACGAGCGCGACCTTCGGCTTGTGAGGCGCCTGGGCGCGGGCCGCGAGCGGCAAGGCGCCTGTCACGGCGGTCGTGGCGAGCGCGCTGGCGGCGAGAAGGATGCGGCGGCGAATGCGGGAGTTCATGTCTGGAAGTCTCCGGTTTGTCGGGCCCGGCTGGGCCCTGCTTTCTGGTTATGCGCAAACGTTTTCTGCCGGCCCATTCTCGGCGCAGGCGCTGAACGATGTCAACTTCGCTCTGTCACTAGCGTCGCTGGCGGCCATGCGGCGGCGCAACAACGCCCGCCGCGACGCAGAGCCCGCTTCAAAGCCAGTTGATACGACGAAACAGGAAAAACAGGAAGATATCGAGCACGAGCATGGCCGCGAGGCAGATCTGGTAGCCAAACCTGAAATGCAGCTCCGGAATATGCTCGAAGTTCATGCCGTAGATACCCGCGATCATCGTCGGCACGGCAAACAGCGCGGCAAACGAACCGAGCCGCTTGGTCACCTCGTTCTCCGCGAGCGAGATCATGCCGAGGTTCACCTGGATGGCCGTGACGATCATTTCGCGGCGTGCGTCGATCATGTTGGACACGCGCACGAGATGGTCGTACACGTCGCGGTAGTACGCCTGCATGCCCACGCAGATCTGCGGAATGCGCCCGCCCACGAGTTTGCCGACGGCATCCACGAGCGGCGTGACGTGATGCGCGAGGATCACGAGACGGCGCTTGAGCGAGTAGAGATCCTCGATGATCGCGCGCGAGCCCGCGAGGTCGTGCTTGTCGAAGATGCGGTCCTCCAGTTCCTCGATCTCGCTGGAGAGCGTTTCGAGCACGGGCGCGTAGCGGTCGACCACGCTGTCCATCAGCGCGTAGAGCACGAACCCGGAGCCTTCGCGCAGCAATTCGGGTTCGCGCTCGCAGCGCGCGCGAACGTCGGTGAAACCCTGCTGCGCGCGGTGGCGAACCGAGAGCACGAAATTGGGGCCGGCGAATACGTTCACCTGGCCTATGATGACTTCGCCGTCGTCGTCGAGTTCGAGCGTGTGGAGCACGCTGAAGACCGTGTCGCCGTATTCTTCGATCTTCGGCCGCTGGTTGCCGTTCATCACGTCTTCGATGGCGAGCGCATGCAGGCCGAACTCCTCCTTCATCGCCGCCATTTCGCCGGCGTCGGGATCCTTGAGCGCGACCCAGACGAAACACTCGGGCTTCGCCAGATAGTCGCTGATGGCTTCGACCGTGACGTCTGCCAGTTTCTTGCCGCCTTGATACGCGACGCAGTTGATTAGCATGTTCCTTTTCTTCCGCGCGGCGGGTCGCGCCCGCGCCGCTTCGAGTTGCACCGGTTGCCAAGTGTAAGGGGTTCCGTCGACCGGCGGCGTCTGGACGGGGTGCCCGAGCGGCGCGCGCCCGCCTGACGGCGCCTGACTGGCGTTTGGGAGCACTGTCCGTGCCCGCGCGCAACGGTCGTGGCGAACGGCGGCTGGCCTACTGCGCGACGCGGCGGATGCCGATGTGGTGATCCTTGTCGAAGGTGACGCTCGCGCGGTTGGTGTAGCGCGGATCCACGAGAAAGCGCAATTCGATCACGGGATCGAACTGGGTCGTCACGGCGATGCGGTGCACGCCCGGCGTGAGGTAGAACGTGACGTGCTCGCCGTCCATGAGGTCGGTCACGGGCTCACCGTCGAGGTAGACGGGCGCGTCGCGGAATTTGACGATGACGTTGCGGGTGCGCTCGCGGCGCACGTCCACGGCCACGAGGCCCTCGCCCGGCGCGGTGTAGCCAGGCTTCAGGATGCGTTCGGCCGGCACGGGCTTGAACGGCATGGGCTGCGGCTGCTCCTCGGCACAGCCGCCGAGTGCGAACGCGGCGACCACCGTGATGGCGGCGGCGAGACTCGCAATCGACCTGCGCGACGGCAAAGGCGGCATGGGCGCTTTCCCCTCTTCTGACCTCTGGCTGCTGGTTCGCGCCCATCATATCCGCACGGGCGCCAGACCGATCATCGTTGTTATATGCTTTGGGGAATGCGCGGCAGCGCTCGCAACCGGCATCAAGAGGAGGCAACGGCCATGTGGTACTTCGCGTGGATCCTCGGCATCGGCGTTGCGCTCGGCTTTGGCATCATCAACGTGATGTGGCTCGACGCCAACGGCAAATTCCTGAACGGACACGGACCGGAGCGGACCGGCCCGGATAACGTCCCTTCGGCAGGCGCCGGCACACCACATGGCGAGGCACACCGCCCGTGACGAGTCTGGTGTTCTTCTGCGGCCACGCCGGCGCCGGCAAGACGTCGCTTGCCAAACGCCTGTTCGCCCCGCTCGCCCGCGAGACCGGCGAGCCGTTCTGCCTGCTCGACAAGGACACGCTCTACGGCAGCTATAGCGCCGCCGCAATGGGCGCGCTCACGCACGACCCGAACGATCGCGACAGCCCACTCTTCCTGCAGCATTTTCGCCAACCCGAGTACCGGGGGCTCATCGACACCGCCCGCGAAAACCTCGAGCTTGGCGTGAGCGCGCTCGTGGTCGGCCCGCTATCGCGCGAGGTGCGCGAGCGCAAGCTGTTCGACCGCGCGTGGCTCGGCGTCGGTCAGGAGGTGGGGCTCACCGTGGTGTGGGTGCATACGAGCGAGGAAACGGCGCACGCGCGCATCGTCGCGCGCGCCCATCCGATCGACGCCTACAAGCTCGCTCACTGGGACGAATACCGGCAGCGGCGCTTCATGCCGACGGGTGCGCAACTCGACGGCCTGCTGCTCTTCGACAACAGCGCGCCCGCCGCGGCCGACTACGACGCCTTGCTTGAGCGCATCGTGTCGGCAACGGCATCGACCTGAGATTTCAGGCCGCCACCTTCGCGCGGCTGTCGAGCGTCGCGCCTTCGTACACCTGACCGAAGCGGTTCGCGAGGAATTGCTGGAGCGACACCTGCTCCTGACGCACGAACCCGGCTTGCGGCAGACGCTTTTCGCGGAACAGGTCGAGCACCGCGCACATGGCGCCGGCGGTGGTGATCTGGATCGCGCTCATGGGCACGCCGCACACCGTCTTCGCGAAGATCTTGCGCGTGAACACTTCCTGCACGAGCTTGCCGTCGCGCATGCCGGTCACCGTCATGAAGATGAGCACGACGTCCTGCTCCGTGGCAGGCACCGAGCGGCGCATGATGGACTTGAGCGTGTCGCGGTCGCTGGAAAGGCGCAGGTCTTCGAGCAGGAACTGCATGAGCGCGCGATGACCTGGATAGCGCACCGACTTGTAGTCGAGCGACTCGACCTTGCCGGAAAGCGTCTCGCAGAGCGTGCCCAGGCCGCCCGAGGTGTTGAAGGCCTCATACTCCACGCCGTCGAGCGAGAAATGCTCGAGACCTTCGAGCGGCTGCACCCACTGCGTGCGGCCTTCGCGGATCGCTTCGCACGGCTGGCAATACTCGTTGATGAGACCGTCCACGCTCCACGTGAGGTTGTACTTGAGCGCGTTGGTGGGGAACTGCGGCAGCGCGCCCACGCGCATCTTGACGTCGCGGATCTCGGTGAAGCGGCTCGCGAGCGCATGCGCCGCAATGCCGATGAAGCCGGGCGCGAGACCACATTGCGGCATGAAGACATGATCGGCGCCGTCGGCCAGTGCGCGGATCGCGTGGGTCGCGCGCACGTCCTCGGTCAGGTCGAAGTAATGGACGCCCGCGCCCTTCGCTGCCGAGGCGACGTTCACCGCGAGATAATACGGCAGCGCATTGATGAGCACGTCGTAGCCATCCAGCGCGCCGCGCAGCGCGGCCGCGTCGCCGGAATCGACACGCGCGGTGGGGATGCCCTGCGCCGCAAGCGGCTCGAGCGCCTTCGCATCGCGATCGAACGCCGCGACTTCGTAGTCGCCGCTCTCGCGCAGCATGTGGGCAATGGTGTGGCCGATCAGGCCGGCGCCTGCAATCGCAACTTTCATGGGTCATCTCCTTTGGTTTTCTATGCTTGGGGATGGGCAGCGCCCGCTCAAACACAGTCTAGGGAGAGACGAATACGGTTCATAGACGCAAAACGATGCGTTTCGACCGCCATTTTCGTCATTATGACGATCAGTTTCGTCGAAATGACGAAACCATTCATTTTCGACGGCGAATACCTCGCCGTCCGGCCCGCGGCTCGGCCCGAGTTTCAGCCCGTTACCGAGCCGCGATCGACCTTGCGCGCGAGCACGATCGACGTGGTCGTGCGCTCCACGCCGGGTATGCCGCCAATCTGGTCGAGCAGGTCGTTGAGGCGGTCGGGCGAATCGGCGCGCAGCCACGCCACGTAGTCGTACTCGCCGCTCACCGCGCACAGCAGCTGCACTTCGGGCATCTTGCCGAGGCGCTTTTGCACATCGGGCCCGTGGCGTGGCGCGATGATGAGCCCGACCCACGCCTGCAGGCTCGCGTCGAGCACGTCCTGGCCGAGGCGCACGCCGTAGCCGGCGATCACCTGGGTGCGTTCGAGCCGCTCGATGCGCGCCAGCACCGTGGTGCGCGCGACGCCCAGGCGCCGTGCGAGATTCGCGACGCTTTCGCGCGCGTTTTCCTGCAGCAGCGCGACGAGGCTGCGGTCGAGGTCGTCGAGTTGATCGAGGCGCGGAGGTCTCATCGGGGGGCGGTCTGGATGGGAAGTCTGAACGGCGTCATTATCGCGCGCGGGTGAGCACGCCGGGCGGCGCTCGCGTCGCGCAAGTCATGCCCGACGGGTATTTCCACGCGTTTCGTTTGTAAGCAAGTGTCGCAGCCGGGGCGTCATGAAGCGAGAACGTGGTACTAATAACGCCTGCAGCCATTCTGGCCATGCTACCCGCTACGAAATGATTCAAGGAGTCACAATGAAGAAAGCTTTCGTCATCCTTGCCGCCTCGCTCTCGATGAGCGGAGCGTTCGCGCAAAGCGCCGCGCCGGCCGCCTCGGCAACCGCCGCGGCCGCGTCGAGCGCCGACGTGCGCGCCGCGCAGCATCAGCAGCGCGTCGAGGAGCGCATCACGTGGCTGCACACGCAGCTCAAGATCACGCCCGAGCAAGAGCCGCAATGGAAGACGTTCGCCGACACCATGCGCAGCAACGGCGAGACCATGTCGAATCTCTTCAAGCAGCGTGCGGAGAGCGAAAGCTCGCGCAACGCGCTCGACGACATGAAGCAGTACGCGCAGATCGCCCAGGCGCACGCGGACGACATGCAGAAGCTCGTCTCGGCGTTCGAGCCGCTCTACACGAGCCTCTCGCCGGAACAGAAGAAGCTCGCCGATCAGGCCTTCCGCCACGGCAATGAGCACGGCCCGTCGGGCAAGCCGGGGCATCCGACGCACAAGGGCAAGGCGAAGCCGTCCGCAGGCGCCGCAGCCAGCGACACCGAAGCGGCCAGCACGCCGGCCGCGCAGTAAGACGGAGGAAGGCGCACCCGCGAATCGGGTCGCGCTCCCATGCGTGCGCGACGGCCCGATCCAGGGTACCCTTGCGGACCGCGCGACGGCCGGGCGAAACTGCCCGGCCGTCGCTTCTTCGAAAGCCGTTTTTTGTGAAGCCCGTCCGCTGCTGCCGCCATGATTGAACTGACCCAACTCGACCTGCGTGTCGACCCCGCCGCACAGCGCGTCGTCAAGGACGAGACCGTGAGCGTCGAGTTCGCAGCCGTAGCCGGCGAGCTAATGAGCCTCGAAGGCCCGAACCGCTACGCGCCCGGCGACGCGATCATCACTGGTTCGACCGGCGATCGCTGGGTCGTCTCGCGCGACCGGTTCGATGCGAAGTACCTGCCGGCGAGCGACACCCTTGCCCACGGCGATGCAGGCGCGTATCGCAACCACCAGGTCGTGGTGCTCGCAAGGCGCATGGACGAGCCGTTCACGCTCGTACGTTCGGCCGGCGGCGACCGGCTCAGCGGCGTAGCCGGCGACTGGGTCATGCAATACGCGCCCGGCGACTATGGCGTCGTGCAGGCCGCACGTTTCGCCAAGGTCTACAAGCTCGCCGACTAAGTCCCAGCGCAATGCCGAACGGGCGCGCCGCGCCCGTCGCTTCAAGCAAGCGCTTTACGCAAACTCTTCGTCCAGCGCGATCGTCACCTCGCGCGGCACGTCTTCGCCCTTCGCGTGCTGCTCCTCGAGCGATTCGATCGTCGCCTCCACATAGGCGCGCAACACCGCGAAGCTGCGACCGCGCAGCCGCGGCGGCAAGGCGCGATAGCGCGCGAGCGCGGCGGGCGCGATTGCCACCGTGAGCACCATGCGGCGCGCCTTCGAGCCGAAGCGCATCGCCACCCAGTGCACGACCAGTTGCGGCACGCCGTTTTCAGTCGGCTCTTCGGCAAAGCGCGTCTGCTCGGGAAAGATGTCGGCGATCACGCGGGCGAGCTCGTCGAATTCGAGGCTCGCGCATTCAAACAGATAGGCTTCCATTGACGCCAGAAAAAAGAAGTAAGACGCGCGTACTCATGCCGCGCGCGCGACGCGCCGCTGCAGGCGGCACGTCCTGAAAAGCACGACGGCGACCACCACGGCCGCCACCACATACAAACCGTCCACGGCTACGAGCGGCACGAGATGCGCCTGGTACATCGCGGCGGGCACGTCGATGAGCGCGTGCACGAGGATCGCGAGCGGCAAAATCCCCTTCCATCCCGCGCGCACGCCGCGCCACATCAGCACCGACAAGCCGATCTGGAACACGAACGCGGCCGTGCGCTCGAGCGCGAAAACGCCCGCGAACAGCGGCGAAAGGCTAGCGAGAATCAGATGGACGCGCAAGACCGAGTCCATCGTGAGATTGGACAGATGCTCGTCGAGATCGCCGCGATTCGCGAGCACCGCGAACACGATCCATTGCAGCTGCACGAGCACGCCGACGAACCACGCCTCCGCACCCGCATGGCCGATGCCGTAGCCGAACGCCGCGCCGTCAGCGGGTGCGTTGGGCTTGCCCGCGCCGCGGCGCGCGATGACGCGCATGGCGATATAGCGCCCGACCTCCTCGCACACGCCCGCGGCGAGCGCCCCGTACATCACGAAGAACACGGGATTCGAAAGCACCTGCGCGACGGCGGCGTTGCCGTGCAGCATGTAGTCGTTGACGGCGCGCTCGATCACAGTCGCGAACAACGCGAAGATGGCGACGCCCGTGATCGTATCGCGCCAGTCGAGCGCGAACGGCACACGCAGCCGGCGATACAGCGATACGGGCAAGGCGGCGACGAACAGCGTCGCGAGCGAAAGGCAGACGAGCGTGATCGGAGCTACGGACATGGGCTTCCTTATGACGTTCGGCACGCACGCACGCGCGCCGCAGCCCGAATGATCGCAGATATCGGCGCCTGCGCGCAGCCCCGGCTGCGCGAGGGGCCCGCAATCGCGCCGTCGTCACCCCTGCGTCGAAGCCCTCACCACCAGTTCGCCCTCGAACGCCGCAGCGCGTGCCTTGGGCGCCGCGCCTTCGATGCGCTCGTGCAGAAACTCCACCGCGCGATAGCCGATCTCGCGCGTCGGCTGGCGGATCGTCGTAATGCCGGCAAGCTCGGCCCACTCCGGATCGTCGATGGCGGCGAGCGCCACGCGCTGCTGCCACTGCGCGCCGAGGGCCGCCTTCAGATGCAAGGCGAGGCGCAGCGCCACCGGCGCGTTGGCCGCGAACAGCGCGCACCGCGCACCGCGCTCGAGCGCGTGTTCCACGTGAGTGTCGAGCGCCGCGAGCGCGGCTTGCACGGCGGCTTCGTCGTGGAGATCGAGCACGTGCGTGAGGCCGCGCGCCGCGCCCTTCGTCGTCTGCATCGACTCGCGAAACGCCGCTTCGCGCTCGCGCCGCGAACTCACCTGCTCGAACGGCTGCACCACGAACACGATGTCGTCGTAGCCGCGCGCAAGCAGATGCTCGGTGCCGAGACGCACGGCCGCCGCGTTGTCGAGGCCGACCATGTCCGCATCGAGGCCGTCGACGGTACGATCGATCAGCACCGCCGGAATGCCGCCGCTGCCCACGGGTTTCAACATCGATTCGCGCACGCCGAGTGCGTTGACGATCACGCCTTCCACGCGATACGTGGTGAGCAGTTGCAGGTAGCGCCGCTCCATGTCGATCTCGTTCGCCGCGTGGCAGATGAGCGGCATGTAGCCGAGCGCGTGGCACGCCTCCTCCACGCCCTGCAGAATCTCCACCGAATAGGGATTGGCGAGATCGGCGATCAATAGGCCGAGCAGACGGTTGCGGCCGCGCTTGAGCCCGCGCGCCATCTGGTTGGGGCGATAGTCGAGCCGCTCGATCGCCGCCTCGATGCGCGCGCGCAGGTCGGGCGAAAGCACGCCCAGCTCGCCGTTCAGATAGCGCGAGATGCTGGTCTTGCCGGTGCCGGCTTCACGCGCCACGTCGCTGATGGTCGCGCGGCGCGGCGCCGTCGCCGCAGCGCCCGTTTCCGTCGTACCGACGTCGCGCTCTCGATCCGCGCCGCCCGCAGCCATGCTCATCGCGCGAGCACCTCGCGGTTGACGACGTTCACGTTAAGCGTGCCGGCGAGCGCCGCGACGAGGTTCTCCGCCGCGCAGCGCGCCATCGCGTGACGCGTCTCGTGCGTGGCCGAGCCGATGTGCGGCAGCGCCACCACGTTCGGCATGCGCAGCAGCGGCGACGCGGGATCGATCGGCTCGCGCTCGAATACGTCGAGGCCCGCGCCGTGGATCGTGCCCGCTTCGAGCGCCGCGATCAGCGCGTTTTCGTCGATGGTCGCGCCGCGCGAGGCGTTGATGAGAATCGCGCCCTTCTTCATCTTCTTCAACTGTTCCGCGCCGATCAGATGGCGCGTGGCGTCGGTGAGCGGCACCTGCAGGCACACGAAGTCCGCGCTGGCGAGCAGTTCGTCGAATTCGACACGGCGCGCGCCATAGTTGCGCTCGGCCGCTTCGTTCCGACTGCGGTTCGTGTACAGCACCTTCATGTTGAAGCCGAGCGCGGCACGGCGCGCCACGGCGCCGCCGATGCGCCCGAGCCCCACGATGCCGAGCGTCTTGCCTTGCACGTCCACGCCGAATTGCGCCGGGCCGATGCTGCCCTTCCAGTGGCCCGCCTTGACCCAGTCGGCCAGTTCGACCACGCGGCGCGCGCTCGCGAGGATCAGCGAGAAGACGGTGTCGGCCGTCGATTCGGTCAGCACGTCAGGCGTGTGGGCGAGCACGATGCCGCGCTTCGTGAGATCGGCCACGTCGAACTGGTCGTAGCCCACGGAGATCGTGGAGAGCGCCTTCACGCGCGAACCGTCCAGCATCGCCGCTGTGATCTTCACGCTCGCGCCGATCGCGCCGTCGGCGTCCTTTAGCGCGGCGGCGAGTGCGCCGGGCTGGTCGGCATCGACGTCGACGAGTTCGGCGTGCTCGCGCAGATAGTCGGCGACGTCGGCGGGCAAGGCTTTGTAGACAACGATTTTCGGCTTCATAAGTGCGCTAGAAAAGAGAGGTTATTTTCCGTGAGCCGGCGATGCATAAGCACGGGCGGCGGCGCGCTGCGGCTTGACGGCGAGCGTGAGGCCCACCGAAACGAGCAGCGCCGCGCTCATGAACGCATAGGATGCCGCAGGCGAGCCCGTCGCGCCATTCAGATACCCGACCACATAGGAGCCGACGAACGAGCCGAGCGCGCCCATGCTGTTGATCAGCGCCATCGCGCCGCCGGCCACGTTCTTCGGCAGCAGTTCCGGCACGATCGCGAAGAACGGGCCATACGGCGCGTACATCGCCGCGCCCGCCACCACGAGCAGCGCGTAGGAGATCCAGAAGTGCGTCGAGCCGAGCGCGTAGGAGAGCGCGAAGGCCAGCGCGCCGACCAGCAGGAACGGCCACACGAAGGCGCGGCGATTGTCGAGCTTGTCCGACGCCCACGAGGCGGCGAGCATCGCGATGGTCGCCGCGAGATACGGCACGGCGGAAAGCCAGCCCGTTTCGACCATGCCGAGCGCCGAGCCGTTCTTCACGATCGAGGGCAGCCACAGCACGAAACCGTACACGCCGATGCTCCAGCAGAAGTACTGCGCCGAGAGCAGCATCACGGCAGGCGTGCGGAACGCCTCGGCATAGTTGCGCACCGGCTTGATGGCGGCCTGCTCGGCGCGCATCGCGGCGTCGAGCGCGCGCTTTTCGTCGTCGGAGAGCCAGTCGACCTGCGCGGGCTTGTCGCGCACGAGCAGCCACCAGCACACGGCCCACACGACAGCCGGCACGCCCTCGGCGATGAACATGTGGCGCCAGCCGAAGGCATGGACGAGATAGCCCGAGACGACCGACATCCACAGCACCGTGACCGGATTGCCGAGGATCAGGAACGTGTTGGCGCGCGAGCGCTCCTTCTTCGTGAACCAGTTGCTGATGAAGATGAGCATGGCCGGCATCACGGCCGCCTCGACCACGCCGAGCACGAAACGGATCGCCATCAGCGACGGAATGTTCGTGACGACGCCCGTGAGCGCGGCGCAGCCGCCCCACAGCACGAGGCTCGCGAACACGAGCGTGCGCACGCTGCGGCGCTCCGCATACACAGCGCCCGGCAGCTGGAAGAAGAAGTAGCCGAGGAAGAACAGCGCGCCGATCAGCGACGAAAGCCCCGGGCTGATGCCGAGATCGCGGTTGATGCCGGCCGCCGAGGCGAAGCCGTAGTTGGCGCGGTCGAGATAGGCGAGGCTGTACGTGATGAACACGATCGGCATGATTGCCCACCAGCGGCGCGGTGCGAGCGAGGTTGAGGTCATCGGTGTCTCCAGTTGAATGGGGCTCGGTACCTGACAGTGCCGCCCTCTCGTCTCATGTCGTTTGGCGCGCCGCACTTGGCGTTGCGCCGCCTGTTCCGCTATGCGGCTGCCTGCGTTTGCGCCGCTTCGAGCGCATCGAGCTGCGCGCGCGTGGGCAACCCTTCCGAGTCGCCGATCACCTGGACGGCCAGCGCGCCGATGCGGTTGCCGCGAGCCACGGCCGCCGCAAGCTCACGCCCTTCGAGCAGCGCGCTCACCACGCCCACCGCGAAGCCGTCGCCGGCACCCACGGTATCGACCACGCGCTCCACGCGCTGCGCCGCGACGCGGCCCTGCTCGCCTTCGGCCGTGGCGTAGTACGCGCCCTCTGCGCCGAGCTTCACGATCACGCCGCGTGCGCCGCGCGCAAGATAGAACTGCGCGATGGCTTCCGGGTCGCCCGAGCCCGTCAGTACGAGGCCTTCGCCGACGCCGGGCAGCACCCAGTCGGCGAAGCTCGCGAGTTCGTTGAGCGTGCCCACCATTTCGGCTTGCGAGCCCCACAGCGTGGGGCGCAGATTTGGGTCGAACGAGATCGTGCGGCCCGCGGCGCGCATCTCGTGGGCCAGCTTGAACGCCAGTTCGCGTGAAGAGGAAGAGATGGCGGGCGCCACGCCGCTCAGGTGCAGATGGCGCGCGCCGAGCACATAGTCGGCCTGATAGTCGCGAGCCGAGAGCTTGCTCGCCGCCGAGCCGCGACGGAAATACTCGACAGCGGGATCGCTGCCGTCGTCGTTCCTCGACTTGAGCTGGAAGCCGGTCGGAAAGCGCGTGTCGGTGCTCACGCAACGCGCGTCGATGCCTTCGTGCGTGAGCACGTCGCGCACGAACTGGCCGAACGAGTCGGCCCCCACGCGGCTCATCCAACCCACCTTGAAACCGAGGCGCGCGAGGCCGGTCGCGACATTGAGCTCCGCACCCGCCGCGCGCTTCGTGAAATGCGCGACCTGGGCGAGCGGACCCGGCTCCGCGGCGACGAACATCGCCATTGCTTCGCCGTAGGTGATGACATCGAGTGCTTCGGTCATGAGATGCGTTCCTGATGAATCGTATGGGAGCCTGGGGACCGGCTTCGCGGCTTCACGCGGCGCTCAAGCGGCCGCGAGCCACTCGACGTAGTGCGCGGCGGCGTCGTGCACGCGCGCCGGATCGAACGGAAATTCGATGCCGCGCGGCACGTGGGTCGGCAGCAGCGCGAGCGCGGCGCGGCACAGCGTGTCGTCGTCGTCCGGCGCGACGGCGAAGCGGCGCGCGCCCTCGCCCACCACGGCCTTGCAATGGATGTATTCGACGTACGGCGCGAGCGCGGCGGCGGCGAGCAGCGGCGGCTCGCCCGGCCATTGCCAGTTGCCGATGTCGAAGGTCATGCCGATCACACCCGGCGCGCCGCCGTCGCGCAGCGCGTTGAAGAGGCCGATGAACTGGTCGAGCTTGCCGCCCTGCTCGAGCTGGCCGTTCTCGACGACGACGCGCGGGCCGGTGCTCGCGGCAACGGTGTCGCCGGTACGTGCGCCCAGTGCTTCGAGCAGGCGCGCGAGGCGCGCCGCGCTGGCGTCACCTGCGAAACCGCCCAGCTGCAGCTTCACGAAACGCGCACCGAGTGCCCGTCCCGCGGCGACTGCGCCGCATAGTGCCGCCTCGTCGAGCGCGCCATCCTCGCCATACAGCGTGTCCGGGGTGGACCACACGCGCCACAAACCCTCGTCCGCAAGCGCCGTTCCGAGCGCGCGCAGCGCTTCGGGCTGCGCGTCGGCATCCTGCATCAGCTCGCGCCGCACCTCGAACGCCTGCGCGCCCGCGCGCCGCGCCGGCCGGCTCCACGCCGCGTGACCGTCACGCCAGATTGCCTGCGCGCCGAACGCGCTCGCCACGATTGCTACTTCCGCCATTGCCGTCTTCCTGTTGCCTGCCGTTGCGCACTTCGCTTTTCTTGGAACCGGTTCCAAATCCAGCCCGAAAAAAAGCGCCTGCGCGCCGGTTGATTAGGGCGGATAGTGCGCGTTAGCCGCTCAGGCCGCCATTCTGGATTGCCCTGGGTCAGAGGGCTCAGACGCCCGGAACATCGGCGAGACACAGTTCCAGGAAGCGCTGCGCAACGCGCGAAGCCGCGCCCGCGTGTGGCACCAGGATCGAGAAGCGCCGCGCAAGCGGCTCGGGCCCAAGGCGGATCTGCCGCAAGGCGCCGTTCTCGTGATGCATCGACATCGCCGAGACGAAGCCGATGCCCATACCGGCCCGCACTGCCTCCTTCACGCCCTCCACGCCCGCGATCTCCAGCGCCACCCGCATGGGCACGCCGGCGCGAGCGAACGCGCGCTCGACCACCTGGCGCACGCCCGAGCCATCCTCGCGCAGGACCAGCGGCCACTGCGCGAGCGCTTCCACCGTGATGGCCGGCATCGGAGCGGCCGTCTCCCCTTGCGCGTCGAGCTGCGACGCCAGCGTATGCGAGCGCGGCACGATCGCGACGATTTCGTCCTCGTGCCAGGCATGCACAGCGGTATCCGGCGGCAACTGCTCGCCCACCGGCCCCTCGATCAGCGCGATATCGACCGCGCCGAGCATGCCCACGACGTCCGTCGAATTTCCGCTCGACGTTTCGAGCTTGACCTGCGGATAGGAGCCGTGGAACTGCGCCACCAGATACGGCAGCCGGTAGCTCGCGGGCGTGGTGGTCGCGCCGATGCGCAGCGTACCGCGCTCGAGGCCGCGCAACGCGTCGCGGTAGCTGAGGGCGTCGCGCCAGGTGTCGCGCAGGCGCACTGCGTAGCCCGCAAGCTGCTCGCCCGTGGGCGTGAGGCGAACCCCGCGGCCGTCGCGCTGGTACAGCGGCTCGCCGATCTCCTCCTGCAGCAGCCGCAACTGGCCCGAGACGGCCGGTTGCGACAAATGCAGTGCCAGCGCAGCTCGACTGATATTGAGATGCTCGGCGACGGCAGCGAAAGTTATCAGTTGTTCCGGGGTCATCGTGGAAAACCATCGTGTTGTCCTATATATTACGTCACAAATCACGATTTTTCATATCGATATATCTAAATTAGGATTAGGCCATTCGATAGCGACCTGTTCGCTACCCCATTTTTCGACCGGATTGCCCGGTAGAGAGGCCGTCATGTCTACACCCAGTCTTGCGCACGCATCATCGCCGTCCACCCGCGGGCAGCTCAACGGCGTCCTGTTCGTCGCGCTGTTCGCGGCCGCCGTCACCAGCGTCGCGTCGCTGCCCGCCATCGCCGGGCTCGGCATGAGCCCGCTGATCGTCGGCATCGTCGCGGGGGCGATCTACGGCAATGCGCTGCGCGACGGCATGCCCGAAAGCTGGGCCGCCGGTGTGAACTTCTCCGCGCGCAAGCTGCTGCGCATTGCCGTGGCGTTCTTCGGACTGCGCGTGAGCCTGCAGGAAATCGCCCAGGTCGGCGTGCCGGGGCTCGTCGAATCGGTCGTGATCGTCGTGAGCACGCTCGTGATCGGCACCTGGGTCGGCATGAAGCTCCTCAAGCTCGACCGCGACACCGCCATTCTCACGGCGGCCGGCAGCGCGATCTGCGGCGCGGCGGCCGTGCTCGCCTTCGAATCCACGCTGCAATCGAAGCCGCACAAGAGCGCCATGGCCGTGGGCAGCGTGGTGCTGTTCGGCACGCTTTCGATGTTCCTCTACCCGGTGCTGTTCCGCGCGGGCTGGCTGCATCTCGATACGCTCGGCGCCGGGCTCTTCTTCGGCGGCACGATCCACGAGGTCGCGCAGGTGGTGGGCGCGGCGAGCAACGTAAGCCCGGAGGCCACGCACATCGCCACCATCGTCAAGATGACGCGCGTGATGCTGCTCGTGCCGGTGCTGCTCGTGCTCGGCGTGTGGCTCAACCGCGCGGCGCGCAGCAAGGCAATGGCCGACGGCCACGCCAGCCACGGCGGCGCGCGCAAGCTCGCGGTGCCCTGGTTCGCGCTCGGCTTCCTCGCGCTCGTGATCGTCAATTCGCTCCACGTGCTGCCCGAAACGGCCACCCACGCGGTCAACACGCTCGACACCTTCGCGCTCACCATGGCGATGACCGCGCTCGGCATCGAGACGCGTGTCTCGCAAATCCGCCAGGCCGGCCCGCGGGCACTGACCGCCGGTTTCATCATCTACCTCTGGCTGGTCGGCGGCGGTCTCGCGATCACCTGGGGCGTGCAGCGCCTGTTCGGATGACCCGGCGCCCGAGGGCCGCGCGCCCCGACCCGATCCCTTGTGCGCCGGCGCTCCCGGCCACCGGCCCCGCCTGCGGCGGGGCTGTTTGCGTTTCTGCGCGCGGCCCCCTTACGCCATCTCGCGTGCGCACGCCACACGCGAACCAGGCGCGAGCGTTGCGAGCGATACTGTGCGTTGCTGCCGGTTGCGTGGGCAGCGGCCGCGCGGGCCGTGGCGAGCACGGCCATGAACGCAAGGGGACGACCGATGGCATACGAACTCTATTACTGGGACGGTCTGCAGGGCCGGGGCGAATTCGTGCGGCTCGCGCTGGAAGAGGCGCAGGCGCCCTACGTGGACGTGGCGCGAGGCGAGAAGAAGGACGGCCTCGGCATCGGCGC
Source organism: Paraburkholderia sp. EG287B (assembly GCF_040965595.1). NCBI lineage: Bacteria > Pseudomonadati > Pseudomonadota > Betaproteobacteria > Burkholderiales > Burkholderiaceae > Paraburkholderia > Paraburkholderia sp. EG287B. The sequence goes on from NZ_JBFRCG010000001.1 coordinate 188,621, forward strand.
GATGATGGGCGAACTGGAGAGCGACGAACCGTATCCGCCCTACGCCCCGCCCTTCCTCAAGGACGGCGACCTGATCGTGCCGCAAACCGCCAATATCCTTTTCTATCTCGGCCCGAAGCTCAAGCTCGCGCCGCGCGACGAGAGCTTGCGCATCGTCGCGAACGGCCTGCAACTGACGATCGCGGACCTCGTGACCGAAGCGCACGACACCCATCATCCGATCGCCAGCGGGCTCTACTACGAGGACCAGAAGGACGCAGCGAAGGCGCGCTCGGCGGATTTCATCGCGCATCGCATTCCGAAATTCATGAGCTATTTCGAGCGCGTGCTCGCGCAGAATCCGGACGGCCCGCGCCACATGGTGGGCAACGCGCTCAGCTATGTCGATCTGTCGATGTTTCAGATCGTCGAGGGCCTGCGCTACGCGTTTCCAAAGGCGACGAAGCATTTCGGGGATCACTATCCGCAGGTCGTCGCGCTGCGCGACGCCGTGGCCAAACGCCCGCATATCGCCGCCTATCTCGACTCGGAGCGGCGGCTGCCGTTCAACGAAACGGGCATCTTCCGGCACTACCCCGAACTCGACCGGGCCGTGCGCTGAATGCGCGCGGGCCGTGGAAGGCATCCGCCGCCGCCCGGTTTCATGCACGCGGCGCGCACTTGTCGCCGCGCACCCGTTATGCTTCCCGCCGCACGTCGCGCCCTGCGCACGCGCGGCTTTCTTTCACCCTTAACCTGACCCGCCCGCCGTGCTGTCATTCCTGCTGAAACTGCGCACCCGCGCGCGCGATCTCTTTCGCCTGTCCGACGCCCATACGATGCTGATCTGGTCGGTCATCGTCGGCGTGGCGGGCGCGTTTGCGACCGTGATCTTTCGCGAGGGCATCGCGCACGTGCAAATGCTTTTCACGGGCAGCGAAGGCAGCCTTGTCGAGATGGCGCGCCACCTGCCGTGGCACCGGCGCATCTGGATGCCGGCCGCCGGCGGCTTCATCGCGGGATGCCTGCTGCTGCTCGCGCGGCGCAAGGCGCCCGGCAGCAGCGGCAAGGCGATGCACGCCGACTACATCGAGGCGGTGGCGATCGGCGACGGCGTCATGCCCGTCGGCACGAGCATCTGGCGCAGCCTCTCGTCGCTCTTCACGATCGCGAGCGGCGGCTCGATCGGCCGTGAAGGCCCGATGGTGCAGCTCGCCGCCCTCGCCGCCTCGCTGATCGGCCGCTGGGTCCACTTCGATCCCTCGCGGCTGCGCCTGCTCGTCGCGTGCGGCGCGGCGGCCGGTATCACTTCGGCGTACAACGCGCCCATCGCCGGCGCCTTCTTCGTGACCGAAATCGTGCTCGGCTCCATCGTCATGGAAAGCTTCGGGCCGATCGTGGTCTCCTCGGTCGTCGCCAACATCACCATGCGCGAGTTCGCGGGCTACAAGCCGCCGTACGAGATGCCCGTGTTCCCGCCGGTGACGGGCGTCGAGGTGCTGCTCTTCGTGGGGCTCGGCCTCCTGTGCGGCGCGCTCGCCCCGCAGTTCCTCATGATGATGGCCACCGCGAAAAAGGGCTTTGGCCGCATCAACGCGCCGCTGCCCGTGCGGCTCGCGCTCGGCGGTCTCGTGGTCGGCATTCTTTCGGTGTGGACGCCCGAGGTGTGGGGCAACGGCTATAGCGTCGTGAACTCCATCCTCCATTCGCCGTGGACCTGGACGGCGCTCGCCACGGTGCTCGTTTTCAAGCTCATCGCGACGGCCGCGACGGTCGGCTCGGGCGCCGTGGGCGGCGTGTTCACGCCGACGCTCTTCATGGGCGCCGTGCTCGGCTGCCTGTTCGGCCAGGGCATGCACGCGCTCTGGCCCGACGGCACCTCGGCGTCGTACGCCTACGCGATGGTGGGCATGGGCGCGTTCCTCGCGGGCGCGACCCAGGCGCCGCTCATGGCGATTCTGATGATCTTCGAGATGACGCTGAGCTACCAGGTGGTGCTGCCGCTCATGCTCTCGTGCGTCGTTGCGTATTTCGTCGCGCGCGCGATCGGCAAGGCGTCGATGTACGAAATCACGCTGCATCGCAATCGCGAGGAAGCCGAACGCATGCGCCTGCGCATGACGCAGATGCGCGAGCTGGTGCGCCCCGCGCAGACTGTCGTTCTGGAGAGCGCCACGGTGCAGGAGATGACGCGCGTGTTCCTCGAATATCCGGTCAAGTACCTCTACGTGACCGACGAGACGGGGCGCTTTCTCGGCGCGGTTGCGCTCGCCGACATCACCTCGGACCTGCTGCAAAAGCGCGATACCGCGCACAAGCACGCCCGCGACTACCTGAAGCCGACGTTCGACGTGCTCACGCCCGACATGCCGCTCGCCGTCGGCCTGCAGCACTTCATGTCGTTTCAGGGCGAGCGCCTGCCCGTGGTCGAAAGCACGCGCGAGCCGACACTCGCGGGCGTGGTGTACAAGACGTCGCTGCTCGACGCCTATCAGCGCATGAACGCGGAGCGGTAGGCTTCGCCAGCCCACGAGCCCCGTGGCAAAGCGCAGCGGATTTTCTAGAATCTAGAGGGAAACGCGCTACGCGGCCCGCCCTGTGCGTCCGCGCACCGACGTGCGCGCAGCGGGCAGCGAGAATCGACGCGGGGATGACCGGAGCGAAGATGAGCGAACCCTCACTCGAAGCCGTACGCCGCGACCACGCGGGCTGGATATTCGTGCACTTGCAGGGCGAGCCTTACGACCGCGGCGAGCAGCACGGCAAATTGCTCGCCAACGAAATCCGCAATGCGATCCGCACCGCGCGCTACCTCGCGAAGTGGGACACGGGCGAGGACTTCGACACCTTCATCAACGCGGCGATCGTGCAGTTCGCGCCGCGCCTCGACACCGAATTCGCCGACGAGATCCAGGGTATCGCCGACGGCGCCGGTCTCAAATTCGCCGAAGTGCTCGCCTGGAACGGCTACATGGACCTGCTGCAGAGCTGGTGGCCGGTTCATGTTGCGACACAGCAAGCGCAGCCGGCGGTGCGCCCCTGGCGCGGGCGGCGCGGCCACCATTGCAGCGCCTTCATCGCGACGGGCAGCGCGACGCGCGACGGCCGCATCGTCATGGCGCACAACTCGTGGGACCGCTACGCGGCCGGCGATGCCTTCAATATCGTGTTCGACATCGTGCCCGACTCGGGGCACCGTATCCTCATGCAGGGCCTGCCCGGCTGCATCTCGAGCCTCACCGACTTCTGGATCAACGGCGCGGGCCTGATGGTGACGGAGACGACCATCTCGAACTTCATCGGCTACCGTGCGAACGGCGCCCCCGAGTTCTATCGCTCGCGCCGCGCGACGCAGTATGCGTCGAGCATCGCGCAATGGTGCGAGATGTTCGCGCAGGCGAACAACGCGGGCTATGTGAACAGCTGGCTGCTCGGCGACACCAAAACGGGCGAGATCGCGCGCTACGAACTGGGCCTGCAGCACGCGGGCTTCGAGAGCACGAAAGACGGCTTCTACAGCGGCTTCAACGCGGCCACGGACCTCAAGATCCGCAACCAGGAGTGCACCGGCGAAGCCGACGACTACACCGACGTGCGCCGCAACGGCGCGCGCCGCCTGCGCTTCATGCAACTCGCGCAGGAGCACCGCGGGACGATCGACGCCGAACTCGCCAAGGCGATGATTGCGGACCACCACGACGTCTACCTCGAGCGCAGCGACAACCCGTGCTCGCGCACGATCTGCGGCCATCTCGAACTCGACGACGCGCGCTTCGGCGGCGCCGACCACGGGCCGTTCAACCCATGGGGCGCGAACGACGGCAAGGTGGTCGACAGCGAAATGGCGCGCGATCTGTCGTTCTGGGCGCGCTGGGGCCATCCCTGCGGCCGCCCGTTCGACGCCCAGGCGTTCATGCAGCGCCACCCACAATGGAACTGGCTCAACGGCTATATGCGCGACCGCCCGTCGTGGCCCTGGACGCGTTTCGAGGCGCTGCGCAGGCCCTCGCTTTAATCCCGCGTAACGGCGGCGCCGACAAAAAAGCACGCGCGTTCGAGACGTGTCGGCGCATTTCCTGCCATCATGGTATTTCCGTATGCGCCTCGCGCACATGAGCCGTCCAGGTGGCTCGTTGCGCCTTCGCGTAGCGGCGCGCCGGGCCGCCCCGGCTGGCGCGGCTGCCTGCGCCGCCACCCACGCTGGCGGATGCGGTACGGCGCTTGCTGCGACCTATGGGCCGCATGAGAAAGGAGGTCGAGCGATGAAAACCTCGACACTGATGACCACCGTGCTGTTGTCGGCGTCGTGCTTCGCCGCTCCGGTACGCACCGCCCAGGACTCACCGGTCGCCCAGGCCAGCGCGCACATTCCGCTCGCAAGTGGACAGTCCCACGCCTACGACGCCCCCGTGGCGCCCCCCGCCCCCAACGTGCCCGTGACCGCCAACGGTCCGCAACACTGGGAGTACCTCACGCTGCCCAGGTCGCATCGGCTGGACAAGACGCTAAGCCCGGACCTGCACGAGCAGACCTGAGCCTGGCCGGTACTCCCGTTTGCGAACAAGCGGCAAAGAAAAGTGGCGCATGAGCGGCAAATGAGCAGCGCGTGCGCACGCCGCGAGGGCGTGCGAGGAGGATTGTGTATGCTTGAGGCGCGGCGCTAGCGCTGCGCGCTGCAATGCAAACAAAGCGCGAACAAAGTCTGAACAAAATCCGCACAACAAACGAGACGACGACGCGGACCGCCAATGCCGGCCGCCCGCGCAAAGGACGCCACGCATGTCAGCCTCTCGCATTCCCGACGAACCCATCGACCTGCAATTCGCCGACGTGCTGCGCGAAGTGCGCTGGCCCGCCAACAAGGACGAACTCGTGGACGCCGCGCGCGAGGCCGGCGCCAGCAACGAGGTGCTCGGCATCCTCGACGGCATGCCCGAGCAGGATTACCAGGACGTCGCGTCGGTTACGCGGCTGATCGGCAGCAACTACGGCCCTGGCCTCGGCTCCTGACGCGCGCGCGTCGCGGGCTGCGTGCACGCCGGGCTCACGCGTCGCGGCCGAACACCACGCGTGCGAAAAAAGTCCCCAGCACGGTTTCGACGACCGGCGGCGTGACATGCTGCGGATCGGCCGTGGCGAGAAACTGCACCCCGTCGCACAGCCCCATCAGCCCGAGCGCGAGCAATTCCGGATCGAGCGGCACCGGCATGCCCACGCGCGCCGCAAATTCCTCGATGTACACGGCAAGACTTTCGCGTTTTTCCTTCATGAAGGCGTTGTAGCGCGTGCGAAAGCGCGCGTCGCGCGCGGCCAGCAGCCTGGCTTCCACCCACAGCAGGAAGACCTTGTTGTCCTGCGGCATACGGCTGTAGTAGGAGAGCACGCGCGCCTCCATCTGCTCGCGCGAGACCTCGGTCTCGAAGATGGCGCGCAGGTCGGTCTGCATGGCTTCGTGATCGCGCCGCAGCAGTTCCACGAGCAGGTCCGACTTGCCCGAAAAGTTCGAGTAGAACGCGCCGCGCGTGTACCCCGCCGCGTGCGCGATGTCCTCGACGCTCGCGCCCACGAACCCTTTTTTCATGAACACGGCCTGCGCGGCGTCGAGCAGGCGCTCGCGCGTCTGGTCGCGGCTTTGTTCGCGGGTGAGTCGGATGCGCTTCATGGCGTGGGGCGTCGTTATGTATCACGGATGGACGCGAGTCTAGCACTGAAACATTCCTCGGATTCAGTTTCGCACTCAGATACAAGGTTGTATTAGAATCCGGCTCATCATCCCAGGTCCGGGCCGGTGCGCGAGCCGCGCCGCGCCCGCGACTCAATGGCGGCGCAGCCGGTCCGGCGGCATTGCGGTCTGCGTGCGCACCCAGCCTATCGAGGTCCAGGTGAATCGTCGCGGTCGTGGCGCATCGAGCAGAATGCGCAGTGGTACCGGTAAGTTCAGTGCACCGTGGCGGCATGCCGCGAATGTGCTTCTCGTGTTCGGCGTCGTCACGCTGGCTGCCTGCGGCAAGGAAAAGGAAGCCCCGCCGCAGCCGCGCACGGTCGTCTCGATGACCGTGCACCCCGACGGCGGCGGCGTGAGTCCCGTCTATCCAGGCGATATCGAGGCGCGCAACGCCACGCCGCTTTCGTTTCGCGTGAACGGCAAGATCATCGAGCGCAGCGTGCGCCTGGGCGACAGCGTCAAGCCCGGCCAGACGCTCGCGCGGCTCGATCCTGCAGACTTCGAAAAGAACGCGGCCAGCGCGCAGGCCCAATTCGACGCCGCGCAGCATCGCCTCGGCTTCGCGAAGCAGCAGCTCGATCGCGACACGGCCCAGTCGGCGGCCAATCTCATCGCCCGCGCGCAGCTCGAACAGACGCAGGATGCCTACGCCTCGGCCGCGGCCCAGCGCGATCAGGCGCAGCAGCAGCTCGCGCTGGCAAAGAACCAGCTGCGCTATACGCAGATCGTCGCCGACCACGCGGGTGTCATCACCGCCGAAAACGCCGACACCGGCCAGAACGTGCAGGCCGGCCAGGCGGTCTACCAGCTCGCGTGGAGCGGCGACGTCGACGTGGTGTGCGACCTGCCCGAGCGCGCCGTGGCCGCGCTGCACACCGGCGACACCGCGCAGGTCACGCTCGGTGCCCTGCCCGGCCGCCACTACACGGCGCGCCTGCGCGAACTCGCCGCCGCGGCGGACCCGCAAAGCCGCACGTGGCGCGCGCGGCTCACGCTCGAACATCCCGACGCCGACGTGCGCCTCGGCATGACCGCCAACGTGGCGTTCGCGGCCCCGAGCGAGGCCAGCGCGCCGGCCGCGTTTACCGTGCCGGCCACCGCGCTCTTCCACGACGGCGAGGCGCCCGCCATCTGGGTCGTCCACGCGCCCGACAACGTGCTGCAGTTGCGGCGCGTAAGCATCGCGCGCTACGACGCGCGCACGATCACCGTGGCAAGCGGATTGCAGGACGGCGAGCGCATCGTGCTGCAAGGCGTCCATACGGTGCACGCGGGCGAGCGGGTACGGCCGGTCGCGCCGCTGCATCCCGAGGACTTCGCGTCATGAGCCAGACGACGGACCCGGGTCCCGGCGCCGATCACGAAGAGGGCCGCTTCAACCTGTCGGCGTGGGCGCTGCGGCATCGGGCGCTCGTCACCTTTCTCGTTGTGCTGGCAACGATATTCGGCGCGCTCGCCTATACGCGTCTTGCGCAATCGGAAGACCCTCCCTTCACGTTCCGCGTGATGGTCATCCAGACCTTCTGGCCCGGCGCGAGCGCGCGCCAGGTTGAGGACCAGGTGACGACCCGTATCGGCCGCAAGCTGCAGGAAACGCCTTATATCGACTTTCTGCGCAGCTATTCGCGGCCCGGCGAATCGCTCGTGTTCTTCACGATGAAGGACTCCGCGCCCGTGAGCGAAGTGCGCGAGACCTGGTACCAGGTGCGCAAGAAAGTCGGCGACATTGCGTACACGCTGCCTCAAGGCGTGCAAGGGCCGTTCTTCAACGACGAGTTCGGCGACGTCTACACCAACATCTACGCGCTGGAGGGCGACGGCTTTTCGCCCGCGCAACTGCACGATTACGCAGACAAGCTGCGCGAGCAGCTGCTGCGCGTGCCCGACGTCGGCAAGGTCGATTATTTCGGCGATCCGCAGCAGCGCATCTACATCGAGATTCCGAACACGCAGCTCACACGCCTCGGCATCTCGCCCACGCAGCTCGGCCAGGTGATCGGCGCGCAGAACAGCGTCTCCGCCGCGGGCACGCTCACGACCGCCGACGACCGCGTGTTCGTGCGCCCGAGCGGCCAGTACGAGGACCTCAAGGTGCTCGCCGATACGCTGATCCGCGTGAACGACCGCACGTTTCGGCTGGGCGACATCGCCACGATCCGGCGCGGCTACGACGAGCCGCTCGCCACGCAGATGCGCTTCCAGAACCAGGCGGTGCTCGGCATCGGCCTCACGATGCAGCCGGGCGGCGACGTGATCCGCCTCGGCAAGGCGCTCGATGCGCGCGTCGAGCAGTTGCGCGCGCAACTTCCCGCTGGGCTGAAGCTCGTGGAGGTGTCGAGCATGCCCGATGCGGTCGCGCGCTCGGTGGACGACTTCGTCGAAGCCGTCGCCGAGGCCGTGGGCATCGTGCTGCTCGTGAGCCTCGTTTCGCTCGGCGTGCGCACGGGCATGGTGGTGGTCATCACCATTCCGATCGTGCTCGCTGTCACCTCGCTCGCGATGTACCTCTTCGGCATCGGTCTGCACAAGGTGTCGCTCGGCACGCTCGTGCTCGCGCTCGGCCTGCTCGTCGACGACGCCATCATTTCCGTCGAGATGATGGCAGTGAAGCTCGCGCAGGGCTGGAACCGCACGCGCGCCGCTGCATTCGCCTACACCAGCACCGCGTTCCCGATGCTGACCGGCACGCTCGTCACCGTTTCGGGTTTCCTGCCCATCGTGCTCGCGAGGTCGAGCACCGGCGAGTACACGCGCTCGATCTTCCAGGTGTCCGCCATCGCGCTGATCGCCTCGTGGTTCGCGGCCGTCGTGCTGATCCCGCTGCTGGGCTACCGGCTCTTGCCCGAGCGCAAGCCCGATCCGGATGCGGCGCACGCCGCCCATGGCGACGATCACGAGCACGAGATCTACGACACGCGTTTCTATCGGCGGCTGCGCGGCTGGATCGGCTGGTGCATCGAGCGCCATGCCATCGTGCTCGTGCTGACCATCGCGCTGTTCGTGGCCGCGCTCGCGTGCTTCAAGCTCGTGCCGCAGCAGTTCTTCCCGAGTTCCGACCGGCCCGAGCTGCTCGTGGACGTGCGCCTGCCCGAAAGCGCCTCGATCGATGCGACGCTGCGCCAGACGAAGCGCCTCGAAGCGGCGATCAAGGGCCGCCCCGAGATCGATCGTTTCATCGATTTCGTCGGCACCGGCGCGCCGCGCTTCTATCTGCCGCTCGATCAGCAGTTGCAGCAGCCCAATTTCGCGCAGTTCGTGATCACGACGAAGTCGGTCGAAGACCGCGAGAAGCTCGCCAGCTGGCTCGAACCGATGCTGCGCGACAAGTTCCCGGCCATCCGCACGCGTCTCTCGCGCCTCGAGAACGGGCCGCCGGTCGGCTACCCCGTGCAGTTCCGCGTGAGCGGCGACGATATCCCGAGCGTGCGCGACATCGCGAACAAGGTGGCGGCGACGATGCGCGCCGATCCGCGTACCGACAACGTCAGTTTCGACTGGGACGAACCGGCGGGACGCTCGCTGCACTTCCAGATCGACCAGCAAAAGGCGCGCGCGCTCAATGTCTCGTCGCAGGACATCGCCAATTTCCTGCAGTTGACGTACTCGGGCTATACCGTCACGCAATTTCGCGAGCGCGACAAGCTCATCAGCGTCGATCTGCGTTCGCCCGCCGCCGAACGCGTCGATCCCGCGCGTCTGCTCTCGCTCGCCATGCCCACACCGAACGGCCCGGTGCCGCTCGGTGCGCTCGGGCATCTCGCCAACGATCTGGAGTACGGCGTGATCTGGTCGCGCGACCGGCAGCCCACGATCACCGTGCAGTCCGACGTGCGTGCGGGCGCGCAAGGCATCGACGTCACGCATGCGCTCGACGGCAAACTGGAATCGATCAAGCGCGCGCTGCCGCCCGGCTACCACATCGAGGTGGGCGGCTCCGTGGAGGAAAGCGCGAAGGGCCAGGCGTCCATCTTCGCGCAGTTGCCGGTCCTCGCCATTGCCGTGCTCACGCTGCTCATGATCCAGCTGCAAAGCATCACGCGCGTGCTGATGGTCGTGCTGACCGCGCCGCTCGGTCTGATCGGCGTGGTGATCGCCCTGCTCGTGTTCGGGCAGCCGTTCGGCTTCGTGGCCATGCTGGGCGTGATCGCCATGTTCGGAATCATCATGCGCAACTCGGTGATTCTCGTGGACCAGATCGAAACGGACATCCGCGCCGGGCACAAGCGCTTCGACGCCGTGGTGGGCGCCACGGTGCGCCGCTTCCGGCCAATCATGCTGACCGCCGCGGCCGCCGTGCTCGCGCTCATTCCGCTGTTGCGCTCGAACTTCTTCGGACCGATGGCGACGGCGCTGATGGGCGGCATCACGATTGCGACCGTGCTCACGCTGTTCTTCCTGCCCGCGGCGTACGCGGCCGCGTTCCGCGTGCGCAGCAGCGAGACTGACGAGACCGGCAAGACGCCGGAACAGGCATCATGAAGACGGATTCTTCGACATTGGCGTCGGGCCCGCATGAAACGGCGCGTTTGCCCGCAACACGTTTTCCGCACGCGCCCGGCTTGCTCGCCGCATGCGCCGCGCTCGCGCTGGCAGGCTGCGCGATGGGCCCAACCGGTGAGCCGCCCGCCATGCCGCAGCCCGAGCACTACGGTGCGCAGGCGCAACCGGCACAGACGGTCGCCGCCCAGGGCGTCGCGCAGCAGTTCGTGACGGGCGCGGAACCGGTGCCGCAATGGTGGACGCTCTACGGCTGCGACGCGCTCGATGCGCTCGTCAACGAGGGGCTCGCCAACAGCCCGAACCTCGCCGCCGCCGACCACAACCTGCAAGCCGCGCGCGAGCAGTTGCGCGGCCAGATCGGCAGCTCGCTGCTGCCGACCGTCGACGCCATCGGCATCGCGCAACGCCAGCAGCAACCCGCGATCCCGCAGTTCGGCATCGACCGGCTGCAATACGCGATTTTTGCGGGCTTGATCGACGTGCGCTACACCTTCGACGTGTTCGGCGCGACCCGCCTGAACAACGCGGCGCTCGCCTCGCGCGTGAACGTGCAGGCGTTCCAGTTCGAGGCCGCGCAGCGCGCGCTCGCGGCGAACATCGTGGCGAGCACGCTCGGCGCGGCAACGCTGCATGCGCAGATCGACACGACCGAGCAGCTGATCGCGCTCGCCAATGCGCAGGCCGACGACGTGCAAAAGCGCTACGCACTCGGCTCGGCCTCGCACACCGATCTGCTCAGCGCGCAGCAGAGCGCGGCGTCGCTCGCGGCGAGTCTGCCGGGGCTGCGTCAGCAATGGATCGCACAGCGCCATGCGCTCGCCGTGCTGATCGGCCGTACGCCTGACCAGGCGCCGCCCGACCTCGATCTCGCCAGCCTGACCTTGCCCGCGCAGGTGCCCGTGGTCATCCCTTCAGAACTCCTGAGAACCCGTCCCGACATCGAAGCCGCCGAAGCCACGCTCAAGGCGGCCGCCGCCGGCGTCGGCGCCGCCACCGCGCAGATGTACCCGAGCATCACGCTTTCGGCGGCGCTCGGCCAGGGCGGCTTCAGCTGGCCGGTGGTGACCTCCGGCGCGGGCGCGCTGTGGGCGATCGGCGCTTCGCTTTCGCAGCCGATCTTCCACGGCGGCGCACTCGTCGCCCAGCGGCGCGCGGCGCTGCAGTCCTACGAGGCAGCCAACGACACCTATAAGCAAACGGTGCTCACGGCGTTCCAGGATGTCGCCGACCGTCTCGCCGCGCTCGATCACGACGCCCAGGCCCTCGACGCGGCCAGTACCTCGGCACGCACGGCCCAGGGCGTCTACGAGGACACCAACGCGCGCTACAAGCTCGGCGCGGTGCCGTGGTACGCGGTGCGCCAAAGCGAGCAGCAATGGCGTAACGCACGGCTCGACGAAATCCGCTATCGCGGCACGCGGCTCTCCGATACGGCCGCCCTCTTCCAGGCGATGGGCAATCCGCCGGTCAACCCGGCGACGCTCGGCAGTGGCCGCGGGGCGGACACGGCCGCTGCCGCGCCCGCATCGGACACTGGCGCCGCCGCGCAAGGCAAGTAGCACGCGCGATTGTCCGGGCGTCTCGGCGTACCATGATCGCAAGCGCCGCGCACGCCGGCGCAACCGCTTCATGGAGACGACAGCATGCCCCGTCCATCGCTCGACTTCTGGTTCGACCTCGCCAGCAACTACAGCTATCTGAGCGTGATGCGCATCGACGCGCTCGCGACACGAAATGGCGTGGATGTTCGCTGGCGGCCCTTCCTCCTCGGCCCCATTCTCGACGCGCTCGGCTGGGAAGGTCCGCCCTTCGTCGTGCAGAAGGAAAAAGGCGCTTATGTGTGGCAGGACATGCGCCGGCAGTGCCGCAAATACGCGCTGCCGTGGCAGCAGCCCACCGAGTTTCCCCGCCGCACCGTGCTCGCGACGCGCATCGCCGTGCTCGCCGCCGACGAGCCGTGGCTGCCCGACTGGTGCCGCGCCGTCATGACGCGCAACTATGGCGACGACCTCGAAGTCGATTCGCCCGAAGCGGTTGCACACCTGCTCGACACGCTCGGATTGCCGGCACAGCGGCTCATCGAGGAAGCCGGCAGCGAAGCGAACCGGCTGCGCCTGCGCGAGCGCACCCAGGCGGCTCGCGATCTCGGCATCTTCGGCGCACCGACGTTTTTTGTCGGCGAGGCAATGTTCTGGGGCAACGACCGGCTGGAAGACGCGATCGAAACGGCGCTCTGCGCGCCGCGGAACCGGGACACTGCGTAGTCCTGCTCTCCGCGCTTCACTAGCGTGGAGTCGTTCGTATTCCTGCCTGTTCAGGCCGTCACGTATTCGCGCGGTTCGCACAGCCAAACCTTCGGACTGCGTTCTGACGATGTGTTTCGAGGCGCGATGCCTCATACCGCTTGCCTGTGCACAAAGCCTTTGGCGTCAGCCAGTTAGCTTCGATATCCCAGGGTTATGAACAGGGGCTTCAACAAAAACTGTGGAAAACTCAGCGCGAGAGTTACCCACAGATTTCGTTGACAGCCCTGTGGAAAAGCCCTGGAAAGCTCGACCAACTCCTTGGCCCACAAGGAAATTCTGCTCACCAAACAAAACACGGCGCGCCGTTGCCGACGCGCCGTGTTTATCCTGCAGAACTCATCGAACCAGCATCAAGGCTTGTTCGATTCGAACAGATCCATGATCTGCTTCTTCTCCGTCGTGGTCACGCTCGGCGGGGTCATGCCGCCCGGACCCATGCTGCCGGTCGCGCCGCTCGCATCGCTCGCCGCACCCGCCGGGTTCGCGGAGTCCAGACCGATGCTCGCGACGAAGCCGCTACCCGGCGTCATGTCCGAGAAGAACAGTTCGTCGTTGATCGTCGTGAGGCCCTCGGGCATCGCCGGCTCTTCCTGCGGCACGCCGCGCAGCGCACGCTGCATGTACTCCACCCAGATCGGCAACGCGAGCTGCGCGCCGAATTCGCGGCTGCCTAGACTCTTCGGCTGGTCGTAGCCCATCCACGCCACGGCAACCAGCGTGCGCTGATAACCCGCGAACCAGCCGTCCTTGGCGTCGTTGGTCGTACCGGTCTTGCCTTGCAGGTCGTTGCGATGGAGCACGTTGGTGCCGGCGCCGGTACCCGCCGTCGCCACCGAGTGCAGCAGGCTGTTCATCACGAACGCGTTGCGCGGCGAGAGCGTTTGCGGCGCATTCTGGCCCGCCACCAGCGGCTGCGCGCGCAGGATCGGCTGGCCGCGCGCGTCGTCCACTTCGGCGATCAGGTACGGGTTGATGCGATAGCCGCCGTTCGCGAACACGCTATACGCGCCCGCCGACTGCAGCGGCGTGACGAGGCCCGCGCCGAGCGCCATCGGCAGGTACGGCGGGGTCTTGTCCGCGTCGAAGCCGAAGCGCTGCGTCACGTAGTCCTGCGCGTACTTCGTGCCGATGTACGAGAGGATGCGGATCGACACGAGGTTCTTCGACTTCTGCAGCGCGAGGCGCATCGACATCGGCCCTTCGGGCTGGTCGTCGTCCTTCGGCTCCCACGCGTCGCCGCCCGGCGAGCTGGGGGGGAAGTACAGCGGCGCGTCGTTGATGATCGTCGCCGGTCCGAGGCCCTTTTCGAGCGAAGCCGAGTAGATGAACGGCTTAAAGCTCGAGCCCGGCTGACGCCATGCCTGCGTGATGTGGTTGAACTTGTTCTTGTTGAAGTCGAAGCCGCCGATCAGCGCACGGATCGCACCGTCCTGCGGCGTGAGCGAGACGAGCGCGCCTTCGACCTGCGGCAGCTGCGTGATCTGCCAGTTGCCCTTCGCGTCTTCCATCAGGCGCACGATCGAGCCGGGGCGAATGCGCAGCGCCTGCGACGCGCGCGGCGAGAGCGCGGCGGCGACGAAGCGCAGGCCCTCGCCCGTCACCGTCACCGAGGTGCCGTCGAGCTGTTGCGCCGTCACCGACTTCGGGCCCGCGTCGGTCACGACCGCCGAGACGAGGTCGCCGTTGTCCGGGTGATCGGTGAGCGCGTCTTCGATGGCCTGCTCGCGGTCGTCGCCGTCGGCGGGCAGTTGCACGAAGCCTTCCGGTCCGCGATAGCCGTGACGGCGCTCATAGTCCATCACGCCCTTGCGCACGGCCGCGTACGCGGCGTCCTGGTCGGCCGAATCGATCGTCGTCGTCACCGTGAGGCCGCGCGTATAGGTCTCGTCCTTGTACTGCGCGTACATCATCTGGCGCACCATTTCCGCGACGTATTCGGCGTGCACGTTGTACTCGGTGCCGGCCGTCTTCGTCTGCAGCGGCTCCTTGATCGCCACGTCGTACTGCGCCTGGGTGATGTAGCCGAGGTCGAGCATGCGCTTGAGGATGTACTCCTGGCGAATCTTCGCGCGGTGCGGATTGACGATCGGGTTATACGCCGAAGGCGCCTTCGGCAGGCCCGCGAGCATCGCCGCCTGAGCGACCGTGATGTCCTTCAGGTCCTTGCCGAAGTACACGCGCGCCGCCGCCGAAAAACCGTAGGCGCGCTGACCCAGATAAATCTGGTTCATGTACAGCTCGAGAATCTGGTCCTTCGTCAGTGCGCGCTCGATCTTGTAGGCGAGCAGCATCTCGTAGACCTTACGCGTGTAGGTCTTCTCGCTCGACAGGAAGAAGTTGCGCGCGACCTGCATCGTGATCGTGCTCGCGCCCTGCGAGGCGCCGCCGTGCATGAGGTCCGCCACGCCCGCGCGCAGGATGCCGACGAAGTCCACGCCGCCGTGCTCGTAGAACCGGTAGTCCTCGATGGCGAGCACGGCCTTCTTCTGGATGTCAGGAATATCCTGGAAGCGCACGAGCTGACGGCGCTCTTCGCCGAACTCGCCGATCAGCACGTGATCGGCGGTATAGATGCGCAGCGGCACCTTGGGCTGATAGTTGGTGAGAGCGTCGAGCGACGGCAGTTGCGGTCCCATCACGACGAGCGCGTAGCCCAAGAGCAGCGCACCGACCACGCAGAGCGTGCCGATCAGGCCGACGAACCAGAGCGCGAGCGTAGTGCCGATGGAGCGCCGCTTCGGGCTCCCGTCGCGCGGCCCGTTGCCGCCGGACCCGCCGCCCGATTCAGGTCGGCGAGGCGGCTGGCGCCCGTTGTTGAAGGAGGGTTCCCGATCTTCGTTCGGGTACTGCGGTGAAGGCGGTCGTTTGATGATAGGCATGACTGGAATGATGGACGCGTCTCGCGCGCGCCGGCTGCGCGCAACTCGCGCGCATGGATCTCGACCACGGCGTCATGGCGCCAATGCGGCATACGACGTCGCCGGCTCAATCCCGGCGACGCGGCGCGACCGGCAACGCCCCCGTCCGGCCGCGCGGCGCGCACTATGGCACGCCACATGCGAATACCCGCCCGATCAGGCGCCATCCGCGAAATGTAACAGCGCATTCTAAAGAAATCGCGGGCGCCGGGTCGCGCTTTTTTTGTAAGAGTTTCTTGGGAAACGCTTCCCGCCCGATTTTTTGGCAGCCTAGGCGCTGGCTTGCGCCGATCATGGCTTTATGCGCGAAAAGTTTCGTAACCATCTTCCTGTCGTGCGACAAATTAGACATTGTGCCGTTGTTGACGGCAGATTCTTGCAGGCAGGGTTGTTCCTGGTCGCGCACCTTCCAATTGCGCATCGGCGCACTCGTCTTATGATGAAAGATCTGCTACACGCCCCTGTCTGCGCCCAGGCGAGCACGCATTCATTCTTACAAAAAGCTGTTGCGCAGGCAGGCAAACCGACGTCATACGAAGCCGACCCAACGGCCCGTCGATCATGAACAAGCCCAGCGAACGCATCGTCGTCTTCGTTACGCCCGCGCAAAAGCGCGCGATCTCCGCCACCGCCGACGAGCTCGGCATCAGCATCAGCGAACTCATGCGCCGCGCCGTGATCGCATTCAGCGCTACGAGCGATCAGGTGAAGGCCGCGAGCATCGTCGACCGGCTGAACGCGCCGCGTCAACCCGACGCCCTCGCCCAGGTGCTGCAAAAGGCCGCGAGGCCGCTGCGCGTGGGCCGTGCGGGCGCGATCCGGCCACCCGCAGGCGCGGCGGCGGCCATCGGTGCGACCGACGCGGCTGCCAACGCGCAAAAGGATACCGAAGCAGCTGCGGCCATTCATGATGACGCCCCCCACGAGGCAACGCCTCAAGCGCCAAACGCCCCCCTGCCCGCCGCACACACCGACGAGGCGGACGTGAGCCATGCCGCGCGCGAAATCGCCCAGGCTGTCGCCCGGCTGAGCGCCGAAGCGGCCGCCGCAGCGGAAAGCGCCGCGCTCGACACGGCCGCGGCGCAGTCGCTCGACGTCGAACCACTGCAGCCGCTGAGCTCGGCGCCCTTCGCGCGCTCGCGGCGCGACGCAAGCGATCCACGCGACGAAGCCCGCAGCGACGACGCTGCGCCCGAAGGCGGCAAATACGCCTGACACGGGCCGCATCCGCTTCGCCCTACGCACGAGTCACGATCGGCTTAACGCCCGCTTACACGCGCGCCCGCGAGCGCCGCGCGGGCCCGATTCCTTTAAGTCCCTTTTAAGACGGGCCGTGGTGTAATATCCGCGATCGATGGCGGCGCCCGGCCTGCAGCGGTGCTTCGCGCCGTGCAGCCAGGCCTCGTCCTGACGAACATACGCGTGCAAGAAAACCCCTTCACGCTATTGCAATTGCCGCACTCGCCCCGATTTGCGCCGTGCATGCGCACCAGGCGTAAAGCGGCGTAAGCTGGCAGATGGATCCGCCCTCTGCCAGCCGGCTGGCGCGTGTGGCCAACCGCGTACACGCACCTCGGCCCACCATGGCCGATCTCATTTCACTGGAGGAATTCATGTCGCTTTTCGACTCCATCTCCCGCACCGTCAAGGGCCTGCTCAACGACGCCGCCGACTCGGTGCAGGATCCGTCGCGCGACGCGCGCCAGATCGTGCGTGAGCTCGACGACAGCATCGGCCGCGCGGAGAACTCGCTCGTCGAGATCCAGGCGCAGGTCGCGACGCAGCAAAGCAAGCGCGACGTGGCCGCCGACAAGGCGAAGAAGTACGAAGACGGCGCGAAGCGCGCGCTGCAATCGGGCGACGAAGCGCTCGCACGCGAAGCGCTCGGCGCGCAGCAAACCGCCGAAGCCGAACGCGATGCACTCGCGGGCGAACTCGCGAAGCTCGAACCGTCGGTCGATCAACTGAAGCAGCAGATCGACGACATGCGCCAACGCCGCAACGATCTGAACGCGCGCTCGAACATCCTGCAGGCGAAGCAGCAGATCGCCCAGGCGAAGGATGTCGCGGCCACGGCGCTGGGCGGCATCGGCGGGAAGAATCTCGATGGCGACTTCCAGAAGCTGGAAGAGAAGGTCGCGCTGTCGAACGCGCGCTCGGACGCCCGCCTGAATTCGTCCGACCAGTCGAGCGGCAAGGCGCTCGACGACAAGCTCGCGGCGCTCAACAAGGGCCCGTCGGTCGACGAGCGCCTCGAGGCGCTCAAGAAGCAGATGAACACGCCGGCACAGTAAGCGCCTGCGTGCTGGATGCGGCGCGGCATGGTCCGTGCGGCCGATGCAGTCGGCAGGCGCCCGATGGCGCCGCATCCCCGTATCGAATGCCATGGAGACGGGCGTCAATCCGCCCGGCCTGCAACATGAAAAAGTTTCTTGCCGCTGCCAGCATCGCCGTTGCGTCGCTCGCCTTCACGGGCGGCGTTGCGTTCGCCGTGCCTAGCGTGCAGCAGATCGAATCCGCGATGTCCCAAGGCGACTGGCAGCGCGCCGACTCCGGCCTGACTGAAGTCCTGCAGGCGCATCCGGACAACGCTCGCGCGCACTACCTCTACGCCCAGGTGCTCGACCGCGAAGGCCGTTACAGCGACGCGCTTACGCAGGTCGAGCAGGCGAAGTCGCTCGATCCGCAAATCCGCTTCACCCAGCCGCAGCGTTTCGCGCAGGTCGAAGCGAAGATTCGTTCCGACGCCTCGCGCGCCGGCAGTGTCAACACGAACAGCACGGGCAACCCGTTCACGCAGCAGCAGCTGGCCGCGCCCGCGCCACAGAAGCGAGGTCCTGGTATGGGCATGTGGATCGGTATCGCCATTTTGTTGGTTGGCATTGCGCTCGTGCTGCGCTGGACGCTGCGCCGTGCGAAGTCCACCGAAGACGCGAAGGCCGGCGACGACCGCCGCGACCAGCTCAAGCGCGCCACCGAGTTGCTCAACGGCGTGCGTTCGCTCAAGCTCGACGTGAAGCTCTCGACCGCACCCGGTCACGAAGCGCTCGAAAAGGAAGTCGAGGGACTCGAAGCGCAGTTGCGCAGCCTCGTCGAAATGCTCTCGAACAGCGCGAATCCGCGGCCGCCGTATGAGATCGAGGATCTCGAGCGCCAGTTCGCGAGCCTCAAGGCGCGCGCCGAGGGCCGCCCCGATCCGAATGCGCAGCCTGCAGCGCCCGACTACGGCAGCAACTCCAGCTACGCGCGCGAAGCCGACGCCGCCTTCGGACGTCAGCCGCAGTATCCGCCTGCGCCGCCGCAGCAACCGCCGCAGGTCATCGTGCAGCAAGGCGGCGGTGGCATGGGCGGCATGGGTGGCCTGCTCACGGGCGTGCTGCTCGGCGAAGCCCTGAACCATGGCCGTGACCGCGTGATCGAGCGCGATGTGTATGTCGACGACGACGGCCGCCGCGTTCAGCGCGACGGCAACAATGGCGGCGGCCTCGACTTCGGCCAGGGCTCGAACGACTGGGACGACGGCTCGGGCGGCGGCGGTGTCGATATGGGCAGCAACGACAGCTCGGACGACTGGAACAACTCCTGAACGCCTGAGGCTTCCCGAGCGCAAGCCGCTAAAGCAACGACGGGCTCCTTCATGGAGCCCGTTTTGCATCGGCGCACAACACGACACATCACACATGACGGCGGACGCACACATGGCCAAGGAAGCGCTAGGCAACGGGGGCGCGCTGCGCATCGCCATCATCGGCAGCGGCTTTTCCGGCATCGGCATGGCGATCCGGCTGCGGCGCATGGGCGTGGATTCGTTCACGATCTATGAGGCCGCCGAAGGCCTCGGCGGCACCTGGCGCGACAACGCCTATCCGGGCGCCGCCTGCGATATTCCTTCGCACCTCTATTCGTTTTCGTTCGAGCTGAATCCGGCGTGGACGCGCACCTTCGCGCCGCAGCACGAAATCCTCGACTACCTGCGCCATTGCGCACACAAGTACGACGTCGAGCGCTTCATCGAATACCGTTCGCGAGTGCGCGCGGCGCGCTTCCTGGAGGCGCGCGGCGTCTGGCAGGTGGAGATCGAACGCGACGGCGCGCTCGCGACGATCGAAGCCGATATCGTGATCGCCGCGAACGGTCCGCTCTCGCGCCCGGCGCTGCCGCATATCGCGGGCATCGAGCGCTTCGAAGGCAAGCTGTTCCACTCGGCGCGCTGGGAACACGACTACGCGCTCGAAGGCAAGCGCATCGCCGTGATCGGCACCGGTGCGAGCGCGATCCAGTTCGTGCCGCGTATCCAGCCGCGTGCGGCGCAACTCACGGTGTTTCAGCGCACGCCGCCGTGGATCATGCCGCGGCCCGACCGCGCCATCAGCGAGCGCTGGCGCTGGATTTATCGGCACCTGCCCTTGGCGCAACGCGTGGCTCGCGCCAGGATTTACTGGCAGCACGAATCGCGTGCGCTCGGCTTTGCGGTGGAGCCGCGCCTGCTCAAGGCGCCGACGAAGTTCGCGCTGAGCTACCTCGCGCACAAGGTGAAAGACCCCAACCTGCGTGCGCGCCTCACGCCCGACTATCTGCTGGGCTGCAAGCGCGTGCTGCTCTCGAGCGACTACTACCCTGCCCTCGCGCAGCCTAACGTCGAGCTGGTGACCGACGCGATCCGCGAGGTCGTCGCCGATGGCATCGTCACCGCCGACGGCACGCATCGGCCTTTCGACGCGATCGTCTGCGGTACGGGCTTTCAGGTCAACGATGTGGATGCGCCTTTCCAGGTGACGGGCGCAGGCGGCCAGGACCTCGGCGAGACATGGCGGCGCGACGGCCCCGAGGCCTACCTCGGCGCGAGCGTCGCGGGCTTCCCGAATCTCTTCTTCGTGATCGGGCCGAATACGGCGCTCGGGCACAACTCGATGATCTACATGATCGAGTCGCATATTGCCTATATCGCGGCCTGCATCCGCGCGCTGCAGCGCTCGGGCGCCCGCACGATGGAGGTTCGCGCCGAGGCGCAGCAAAGCTGGAACGCGCGCGTGCAGGCGCGTTTCGCGCGCACCGTGTGGCAGTCGGGCTGCCGCAGCTACTACCTGACGCGGGCGGGCAAGAACACCGCCCTTTGGCCCGGCTTCACGTTCATGTTCCGCCGCAAAACGCGCCGCGTGCGCACCGCCGACTACGCGTTCGGGCGCTAGACACGCTGCGGATGCCCCGCGTACACGCGCGTCTCGTACGCGAAGTTCACGGTGCCGTCCTTTTGTGTCGCCTCGAACAGCTCGCGCAGCGCCGCGAGCATTGGCTCGTGGCGTTCGTCGCCCGCGCGCGGCGCGTACGACGACGACATCAGCCGTCCGCGCAGGCCATCGAAGTCGAGCAGTTGCGCATTCGGGAACACCGTCTGATGCTCGAAGCCGTCGCCGAACCAGTCGGCCATCGCAGCCGAGTCGGGATAGGTTTCGGCCACCCGCGCGTAGTCGGGGCAAAACCGCTGCAGGAGCGCCTCGTAGCCCGCCAAAAACGCCGAGCCTTCGAGCAGGCGGCTGTTCCAGAACAGCACGATTTTGCCGCGCGGCTTGAGGATGCGCGCGAATTCGCGCTGCGTGTCGGTCTTGTGGAACCAGTGGAACGCCTGCGCGGCGCTCACGAGATCCACGCTCGCGGCTTCGAGCGTCGTCGCCTCCGCCGTACCCGCCACGCTGCAATAGCCTTGATAGCCGCCCAGCAGCTCGTCCGCCGCGGCGCGCATGGCCGCGTTCGGCTCGACGGCCGTGACCGGATGGCCCGCGTCGAGAAAGAGTTTCGTGGAGAGGCCCGTGCCCGCGCCGATGTCGGCCACGGGCGCGCCCGGCGCGATGCCGCACTCCACATGCACGAAGGTCGCCACTTCGCGCGGATAGGTCGGCCGGAATTTCACGTAGTCTGCGACCCGGTCGGTGAAACGCCGGGTGGAATCGTCGATCATCGTCTGCCCTTTCGTCGTTCAACCGCCCCCGCCGAGGAGCTTCACCAGCTCCCAGAGGAAGCGCAACACCATCACGATCAGCTCCCAGAGCTGGATCAGCTGCTGCCAGAGCGCGAGCGGCGCGCTCCCGCCGAAAATCGCTTCTATCATCTTGCTCCCGTCGCGACGCCCCTTTGCTCCCCATTGCCGGCATTCGAAGCGCCCGAGTTCCCGATCATAGCGCCAGGCGCCACCCCTGCGCTCAAGTCGCCGTGTTACACGCCGTAAACAAGTTCAGAAAGCCCGGCGATCGGACCTGCCGACGACCGGGCACGCAGCTTTGGGCAGTTGTCCGCAGCTTTCATGGCGCACCGGGAAAGGAGACACCCGATGACACGTTTGCGTTTGCTGGGTCCGCGCGGCCGCCGCCGCGCGGGAAAATCCGCCGGCGTGGTCGGCGACATTGCCGCATATGCCGGCCGGCTCAGTATCGAGATCTGCGACGTGGCGGGCCATGTCGACGAAGTGGCCGCGCGCGTGCAGCGTCAGACCGACGTCTGCCACGCCCTGCGCGAATCGGCGGCCCACACCCTCGCTGGCAACCATAAGATCGCCACCGCCGCACGCGCCATGCGCGAACTGAGCACCGGCACCGCCGCCACCGTGCAGCAGTCGCAGCAGACCATCGAGGAGTCGCTAGCCGACATTCACGGTCTCGTGGAAAGCGTCACCGTCATCGAGACGCAGATCCGGGCGCTCAAAGGTGCGCTCGCGCATGTCTCTAAGGTCTCCGAGGAAATCTCCCTGATCGCGCGGCAAACCCAGCTTCTCGCGCTCAACGCGGCCATCGAGGCGGCGCGCGCGGGCGAGTCCGGCAAGAGCTTCGCCGTCGTCGCGGCCGAGGTGAAGAACCTCTCCGCCAAGACTGCGCAGGCCACCGGCCAGATCGAGCAGACGCTCGGCCAACTCACGCAGCAGACCGAGCAGCTCATTGCCGAGGGCACCGCCAACACCGAACGCGCGCATCGCGTGCGCGAGGGCACGCACACGATCGGCGAGGCCGTGCACAGCACCGGCCAGGCGATCATGCAGCTCGACGAGCACGCCGGCCAGATCGCCCAGCTCACGGGCGAGATCGAGACGAAGTGCGACGGGCTCGAGAGCCAGGTGGGCGAGATGGTCGCGGGCGTCGAAGATTCGGGGCGCAACTTCGTGCAGGCGAAGGATCAGCTCGGCAAGCTGCTCGAGGTCTCCGAAACGCTCATCGAGCTTTCCGCCGCGACCGGCGTGGAAACCGACGACACCCGCTTCATCGAGACGGTGCAGCGCGCCGCCGCCCAGGTGAGCAAGTTGTTCGAAGGCGCGCTCGCGCGTGGCGAGATCGGCGAAGCGGATCTGTTCGACAGCGTCTACACCCCTGTGCCGAACACGAACCCGCAGCAGCATTTGACGCACTTCACGGCCTTCACCGATCGTATGCTGCCCCCGATCCTCGAACCGCTGCTCGCGTTCGACGAACGCGTCGCCTTCTGTGTCGCGATCGATCCGCGCGGCTACATACCGACCCACAATCGCAAGTTCTCGCATCCGCAGGGCGCCGACCCGGTGTGGAATGCCGCGAACTGCCGCAATCATCGAATTTTCAACGACCGCGCGGGCCGCGCCGCCGGTTCGCACACCAAGCCCTTCCTGCTGCAGACCTATCGCCGCGACATGGGCGGCGGCACGTTCGTGATGATGAAGGACGCCTCCGCGCCGATTTTCGTGAACGGTCGGCACTGGGGAGGATTTCGCATGGGATACCGGCTGTAGCGACTGCGCCGCAAAAAGCAAACGGCTCGCGGACATCACTACCCACGAGCCGTTTTTAACATGCGTTTCGAAGCGCGGCGGCGCTCAGACGGCCATCGCCATCCGCTTGCGCTCTGCGCGCTGCATGAAGTAGTTGCCGGCGATCACACCCACCGTCACGACCGCGATGAAGAGCGTCGCGAGCGCATTCATCTCCGGGTTCAGGCCCAGGCGCACGCGCGAAAACACCACGAGCGGCAACGTGGTCGAGCCCGGGCCCGAAAGAAACGCCGAGAGCACCAGATCGTCGATCGACAGCGTGAACGACAGCAGCCAGCCTGCCGCAAGCGCCTGCGAGATGAGCGGCAGCGTGATCTGGAAGAACACCTTGAACGGCGTTGCGCCAAGGTCCAGCGCCGCTTCTTCTAGCGACGGGTTCAGCTCGCGCACGCGCGACTGCACGATGATGGCGACGTACGAAATGCACAGCATGACGTGGCCGATCCAGATCGTGAACACGCCGCGCCCCGCGGGCCAGCCAATCAGCTTGCCCATTTCCACGAACAGCAGCAGCAGCGAAATGCCCTGGATCACTTCGGGAATCACGAGCGGCGCGTTGATCATGCCCGAGAAGAGCGTGAAGCCGCGAAAGCGCCCCATGCGCGCGAGCACGAAGCCCGCCCACGTGCCGATGAACACCGAGGCGAACGCCGTCATCAGCGCGATGCGCAGCGAGAGCCATGCAGCCGTGATCAACTCGTCGTCGGTGATGAGCGCCTGATACCAACGCGTGGAAAAGCGCGTCCACACCGTCACGAGTTGCGACTCGTTGAACGAGTAGACGACCAGGCTCAGGATCGGAATATAGAGGAACGCGAAGCCGAGGCCGAGCGCGATGAACTGCAGAACGCGATTCGGTTTCATTTGCCGCGGCCCTCCAGTTCCTTCGCCTGGTAGTGCTGGAACAGCGCCATCGGCACGAGCAGCAGCAGCACCATCGCGCAGGTCACCGCGGAGGCCATCGGCCAGTCGGCATTGTCGAAGAACTCGTTCCACATGACGCGGCCGATCATCAGCGTGTTCGCGCCGCCGAGCAGCTCAGGAATTACGTACTCGCCCACCGCCGGAATGAACACGAGCAGGCAGCCGGCGATGATGCCGTTCTTCGAGAGCGGCAGCGTGATTTCCACGAACGCGCGCCACGGTTTCGCGCCGAGGTCGTAGGCGGCTTCGAGCAGCGTGAGGTCCATCTTCACGAGGTGCGCGTAGAGCGGCATCACGAGAAACGGCAGATACGAATACACCATGCCGATATAGACCGCCGTGTTCGTGTGATACAGCTCGATGGGCGAATGAATGATGCCGATCGACATCAGGAAATTGTTCAGCAGTCCGTTGTTCTTCAGGATGCCGATCCATGCGTACACGCGGATCAGGAACGAGGTCCAGAACGGCAGCATCACGGCCATCATGAGGATGTTGCGCGAGGCCGGATTAGAGCGCGCGATGTAATACGCCATCGGATAGCCGATGATGAGGCACAGCAGCGTCGAAATCGCCGCCACCACGACTGAATTCACGTAGGTCGCGAAGTACAGGCTGTCCTGGAACAGGAACGCGTAGTGCGAAAGGTCGAGCGAGATATGCCAGATGCCATCCGCGAACGACGTCAGCTCCGTGTACGGCGGAATGCCGAGCTGCTGGTCGGCGAAGCTGATCTTCACCACCAGGATGAAGGGCACGAGGAAGAACAGCAGCAGCCAGATGAACGGGCCCGCCACGACGGCGGTGCGCCCGGTCAGGTTGAAGCGTTTCGCCGGCCAGTTCAGGATGCTTCGGAAAGTCGTCGCGCTCATGACGTCAGCACCACACCGGCCGAAGCGCTCCAGCGCACGTAGACTTCGTCTTCCCAGGTGGGCGAGTCGATTTCGGAGAGCGCGAGGCTCGACATGTTCGCGATCACCGTTTTGCCCGAGTCGAGCTTGACGTGGTACAGCGAGTAGCCGCCCATGTAGGCGATGTTCTTGACCACGCCCTTGCCCCAGTTGAACACGCCCTCGGGCGGCTTGCGCGTGAGCGAGATGCGCTCCGGGCGGACCGAGATCGTCACGGGCATGCCGAGCGGCCCGGTAATGCCGTGGTTCACATAGAGACGCACCGGCAACTCGGCGCACTCGACGAACACGTGATCGGGCTCGTCCTCGACCACGTTGCCATCGAAAAGATTGGTCGAGCCGATGAATTCCGCCGAGAAGCGGCTGTTCGGGAACTCGTAGACCTGGTTGGGCGTGCCGAGCTGCACGATCTCGCCTTCGCTCATCACCGCGAGGCGCCCCGCCATCGTCATCGCTTCTTCCTGGTCGTGCGTGACCATGATGCAGGTGACGCCGACCTTGTCGAGGATGTTGACGAGTTCGATTTGCGTGCGCTGGCGAATCTGCTTGTCGAGCGCCGACATCGGCTCGTCGAGCAGGAGCAGCTTCGGGCGTTTCACGAGCGAGCGCGCGAGCGCCACGCGCTGCTGCTGGCCGCCCGAAAGCTGGTGCGGCTTGCGCTTGGCAAAGCGCGTCATCTGCACGAGTTCGAGCGCGTTGGCTACTCGATCCTTCAGTTCGCCCTTCTTCACCCCTTCCTGGCGCAGCCCGAAGCCGACGTTCGACTCCACCGTCATGTGCGGAAAGAGCGCGTACGACTGGAACATCATGTTGACCGGGCGGCGGTACGGCGGCATCGACGCGAGATCCTCGCCGTCGATCAGGATCTTGCCCGACGTCACGGTCTCGAGACCCGCGAGCATGCGCAACAAGGTGGACTTGCCGCAGCCCGAGCTGCCGAGCAGCGCGAACAGCTCGCCCTTCTTCACCGACAGATTGACGCCCTTGACGGCTGTCGTCTCGCCGAACTTCTTGACGACATCGACGATCTGCACGAAGTTGTCCGCGGCCGAATCTGCCGCGGTGAAGCCCGAAGGCAGCGAACCGGCGGATGCCGGCGCGCTCGACTGGTCACTCATGATTCTCTCTGCCCTGCCTGTTTCTGCGTGAATGCTGGACGGGGTTGACGAACAAAGCCCCCGGCATCGTGCCGAGGGCTCGGGGTAAAACGGGATCGAATTTCAACCGCGGCTGTGACCGCGTCAGCGGCCCGACTTGAACTCGGTCCACAGACGCGTCTGCAGGCGCTGGATCTCAGGCGGCAGCGGCTTGAGCAGGAACAGCGTCTTCAGGACTTCGGGCGGCGGGTACACGGCCGGGTCGTTGGCGATGTCCTTGTCCACGTACTTGCGTGCTTCCGCGTTCGCGCTCGGGTAGTAGACCGCGTTCGTGATCGCTGCGTGGACCTGCGGCGTCTCGATATAGTTGATCCACTCGTGCGCGGCTTCCTTGTGCTGCGCATCCTTCGGGATGGTCATCACGTCAAACCAGATCGGCGCGCCGCCCTTCGGGATGTAGTACTCGATCTTGTAGGGCTTCTTCGCGTCGATGGCGCGGTGTTTGGCGATCACGACGTCGCCCGACCAGCCGTACGCGAAGCAGATGTCGCCGCCCACGAGGTCGTTGATGTAGCCCGACGAGTTGAACTGCGTGATGTACGGGCGGATCTTCTTCATCATCGCGAGCGCGGCGCGATAGTCGTCCGGATTCGTCGAGAGCGGGTCCTTGCCGATGTAGTGGAGCGCGGCCGCGAACATCTGGTCCGGCGCGTCGAGCACGGACACGCCGCAGGCCTTCAGCTTCGAGATGTTCTCGGGCTTGAAGAGGATGTCCCAGTTGTCGAGCGGCACGTTCTTGCCCAGGATCTGCTGCGCCTTCGTGACGTTATAGGCGAGACCCGTCGTGCCGTACGCCCAGGGCACCGCGTACTTGTTGCCCGGATCCGCGCCGGCGACGAGCGCCATCAGCTGCGGATCGAGGTACTTGAGGTTGGGGATCTTCGACTTGTCGAGCGGCGCGAAAATGCCGGCGGCGATCTGCTTGCCCGCGTAATTGCTGGTCGGCACGACGATGTCGTAGCCCGAATTGCCAGCGAGCAGCTTGGCCTGGAGCGTGTCGTCGCTGTCGTAGTTGTCGTACTTGACCTGAACGCCGGTCTGCTTGGTGAAGTTCGGAATCGTGTCCTTGGCGATGTAATCGGACCAGTTGTACACGTTCAGCTGCGTGTCCTTCGCCACCGACGTCATCCACGGCGCCGCGCACAGTGCGAGCGCGGCCAGTTGCGCCACAACCCCTTTCTTCATCCCGTTCTCCGATCCTGACCGGCTCCGGCCGGCCGCCTGCCTCGCTTCGTGCCGTGCTTCGTGTCGCTTGTGCACGGCTCCCCTGACTTTCCCAGAACCTACCATCAAACCCGCCCGGCAAGAAATAAAACGCGGGCGTGTCGCGCAAACGGAACATGGGCCGTGGAAACACGGCAAGCCGCGCGCGGACGGTAAATCGCGCGCAATTTTAGCCGTTTCACGGGCCGTGTCCACAAAAAACCGCTTCGATGGCGCATGCGCGCGACGCCCGGCTGCTGGCGGGGCGCGGCACCGCCCTCCACCTTGCTATCGCCTTGCAGCGGCCCGGCCGATTCATCGCGCATCGCGCGTCGCCACGGCTCGCCGGGAGGTGCAGGCGGCCGCCCCGCGCCGTATCGGTTAACATAGCGTCGTTTCGTACCGAAGCCGGCGCGCGCGACGCCCGGCCACGCCCCAAGGCTCTTCAATGGCATCCAATCTCCACGACCTCCCCGACAGCCCGTGCATCGGTGTGTGCTCGACACTCTTCGACGACGTCTGCAAAGGCTGCGGACGCACCGCCGTGGAAGTCTCCAACTGGGTTTTTCTGAGCGATGAAGAAAAGCGCGCCGTGTGGGAGCGCATCGAGCGCGACGGCACCGCCATGCGCTTCCAGAAGGACCGCGCCTGAACGCGCATAAAAAACGCCGGTCAAGCCGGCGTTAGAAGAAGCGGTGGTCAGGCGATCGATCAGAACTTCATGCCGACGCCCAGACCCACCACGAGCGGATCGATATGCAACGTGCCGAGCGACGTGCCGGCCAGCGACGCATCCGTGTGCATCCAGATCTTCTTGATATCCGCGTTCACGAAGATGCGCTTCGTCACCTGGAAGTCGATACCGAACTGCAGCGCCGGACCCCAGCTGTGATTGTCGATCGAAACCGACTGGCCGCCTGCGTGCAGACCGTTGTTGTAGAACAGCGTGTAGTTGATACCCGCGCCCACGTACGGCCGCACCCTGCCCGCGTTGTTGAAGTGATACTGCAGCAGCAGCGTAGGCGGAAGCACGCCCACGCCGCCGAGTGCACCGATATTCGACGTCACCTGGTTGCGCGACGTGCCGAGAATCAGCTCGACGCCGATGTTGTTGGTCGCCATGTAGGTGAAGTCGAGCTCGGGCACGATGGCGTTGTTCACGTCGGCACCAAGCGCACCGAGCGTACCGCTGCCGCGCGCGTCCGGCGTGATCTCGATCGCGCGCAGGCGCACCAGCCAGTCGCCTGCGTAAATGCCCGAGTCGGGAGAACCGGCCGCGCTGGCCGGCACTGCGAGGAAGGCCGCGCCCATGGTGAGCGCGGCAGTTGCTGCTGCCTTTCTAATTGCTCTATACATCGTTAATCCCCGTGTCTGTAGGTCTAGCCTTGAAGGCCTACAAATTGTCAGAGACGGGGTCTCGCGCCGTTTTGATACGTATCAAGCCAGTGCGAAAGCTGCTCGTTGTGCGACCGCAGGTCGCGCAACGCCGGTCAGCAGCAACTCCAGCAGGTCGCGGACGCTGCGGATCGCATTGCCGAACGGCAACGCTTCACGGCCGCGGAAAAACAGGCCGTTCGCGACGTCGCCACGCAACGCCGCAGCGAGGCGCGTGTCGATGCAGAAGTGGCCGAACTTCTCGATGCCGTCGCGCAGCCCGCAGGCCGAAAGACATTCGAGACCGGTTGGGCAAGCAAGCTTCAGCGAGCCGATCTTGGTGCGAATGCGCGACTCGTTGCGCAGGTAACGTTCGAGCCACGGCGTTTTCACCGCGCGTGCGGGCAGGCCCGTCACGCTCACGAACTCGACGATGTCTTCAGGCTTCGCGTCGGCGAGCACGCGCTTGAACTCGGGGTGCGCGTCGCCCTCCTCCGTCACCGCGAATGGCGTGCCGACCTGCACCCCGTTCGCGCCCGCCTCGAGCCATTTGCGCACGGCCTCGTGGCTGTTCACGCCGCCCGCCACGACGAGCGGCACGTCGCGCCGCGAAATGCCGAGCGTGGCGTAGACGCCTTCGAGTTCCTCGAAGATCTGCGTGAAGGCGAAGCGCTCGTTGCCCATGTCGGCGATGTCGGTCACGCCGAGGTGGCCGCCCGCGTAGGCAGGATGCTCGATCACGATGGCGTCGGGCAGGCGGCCCTTCTTCATCCACTTCTTGAGCACGAGCGCGACGCCGCGTGCGTCGGACAGGATCGGCACGAGCGCGATGTCCACGCCCGCCGTGAGGTCGGGCAGATCGAGCGGCAAGCCGGCGCCCATGACGATGGCGTCGGCGCCGTGCTCACAGGCGGTGCGCACGTAGTCGGCATGGGCGTTCACCGCCTTCATGACGTTCACGGCGATCATGCCGTTGCCGCCCGCAAGCTTGCGTGCCGCCGCGATCTCGCGGCCGAGCGCGATCAGGTTGGCGCGCGCGAGCGTTTCGTGCCGCGGGTCCGCGCGGCACATGTCCATGAGATCGCTGTGATGATGGCGCAGGTCGATGCTCGCGATCGTGCCGAGCGCGCCTTCACGCGCCACACTGCCAGCCAGCCGGTGTGCCGAAATGCCGACACCCATGCCGCCCTGCACGACGGGCAGGAGTTGACGACCGCGAATCTTGAGCGGAGCGAAGGAGTGGCCAGGAAACATGTTGTGCTCTGTCGATGACAAAGCGCCTATGGTCGCGCGTACCCCACATAAGACATTGACGTGCATCAAACAAAAACGCGGACTTCTGTAAAGAAACCCGCGTTTATGATTTGCATCAACACGTCGCATTAAAAGATTTGCGATAGCGCGCGACGAGATGCCTCATCAGCCCTTCGGCACCTTGAACTGCATCGACTTGTATTCCAGGTACTCCTCGAGGCCGTATGCGCCGTTTTCGCGGCCGTGTCCCGACTGCTTGAAGCCGCCGAAGGGCGCGGCCATGTTCCAGGCGCCGCCGTTGATGTCGATCTGACCCGTACGGATGCGGCGCGCCACGCGCATCGCGCGCTCGTCGCTGCCGGCCCAGACCGCGCCGCCGAGGCCATAGAGCGAATCGTTGGCGATCGCCACGGCGTCGTCTTCGTCCTTCGCCGTGAGGATCGTCAGCACCGGGCCGAAGATCTCTTCCTGCGCGATGGCCGCGTCGCGCGGCACGCGGCCGAACACGGTCGGTTTCACGAAGAAGCCCTGCGTCACACCTTCCGGCATGCCGGGGCCGCCCGTCACGAGCTCGGCGCCGTCGGCCATGCCGCGCTCGATGTAGTGCAGCACGCGCTCCTGCTGCACTTTCGAGGCGAGCGGGCCGAGCTTCGCTTTCTCGTCGCGCGGATCGCCGACCCTGAACGCCTCCGCGGCCTGCTTCGCGAGGTCGCGCGCTTCTTCGTAGCGCGACTCCGGCACGATCATGCGCGTGTGGGCCGAGCAGGTCTGCCCCGAGTTGAGGAAGCACGCGCCCACCGTGCCTTTCACGGCGGCCGCGAAGTCGGCGTCGTCGAGCACGACGGCGGCCGACTTGCCGCCCAGCTCCAGCGCGACGCGCTTGACCGTGGCCGACGCCACTTCGGACACGCGCTTGCCCGCGCGCGTCGAGCCGGTAAACGACACCATGTCGACGTCCGGATGCCGCGCGAGCAGCTCGCCCACCACGGGACCGTAGCCCGTCACGAGATTGAACACGCCCGCGGGCAGGCCGGCGTCGTGGATAGCCTCGGCGAGCACGAATGCGTTCAGCGGCGCGACCTCGGAAGGCTTGAGCACGACGGTGCAGCCGGCGGCGAGCGCGGCGGCGACTTTGAGCGTGATCTGGTTGAGCGGATAGTTCCACGGCGTGATGGCCGCGACGACGCCCACCGGTTCGCGCACGACGAGCGAGTTGCCCACGCGCTCCTCGTACTGGAACTCGCTGGCGAGCTGCGCGTAAGCGCCCCAGTTGTAGACCGGGCCGCCCACCTGAATGGCGCGCGCGAGCTTGAGCGGCATGCCGACTTCGCCTGCGATCAGCTGCGCGAGTTCGTCGGTGCGGGCCTTGAGGTTGTCGGCGATTTTCTGCAGATACGCCCCACGCTCCGCGGCGGGCGTCGCGGCCCAGCCGTCGAAGGCGGCGCGCGCGGCGGCGACGGCGGCTTCGGCGTCCGCTTCGACGCCCTCGGGGATGCGGCCCATCACGGCTTCGGTGCCCGAATCGAATACATCGATCGTCCCTTTGCCGTGCGGCGCGACCCATTGGCCATTGATGTAGAACTGCGTGTAGTCGTTCATCTACTTGTCTCCTGTCTGTGGATGGCAGTTTGCGCTTCGGCGCTTAACTGCCATCCCATGCAAAGCTCTGTGTGTCTTGTCCACGCGTATTCGCGGCGCGTTGCGCCGCGGCGATTCCGCATTCTAGCGTGGTTGACGCAAACGTAAAGCGAAGCTGCAGCGGCCAAAAACAAAACGGGCGACGCTCACGCGCCGCCCGTTTTCATTTCATGCTTCGATCAGCGATCGAAACTCACTGGAGCCCCTGGCTCGCCAGGAAGTCCTCGTAGTTGCCGCTGTAGTCCTTGACCGTGCCATCGGTTTTCACCTCGATGATGCGGTTGGCCAGACCGTTCACGAACTCGCGGTCGTGCGACACGAAAACGAGCGTGCCTTCGAACTTTTCGAGCGCGATCTGCAGCGACTCGATCGACTCCATGTCCATGTGGTTCGTGGGCTCGTCCATGAGCAGCACGTTGTGGCGGCCGAGCATCAGCTTGCCCCAGATCATGCGGCCCTTCTCGCCGCCCGACAGCACCTTGACCGACTTCTTGATGTCGTCCGCATTGAAGAGCAGACGCCCAAGCGTGCCGCGCACCGACTGCTCGTCATCGCCCTCCTGGCGGTACTGGTCGATCCAGTCCATCAGCGTGACGTCGGCCGGGAACTCTTCGTACGTGTCCTGCGGCATGTAGCCCACGTTCGCGTTCTCCGCCCACTTCACCGAGCCGTTATCGACGGCCAGGTTGCCGAGCAGCGAGCGCAGCAGCGTGGTCTTGCCCGCGCCGTTCTCGCCGATGATCGCGATGCGCTCGCCCGGCTGCACGCTGATGCTGAGCTTGTTGAAGATGCGGCGCTCGTACGTCTTCGTGATCTCTTCCGCGACCACGACGATGTTGTGCAGCTTCTTCTCGAACTCGAAGCGGATGAACGGGTTCTGACGCGACGAGGGCTTGAAGTCCTCGATCTTGATCTTGTCGATCATCTTCAGGCGGCTGGTGGCCTGGCGTGCCTTCGACTTGTTCGCCGAGAAGCGGCGCACGAAGTCCTGCAGGTCGGCCACGCGCTCCTTCGCCTTCTGGTTCGCGGCCTGCTGACGCTCGCGCGCCTGCGTCGACGCCAGCATGTAGTCGTCGTAGTTGCCCGGCCAGACCTTCAGCGTGCCGTAGTCCATGTCCGCCATGTGCGTGCAGACCTGGTTCAGGAAGTGTCGATCGTGGGAGATGATGATCATGGTCGAGTTGTACTCGTTCAGAACATCCTCCAGCCAACGGATCGAGTTGATGTCGAGGTTGTTGGTCGGTTCGTCGAGCAGCAGCACGTCCGGCTTCGAGAACAGCGCCTGCGCGAGCAGCACGCGCAACTTCCAGCCCGGCGCCACGCCGCTCATCGGGCCGTTGTGGAATTCCGTGCCGATGCCGATGCCGAGCAGCAGTTCGCCCGCGCGCGCTTCGGCCGTGTAGCCGTCGTACTCGGCGAACTTCGCTTCGAGTTCGGCGGCGTGCATGTAGTCGTCGTCGGTGGCTTCCGGGTTCGCGTAGATCGCGTCGCGCTCGGTCATCGCGGCCCACATTTCGGTGTGGCCCATCATGACGACGTCGAGTACGCGCACGTCTTCGTACGCGAACTGGTCCTGGCGCAGCTTGCCCAGACGCACGTTCGGCTCGAGGATGACGTTGCCCGAACTCTGCTCGAGATCCCCACCGAGGATCTTCATGAACGTGGATTTGCCGCAACCGTTCGCGCCGATCAGGCCATAGCGGTTGCCTTCGCCGAATTTGACCGAGATGTTCTCGAACAAGGGCTTCGGCCCGAATTGCATGGTGATGTTGGCGGTAGAGAGCACAGCGCGTCCCGGAAAGTAGATCGAAGAAAAACCTGTAATTTTAGCAGGTTATGCCACTTCGCGCGCGAGTTCCAGCCGCGCGGACAGTCCTGCTCCGCGCAGCATGACACGGCAAGAAGTGAGCAATGTGAAGGCCGCCATGCACGCCGGTTACAACGGGGCCGCATCGCCCGCGCGGCCTGCGCGTGCCCGATCAGCTCAGGCTGCGCCGGTGCGCGGCGTGTGCAGCACGTCGATGAAGCCCGAAAAATCGGCCTGCGCGAGGCCCATGGCTGCCGCCAGACGCAGCAATTGCTGGACCGTGCCCGAGACGGGCATCGGCGTGCCGGTCTGCTCGGCCGCTGCGGCGATCGTGTCCACGTCTTTCTGGAACGTCTTGAGCGCGCCGATGGATTCGAGCCCGTCTTGCGTCATGCGCGGCACGAAGGTGCGCAGCAGCGTCGAATCGGCCCAGCCGCCCGCGAGCGCTTCAGGCAGTTTGGCCGCGTCGATGCCGCTGCGCCGCGCGAGGCTCACCGCTTCGGCAATCGCGGCCACCGTGGCCGTGACGATGGCCTGATTGCACAGCTTGGTGGTCTGACCCGCACCCACGCCACCCATATGGGTCACGCGCGCCGCGTAGGCGCCGAGGATCGGCCTAATGGCTTCGACGTCGGCCGTGGCGCCGCCCGCCATGATCGCCAGCGTGCCGTTGTGCGCGCCCGCCACGCCGCCCGAAACCGGCGCGTCGACCCAACCCACGCCGAACGCGGCGGCGCGCTCCGCGAGCCTGCGTGTCGCGTCGGGACGAATGCTCGAATGATCGACGATGCAGCGCACGCGCACGCTCGCGCCGGGCGCTCCGGCCAGAAGCCCGTGCTCGCCGAATACCACCTGCTCGACCGCCGCCGCATCGGCAACGCACAGCAGCGCGACGTCGGCCTCGCGGGCCAGTTCATCAGGCGTCGCGGCCACTTGCGCGCCGTCGGCGATCAGCGCCTGCGCCTTCGCCGGCGAGCGGTTCCACACGCGCACGGCGTGCCCGGCGCGCAGCAAATGACGGATCATCGGCGCGCCCATCAGCCCCGGTCCACAAAAACCCAATACCTGCCCGTCCATTTTCTCCGTCTCCTGTCGTTCGCCGTTGCGCTTTCACGCCCACAAAACGGGCACGTTGAATGCTCGTTTTCGCGCGAGGCGCCATGATAACTGGCGCCGGGCTTCTCTCATCTTTGCCCTTGCGCCCCGGTCCGTTATCTATACTCGATTGACGCGCCGACGCTGCGCGACCCACGAGGAGACACTGCCATGAACGACCACGTTTACAAGCAGATCGAACTTACCGGCTCATCCAAGGTGTCCAGCGACGACGCCATTCGTTGCGCCATCGCGCGGGCATCGAAGACGCTGCGTTTCCTGCACTGGTTCGAGGTCGTGGAAACGCGCGGCCTGATCGAAAACGATCAGGTCTCGCACTGGCAGGTCACGATCAAGGTCGGCATACGCATCGACGACTGACGCGGCGCTGCGTTGCACTGCTAGAAAGTCAAACGGCTGCGCGCGCCTCTCAGCGCTACACGCAGCCGTTTCACGTACGCACGTCGGAATCGTACGAAGAATGCACGCGCCCCCGCGCCGTATAAGTCGGCGCGAGCGCCCGGTTCATGCCTACTTCGGCAGCGAGCCGTCCACGCCCTCGACGTACCAGTTCAGGCGTTGCAGTTCCGGGTCGGTCAGCGTCTTGCCGGCCGGAATCTTGACCGCGCCCGTCTGATCCTTGATCGGGCCCGTGAAGACGTCCCACTTGCCGCTCGCGATCTGTTCGCGCTTCGCGGCGACGGCCTTTTGCGCGTCGGCCGAAAGCTCGGACGTGTTGACGTCGCCGAGATCGACGGCCTTTTGCGGAATGCCCCACCACACGGGGTCGTTCTTCCACTTGCCATCGAGCACCTGCTGGATCGCCGCGACGTAATACACGCCCCAGTTCGCCTCGACCGAGCCCAGGTGCGCGTGCGGGCCGAACTTCTTCATGTTCGAATCCCAGCCGAACGCGTGGACCTTCTTCTCTTCGGCGGTGGCGAGCGTGGCGCTCGAATCGGTGTTTTGCAGCAGCACGTCGGCGCCCTGGCCGATCAGCGTTTCGGCGGCCTGCTTCTCCTTGCCCGGATCGAACCAGCTGTTGATCCAGATGACTTTGGTGTGCACCTTCGGATTCACCGAGCGCGCGCCGAGCGTGTACGCGTTGATGTTGCGCACGACCTCGGGAATCGGTACAGAAGCGACGAAACCGAGCGTGTTGGTCTTCGTCGCGTAACCCGCGGCGACACCCGCGAGATACGCGCCCTGATACATGCGCACGTCATAGGTGCCGAAGTTCGGCCCCTTCTTGTAGCCCGTCGCGTGCAGGAACACGGTGTCCGGGAAATCCTTCGCCACCTTGAGCTGGAAGTCCTGATAACCGAAGCTCGTGCCGAAGATGATCTTGTTGCCCTTGTTCGCGAGATCGCGGAACACGCGCTCCGAGTCGGCCGATTCCGGCACGTTTTCCACGCGCGTGATCTTGATCTTGTTGCCGAACTTCTGCTCGGCGACCTTCGAGCCCTGATCGTGCGCGAAGGTCCAGCCGGCATCGCCCGGATTGCCGAGATAGACGAACGCGACGCCCGGCGCGTCGGCGGCGTGGGCCGCGGGCGCGAGGGCCGCCGTGCCGCACGTGGCGGCGACGGCGAAAGCGGTCAGGATGGTTTTTTTCATCGTGGATCTCCTGTCGTGAATGGGGAACTGCGAGCGTTCAAGGCGTGTTGGTTAGCATTCCGGATAAATGGCGCTGCCTGGGCGGCCCCACCTAGGCGGCCCCAAAGAACGGCTTGCCGAGCGAAGCCGGCGCGTTCAGGCGGATCGTGTTCGGGTTGCGCGAAATGAGTACGAGCACGACGATTGTCGCGACGTACGGCAGCATGGCGAGGAACTGCGTGGGCACCGGCACGCCAACGGCCTGCGCATAGAACTGCGCGCCCGTAACCGCGCCGAAGAGCAGCGCGCCGATCAGGAGGCGGCCCGGGCGCCACGTCGCGAACACGACGAGTGCGAGCGCGATCCAGCCGCGCCCTGCCGTGATCTGCTCCTGCCACAAGTGCAACTGCACCACCGAGTAGTAGCTGCCCGCGAGGCCCGCCATCGCGCCGCCGAAGGCCGTCGCGCCATAGCGCACGCCGATCACGGGAAAGCCCACCGAATGCGCGACCTGCGGCGACTCGCCGACCGAGCGCAGCACGAGCCCGGCGCGCGTGCGATAGAGGAACCAGCCGACTACGACGAACATGATGAACGCGAGGTAGTCGACAGGCGTGAGGCTGAAGAACGCCTGCCCGACCACGGGCAGTTGCGACAGCCCCGGAATCGGCCAGGTCGCGATGGTCGCCGAGGTGGCGGCCGAGGTGTACGGCTTGCCCACATACGCCGAGAGCCCAACACCGAAGATTGTGAGCGAGAGGCCCGTGGCGACCTGGTTGGCGAGCATGGTGAGCACGAGAAAGCCGAACAGCAACGACATCACGATGCCGGCGGCCATGCCCGCCACGAGGCCGAGCCATGGGCTGCCGGTAATGGTCGTGACCGCATAGCCCGTGACGGCGCCCATCAGCATCATGCCTTCCACGCCGAGGTTGAGCACGCCCGACTTCTCGGTGACGAGTTCGCCCACGCCCGCGAACATCAGCGGAATAGCGGCGGTGACGGCGCTCGAGGCGAGCGAGCTGGCTTGCTGGATATCCATGTCGTGTGGCCCGTTTGATTGTTCTCTGGATTGCGCTGGTCAGTTCGCAACCGCGACCGGATGACGGCGGCGCACGCGATAGTTCACGAAGAGGTCCGCGCCGAGCAGGCAGAACAGCAGCAGCCCCTGGAACACGCCGGACAGCGCCTGCGGCAATTGCAGCGATGTCTGCACGGCTTCGCCGCCCAGGTAGAGCAGCGCCATCAAGAGGCTCGCGAGCACGATGCCGACCGGATGCAGACGCCCCACGAACACGACGATGATCGCCGTGAAGCCGTAGCCCGGCGACCAGGTCGCCTGCAGCTGACCGATGGGACCGGCAATCTCGCCCATGCCCGCGAGGCCGGCGAGGCCGCCGGAAAGCAGCAGCGAGGTCCAGATCGTCTTCTTCTCGGAGAAGCCCGCATAGCGCGCGGCGAGCGGCGCGAGACCGCCCACGCTCATGCGATAGCCCGCGAAGCTGCGGCGCATGAAGAGCCAGACGAGCGGAATGGCCGCGAGCGTCAGGAAGATCGATGCGTTCAAACGCGTGCCGCGCAGCCAGTGGATGCGCCAGTCGCCGCCGAAGGTCGGATAGAGCGCGTCGCCGCTGAACATTTCGAAGAGCGGAAAGTTCATGCCCTGCGGGTCGCGCCACGGACCGCTCACGAGCCAGATCAGCAACTGCGTGGCGACATAGGTGAGCATCAGGCTCGTGAGGATCTCGTTGGTATTGAAGCGGCTCTTGAGCCACGCGGGAATCGCCGCCCACGCCATGCCGCCCAGCACGCCCGCGAACATCATCAGGAAGAGGATCCACCAGCCGGTGGATTGATCGAAATAGATCGCCACGCCGCTCGCCGCGATGCCGCCCAGCACCATTTGCCCTTCCGCGCCGATGTTCCACACGTTGGCGCGATATCCCGCCGCGAGACCGAGCGCGATCAGGCAAAGCGGCGAGGCCTTGAGCAAAAGCTCGGACCAGCCGTTGACGCTCGACAGCGGTTCGATGAAGAACGCGTGCATCGCCTGCAAGGGATCGCGGCCCACGAGGCCGAAGATCAGGAAGCCGATGGCGAGCGTGAGCAGCGCCGCGATGAGCGGCACGGCGATGCGCACCGTGCGCGACGGCGTCGTGCGGGCTTCGAGTCGGTACGGGAAGATCATGGTCGTGAAGTCGTTGGTCGGACTCGGGTGGTCGATGTGCTTATGCGTGTTGTTATGTGTCGCCGGTCATGCGTTCGCGATCGTCTGCGCGGGCGGCTCGCCGTCGGGCCGGCCGCCGCCGTCGCCGCGATCCGCGCGCTCGCCG
Source organism: Paraburkholderia sp. EG287B (assembly GCF_040965595.1). Classification (NCBI taxonomy): domain Bacteria; kingdom Pseudomonadati; phylum Pseudomonadota; class Betaproteobacteria; order Burkholderiales; family Burkholderiaceae; genus Paraburkholderia; species Paraburkholderia sp. EG287B. The sequence continues at coordinate 227,127 of NZ_JBFRCG010000001.1, forward strand.
AAGAGCCCCGCCATCCAGCGGCCGATTTCCTCGGCGTTCGTCTCGCCCGTCAAACGCGCGGGCGAAAGGCGTCCGCCCGCGAGCACGGCAATGCGGTCGCAGATGTCGAAAAGCTCTTCCAGTTCTTCCGAGATCACGAGTATCGCCACGCCGCGCGCCGAAAGATCGAGCAACTGCTGACGGATGAATGCGGCCGCGCCCACGTCCACGCCCCAGGTGGGCTGCGCGACCACGAGCACCTTCGGCGCCTGGAGAATCTCGCGCCCCACGATGTACTTCTGCAGATTGCCGCCCGATAGGCTTTGCGCGAGCGCGTCCGGGCCGCCGCAGCGCACATCGAACGCACCGATGCAGCGCTCGGCGAACGCGCGCATCGCGCCGGTCCTGAGCCAGCCAGAGCGCACCATGCCTTCGCGGTGCGCCGTGAGCAAGGCGTTTTCGGCAAGCGACATGGCCGGCACCGCGCCGCGCCCCAGCCGCTCCTCCGGCACGAACGCGAAGCCGAGCTTGCGGCGCGCGCCGGCCGACAGGCGTCCTGCGGGCTTGCCGCAAATCCTGACGGCATCGGCGCTCACTCCATGACGGGCCGCTTGCGCCTCGCCCGAGAGCGCGGCGAGCAGTTCCGCCTGGCCGTTGCCCGAGACGCCGGCGATGCCGAGTATCTCGCCCGCATGCACGCTGAACGATACGTCGTTGAGCGAGGTGCCGAACGGATCGTCGCTCGGCATCGACAGATGCTGCGCTTCGAGCAGCACGTCGCCGGGCGCGTGCGCGCGCCGCGTGTAGTCGGGCAGCTCGCGCCCGACCATCAGCCGCGCGAGCGACGCATGCGTTTCTTCGCGCGGAATGACGCGGCCCGTGACCTTGCCGCCGCGCAGCACGGTGGCCGTGTCGCAAAGCTCCTGGATTTCGTCGAGCTTGTGGCTGATATAGAGAATGCTGCAGCCTTCGGAAGCGAGACGCCGCAGCGTGCCGAACAGCTTGCGCACCGCTTGCGGCGTGAGCACCGAAGTCGGTTCGTCCATGATTAGCAGACGCGGATTCTGCAGCAGGCAGCGCACGATCTCCACGCGCTGACGCTCGCCCACCGTGAGGCTATGCACATGGCGCTGCGGATCGACGTCGAGGCCGTATTGCGCCGACACCTCGCGAATGCGTTTGCCGAGCGTTTTCAGGTCGAACGGTTCGTCGAGCGAGAGCGCGATGTTTTCGCCGACGGTAAGCGTTTCGAACAACGAAAAATGCTGGAACACCATGCCGATGCCGAGCTTGCGCGCCGCGGCCGGACTCGCGATTTCGACGGCCTGGCCCTCCCAGCGGATCTCGCCCGCGTCGGGCCGCACCGCGCCGTAGACGATCTTCATGAGCGTGCTCTTGCCCGCGCCGTTCTCGCCGAGCAAGGCGTGGATTTCGCCGGGCGCGACCGAGAGCGTGACGTCGTCGTTCGCGCGCACCGCCGGGTACTGCTTCGTGATGCCGGCAAGCGCGAGGCGCGGCACGCCGCTGCCGTTTTGCGCAAGCGTTGCCTGACGTGAAGAAGAATCACCCATGGAGGTTCCGCCGTTGTACGTTATTGCTGTCCGATAACCGTTTGACGCTGGCCGCCGCGTGCCGCCGTGCGGGGGTGACGATACCTGTTAGCCCTGCGAAGGTCGAGCCGCCAAAATTCGCTGTTGCCTCGCTGCACGGCCGATTCCGCGCGGGCCTCGGGGTAAGCCTCGCTTGACGCCACTTTTTGTCCATATTAAAAACGATATACCCCCAAGCCTCATCGATCAGCCAGAACATATAATTCGGAGAATTCATGAGTCAGCAACGCGAGGCGATCGACACGTACCTCTTGCGCGTCTTGCACACGCTTCTGATGGAGCGCAGCGTGACACGCGCGGCAGTCAAGCTCAATCAGTCCCAGCCCGCAATCAGCGCGGCGCTTCGGCGTCTGCGCGACATCACCGGTGACCCGCTCCTCGTGCGCGGCAAGTCCGGCATGGTGCCGACCGAGTACGGCCTGCGCCTGCTCGAGCCCGTGCAGAACGCGCTGCGCGAGATCGAGCGCATCCGCTTCCAGCAGCACAATTTCGATCCGGCCACGTCCATCCGCTGCTATCGGATTGGCTGTCCTGACTATCTGAACGTCCTGTTCGTGCCGACCGTAGTCGAGCGCTTTCGCCTGGCCGCGCCCAACGCCACGCTCGAGTTTCACTCGCTCGGGCCCGCGTTCGACTACGAACGCGCGCTCGAGGAAGGCAAGCTCGATATCGTCATCGGCAACTGGCCCGAGCCGCCCGAACAACTGCACCTGTCGAACCTGTTCGTCGACCAGATCGTCTGCCTGATGAGCAACTCGCACCCGTTCGCCAAGCGCGGCGGGCTCACGCTCGACCAGTATCTGAACGCGCCGCATCTCGCGCCCACGCCCTACTCCGTGGGCCAGCGCGGCGCCATCGACGTGCACCTCGCGCGCGAGCGCCTCAAGCGCCACGTGGTCGTCACGCTGCCCTACTTCAATCTCGCGCCCTACGTGCTCGTGAAGTCGGACCTGGTCTTTACGACCACGCGCCTGTTCGCCGACCACTATGCGCGTTTCCTGCCGCTCACGGTCGTACCCGCGCCGCTCGACTTCCCGCCGATGCAGTACTACCAGTTGTGGCACGAACGCTGTCACTACTCGGACGAAGTACGCTGGTTACGCAGCCTCATCGCCGAAGCGACGAAGACGCTGATCGACAAGCCTTGAGCAACACGGCCGCACGCTGCTGCGGCCGCCCGACCTTTCAAACCATCGATGCGTGGCGCGCGTGCCTGCCTCAGCGCGCCATCTGCACGAGTTGCGCCGCGAGCCGGTTGTGCCGCTCGATGACCGGCCCGAGCTCCACCGTCTGCAACACGCCCTCCTTCACCACCACGCGCCCGCCGATCACGCTCAGCGCGACCTGCGAGGGTGCGCAGAAGACGAGCGCAGCAACGGGATCGTGGAGCGCGCCCGCGAATAACGGCTGGCGCAGGTCGAACGCCACGAAGTCCGCCGCCATGCCGGGTGCAAGCGCGCCAATGTCGTCGCGGCCCAGCACCTGCGCGCCGCCCAGCGTCGCGATTTCGAGCGCTTCGCGCGCGGTCATGGCATCCGGTCCAAAGCCCACGCGCGCGAGCAGCATGGCCTGGCGCGCCTCGGCCACCATCTGCGCACCGTCGTTCGACGCCGAGCCATCCACGCCGAGGCCGACCGGCACGCCGGCGAGCCGCATCTTCTTCACGGGCGCGATGCCTGAGGCGAGCCGCATGTTCGAGCACGGGCAATGCGCGACGCCGGTGCCGGTCCGGCCGAACAAACCGATGCCGTGATCGTCGAGTTGTACGCAGTGCGCATGCCAGACGTCGGGGCCCACCCAGCCGAGGTCCTCGGCGTATTCGGCGGGCGTCATGCCGAACTTTTCGCGGCTGTAAGCAATGTCGTTGACGTTCTCGGCGAGATGCGTGTGCATCGATACGCCGTAATGGCGCGCGAGCACCGCCGATTCGCGCATCAGGTCGCGGCTCACCGAGAACGGCGAGCACGGCGCCACGACGAGGCGCAGCATCGCGTACCGGCCCTCGTCGTGATACGTCTCGATGAGGCGCTGCGTGTCGGCGAGAATCGCGTCTTCGCGCTCGACCACGGCATCGGGCGGCAAGCCGCCGTCCTTCTGGCCGACGCTCATGCTGCCGCGGCTCGCGTGAAAGCGCATGCCGATGCGTTGCGCCGCGCGGATGCTGTCGTCGAGGCGGCTGCCGTTCGGATAGATGTACAGATGATCGCTGGACGTCGTGCAGCCCGAGAGCAGCAGTTCCGCCATCGCGGTGAGCGTGGAGACCTCGATCATCTCGGGCGTGAGGTTCGCCCATACCTTGTAGAGACTCGTGAGCCAGCCGAACAGTTCGGCGTCCTGCGCGGCCGGCACGGCGCGCGTGAGGCTCTGGTACATGTGGTGGTGCGTATTGACGAGCCCCGGCGTCACGAGGTGGCCGCTCGCGTCGATCACCTCGTCGGCTGTGGCGGGCAGTTCCGCCGTCGGCCCGACCGCGACGATGCGGTTGCCTTCGACGTAGAGCCCGCCGCCGCGAATCTCGCGGCGCGCGCCGTCCATCGTCACCAGCATGTCGGCGTTTTTCACCAGCAATGTCCTGCCGGGCTTTTGCGGGTCTTGCGGGTTTTGCCGCTGTGCGAGAGTGGGTTCCATCGTCCTTGTTCGCTCCGTTGTCGTGCCGCCACGAGCCCTGGCTTTTCGTTCGGACTCGCGCACGGCGTGTGAACCAGACGCCCTCGCCTCACCCGCCGGCCTCGCCGGTCGCCCAGGCGCCCGGTGCCGACGCGTCCCGACGAGGACGCCGCTGGCCCGGTTACCCGGCGTCCACCGCCGTCTTCGGGACGCGCAGCACGCGCTGCGCATGGCCTCTACGATCCGCAACCAAAATAGTCGTGGCAATTCGCGCCGCTGCGATACCCAAATTTACGCCACGCATATAAAGGTCGATTTTTGGCGTCGCTACGATGCCAACAAGGGACGCTTGAATCCAGGGCGCAATGAGCGACGGCACCCAGGCGGAACCCAGGGCTCACCCTCATGCGCGTAGCTTTATCTTTCCTATCGCTCGCGCGCGCCGGGGGCGATCGTTTTTAAAATGCGTACACGGCGCTCGCTTCGATCCGCCGACGGGTATGTAGCCACTGACGTGGAGCCTCGATCCGCCGCAATGCATCATGCATGGGATCGAGAGCTGCCGCTGAAACCTCGCAATCGCACCAGGCACTCACAAGGAAAACTGCGAATGGGCAAGCTGACTACCCACGTGCTCGACACCGCGAACGGCCGTCCCGGCGCGGGCATCAAGGTCGAGCTCTTTGCGCTCTCGGGCGACGCTCGCCGCGCGCTCAAGACCGTCACCACCAATGACGACGGCCGCTGCGACGCGCCGCTGCTCGAGGGCGAGGCACTCGCCAAAGGTGAATACGAACTCGTGTTCCACGCCGGCGACTATTTCGCCGCGCTCGGCACAAAGGTGCCCGAGCCGCGCTTCGTCGACCGCGTCGTGCTGCGCTTCGGCATCGCCGACGCGGGCTCGCACTACCACGTGCCGCTACTCGTTTCGCCGTGGTCGTATAGCACCTATCGGGGCAGCTGAGCGAACCCCGAGCGGCCACCGCAACACCTATTCACAGGGCATTCCGGGCGAACTTCTAGCCCGGGTCATCAAGCCCGAGATCATACGAACAACAACGGCAGCGCGGCAGCGCAAGGGGCGCCCAGCGGCCCCGACGCCAGGCAGCGCGCTCATACCCCGCAGTTAGCGCGTGCGTTCAGACGCGCGCGCAATGCATCAGGACTGGAGACGTTTCATGGAAGGCTTTATTACCGATTGGCTGAACCTCGCACTGCGCTGGTTCCACGTCATCGCGGCGATCGCCTGGATTGGCGAGTCGTTCTATTTCGTCGCGCTCGACAACAGCCTCAAACCGCCCACGGACCCGAACCAGCGCCGCCGCGGCGTGTTCGGCGAGCTGTGGCACGTGCACGGCGGCGGCTTCTACAACATGCAGAAGTACACCGTGGCGCCGCCTGAAATGCCCGACGACCTTCACTGGTCGAAGTGGCCGTCGTACACCACGTGGCTCTCGGGTGCGTCGCTGTTCACGGTGCTCTACCTGATGGCGCCGAACACGTATCTGATCGACAAGAACGTGCTCGACATGGGTCCGGTCGTCGCGATCTTCTCGGCGCTCGGTTTCCTCGCCGCGGGCTGGATCGTCTATGACTCGCTGTGCCGCGTGCTCGGCACGAAGGACAAGCTGCTGGGCGTGTGCGTGGGCATCTATGTCGTGATCGCCGCCTACCTCGCCTGCCACATTTTCTCGGGCCGCGCCGCGTACCTCATCATGGGCGCGATGCTCGCGACGATCATGTCGGCGAACGTGTTCTTCGTCATCATCCCGGGCCAGCGCAAGATGGTCGCCGCGATGCTCAAGGGCGAAGTGCCGAACCCGATCTACGGCAAGCGCGGCAAGCAGCGCTCGGTGCACAACACCTATTTCACGCTGCCCGTGGTGTTCGCGATGCTCTCGAACCACTACGCGATGACCTACGCCCACGCCTACAACTGGGCTGTGCTCGTGGTGATCATGCTGGCCGGCGCGCTGATTCGCCAGTTCTTCGTGATGCGTCACCGCGGTCAGCAGCTCTGGTATCTGCCGATCGGCGGCGTCGCGCTGATGTTCGTCGCGCTGGTGTGGACGCTGCCGCGCCCGGTCGTGCCGCAGGCCGAAGCCGCGAACGCACCGGCGCTGAAGGTTTCCGACATCCAGCCGATCCTGCAGCAGCGCTGTGCGGCCTGTCACTCGGCGCACCCGACATTGATGGGCGCGGCGCCGGCCGGCGTGATGCTCGATACGCCCGACGAGATTTCGCAGAACGCGCAGCGGCTCTATCAGCAGGCCGTGACGCTCAAGGCGATGCCGCTTGGCAACGTCACACACATGACCGACGACGAGCGGCAGAAGATCGCCGCCTGGTTCCAGGGCGGTGCGAAACAATGATGTAGTTGGCAGCGCGAGTGGTTGGCCTCGCGCTACGTGAGATGTGACTAGAAGGACCCGAGGCGCGACGCGCTTCGGGTCCTTTTTCCTTTGGCACGGTCATGGCTGAGGGGGGCGCGCGTTGAACTGCGAGCGATGCGCGGGATATCGCGAATCGGCGTCAGGCATTCGACGAATGCCCGGAGTGCGCGTGCAAGATGCAACGAGAGCACGAACGCTGCTCAACCATTCGCGCTGGCGACGGCAGGTGCATCACGCAATCGGGCGCCCGCTGAACGTCTGGAACGTGTATGACCGCCCCTCACCACCTTGCACGATCAAAGCATCGAAGATGCAGCGTGCACAGGCAGGCATGACTCGCCATGCTTCACCGCGTCTTGAGCTGCCGGCTCGACCTGGGTCCACCACCCTGCTTCATCCGCCAAACGCAAAAAAGCCACGGTCTCGACCGTGGCTTTTCCGTGCTGATACGGACTGCCTGATAATTCCGCGAATCAGCGCATCGCAGCCTTCATCGCTTCTTCCGTCAACCAGAACGACTCCGGCAGATCCTGCTCGTTGAGATTGAGCCCGTCTCCGCCGCGATCGACGACGACGAAGTCGCTCACTTCGCCCAACGCGATCAGCGGGTGATGCCAGACGCCCTTCGCATAGTTCACGCCCTGCCAGCCGCGCGAAACGAACGCGCGAATCCGGGTGACGTCCAGATCGCCCGCGGGCGCGACCACCACGAGATACGGCTTGTCGTTGAGCGGCACGAATGCCTGACTGCCCAGCGGATGCCGTTCGAGCATCTTCACTTCGAACGGCAGCTCGCGCGGCTGCCCGCGAAAGAGATTCACGAGCGTGCGGCCGCCTTCGTCGGTCACATCCACTTTCGCGAGATCGTGAAAGCGGATGGTCGTGCCCAGATTGATTGGAATCTGCTTCGCGCCCGCGAGTTCGATCACGTCGCCGAAGGGCGCGAACGCTTCGGGCGTGAGCGGCTCGATCGTCAGCGTCGTCCTTGTTTCACTCATGATGGCCTCGTCAGCGTATCAGGCGAGCGTGCCCCAGAGGCGTACACGCGAAACGCCGCCGTCCGGGATGATATTGAAGCGCACGTGCGTAACCGGGCCAAGCGCCGCGAGTTCGCTTTCGTAGTAGTGCTGCTTGTCCATCTGCAGCTTCTGTTCGCCGAGCAGCACCGGCCAGAACATGGCCTGGGTCACGAGCGAGCTGTCCGTGCCGCCCACCACGCGCGCGGCCTGGAACGAGCAGCGATCGGGGTAGTTGCCCTTGAAGTGCGCCGTATCGACTTCGATCTTCTTGATGATGCCCGGCTGCGCAAGCGCGATGATCGCCCAGTCGTTGCCCGGTTCGCGGCGGCGGCGCGTTTCCCAGCCGTCGCCCATATTCACGCCGCGGCCCGGCATGAGCAGCGTGGAGGCCATGCCAAAGTGCTGGTTGTTCGCGCTAACGAGGTACGCGCCGTTTTCCATCGCGGCGAGGTCGAACAGTTCGGTACGGCTCGCGCCCGCCCAGTCCACCTGCGGCTGGCCGTAGACGCGCAGACGCGCGATGCCGCCATCCGGATAGATATTCACGCGCAGGTGCGTGTAAGGCTTGTCGCTCGACACTTCCACATAATGGTGGCTATTGCCGTTCAACGAGGTCGAGGGAACGATCTCCGTCCATTGAGTCGTGGCAATGGGTGCGCCATCGGTCACATACGCGCCCTCCACCGACGCCGCCGGCGGGTAGTTGCCCGTGAAGTGGCTCGTATCGATATCGAGGCCCTTGATGACGCCGGGACGCGCGAGCTTCACGATGCACCAGTCGTAGCCGGTCGTCCGCTTGCGGCGCGTTTCCCAGCCGTCCATCCACTTGCCGTGTTCGTCGTACTTGCCCGGAATAAAGACGGCCGGCTCCGGACTGAGCATGCGATCCTTCGGCGCGAAGAAGTCGTCGCTCGCCTCGAGCGCCTGCGCGCCCAGGCGCGGGTCCGCGAGATTCACGAAGCGGCGCGTGAAATCGGGGGCGTTGGGGTCGAGAGTCGGGAGTGCCATCGTTGTCTTCCTTCGTGTCTTTTCTGTAGATCAAAACGGCGCTGCGCCCCCTCCGCGAAATGCCGGGGGGCGCATCGCCACGTTACGCGTCGATCAGCTCGTCCAGCCTGAAGCGCGCAATGCGGTAAATCTGGTCGAGGCTCGCGCGCATTTCATCGGCGCGGCTGTTGTTCACGCGCGCCTCGAAGTTCGCGATGATGCCGTGGCGGTCATAGCCGCGCACCGCGAGAATGAATGGGAATCCGAACTTCTCGCGATACGCGCCGTTGAGCGCGAGCAGCTTGTCGAACTCTTCCTGCGTGCACTGGTTCAGACCCGCCCCGCTTTGCTCGCGCGTGGATTCGGCGGTCAGCTCGCCGCGCACGGCGGCCTTGCCCGCAAGCTCCGGGTGGGCGTTGATGAGCGCAAGCTGCTGCGCCTCTCCCGAGGTTTCCACGGCCTGCGACATGGTGCGATGCAGCGCGTCGATGCTCGCAAACGGGCGCTGCTGCGCGGCCGCGGCAGCGACCCAGGGCGAGTGCTCGAAGATGCCAGAAAGCGCCGCCACGAAGGCGTCGACCGAGGCTTGATTCAGCTGTTCGAGGGTGTAGTGCATTGCCTTCATGCGGCGGCCCCGCGGTGGTCGTTCTGCTGCGGTTGATAGGGATGATGCTCGCGCCAGTGGCGCGCGATGTCCACGCGGCGCGTGACCCACACGCGCTCGTGCTTTTCGATGTGATCGAGAAAGCGCTGCAGCGCGCGAAAACGCCCGGGGCGCCCGAGCAGCCGGCAGTGCATGCCGATCGAGAGCATCTTCGGCGCTTCGTCGCCTTCTTCGTAGAGCACGTCGAATGCGTCGCGCAAATAGGTGAAGAAGTGGTCCGCCGTGTTGAAGCCCTGCGGCGACGCGAAGCGCATGTCGTTCGTGTCGAGGGTGTAAGGCACGATCAGTTGCGGCAGCGACTTGCCGCCCGTGACCTCCACGTCCATCCAGAACGGCAGGTCGTCGCCGTAGTAATCGGAGTCGTAGAGGAAGCCGCCATACTCGGCCACGAGGCGATGCGTGTTCGGGCTGTCGCGTCCCGTGTACCAGCCGAGCGGGCGCACGCCCGTCACGCGCTCGATCGCTTCCATACCGAGCTTCATATGCTCGGCCTCTTTGGCGGGCGAGACGTCCTGGTAGTGAATCCAGCGATACCCGTGGCATGCGATCTCGTGGCCCAGCTCGACGAACGCACGCGCGACTTCGGGATGACGCTCGATCGCCATGCCCACACCGAACACGGTGAGCGGCAGGCCGCGCTTTTCGAATTCGCGCAGGATGCGCCACACGCCCGCGCGCGAGCCATATTCGTAAATCGACTCCATGCTCATATGGCGCGCGGGATACGCCGCGGCGCCCACGATTTCGGAGAGGAACTGCTCGGAGCCGGGGTCGCCGTGCAGCACGCAGTTTTCGCCGCCCTCTTCGTAGTTGAGCACGAACTGCACCGCGACGCGCGCCTGGCCGGGCCAGTTGGCCTGCACCGGATACCGGCCATAACCGATCAGATCGCGGGGATATTGGGGATCGAGTGGCATGCTGGTCGAATCAATCGAATAGAGAGAATGAAACGCAATATCCGCACAACGGCGAGGCACCGTGAAGCGGCCGCTGGCGCTGCTTTGCAGGGCCTCGCGGACGGTCCGCGCAACCTGCTTACAGGACCGGACCAGTGTAGCGAAATCACCTCTACGCGCCCATACGCACGCTCAGATAGTACGGGTCAAGCGAGGTGTATGTGGCCGCCCGATATGACGTGATCCGGGCGGCCATCTGCGCTTGCGCGCGCTGCGCGTTTACCCGTAGCGCAGCGGCCGCACGGGCGGCGGCGTTTCCGTGACCGGCGCGGGATTGGCCGGGCTGAAACGCGCGAATTCGCCGTCGTAACGCTTGGCGAGCGGCCGCGCGAAGTCGCCGCGCTTGGCGGTCGTGAGGCGCAACGCAACGAGCGCCTCCACCCACTTCACGGCTGCCGTCACGCCGTCGACCACCGGGACGCCGAGCGCGTCTTCCACCTGCGCGCACAGGCTCGTCATGCCCGCGCAACCGAGCACGATCGCGTCCGCGCCATCTTCTTCGAGCGCGCGGCCGCACTCGTCGACGATCGCGCGGCGCGCGGCCGATCCCGGTTCATCGAGTTCGAGCACGGCCACGTCGATCGCGCGCACGTTGCGGCAAAAACGCGTCATGCCGTAACGCTCGGCAAGGTGCCAGGCCATGGCGCGCGTGCGCGAGAGCGTCGTCACGACCGAGAAGCCCGGCGCGAGCACGCTCGCCGCATGCATCGCGGCTTCCGCGATGCCCACGACGGGCCCGCGCGCCAACTCGCGCGCCGCGTATAGGCCCGGGTCGCCAAAGCACGCGATGACGTAGCCGTCGAAGCCTTCGCGCTCGCCCGCCTCCACTTCGGCGAGCAGGCCAGGGGTGGCGAGCGCCTCGTCGTAATAGCCTTCGATCGACGGCGGGCCCATCGTCGGACTCACCGCCACCACCTCCGTGCCCGGCGCGATCACGGCGCGCGCGCACTGCTCCATCGCGGCGGTCATACGCTGCGTGGTGTTCGGATTGATCAGTTTGATGCGCATTTCGATTCCTTCGTCGATGCCTGGTTTTGCGCGCAGCTCATGCGTTTGCGCGAGCGCGTTCGCCCATCGTGAGCGCGCGGTAGAACAACGCGCTGAGCGCGGCGCCGATGAACCACGAGAAGTTCGCCGCGCCCCCGAGCGAAGGCACCATCACGCAGAGAATCGCGATCACCGCGGCGGGCAGCAAGGCCGACACCGCGCGCCAGTTCACGCCGTTGCGATACCAGTACGCCCCCTTCGGCGACACCGAGTAGAGATCGTCCACGGCAAGACGTCCGCGCTTCACGAGATAAAAGTCAACGATCAGGACACCGTACAAAGGCCCGATGAAGGCGCCGAGTATGTCGAGGGTGTAGTGAATCACAGCCGGGTTGTTGAAGAGGTTCCACGGCGTGATGAAGATCGAGGCCACGGCGGCGAGCATGCCACCCGCGCGCCAGCTGATGAGCCGCGGCGCGACGTTGGAAAAATCGAACGCGGGCGAAACGAAGTTCGCGACGATGTTGATGCCGATGGTCGCGATCGTGAACGTGAGCGCGCCGAGAATCACTGCGGTCGGATGATCGATGCGGCCGACCGTTTCGACGGGATCGGTAATCAGTTCTCCGAACACAGGCAGCGTTGCCGACGTCGTGATGACCGTGACGAGAGAGAAGGCGAGGAAGTTGACCGGCAACCCCCAGAAGTTGCCCTTGTGCACGCTCTTGAGCGACTTGCCATAGCGCGAGAAGTCGCCGAAATTGAGCATCGGCCCCGAGAAATACGACACCACGAGCGAGATCGCAGTGATCATCACGGGAATCACTTCGGTACCGTGATACTTCACGCCGCCGAGATTCAGGCCGATGTTGTGCCAGCCCGCGCGATACACCATGTAGCCCGCGAGCGCGAACATCACGACATAAACAGCGGGCCCCGCGAAGTCGATGAACTTCTTGATGGTCTCCATGCCGTTCCAGAACACGAACGCCTGCAGCACCCAGAGCGTCATGAAGCCGGCCCAGCCGACCGCGGAAAGCCCGAGCAAGCCGTGCCTGTGCACGTCGGCGTATGGCATGAGTTGCGGAACGAACTTGAGCACGACGATCACGAGCGCGCTCGAAGCGAGATAGGTCTGGATGCCGTACCACGCCACGGCGATGAGGCCGCGAATCACGGCAGGAATGTTGGCGCCGAGCACGCCGAAAGTGCCGCGACACGCCACCGGGTACGGCACCCCGTGACGCTGGCTCGGCCGCGCGATCAGGTTGCAGAGCACATTGACGATGGAGATGCCGACGATCAGCGCGACGAGCACTTGCCAGCTCGTGAGGCCGAGCGCGAAGAGGCTCCCCGCGAACACATAGCCGCCGACGCTATGCACGTCGGACATCCAGAACGCGAAGATGTTGTACGCGCCCCAGGTCTGCTCCTTGAGGGGAGCCAGGTCGTGGTTGTAGAGCCGCTCGCTGTAGCCGGCCGGCAAGCGCAGATTGTCTGCGGACTCGCTGCTTTCGCCAGATTCGAAGTTGGGCACTGCCGGACTGCCAGGTGACGCGCTGAACTGAGCCATGATCCGCTCCTTGGATGGATTTGCCGACGGAAAAAAGACGCCTGAACGCCTCGAAACGCGTGCGTACCGCCGCTGGACGCGGCCGCCGCGATATCCCCGAATGGTCTGGCCTTCGCGGGCACTACGCCGGTCGCCGCCTGCTGGCGCCCTGTAACGCTGTGCCTGTTCTTGCCGTACGCATGCGCTGCATGCGCCCCACTCCATCCTGTTCAGCCGCGGTGGCCACCGTTCGGAGTGGTCCGCCGCGCTTTACTGCAATCCGTTTCAGGGGCGCCTTAGCAGCGCATCAGCGTGCAAGCGAGGTCGCCTCGCGCGCGCTGAACACTTCCTGCAAGTCGACCGATGCGCCCGCCGGCCGGTCGAGCATCCTGAGTTCGACACCCTGCAAATGGCGCACCATCAGATCGACGGCTTCTTTCTCGTTTCCGGCCTCGAGCGCCGCGAGAATCGCCTCGTGATCGTCGAACGAACACGGACTGCGTCCCGGCGATTCGTAGAGCGCTGAAATCAGCGTCGAGCGCGCCACCAGCCCGCCCAGGCAATCGCACAGCACCGTATTACCGGTGAGCGTGGCGAGCGACGTATGGAACTCGCCCGAAAGCCGGATCCACGTCGGGAAGTCGCGCCCCTCGAAGGCCTTGCGCTCGCGCCGGATCGTCTCGCCGATGGTCTTCAGCCGACGGTTGCCGTGCTGCGCACTGCAAATGCGCCCCACTACGGCCAACTCGATGATCCGCCGCATCTCGAACACCTCGTGCACCTCCTGGAGCGATGGGCTTGCGACGAACGCGCCACGATTGGGCTCCAGATCCACGAGATGGTCCTTCGCGAGCAGCGCGAGCGCCTGGCGGATCGGGCCGCGCTTCACGCCGAATACTTCGCACAACTGTGCTTCAGTCAACTTCGCGCCGGGCGGCAGCCGGTGCTCGAGAATCGCTGCGCGGATTCGCGCGGCGATTGCCTCGGGCTTCATGCCGGTTGCTTCGGCGTCGATATCGGTCTTTCGCATGGCTCGGTTCTCTATGTTGGGTATCCTAGGTTGGACATAAATATTGTCAACAATTTTGTGGGCGAACCTGGGGAAGATCCCCACGTCCGCGCTGCCTGCCGCATGCCTCTTATCGGTGAAAGGTGCTTTATTTCGGGGAATTCAGCACCTGCATGGTGATTCACTGCCCCAATCCGGTCGGATTTTTTGTCAACAATTTAGGAAACAAGCGTTGGCGTGAACATGGTCTGGCGCCACGCGGAGTTGGCCGTTAGTTGCATAAGACTCCGTGAAAAAAGCGCCCGAAAGCGCTTCTGTGTCAGCAGGAAATCAACTCAGATGCGGATACCCGCTCACGATCAGCTCGAAACCATGTGCGGTGGTGGTCAGTTGCGCCGGCGCGCCCATCGGCAGCGTGACCATATCCGGAATATGGCCGAACGGCAGGCCCGTCACCACCGGAATGCCAACCAAGGCACGCACCTGCTCCACCATTTCGCGCAGATCGTAGCCGTTGTCGTAATCGAACTGCTTGTGGCCGGTGAAGTCGCCCAGCACCAGGGCTTGCTGCCGAGCAAGAATGCCGGTCAAGTGCAACTGATAAATCATGCGTTCGATGCGGAACGGCTGCTCGTTCACGTCTTCGACGAACAGGATGCCGCCCTCGACCGGCGGCAGATAAGGCGTGCCGATCAGCGAAGTCAGCACGGCCAGATTGCCGCCCCAGAGCGTGCCCGAAACACTCGTCGCCTGGGCCTGCGGCGCATTCACCTTGAGCGTGTAGTTCGGTTTCGAGAGCGCGTCCCAGAAGTGATGCATCGTGAAGCTGCTGAGACTCTCGGCGCCGAAATCGCTGCAGAGCATCGGGCCGCCGAACGTCGTGAGCCCGGCGCGTGCGAGCAGCGCGAGCTGGATGGCGGTGAAATCGCTATGCCCCACGAACGCGATGGGCTGATCTGTCAAACGCCGCTGCAGTCCGTCGTAATCGAGACCGTGCAGAATGCGCACCGCGCCGTAGCCGCCACGCACGGCGAGTACGATGTCCGGCAGGTCGCGCGACGGGTCGGCGAGGCGATTCAGTTCGGCCGCGCGCTGGCCATCCGTGCCGGCAAAGCGCTGATAGCGCCGCTCGGTCGCCTGCACGCCGTTGACGTGATGGCCTTGCGCCCGCAATCGGGCAAGCGCACGGTGCACCGCTTCCGCATCATGCGGATAACCGGACGGAGCAACCAGCTCGATGGTGCGATGAATGGTCATGTCGAATTCGATTCAACCGTGAGATTCAACCCGCGGATTCGTCCGGACCGGCTACGCCAGCCCCTCCCTGCGCCTGCTCAGCCTGCTCCCGAGCCTTGCGGCGCGCTTCCCGGCTCGCGCGGCGCCGGTCGGCGAAGAACGCGCGCAGCGCCTCGCCGCACTCATCCGCCAGCACGCCTCCGGACACGCTCGTGTGATGATTGAGCTGCTCGTTGGCGAAGGCGTCGACCACGCTGCCGCACGCGCCGGTTTTCGGGTCATGCGCACCGAACACCACACGTGCGATGCGCGCGTGCATGATCGCGCCGGCACACATCAGGCACGGTTCAAGGGTCACATAGAGTTCGCAGCCGGGCAAGCGGTAGTTACCCAGCGCGTGCGCGCCCGCGCGCAAGGCCGCCATTTCGGCGTGCGCGGAGGGATCGTGTGCGCCGATCGGGTGATTGAAGCCCGAGGCGATCACTTCGTCGCCACGCACGAGCACCGCGCCCACGGGCACTTCGCCGGCGGCGCGCGCCGCTTCGGCGGCGGCCTGCGCGAGGCGCATGAAATGCCGGTCGCGCTCGGAGACGGAATCGGGTTGGAGGTCGGAGTCAGGCGCGGCGGCGGACGCCGTCACGACCGGATCGGCGGGAACCGATCCGGCAGGCGAAGTAACCACCGGGTGCGCCTCTTCGCGTTCGCCGCCGGGGGCGTCTGGCTGGACGGGGGAGCCCGTCACGCCGCCCCCGCCGGGAGCCCCGGGAGGCCGGGCTCGCTGCCCGCTGCGCGTTCGGACAAACGCTCCGCGATGCGGCGGCGATATTCGTGCGGCACGACCATCGGTCCGCCGCGCAAGGATTCGAGCGCCATGTCGAGCGCCAGCATGCGCGCGCGCAGACGGCATTGCGCGGCCTTGTCGCCCACCGTGGCGAGCTCGTCCTCGAGGTCGCGCAAGGCCCGCAGCTGTTCGACTGCGGGCGGCACGAAGCCCGCGTTCTTCAGGATGCGGTGGGCTATGCGCACTTCTTCGGGCACGAGCAGGTCGTCGTCGAGCGTCTGCGCCGCACCGGCGCCGGGCAGGTCGTCGAAGTCACCGCGCGCGGCCGCGGCGGCAATCCGTTGTTCGACGAGGGCATCAAGCAATTTCATCAGCAATCCACTACGTTGCGGCTCACGCATTCTATCAGGGTAAGACCTGGAAGACCGTGCGCGGCCGGCATGTGTGCCATCTACCGCCTGCAGCTTGACAGACCGGCGGTTTGATGCGGATGAACTGACACTGGCGACGAAATCGGGAATCGCCTGATGGCAGGCGGCGTTGCCGGTGGATGCGGCATGCGGTTCTGGGGGCTGGACGCGAAAACGCCGCTGGCGTGTCCGGCTCATACCGGCACACCAGCGGCGCTGGAAACATCCAGGGGCACTCTGCCCCGCCCTTCCCTTAGTCCTTCATCACCTTGCCGACCGCGTCGACCACCACGCTCACGTTCTTCTCGTTCAGGCCTGCCACGCACATGCGGCCCGAGCGCAGGATGTACACGCCGAATTCCTCTTTCAGGCGCTCGACCTGCTTCTCGCTCAAGCCAGTGTACGTGAACATGCCGCGCTGCTTCACGTAGCGCGCGAGCGCCGCTTCGCTAGCATGCGAGCGCAGGCCGTCGTGAATCGCCACGCGCATGCGCGCAATGCGCTCGCACATCGCCGCCAGTTCCTGCTCCCACGACGCCTTCAGTTCCGGCGTGCCCAGCACGCGCGTGACGATCTTCGCGCCGTGCGTCGGCGGATTGCTGTAGTTCGCGCGCACCGAGCCCGTGAGCTGGCCGAGCACGCGGTCGGCTGCCGCCGCGTCTTCGCAGATCACGTGCAGCCCGCCGCAACGCTCGCCGTAGAGCGAGAAGTTCTTCGAGAACGAATTCGCCACGAGCGCCGGCACGCCGCGGCGCGCAAGTTCGCGCACCGCGAACGCGTCGTCCTCGAGGCCCGCGCCGAAGCCCTGATACGCCATATCGACGAACGGCAGCAGCTCGCGCTTTTGCAGCACGTCGATCACTTGCTCCCATTGCGCGCGATCCAGATCGACGCCCGTCGGGTTGTGGCAGCACGCGTGCAGCAGCACGACGCTCTTCGCCGGCAGCGCGTCGATGGCCGAGAGCATCGCCTCGAACTTCAGGCCGCCCGTCACCTCGTCGTAGTATGGGTACGTGTTCACCGTGAAACCCGCGCGCTCGAAGATGAAGCGATGGTTCTCCCACGTCGGATCGCTCACCCACACCTGGCTGGTCGCAAAGTAGCGCTTGATGAAATCGGCGCCCACCTTCAGCGCGCCCGAGCCGCCCAGCGTCTGCACGGTCGCGATGCGGCGGGCCGCCCGCGACGGGCAGTCGGCGCCGAACACCAGTGCCTGCACGGCGTCGCGATACTGCGCGAAGCCGGCCATCGGCAGATACGGCTTCGGACCCGGCTCTTCGAGGATTGCCGCCTCGGCCGCGTGAACGGCCTTCATGACGGGCAGACGGCCTTCGTCGTCGAAGTAGATGCCAATGCTCAGATTGACCTTGTTCTGACGCGGGTCCTTCTGGAAGTTCTCGTTGAGCGAGAGGATCGGGTCGCCGGGGTAGGCATCGATGTGTTCGAACATGCTGTTTAACTCTCTGGACGAAATTCGGGACGGTAATGGCGGGCAGCGGTTACGGTGCCGGCACGCCGCGTTGCAGCGCCGGCGCCGACTTGCGGCACCACAGGCGGTAGGCGAGCCCAAGCACGCCCAGCCAGACCGGAATCAGGTACACGGAAATGCGCAGATCCGGAATCAGATACATTACAACGAGAATGCCGCCGAGGAACGCGAGACACACGTAATTCGTCAGCGGATAGCCGAGGCTGCGGAACGTGGTCGTCTGCTCCACGCGTGCCTTCTCGCGGCGGAACTTCAGGTGAATCAGGCTGATCATCGCCCAGTTGATGATGAGCGCGGATACGACGAGCCCCATCAGCAGTTCGAACGCCTTGCCGGGCATGAAGTAGTTGATGATCACGCAGGCGGCCGTGACGAACGCCGACACACCGAGCGCCGCCAGCGGAATGCCGCGCCGGCTCACCTTGAGCAGCGCCTTCGGCGCATTGCCCTGCTGCGCGAGACCATAGAGCATGCGGCTGTTGCAGTACACGCCGCTGTTGTAGACCGAGAGCGCCGCGGTCAGCACGACGAGGTTCAGCACGTTGGCCACGAGATCGCTGTTCATCGCGTGGAAGATCAGCACGAAGGGGCTGCCGCCGGCCACGACCTTCTGCCACGGGTAGAGCGAGAGCAGCACGCCGAGCGCGCCGATGTAGAAAATCAGGATGCGGTAGATCACCTGGTTCGTCGCGCGCGGAATGCTGTGCGACGGATCATCGGCCTCTGCCGCGGTGATGCCGACCAGCTCCAGCCCGCCGAACGAGAACATCACGACCGCCATGGCCATGACGAGACCCGAGACGCCGTGCGGAAAGAAACCGCCGTTGCGCCAGAGGTTCGACACACTCGCTTCAGGACCCGCCGAGCCCGAGAACAGCAGCCAGCCGCCGAAGGCGATCATGCCGACGATCGCGAGCACCTTGATGATGGCGAACCAGAACTCGAGTTCGCCGTACGACTTGACGCTCGTGAGGTTGATGGCGTTGATCACGACGAAGAACACCAGCGCCGAGACCCATGTGGGCAGCGTCGGCCACCAGTAATGCATGTAGATGCCGACCGCCGAGAGCTCGGCCATGCTCACGAGGATGTAGAGCACCCAGTAGTTCCAGCCCGACAGAAAGCCCGCGAACGGGCCGAAATACTTGTCGGCGAAATAGCTGAACGAACCGGCGACGGGCTCGTCCACGACCATCTCGCCCAGTTGCCGCATGATGAAGAACGCAATGATGCCGGCGACGCCGTAGCCGAGCAGCACCGAAGGGCCGGCCGTCTGAATCGTCTGCGCAATGCCGAGGAACAGGCCCGTGCCGATCGCCCCGCCCAGCGCAATGAGCTGGATGTGGCGATTCTTGAGGCCGCGTTTTAGCTGGCCGCGATTTTCACGCGTGTCGTTTGAAACCATGTCTCGTCCTGTCTCCGACTTATCTGCGCGGGGCCGAAGCATCCGGGTAGGACGCCGGCTCCGCTCCACGAAATAAAATTGCGCGCACAACGTTCTGCATCGGCGCGCTGCCGGGCTTGGCGGTATTGGCCGCCAGCCCGATCGGGTGCGCCCAGTGTATAGTTGACGCGGAAAAATATGATTTCATCTCGTACGCAGGCAAACCCTGATTGATACAATTCCCTCTCGCCTCAAACCCATCTCACGCAAGATAAATGCAAAATCTCGCGCTCGATACGATCGACATGCGGCTTCTCGCCGCACTGCAGGAGCGCGGCCGCGCTTCGAACCTCGAACTCGCGGCCGCGATCAAGCTCTCCCCCGCGCAGACGCTCAGGCGTCACCGGCGGCTCGAGGAGCTCGGCGTGATCCGGCGCTACGAGACACGCCTCGACGCGCAGGCACTCGGCTTCGGCGTGGTCGCCTTCATTCAGGTAACGATGGAGCGCGGGCACATGCGCGAGCTCGTCAAGTTCAAGGAACTCGTCGCGACGTTGCCGCAGGTGCAGGAGTGCTACTCCGTGACTGGCGATATCGACTACGTTCTGAAGGTCGTGGCGCGCGATCTCAAGGCGCTTTCCGAGTTCCTGCTCGATACGCTGATGCGCGCGCCCGGCGTGAACAGCGTGCAGTCGATCGTCTGCCTCGATGAACTCAAGGGGACGAGCGCGATGCCGCTGGAAGCCTGAGACAAGCGCACCAGGTCCGTCTGGCGGGGTTTTTCGGCGAAAACGCAATTTTATCTCATCGGCGGCCCGCTGGCGGCGCCGCAGGACGGCTGATGAAATAGTCTTGCTAAAAGGCCCATCGTGCTCTAAAAAACAGGCTAGTTAGCATGTCTCCCGGCCACCCTGGACACTGCAACGGGCGGCCTCACAAGCGCGAGCGCGACAGTCCATGAGTCTTCTTGAACTCAGAGGCATTTCCAGGCATTTTGGCGCCATTCAGGCGCTGACCGACGTAACGTTGAGCCTGGAACCCGGCCAGGTGGTCGGACTCATGGGCGACAACGGGGCCGGAAAATCGACGCTGGTGAAGGTCATCGCCGGCAACTTCCCGCCTTCTCACGGCGAAGTCCTCATCGACGGCAAGCCCGTTCATTTCAGCCGCCCCGTGGATGCCCGCGCCAAGGGCATCGAGGTCGTCTATCAGGATCTCGCGCTCTGCGACAACCTCACGGCGGCGGCCAACGTCTTTCTCGGGCGCGAGCCGCGCATCGGCATATGGCCCTTTCGCGTGCTCGATCACGCGGCCATGTACCGGCGCGCCGCCGAATTGTTCAAGGAACTGAAGTCCGAAACGCGCCCGCGCGATCTCGTCCGGCAGATGTCGGGCGGCCAGCGCCAGGCCGTGGCGATTGCGCGCACGCGACTGTCCGAAGCGCGGCTCGTGCTCATGGACGAACCCACCGCCGCGATCAGCGTGCGCCAGGTGGTGCAGGTGCTCGACCTCATCAAACGCCTGTCCGAACACGGTATTGCCGTGATTCTTATCAGTCACCGCATGCCTGACGTTTTCGAAGTCGCCCACCGCGTGGTCGTCATGCGGCGCGGGCGCATGGTTGCGGACAAGCAGATCGAAGCCTCGTCGCCGGAGGAAGTCACCGGCCTGATCACCGGAGCCATCGCCGCCGCGTAAAGCGGCCCGCGCGACAGCGTTGCATGGGGCCGCACCAAGCGCTAAAGCGCTAAGTGCGTGCCGACTGCGTTGCATGGGGCCGCACTAAGCGCTAAAGCGCCAAGTGCGCGCCGACCGCTTTGCATGGGGCCGCACTAAGCGCTAAAGCGCCAAGTGCGCGCCGACCGCTTTGCATGGGGCCGCACTAAGCGCTAAAGCGCTAAGTGCGGCCGACAGGAGACCCGAAATTGAACGATGCGCCGCAAAGGCCGAACCCGATGCCAACACTGCTTGACGATCCCCAATCCGCGAAGACCCATACCCGCTGGAGCGGACTGCTCGCAAGCCAGGTGTTCTGGGTGGTGCTCGCGACGCTCGCGGCCTGCGTCCTGCTCTCGTTCGTCACCTCGACGTTCGCCACCCAGCAAAATCTATTCAACGTCACGCGCAACTTCGCCTTCGTCGCCATCGTCGCGCTGGGGATGATGGCCATCATCATCACGGGCGGGATCGACATTTCGGTCGGCTCGACGATTGGCCTGAGCGGCATCGTGCTCTCCGTCACGATGAACGCGGGCTACCCGATCTGGGCCGGCATCGGCCTCGGCCTGCTCACCGCGGGGGTAGTCGGCCTCGTGAACGGCCTGCTCATCGCGTATCTCAACATGCAGCCGTTCGTCGTGACGCTCGGCATGCTGAGCGTGGGCCGCAGCCTCGCGCTCGTGATCTCCGGGAGCCGGACCATCTTCGAATTCGGACCCGACGGGCACAAGCTCCTCGTGCTCGGTGGCGGAAAAACGCTCGGCGTGGCCAATCCCGTGTGGTTTCTGATCGTCCTCGGCCTGCTGTTCTGGTTCGCCTTCGCCTTCACGCGCTGGGGCCGCTATGTCTTCGCCGTCGGCGGCAACCGTCATGCGGCCAATCTCACGGGCGTGCCGGTTCGGCGCGTGATCTGCTCGGTCTATGTGCTGGGCGGCCTGATGGCAGGCGTCGCCGCCATTCTCGAGGTGGGCTGGCTCGGCGCGGTGACGACAGGCCTCGGCACCGGCGACGAACTACGCGTGATCGCCGCCACGGTGATCGGCGGCACCAATCTCGCGGGCGGCGTGGGCAGCGCGTTCGGCACGATCGTCGGCGCCGCGCTCATCGAAGTGATCCGCAACAGCCTGATCCTGCTCGGCGTCGATTCGTTCTGGCAGGGCACGGTCGTGGGCGGCTTCATCATCATCGCCGTGCTGTTCAACCGGCTCGGCGGCGAGCGGCAAGAAGACTGAACGGAATTCAGGGAGGCGCGGCCGGACTGCATGCGGAACCGCCGGCCGTCAGCCATCACAACAAGCGCGACGCGTCGCGCGAGGTTCCGCAGAAAGCCCAAGGCACGGGCGCGGGCTTTCCTTCCGATGACGAAAACTGTAAGAGACACGCGCGCCGCACACCCGGCGCCGAACAGGAGGAAACCATGAAGAATGCGTGGAAGTATCTCGCTGCGATCGGAGGGCTCGCCATGCTGGCCTCTTCCGCCTATGCAGCCGACAAGACCCTCGCGCTGGTCGTGAAGGGCCTCGACAATCCGTACTTCGACCTCATGCACCAGGGCTGCGACCGGGCCAACAAGGAGCTCAGCAAACAGGGCTACAACTGCTACTACACGGGCCCCGCGACGGCCGCGGACGAAAGCGCCGAAGTGCAGATCGTCGACGACCTGCTGACCAAGGGCGTCGCGGCGATTGCGATTTCGCCGTCGAACGCGCCGGCCATCGCCGAAGTGATCCGCCGCCGTAACGCGAAGATCCCGATCATCACCGCGGACGCCGACCTGCTGCCGAAGGACCAGTCGTTGCGCAAGGCGTATGTGGGCACCGACAACTACGAGCTGGGCGTGAAGCTCGGCGAGCAGCTGAAGACGCTGATGCCCAAGGGCGGCAACATCTGCCTCGTGATGGGCAACCCCGCGGCCGAGAACATCAACCAGCGCGCCCAGGGCACGCGCGACGTGCTCTCGGGCAAGAAAGGCATCAAGAAGCTGGCGGGCGAAAACAACTGGCATGAGATCAGCGCGTGCCCGCTCTACGTGAACGACGACGCCGCGAAAGCGAACCAGATGATGCAGGACACGCTCACCGCGAACGCCGGCACGCTGCAGGCGTTCGTGTTCGAGGGCGGCTGGCCGCTCTTCGCACCCGAGGCGTATTCGCAGGTCGTCGCGCCGATCATGGACAAGATCAGCAGCGGCCAGTTCGTGATCGTTTCAGCCGATACGCTCGGGCCGGAGCTGCAGGCCCTCAAGGACCACAAGGTCAATGCGCTGGTCGGGCAGCGACCCGAGGAAATGGGCTATCAGGCGGCGATGGTGATGCGCGACCTCGCCGAAGGCAAGACGGTGAAGCCGATCGTTCACACGGGCCTCGACGTTTGCACCTGGAAGAATGCGGATACGTGTCTGAAGCATTGAGTGCCGGAAGTAAAAAACCCGCGCCGGCACAACGTGCCGAACGCGGGTTTTTTGCATCGCCAGCAGGCTAGCGGGAAAGCATCATTCCCATTCGATCGTCGCGGGCGGCTTGCCCGAGATGTCGTACACCACACGGTTGATGCCGCGCACTTCATTGATGATGCGGTTCGACACGTGGCCCAGCAGTTCGTGCGGCAGGTGCGCCCAGTGCGCCGTCATGAAGTCGAGCGTCTGCACCGCGCGCAGCGCAACGACATACTCGTAGGTGCGGCCGTCGCCCATCACGCCCACGCTCTTCACCGGCAGGAACACGGCGAACGCCTGGCTCGTGAGCTCGTACCACGACTTGCCGGTTTCCTTGTCGATCGTGTTGCGCAGCGTCTCGATGAAGATCGCATCGGCACGGCGCAGCAGATCCGCGAAATCGCGCTTCACTTCGCCGAGAATGCGCACGCCGAGGCCCGGGCCCGGGAACGGATGGCGATAGACCATTTCA
The DNA here is from genome assembly GCF_040965595.1 of Paraburkholderia sp. EG287B. NCBI lineage: Bacteria > Pseudomonadati > Pseudomonadota > Betaproteobacteria > Burkholderiales > Burkholderiaceae > Paraburkholderia > Paraburkholderia sp. EG287B. The sequence goes on from NZ_JBFRCG010000001.1 coordinate 250,815, forward strand.
TGCGGCAGGCCGAGCTTCACGCCCAGTTCGCGCACTTCGTCCTTGAAGAGTTCGCGCAGCGGTTCGAGCAGCTTGAGGTTGAGCGTCTCCGGCAGGCCGCCCACGTTGTGGTGGCTCTTGATCGTGTGCGCGGCCTTCTTGCCCTTGCCGGCCGACTCGATGACGTCCGGATAGATCGTGCCCTGCGCGAGCCATTTGGCGTCGGTGAGCTTGCCCGCTTCGGTCTGGAACACTTCGACGAACTCCGCGCCGATGATCTTGCGCTTCGCTTCCGGATCGGTCACGCCCGCGAGCTTCGACATGAACGCTTCGCTCGCGTCGACATGGATCACCTTCACGCCGAGGTTGTCTGCGAACATCGACATCACCTGCTCGGCTTCGTTCAGACGCAGCAGGCCGTGATCGACGAACACGCAGGTCAGCTGGTCGCCGATCGCACGATGCAGCAGCGCCGCCGCCACCGACGAATCCACGCCGCCCGAGAGGCCGAGAATCACGTGCTCGTTGCCCACCTGCTTGCGGATCGTCTCGACGGCTTCGTCGATGTAGTGGCCCATCTCCCAGTCGGCCTTCGCGCCGCAGATGCCAAGCACGAAGCGCTCGAGCATCGCGCGGCCCTGCACCGTGTGCGTGACTTCCGGGTGCCATTGCAGGCCGTAGAAGTGGCGCGCTTCGTCGGCCATGGCCGCGATCGGGCACGATTCCGTCGATGCCATCAGCTGGAAGCCCGCCGGCATCTCCGTGACCTTGTCGCCGTGGCTCATCCACACCTTGAGCATGCCGTGGCCTTCGCTCGTGCGGAAGTCCTCGATGCCTTCGAGGAAGCTCGTGTGGTTGCGCGCGCGCACTTCGGCGTAGCCGAATTCGCGCAGGTGGCCGCCGTCCACCTTGCCGCCGAGCTGCTCGGCCATCGTCTGCATGCCGTAGCAAATGCCGAGAACCGGCACGCCCAGTTCGAACACGGCTTGCGGCGCGCGCGGCGTGTCGGTGTCGGTGACCGAGTTCGGGCCGCCGGAGAGGATGATGCCCTTCGGCGCGAATTCGCGCACGAACGCGTCGTCCACATCGTACGGATGGATTTCCGAATAAACGTGGGCTTCGCGCACGCGGCGCGCGATGAGCTGGGTGACTTGCGAGCCGAAGTCGAGGATCAGGATTTTGTCGTGCATGGCTGCGGACGAGACCTAAAAAAGAACGGATACGGAAAGCCGCGCGACAGTTCAAACGCGCGCAGCGTGAATTCATCAGGACCGGAGCGCCGTGCTACGGCGGCACCGGGTGGCGCAAGTTCGGGTGTGCTTCGGGCGCACTGCGTCTGCTGTTTGGGAGGCCGGGTTTGCGCGCGGCCTCAGCCACGCAGCGGCGGCCTCGGTGCGTCGGCCGCTTCGTCGCGAGCCGTCTCGCGAGCCTGCGCCGGACTGGCGGGCGGCGGCGTAACCGGCGCTGGACGGGGCGTAACCGGCGGAACCGCTGCGGGCGTCACGGTCGGGACCTGCACAACGGGTTCGACCGGCGCTGCCGGCCGCTTTGCCGCTTGCGCACCGCCCCACGCCATCGTTCGCAGAAAGCCCGGCTTCGCGTACGACACCGGCTCTTCGCGACGTTCGGGCTGCGCCTTCTCCGCCTTGCGCTGCTGCGCGGAACTGCCGCTCGCCTGCCCTTTCTGGCGCTTGCGCACCGCGCCCGCGAGCCGGACGCCGCCCAAGCCGAGGACGATCAGCCACACCCCAACCGCACCCGCCACCAACTGGCCAAAACCCGTGAGCTGCGGCGAACGCAGCCCGATCAGCCAGACCAGCATCAGCACGCCGGCAATCCAGTTGACGTGCCCCACGGTGCGGCCCACAGGCAGTGTCATCTCCCCGTGGAAGGCCGCGCGCAGCGCAAGCCACGCGAAACCCAGCAGCACCACGCCGAACGCCTGCCCAACGAGCGCCGGCTGCGTTTGCACCAGTTGCAACGCGTTGTAGACGAGGGTCCAGGGCGTGAGAACGAACAGCACGCCGAACCCCAGCAACGTCAACGCATCGACAATCAGCAGCACGCGTAGCAGCGGCTTCATCGGGGCTTAGTCCACGTGATAGTTGGGCGCTTCCTTCGTGATCTGCACGTCGTGCACGTGCGACTCGTGCAGGCCGGCGCCGGTAATCTGCACGAACTCCGCCTTCGCATGCAGGTCTTCGATCGTACGGCAGCCGCAGTAGCCCATCGAGGCGCGCACGCCGCCGATCAGCTGGAACAGGATCGCGTTGATGGGACCCTTGTAGGCGACACGGCCTTCGATGCCTTCCGGCACGAGCTTGTCGATGTTCGCCGAGTTGTCCTGGAAGTAGCGGTCCGCGGCGCCGTCCTTCATCGCGCCGACCGAGCCCATGCCGCGATACGACTTGTACTGGCGGCCCTGGTACAGGAACACGTCGCCCGGCGACTCTTCGGTGCCCGCGAACATGCTGCCCATCATCACGGCGTTCGCGCCGGCGGCCAGCGCCTTCGAAACGTCGCCCGAGTAGCGCACGCCGCCGTCGGCGATGCACGGCACGCCCGTGCCCTTGAGCGCTTCCGAGACGTTGGAGATCGCGCTGATCTGCGGCACGCCCACGCCGGCCACGATACGCGTCGTGCAGATCGAGCCCGGGCCGATACCGACCTTCACGCCGTCCGCGCCGTATTCGACGAGCGCGCGCGCCGCGTCGGCCGTGGCGATGTTGCCGCCGATCACTTCGACGTGCGGGAAGTTCTTCTTGACCCAGCGAACGCGCTCGAGCACGCCCTTGCTGTGGCCGTGCGCCGTATCCACGACGATCACGTCCACGCCGGCTTGCACCAGCAGCTCGACGCGCTCTTCGTTGTCCGGACCGACGCCGACCGCCGCGCCCGCGCGCAGCTTGCCGTGCTCGTCCTTACAGGCGGCCGGGTGCTCGGTCTGCTTGGTGATGTCCTTGACGGTCATGAGGCCGCGCAGCTCGAACGAGTCGTTCACGACCAGCACGCGCTCGAGGCGGTGGCTGTGCATGAGCGCCTTGGCTTCGACGAGCGGCGTGCCTTCCTTGACGGTGACGAGGCGTTCGCGCGGCGTCATGATCGAGCGCACCGGCTCATCCAGACGCGTTTCGAAACGCAGGTCGCGGTTCGTGACGATGCCGACCAGTTGTGCGCCTTCGACGACCGGGAAGCCCGAAATGCCATGCTGCTGCGAGAGCGCGATGACGTCGGCGACCTTCATTTGCGGCGGAACCGTGATCGGATCGCGCACGACGCCCGACTCGAAGCGCTTCACCTTCGCGACCTCGCGCGCCTGCTCGGCCGGCGTGAGGTTCTTGTGAACGATTCCGACACCCCCCTGCTGCGCCATGGCGATTGCCAGACGGCCTTCCGTGACGGTATCCATAGCGGCCGACACGAGCGGAATGTTCAGGGAGATATTGCGGGTCAGCCGGGTCTTCAGGCTGGTGTCGCGCGGGAGAACGTCGGAAAAGGCGGGGACGAGGAGCACGTCATCGAACGTGAGTGCTTTCTGGATCAGACGCATGGCAAATCCTATAGGCGCAAAAGCAGATTATACGCGATAGCGCCCTGGAAATCATCAGCGCTAACAGTAGCTTAGCGCCGTTTTCGGGATTATTTCCACGCTCCGGCCCTGCCGGTGCGAACCGTGCGGGCGAGCCGCGCCTCCGACCCGAATATCGGCCGGCCGATGCAGGATTGAACAAGACGGGTGCGCACGCCTCCAGTTATGCTTCGGGCCGTCCTGTTAATACGGCCCGCCTGGGCCACCCGAAGTTTCTGGAGGCATTACAAATGCAGCGTGGTGTGTTGTACGGCGTGCTCGCCGGCGCATTGTGGGGAACGGTGTTCGTCGTGCCCCGGCAACTGGCGGAGTTCTCGCCACTGCTCCTGAGCGCGGGCCGCTACGCGATGTATGGACTCGTCTCGCTCGCCGCGCTTTTGCCCATGCTGCGCCGCGTCTGGCCGCGCATGACTCGTGCCGATCTCGTCGCGCTCGTGAAGCTCGCGCTGGTGGGCAACGTGCTCTATTACCTGTTTCTCGCGAGCGCCATCCATCTGGTGGGCATCGCGCCTGCCTCGCTGATCGTCGGCGTGCTGCCCGTCACGGTCACGCTGCTTGGCCGCCGCGACCATGGCGCCGTGCCCCTTTCACGTCTGGTCTGGCCGCTTGCGATGATCGCGGCCGGCATCGTCTGCATCAACGTGGACGTGTTCAGCGCAGCCAGCGAGGCAGGCGGCGCGAGCGTCCTCACGCGCATTGCGGGCATTGGTTGCGCCGTCGGCGCGCTCGTGTGCTGGACCTGGTTCGCGGTCGAGAACGCTCGCTATCTGCAGCGCAATGCGCACTTCAGCGGCAACGAATGGTCGGTGCTCTGGGGCGTGGTCACGGGCGCGCTCGGCGGCCTGCTCTGGCTCGGCATTCTCGTCGTGCCGTCGCACTGGGTGCAGGACACCGTGGCCGTCGGCCGCTGGACCACGTTCTGGCAGTTGAATCTGGTGCTCGCGATCGGCGCCTCGTGGCTCGGCAACGGCCTCTGGAACGCCGCCGCCAAGCGCTTGCCGCTCACGCTGTCTGGCCAGATGATCGTGTTCGAGACGCTGTTCGCCCTGCTCTACGGGTTTATCTACGATCACCGGCTGCCGCGCGGGCTGGAAATCGCGGCGATCGTGCTGCTGGTGGCGGGCGTGAGCTGGTCGGTGCGCCAGCATTCCGGCGGTCCGGAAGACACCGCGCACGGCGACGGCATCGTGCCGGACGGCGATCTGCCAGGCATCGGCAACGAAACCCGCCTCGCGCAACCCGACGTCGACGCCAAGCGAGCCGGCCGCACGACCACCGCCTGAGCGCGCCGGGCCGCAAAAAACCGAATGGGCGAGACAGCGCAAGCTGTCCCGCCCATTGCATTGGTGCGGCAAATCCTTGGCAACCTGGCTCGACGCTTACCGCGAATCCTTGGGCAGCCACTTGCGCCCTTCGATCGAGCCTTCCTTGCGGGTCTTGTCGACGCGGCGCTGGCGCGCCATCTTCGGGTCGACGATCAGCGGCCGGTAGATCTCCACGCGGTCGTGGTCGGCGAGCACGGTGTCGAGCGGCTTGAGCTTGCCGTACACGCCCACCTTGAGCTTCGCCAGATCGATCTCGGGGTGGCGCGCGAGAATGCCGCTCGCGTCGATGGCCTGCTGGACAGTCGCGCCCGCGGGCAGCTCGATGCTGATGAGCGTCTGCGTATCCGGCAGTGCATAGCAGACGTCGATGGAGAGATTCGCGCTCATGGCTTGCCGTAGCGCTGGTCGGCGCGCTTCACGAAGGAGTCGACGAAGGTGTTCGCGATGTGATGGAACACCGGCCCGATGAGCTTTTCGAGAATGATGTTTGAAAACTCGTAATGCAGCGCAAACTCGATCTTGCAGGCGTCGGCGCGCAGCGGCGTGAAACGCCAGTAGCCCGTGAACTTGCGGAACGGGCCATCGGCGAACTCCATGTCGATACGCTCGGGCCGCTTTTGCGAGTTGCGCGTGGCGAAGTGTTGCTTGATGCCCTTGAAGTTGATGTCGATCTTCGCCTCCATGCCGCTCTCGTCCTGACGGCGAATCTCGACGCCGCCGCACCACGGCAGGAAGTTGGGGTAGTCGGCGACGTCGGTGACGAGGTCGAACATTTGTTCCGCCGAATGGCGAATCAACACGGTTTTCTGGACATCCGCCATAAATTGCGCAATGCGTGGCTAGGGTGAAAGCGCCACGGGCTTTCGGAAGCCCGCTTTGCTAAAATCGTAATTTTAAACGAGTTGGGCCAATCCCATTTTCCTATGAGCATCATCGACAACAGAAAAGCGTTCTTCGATTACTTCATCGAAGAACGCCACGAGGCCGGGCTCGTGCTGGAAGGATGGGAAGTCAAGGCCATGCGCGCCGGGCGAGCCAACATCAAGGAAAGCTACGTCGTGATCAAGGACGGCGAACTCTACCTGATCGGCACGCACATCAGCCCGCTGCCCGAGGCCTCGACGCACATCCAGCCGGACCCCACGCGCACCCGCAAGCTGTTGCTCCATCGCGAGGAAATCGACAAGCTGATCGGCAAGGTCGAGCAGCGCGGCTTCACGCTCGTGCCGCTGAACTTTCACTACAAGGGCGGCCGCGTGAAGTGCGAAATCGGCCTCGCCAAGGGCAAGAAGCTGCATGACAAGCGCGAAACCGAGAAGAAGCGCGACTGGGAGCGCGAGAAGGCGCGCCTGATGCGCTCGCCCACCTGATTCTTCCGCAGCAGCAAGCGTTCAGATGGACAACGGGCCGCTCATGCGGCCCGTTGTCATTTGCAGCGGCCTGAGCGCTCATGCGCCCTTCGCCGCCCCGGCCCCGCTGATCTGCCCCTCGCGCAGGCCTGCCCGGTTCACGATCGTCAGCGCTGATGCGATCATCGAGCTTAAGTCGCCCATGTTGCCCGGCACGATCAGCGTATTGCCCTGCTTCGCCAGATTGGCGAAAGCATTCACGTACTGTTCGGCCACCTTGAGGTTGACGGCGTCCATCCCGCCCTGCGCCTGGATCGAATTGCCTATCTTCTGGATGGCCTGCGCGTTGGCCTCGGCCACTGCGAGAATGGCGGCCGCCTGACCCTGCGCCTGGTTGATCGCCGCCTGACGCTCGCCTTCCGACTTCTGGATCGCCGCCTCGCGCGCGCCGGCTGCCAGGTTGATCTGTTCCTGCTTGCGCCCTTCCGAGGCCGCGATGAGCGCGCGCTTTTCCCGCTCGGCGGTGATCTGCGCCTGCATGGCGTGGAGGATTTCCTTCGGCGGCGTGAGATCCTTGATTTCGTAGCGCAGCACCTTCACGCCCCAGTTCGACGCGGCTTCATCGAGCGCCGACACGACGCTATGGTTGATGAAGTCGCGTTCCTCGAAGGTCTTGTCGAGTTCGAGCTTGCCGATCACCGAGCGCAGCGTGGTCTGCGAAAGCTGCGTAATCGCGAACACGAAATTGCTCGAGCCGTACGACGCCTTCATCGGATCGGTCACCTGGAAGTACAGCACGCCATCGACCTGAAGCTGCGTGTTGTCGCGCGTGATGCAGACCTGGCTTGGCACGTCGAGCGGAATCTCCTTGAGCACGTGCTTGTAGGCCACGCGATCCACGAACGGCAACACGATCGTCAGCCCCGGCGTAAGCGTGGCGTGGTACCGCCCAAGCCGTTCGAGCACCCAGGCATGCTGTTGCGGCACGATCTTGATGGTCTGCGCGATCAGCACGACGACGATCACGAGCAGAATCAGGCCGACGACTGGGACTTGCATACGAGACCTCCGTTCGCTTCTGTGTGGTGTATTGGTGTGATTCTGGATTCGGTCCTTCACGCTTGGCGCGCGTCGTCGCGAGCGGCGCCGGGCGCATTGGCTTCGCGCCGCTCGCGCTTCGCCGCCACGACGAGGCAGCTGCCGCGCACCGCCTTGATTTCATAGAGCGGCGCGTCTTCGGGCTCGCCGGGCGCGAGTTCGACGTCCCATTCGGCGCCGCGATACATCGTGCGCGCGCGGCCGTCGCGCCATGCGGCGACGACAAGCGTCGCGCCAATATCGAGGTTCACGCCCGGATCGGTCGAGGCGTCGGTCTTGCGCCGGCGGCGGCCAAAACGCGAGCGCCGCAGCGTGACCACGGCCGCGAGGCCGACCGCCGCCGCGACGAGCAGCTGCACGTCGAGCGGCCAGCCAAGCTCATAGCTGAGCGCGCCGGCGAGAAAGCCGAGCGCGATCATCAACAAGTAGAAGGTGCCGGTCATCAGCTCGGCGACGATGAGCACGCCAGCGGCAATCCACCAGAACAAACCATGCGGACCCACGACGACCTCCCAAAGTAAAACACCCCGGATAGACCGGGGTGTTATAGCACGAAGCTGACACTTTTTTCCGCAGCGTGCAACGACGCACGGGAAGCTGCATCAAGCTCCGTATGCGCCGAGGATTGAATCCCCCGGCACCGCGTTTACTTCGACTGCGACTTCGCCAGCTGCTGCCACGTCTCGACAACCGAGTCCGGGTTCAGCGAGATCGAAGCGATGCCCTCTTCCGCGAGCCACTGGGCGAAGTCCGGATGGTCGGACGGGCCCTGACCGCAGATGCCGACGTACTTGTTCAGACGGCGGCAGGTTTCGATCGCGCGCTTGAGCATGAACTTCACGGCCGGATCGCGCTCGTCGAAGTCGACGGCCAGCAGTTCCATGCCCGAGTCCCGGTCGAGGCCGAGCGTGAGCTGCGTAAGGTCGTTCGAGCCGATCGAGAAGCCGTCGAAGTACTGCAGGAACTCTTCGGCGAGGATCGCGTTCGACGGCACTTCGCACATCATGATCAGCTTGAGGTCGTTCACGCCGCGCTTGAGGCCGAACTTCTCGAGCAGGCCGACGACGCGCTCCGCCTGCTTGAGCGTGCGCACGAACGGCACCATGATCTCGACGTTCGAGAGCCCCATTTCTTCACGCACGCGCTTGAGCGCCAGGCACTCCATTTCGAACGCCTGCGCGAAGTCTTCGGCGATGTAACGCGACGCGCCGCGGAAACCCAGCATCGGGTTTTCTTCGTCCGGCTCGTAGCGCGAACCGCCGATCAGCTTCTTGTACTCGTTCGACTTGAAGTCCGACAGACGCACGATCACAGGCTTCGGATAGAACGCCGCCGCGATCGTGGCGATGCCTTCCGTGAGCTTGTCGACGTAGAACGCGCGCGGCGAGGCGTGGCCGCGTGCCACGCTTTCCACGGCCTTCTTCAGGTCCGCGTCGACATTCGGGTACTCGAGAATCGCCTTCGGGTGCACGCCGATGTTGTTGTTGATGATGAACTCGAGACGCGCGAGGCCAACACCCGCATTCGGCAGTTGCGAGAAGTCGAACGCGAGCTGCGGGTTGCCGACGTTCATCATGATCTTGACCGGAATGGCCGGCAGATCGCCACGCTGCACTTCGCTGACTTCGGTTTCGAGCAGCCCGTCGTAGATGCGGCCTTCGTCGCCTTCCGCGCACGAAACCGTCACGAGCGCGCCGTCCTTCAGCACGTCGGTCGCGTCGCCACAGCCCACCACGGCCGGCACGCCCAGCTCACGCGCGATGATCGCGGCGTGGCAGGTACGGCCGCCACGGTTCGTGACGATCGCCGAAGCGCGCTTCATCACCGGCTCCCAGTTCGGGTCGGTCATGTCGGCGACGAGCACGTCGCCCGGCTGCACGCGTTCCATTTCGGACGGGTCGTGAATCACCTTCACTCGGCCCGCGCCGATCTTCTGGCCGATCGCGCGGCCCGTTGCGAGCACCTGCGACTGGCCCTTGAGCTTGAAGCGCTGCTCGACCTTGCCGGCGGCCTGGCTCTTCACGGTCTCCGGACGCGCCTGGAGAATGAAGATCTTGCCGTCGAGGCCGTCCTTGCCCCACTCGATGTCCATCGGACGCTGGTAGTGCTTCTCGATGATGACGGCGTACTTGGCCAGCTCGATCACGTCTTCGTCGGTGATCGAGAAGCGGTTGCGCTGTTCGTGCGAGACGTCGACCGTCTTCACGCGGCCCGGCTCGCCCGGCTGCGTGAATTCCATCTTGATGAGCTTCGAACCGATCGAGCGGCGGATGATCGGCGCCTTGCCCTGCGCGAGCGTGGTCTTGAAGACGTAGAACTCGTCCGGATTCACCGCGCCCTGCACGACCGTCTCACCGAGGCCGTAGCTCGACGTGATGAAGACGGCGTCCTTGAAGCCCGATTCGGTGTCCAGCGTGAACATCACGCCTGCGGCGCCGCGGTCCGAGCGGACCATGCGCTGCACGCCAGCCGACAGCGCGACTTCGGCGTGGGTGAAGCCCTTGTGGACGCGATAGGAAATGGCGCGGTCGTTGTAGAGCGACGCGAACACGTGCTTGAGGCGATCGAGCACGTCTTCGATGCCGACCACGTTGAGGTAGCTTTCCTGTTGACCGGCAAACGATGCGTCGGGCAGGTCTTCCGCCGTTGCCGACGAACGCACGGCGAACGAGAGCTCAGACGGCGAACCGTTCTGCAGCGTCTCGAAACCGGCGCGGATGTCCGCTTCGAGTTTGGGCTGCAGCGGCGCGTCGATGATCCACTGACGGATCTCCTTGCCAGCTTCGGCCAGCGCCTTCACGTCGTCGACGTCGAACGTCTCCAGACGAGCGGCGATCCGTTCGGTCAGGTTGTTATGTTTCAGGAAGTCGCGGAAGGCGAGCGCGGTCGTCGCGAAGCCCGTGGGCACCCGCACGCCTGCTTCAGCCAACTGGCTGATCATTTCGCCGAGCGAGGCGTTCTTGCCGCCCACGATCTCGACATCGGTCATCCGCAACTGCTCGAAAGGCACTACATACGCCTGATCCTTGGCAACGGTGTTAGTCATACAAGCCCCTAAGTGTGAAAAAAATTCACGATTGCGCAAGTGGGCTCGAACGCGGTCCGCCCATTGGAAGCGGATTCGCGTCTTGCGCAACCTGTTGGAGAAGCAATCGCTCACGGGGCGCGAACGAATTTCCATTCAATGGAAAAGCACGGAGATGCGTGCGATTCCATGGAGTTAGACGGAATCGCTGCAAATTGACACCAGAATGCACCGCGATAGGCGGCTGTTTGGCGCGGTTGCACTGCAATTGCTTATCCAACAGGTTGCCGCTATTCTACCGTGCCGACTCTGGAATTTGTGCCAGTCGGCGAGAATTGCCCCTCGGTCCCGCCGGACGGGGCTTTCCGGGCGCCCAAGCCTGTCCCGAGCGGCCCTGCAGCTCACGTACCCAGCCTCAACCGATGCCGCCTACCGTATTCATCGTCTCCGACGGTACCGGGATCACTGCCGAAACTTTCGCGCATTCGATCCTGTCGCAGTTCGACCAGAAATTCCGCCTCGTGCGCGTGCCCTTCGTCGATTCGTCCGAAAAGGCCTACTCGACCGCCGAGAAGATCAACGAAGCCGCCGTGCAGGACGGCCGCCGCCCGATCGTGTTCACGACCCTCGTGGACAGCAACTCGAACGAGATCGTCAAGCGCGCGAATGCGCTCGTGATGGACATGTTCCAGACCTTCGTGGAACCGCTCGAGCAGGAGCTGGAGCTCAAGTCGAGCCACGCCATGGGCCGCGGCCACCAGAACGCCGACACCGACGAATACAAGAACCGTATCGAGGCGATCAACTTCTCGCTCGCGCACGACGACGGCCAGTCGGACCGCAATCTCGCCGACGCCGACGTGATCCTCGTGGGCGTCTCGCGCAGCGGCAAGACGCCGACCAGCCTGTATCTCGCGATGCAGTACGGTGTGAAGGCCGCGAACTACCCGCTCATCCCCGACGATTTCGAGCGCGGCAAGCTGCCGAATGCGTTGCTTTCGCATCGCACGAAGATCTTCGGCCTCTCGATCGACCCGCAGCGCCTCACCGAGATCCGCAACGAGCGGCGCCCGGGCAGCAAGTACGCCGCGCTGGAAAATTGCCGCTATGAGGTCAACGAAGCCGAGGCGATGATGCGGCGCGAAGGCATCAAGTGGCTCTCGTCGACGCACAAGTCGATCGAGGAAATCGCCACCACGATCCTGCAAGAAATCCGCATCGACAAGCCGTCGTATTGAAACGCCCGGCCTGAAACGAAAAAGCCTGCGTCCGAGCGGGCTTTTTTATTGCTCGCCGGCGCGAGCGTCAACGTGCGTGGCGCTGCTGCCGGCATTGCTCGAACACGCATACGGCCGCCGCCGCCGCGACGTTGAGCGACTCCATGCCGCCCGGCTGCGGAATCGTCACGCGCAGCGCGGCCGCGTCGCGCCATACCTGCGAGACGCCCGCGCCTTCGTTGCCGAACACCCACGCGACCTGACCCGTGAGATCGGCCTCGTCGATCGCCTGCGCGCCATGCGAATCGGTGATGACGACCGGCACGCCGAGCATCTCGACGAGCGCTTCGGCCTCCACGTTCTCGAACACCTGCAAGAGGAAATGCGCGCCCATCGCCGAGCGCAGCACCTTCGACGACCACACATAGGCCGTACCCGGCGTGCAGAACACCTTGTCGATGCCGGCCGCCGCCGCGCTGCGCAGGATCGAGCCGACGTTGCCGGCGTCCTGCAAGCCGTCGAGCACGAGGCAGGTCGATGCGATGCGCTCGGGCAACTGCGTCTCGGGCATATCGACGAGCAGCAGCAGCCCCACGCCGTGCACCACGTTCGAGAGTTGCCCGAAGAGCGCATCGGGCAGTGTGATGACACGGCGCTCGTCCACGCGGGCGACGATGGCCTGCGCTTCTTCATGCGCGAGCGCGCCTTCGGTCACCACGCAGTATTCGGGTTGCGTGCCGCCGTCGAGCCACGCGCTCGCGAGATGGAAGCCTTCGAGCAAGGCCTGATGGCTGCGCCGCTGCTGATGCGTCGAGCCGGCGAGCGCCTTGAGGCGCTTGTAGAGCGGATTGTCGCGCGAGGTAATGGCTTTCACGGGCAGCTCTGGCGGGTCAAATGAGGATCGGGAGATGGAAAAACGGCGGCGCCGGCACTACGCGAAACGGCGCAGGCTCGCGCGAGACGCCGTCAGCGGCTCAAGGCAGCGGCGCGAAGGCGTCGTCTGCTTCGAGGCCGGCGACGTCGCTGACCACCGTCGAAGCACCGGGCAGGACGATGCCGTGCAGTACATACGCGTCGCGCACGGGCGCGAACGAGCGCCGGTGGTGCTCGCACGGACCATGCACGCGCAACGCTTCGAGGTGCTGCGGCGTGCCGTAGCCCGCATGGGCGTCGAAGCCGTAATACGGATGGAACTGGTGCAGATCGACCAGCATGCGGTCGCGCGTGACCTTCGCGATGATCGACGCCGCCGAAATACTCGGCACGAGCGCGTCGCCGCCGATCACGGCCTCGCTGCGCACCGGCATCACCGGGCAGCGATTGCCGTCGATCTTCGCGAGCGTTGGCACGATGCTCAAGCCTTCGACCGCACGCCGCATCGCCAGCATCGTCGCGTGCAGGATGTTGAGCGTGTCGATTTCCTCGACGCTCGCCGACGCGACGCACCACGCGAGCGAGCGTTCGACGATGCGCTCGTAGAGCGTTTCACGCACCTGCGCCGTCAGCACCTTCGAATCGTTGAGCCCGCGAATCGGCCGCGCCGGATCGAGAATCACGGCCGCCGCGACCACGGGCCCGGCGAGCGGCCCGCGGCCGGCCTCGTCCACGCCGCAGATCACGTCGTCCGGCGATTCGAACAGCAGTCCGGCCTGGCGCGCCGCCTTGCGACGCGCGGCGAGTTTGAGCGCCGCTTGCGACGGCGGCTTTTTCTCCGCCTGCGCTGTCGTGCGCCTGGCCGTGCGCTTGATCGTGCCCTCGCTCATGCCCGCCCCTTTCGGCCTTCGACGATGCTTGCGACCACCTCGGCCGCGCGCTCCGCGGTGTTCTGGCGCAGGGTCAGATGCATCTGCGTGAACACCTCGGTCAGCGTGCGCCGGTTTGCCTCGTCCTGCAACTGCGTGAGCGTTGCGTCGGCAAGCGCCTCCGGCGTCGCGAAGTGCTGCAGGATTTCCGGCACGACGAAGCGGCCCGCGAGTATGTTCGGCAGGCCCACGTACGGCAGATAGGCCTGGCGGCGCATGATCTGCCCTGTGAGCCAGGGCACCTTGTAGGAGATGACCATCGGCTTCTTGAGCAGCGCCGCTTCGAGCGTGACCGTGCCGCTCTTCACGAGGATCGCGTCGGCGGCCGTCATGGCGAGTTGCGACTGGCCGTCGATGATCGTGAGCGCGAGACCCTGATGCGCGTTCGCGAGTTCCTGCAGCTGCGCGTGGATGGCCGGCGTTGCCGCCGGCATCACGAAACGCAGCGCCGGCTCGCGCCGCTGCATGATCTGCATCGCGTCGAAGAAGGTCGGGCCGATCAGGTTGATTTCCGAGCGGCGGCTGCCCGGCAGCACCGCGATCACCGGCCCGCTTTCCGGCAGGCCCAGCGTGCGGCGCGCGCCGGGCATGTCCGGTTCGAGCGGAATCTCGTCGGCGAGCGGATGGCCCACGTACGAGGCCGCCACCCCGGACTTCTCGAGCAGCGCCGTTTCGAACGGGAACACGCACAGCATGTGATCCACGGCCTTCTGGATCTTCTTGATACGACCGCCGCGCCACGCCCAGATCGACGGGCAGACGAAGTGGATCGTCGGAATGCCCGCGTCGCGCAGCGCGTGCTCGAGGCCGAAGTTGAAGTCTGGCGCGTCCACGCCGATGAAGGCGTCAGGCGGTTCGGCCAGCAACTGATGCTTGAGCTCGTTGCGGATGCGCAGAATCTCGGGAATGTGGCGCAGCGCCTCGACGTAGCCGCGCACCGAGAGCTTTTCCATCGGCCAGTGCGCGTCGAAGCCGGCGGCCGTCATGCGCGGGCCGCCAATTCCGTAGTACTGCGTAGTGTCGGGCAAGCGGGCTTTGAGACCTGCAAGCAGCGACGACGCAAGCAGGTCGCCGGACGGCTCGCCGGCGACCATTGCCAGGCGCAGCGGACGCGTTTGCAGCGCCATCGATCAGCGAATGATGCCGCGTTGCGACTGCTCGACGAAGTCGAGCAGCGCCTTCACGTGCACGTCGCCGTCGCCGCCCGCCTGCGCGAGGTCGGCGAGCTGCACCTTCGCCTCTTCGAGCGAAAGCCCGTTCTTGTAGAGCGTGCGATACGCCGAGCGCAGCGCGGAAATCGCGTCAGCCGAAAAGCCGCGACGGCGCAGACCTTCGACGTTGATGCCGTGCGGCACCGCCTTGTTGCCGGCGGCGATCACGAACGGCGGCACGTCCTGCACGAGCGCCGAGGCGCCGCCGACCATCGAATGCGCGCCGATGCGCACGAACTGGTGCACGCCGGTCATGCCGCCGACGATCGCGTGGTCTTCGACGAACACGTGGCCCGCGAGTTGCGCGTTGCTCGACATGATGACGTTGTTGCCCAGACGGCAGTCGTGGCCCACGTGCACGTAGGCCATGATCCAGTTGTCGTCGCCGATGATCGTGACGCCGGTGTCCTGCACCGTGCCCGTATGCAGCGTCGTGAACTCGCGGATGGTGTTGCGGCTGCCGATTACGAGCTTGGTGGGCTCGCCCTTGTACTTCATGTCCTGCGGACGGCCGCCGATCGACGCGTAGTGGCCGATCGTGTTGTCTTCGCCAATCGTCGTGTGGCCTTCCAGCACGCTATGCGAACCGACCTTCGTGCGTGCACCGATGGTGACGTTCGCACCGATGACCGCGAACGGTCCGATTTCGACCGATTCGTCGATCTGCGCGCCCGACTCGACGACCGCAGTGGGATGGATCCTGCTCATTCGTCCTCGCTCTCCGATTCTGTTTCCGTGCGCCGGCGCCTCGAGGTCAAGGCGCGCTGCGGCATGCGGCGGCGCTGCTTATTGCGCCGCGTCCATTTTCTTGACGGTGCACATCAGTTCCGCCTCGCAGGCCACGGAGCCTTCGACTTCGGCCACCGCCTTGAACTTCCAGATGCCGCGCATGTAGCGCTCGAACGTCACGTTGAGGATGAGCTGGTCGCCCGGCTCGACTACGCGCTTGAAGCGCGCGCCGTCGATGCCCACGAAGTAGTACAGCGTATTCTCGAAGTCCTGCTCTTCCTCCGAGAACGTGAGCAGCGCGGCGGTTTGCGCCAGCGCCTCGAGAATCATCACGCCGGGCATGACCGGACGCTGCGGGAAGTGTCCCGTGAAAAAGGGCTCGTTGACCGTCACGTTCTTCAACGCCTTGATGCTCTTGTGCGGCTCCAGCTCGATGACCCGGTCCACCATCAGGAACGGATAGCGGTGCGGCAGCAGCGTGAGAATCTTGTGGATGTCGAAGTTGAGTTTTTCGATGTTCATGGTGGTTCTGCTCACGCAGGAATTGCGCGTGTGACTTTCGATTTCGATATTCGAGGCGCCGGACCAAACTCGCCCGCGCTGACGCGAAGTATGCGCCACGCCCGGGCTCCCGTGCATGCGTATTGCCCCGGGCGGGAAGCCCCGGGCGGGAAGCCCCGGGCGGGAAGCCCCGGGCGGAGGCCCCCCTGCGGGGAACCCCCAGGCGAGCAGCTTTGGCCGTCCGCTACGCAAAGCGGCGCGCCGCTCCCGCGACACGCCGCCCGCTACCTCGATACTGCTTTCTTATTCGCCCTGCGGCTTCTGGGCTACCGCCGCCTCGAGCGCCTTGATACGGTCGCGCAGCTTGTCGATGTTACGCAACAGCGCGGCGCTCTTGTTCCAGTCGGCGTGATCGACCGCCGGGAAAGCGCTCGTGTAGATGCCAGCCTTCGGCAACGACTTCGAGACGCCCGACTTCGCGGTGACGATCACGTAGTCGCCCAGCGTGACGTGCCCCGCGATGCCCACTGCGCCGCCGATCATGCAATGACGCCCGATCGTCGTGCTGCCCGCAATGCCGGCGCAGCCCGCGATGACCGTGTACGCGCCGATCCGGCAGTTGTGGCCGATCTGCACGAGGTTATCGATCTTCACGCATTCTTCGATGATCGTATCGGCCATCGCGCCACGGTCGATCGTGGTGTTCGCGCCGATCTCGACGTCCGGCCCGATGGCCACACCGCCCACCTGCGGAATCTTGACCCAGCTACCCGTGCGCGCGTCGCCTTCGCCCGTGAAATCGGGGGCGAAACCAAAGCCGTCCGAGCCGATCACGGCGCCGGCATGCACGATGGCGCGCGGGCCGAGCTTGCAGCTGTGGTAGACGGTCACGCCCGGATACAGGTGCGAGCCCTCGTCCACCTGGGTGCCGCGGCCGACGAAGACGTTCGCGTCGAGCCGTACGTTTTCCCCGATCACGGCGCCCGCTTCGACCGTGACGTTCGGGCCGATCACCGCGCTCGCGGCAACCTGCGCCTTCGCGTCGACGTGGGCGCTGGCGTGGATGCCCGGCTGCGCCTTCGGCGCGGCGAGGTCGATATACGCCTGCGCGACACGCGCGAAGTAAGCATACGGATTCGGTGTGACGATGAAGTTGCGTCCTTCGCGCGATGCGAGCTTCTCGAGGTCGCCGGGGCTGATGAGCACCGCGCCCGCGCGGGTCGTCCCGACCTGCGCGAGATACTTCGGATTGGCGAGGAACGCGAGCTGTTGCGGACCGGCCTGGTCGAGCGGCGCCAGCGAACTGACGCGTTGCGTCGCATCGCCCACCACTTCGCCGCCGAACCGCCCGACGATGTCCTCAAGCGTAAATGCCATGCGCGTGCTGCTCCTGCCTTAGTTGCTTTTCGTTGCCTTAGTTGCTGCTGCTAGCGCCAGCGCTATTCGCTGCGAGCGCCTTAAGCACCTGGTCGGTGATGTCGATGCGCGGGCTCACGTACACCGCTTCCTGCACGATCAGGTCGTAATGCTGCTGCTCGGCGATCTGCTTGATCACCTTGTTCGCCCGGTCGAGCACCGCCGCCAGTTCCTCATTGCGGCGCTGGTTCAGGTCTTCGCGGAATTCGCGCTGCTTGCGCTGGAAGTCGCTGTCGAGCGCGGACAGGTCGCGCTGCTTCGACGCGCGATCGGTCGGCGACATCGACGGGCCGTTCTTGTCGAGCGAATCGGACATCGACTTCAGGCGCTGCGCCATGTCCTGCAGATCCTTGTCGCGCTTGGCGAACTCGGCTTCGAGCTTGGTCTGCGCGGCCTTCGCGGGAGCGGATTCGCGCAGGATGCGATCGGAGTTCACCGCCGCGATCCTGGCTTCCTGCGCCTGCGCCACGCCCATGCCAAAACCGAGGAGCGCCAGCGACACGGTAATCGCCCCGATCGACCGTCTGGAAAACATACCCGTTAGCAAAGTCATCCTCTCGTTTCCTGGATTCCGGCGTCGTACGCTGCGCGCGCAACGAACGCCGGGCAAAACATACGTCAGAATGCCGTCCCGATCTGGAACTGGAACTTCTGGTACTGGTCGCCCGTGTGCTTGGTCACCGGGAAGCCCAGGCTCAGCTTGAGCGGGCCAATCGGCGAAATCCACGCGAGACCGAAACCGTAGCTGTAACGCAGGCCGTTGGCGCCAATGCTGTCGCCTTCCGTGCCCCAGACGTTACCACCATCGACAAACGTGAAGACGCGCAGCGTGCGGTCGTAGCCCGTACCCGGCAGCGGGAAGGTCAACTCGACGTTGCCTACGATCATCTTCGAACCGCCGATCGGGTCGTTCGTCTTGGCGTCGCGCGGACCCAGCGAGCTCGGCTCGTAGCCACGCACCGAACCGATACCACCGGCGTAGTAGTTCTTGAAGATCGGGTACGGCTTCCCGCCGAGGCCGTTACCGTAGCCGCCCTGGAAGTTCAGGCCCAGCACGAAGCCGCGCGCGAACGAGTAGTAGTACTGCGCCTGAATGTCGGCCTTGTAGTACTGCGTACCGCCAACCGGCGTGCCGTACTCGGCGTTCGCCTGCGTGAAGTAGCCCTTGCTCGGCACGAGCGCGCTGTCACGCGCGTCGCGCGACCAGCCCACCGTGAGCGGCACGTTGTTCGACACGCGGCCAAACTGGTGCACGTAGTCGATATAGCTCTGCGGCGTGTTCGAGTCGATGTCGAGCGTGTCCTGCTCGAAGCCGGCGCCGAAATAGACCGTGTCGACTTCCGAGAACGGGATGCCGAACTTGAGGTCGCCGCCCATCGTGATGATGCGGAAGCTCGAATCGGTCGAGTAGTACAGCGGCTGGTACGTGCGGTAGTAGACGTCGGTAATGCGCTTGATGCCGTCCACCGTGAAGTACGGGTCCACCTGTGTGAGGGCCAGCGTGCGGTACGTCTTCGCGGTGTTCACGTTCAGCGAGAGCGAGGTGCCCGAACCGAACACGTTGTCCTGCGACACGCCCGCCGACAGCACCACCTTGTCCGTGGACGAGAAGCCCGCACCCAGCGTGATCGCGCCGGTCGGCTTTTCGGCGACCTTCACGTTGACGTCCACCTGGTCGGCCGTGCCTTCCACGGGCACCGTGGTCACGTCGACGTCGGTGAAGTAGCCCAGACGGTTGATGCGGTCCTTCGACAGCGCGAGGCGGTTCGAATCGAACCACGAGCTTTCGAGCTGGCGCATTTCGCGGCGCACGACTTCGTCGCGGGTGCGGGTGTTGCCCACCACGTTGATGCGGCGCACGTACACGCGGCGGCTCGGATCGACCTGCAGCGTGAGGTTGACCGTGTGGTTCGCCTGATCGATCTGCGGCAGCGCATTGACGGTCGCGAACGCGTAACCGTACTCGCCGAGCTTGTCGACGATGGCCTTGGTCGTGGCCTGCAGCTTTTCGGCCGAAAAGGTATCGCCCGGCTTGATCTTGATGAGTTTCTTGAGCTCGGCCTCGCGGTCGAGCAGGTTGCCCGATAGCTGGATGCCCGACACCTTGTACGGCTCACCTTCGTGAATGCCGATGGTGAGGTACATGTCCTTCTTGTCGGGCGAGATCGAGACCTGCGTCGAGTCGATGTTGAACTCGAGGTAGCCGTGGTTCAGGTAGTACGAGCGCACGTTCTCGAGGTCGCCCGTGAGCTTTTCCTTCGAGTAGAGGTCGTTCTTCGTGTACCACGAGAACCAGTTCGGCGTGGACAGCTGCATCTCCGAGAGGAGCGTGCCGCTGCTGTACGTCTTGTTGCCGATGAAGTTGATCTGGCGGATCTTCGCGCTCGGACCTTCGACCACCGAAAACAGCAGACCGACGCGATTGCGGTCGATCGGCGTGACCGTGGTCGTGACCTCGGCGGCGTAGAAGCCGCGCGTGAGGTACTGGCGCTTGAGCTCCTGCTCGGCCTTGTCGACGAGCGCCTTGTCGTAGTAGCGGCCTTGCGAGAGGCCGACCGCGCGCAGCGCCTTCGTGAGGTTGTCCTTGTCGAATTCCTTGATGCCCGCGAAGTCGATCGTGCCGATGGCCGGGCGCTCCTGCACCTGCACCACCACTACGCCGCCTTCGGTGGCGATCTTCACGTCGTTGAAGAAGCCCGTCGCATACAGTGCGCGGATGGCCTCGGACGCCTTGTCGTCGGTGAACGTGTCGCCCTGCTTGATCGGCAGGTAGGCGAACACCGTGCCCGGCTCGACGCGTTGCAGCCCTTCGATGCGGATGTCCTGAACCACGAAAGGCGTCGTTGCTGCGTGGGCAACGAGTCCATGTGCGGCGATCGCCGCGGCCGCAACCGTTTTTGGAACCAAGCGATGAGGTCTAAACAACGTGCTTCCCCAATTATGTATAGCTGCATCAGGTCAGGCGGCCCGCCCACGGACGCCGCCAGACATCTTTAAAAATGGATTAACCGAGCCAGATCGTTGAACAACGCGATCGCCGACAGTGCGACGATGCAGGCAAGTCCCGCGCGCTGCAGTACGAGCTGCCAGCGGTCCGAGACGGCTTTGCCCGTTACGGCTTCAACCGCATAATATAACAGATGCCCCCCGTCCAATACCGGAATTGGGAGCAGATTCAATACGCCGAGGCTGATGCTCACGAGAGCGAGGAACGACAGGAACGCTGACGGACCGAGTCTCGCGCTCTTGCCGGCGTAGTCGGCGATCGTCACCGGGCCCGACAGATTCTTCAGCGAGGCTTCGCCCGTGATCATGCGGCCGAACATCCGCAGCGAATACACGGCGATGTCCCACGTGCGATGCGCACCGAGCCGCACGCTCTCGAGCGGCCCGTAGCGCACATCCACGGAAGGCGCCTGCGCCGAGAGCGCCGCGCCGATTCGGCCCACTTCCTCACCCGTCTGCGCGTCGCGCTGCAGTGTCGGCGTGACCGTGAGCGTGAGCGTCTGCTGCGCGTTCTGGCCAGCCTCGCCGCGCGCGACCGTGAGCCGCACGGGCTTGCCCGCACGCGCCTTCACCCAGGCGATGAAAGTGCTTGCGCTGTCCACGGGACGGCCGTCGACGGCGCGCAGTTGATCGCCCGCCTGCAGTCCGGCATGTTGCGCCGCACTACCCGCTTCCACGGCCGCCACCTTGAGCGTGTTGCCGCCCGCCTCGAGCCCGAGCTTCGCCATGAAGTCGTCGTCGAGATCCTTGCTGGTCAATTGCGAGAGATCGAGCGGGAAATCGTAGGTGCCTTCGCCATCACGCGCGGCAAGGACGACATGGCCCTGGTCGAACGCCGTCGCGAGCAGTTTCCAGCGCAGGTCCGACCACGAACGCACGGGCTCGGTGCGGCTGCCGTTTGCATCGCTCACCGAAAGAATCGTTTCGCCGCCCTGGAAGCCGGCCCGAGCCGCCGCGGTTTGCGCGGGCGGCGCCGCGACGATGGCCTTCTGCTCGGTCACGCCGCTCGCGTAGACCACCGAAAAGAGTGCGACGGCCAGCACGAAGTTGGCGATGGGGCCCGCCGCGACGATTGCAATGCGCTTGCCGACCGACTGGCGGTTGAACGCGTGCGGCAGATCGCTTGCGGGAATCTGGTCGGGCGACTCGCGCTCGTCGAGCATCTTCACGTAGCCGCCGAGCGGCAGCGCCGCGATGGTCCACTCGGTGCCGCTCTTCTTGCTGACCCACTGGACGAGCGGCCGGCCAAAGCCGATCGAGAAACGCAGGACCTTCACGCCGCACAGGCGCGCGACGCTGTAGTGCCCGTATTCGTGCACGACGACCAGCACGCCGATCGCCACGACGAATGCGACCAGTTCGGTAAGCAGGTTCATGAGCGCCTCCTGGGCTGGAAGCAGCGCACCGGTGCGGGAGCGGCCCCGAGGTCAGGCTTGCGTGCCTGAGGGGCCGCCTGGGCCCTTCCGCAAGCCCCTCGCTGACCTGTCAGGCCGGCACCGGCAGGCTGTCTATGATGGTGTGAGCCGCGCGGCGGGCCGCCGCGTCGACTTCGAGCACGACTTCGAGACTCGACGCGTTGCGGTTCTCGAGTGCGTTCAGTACGGCATCCACCGTCTGGGCGATGGCCATGAAGCCGATGCGCCGGTTCAAAAATGCTTCGACTGCCACTTCGTTCGCCGCGTTGAGCGCCGCGCTCGCCACGCCGCCGGCGGCCAATGCCTGCATCGCGAGTGCGAGACACGGAAAGCGCGCGTAGTCGGGCTTCTCGAACGTGAGCGTCGCGATCTGCGCGAGATCCAGCTGCGCGACGCCGGAGTCGACGCGGTCCGGGTACGCCAGCGCGTGCGCAATCGGCGTGCGCATGTCGGGGTTGCCTAGTTGCGCGAGCACCGAACCGTCGGCGTACGAAACCATCGAGTGGATCACGCTCTGCGGGTGGATCAGCACGTCGATGCGCTCGCCCGGCAGGTCGAACAGATAGTGCGCCTCGATCACTTCGAGGCCCTTGTTCATCATCGTGGCCGAATCGACGGAGATCTTGCGGCCCATCGACCAGTTCGGGTGCTTGCAGGCCTCGTCGGGCGTCACGTTCACGAGCGTCGAGGGCTCGCGGGTGCGGAACGGGCCGCCCGAGGCGGTCAGGATGATCTTCGTGACGCCGTCGCGCTCGGCGTTTTCGCGCGGGAAGCATTGGAACACGGCGTTGTGCTCGCTGTCGAGCGGCAGTAGCACGGCGCCGCTGTCGCACACGGCATCGATGAAGATGTCGCCGGACATCACGAGCGCTTCCTTGTTGGCGAGCAGGATCTGCTTGCCGGCCTTCGCCGCCGCGAGCGTGGGCGCGAGACCCGCCGCGCCGACAATAGCCGCGACCACCGTGTCGCAGCCATCGCTCTTCGAGACTTCGACGAGCGCCTGCGGCCCGTACGTCACGACGGTCTTCGAGCCGGCCGCGCGCAGCTTGCGCTCGACCTGGGCGGCGGTGTCGGCGTCGCCGACCACAGCCACTTCGGGGGCGAAGCGCAGGCATTGTTCGACGAGCTTCTCGCCGTTGCGATGCGCAGTGAGTGCATAGACCGAGAAGCGTTGCGGATGACGCGCGACGACGTCGAGCGTGCTGTCTCCGATCGAGCCCGTGGAACCGAGCAGTGTGAGTCGTTTTTGCATATTCAAATCTCTAACCGGGCGTCCTGGCCAGGCGCCTTTAGCCGAGCAGCAGCATGGCAAGCGGCAGCACGGGCAGCAGTGCGTCGATGCGGTCGAGGACTCCGCCGTGGCCCGGCAGGAGCCCGCTCGAATCCTTCACGCCGGCCTGGCGCTTCAGCATCGACTCGAACAGATCGCCGATCACGCTGAACGCGACCAGCACCGTAAGTACGAAAAGCGCACGACCGAGCCCGATCTGGGCGGCGAGCGCGGAATACAGCGTGGGTTCGAACGCGTGCAGCGCGATTGCCGCGCCGGACACCACCATCACAGCGGCCCAGCCGCCCACGGCGCCCTCCCAGGTCTTGCCGGGGCTGATCGAAAGCGCAAGCTTATGCTTTCCGAATGCCTTACCTGCAAAGTATGCGCCGATATCGGCCAGCCAGACCACGAGCAACAGGGACAAAACGAACGCCACACCGGCCGTGCGCGCGGCCACGAGGGCGTGCCAGCAGGCCGCGAAGACGACGAGACCGGCGGCCAGCAGGAAGCCGCGCCAGGCGCCGGCGGCGAGCACCGGCTTGCGCAGCAGCACGTAAGGACCGGCGATGATCCAGAACACGCCCGCGGCCTGAAAGAGCGGCCGGGGCGCCGGCAGACGCGTGCTGAGCGCCACGGCGGCCGCCGCGATCACGGCGTAGACGATCGAGCCGGCCGCGCCCGCCTTCAGGAGGCGCGCCCACTCCCACGCGGCGAACACGACTACGACGCCGATCAGCGCGCCGAACGCCGCCACGGGCGCGAACAGCGTGATCGGCAGGAAGACTGCCAGCAGGACGAGCGCCGTAATGACGCGGGTCTTCAGCATGAAAGGGAATCGGCGTTCTGGGCGACGACCTGCGCGCTCGTGCGGCCGAAGCGGCGCTCGCGCTCGGCATACGACGCGATGGCGCGGCTGAGCGCTTCGGCGTCGAAATCCGGCCAGAACGTGTCGGTGAAATAGAACTCGGCGTAGGCGAGTTGCCAGAGCAGGAAGTTGCTCACGCGCTGCTCGCCGCCCGTGCGGATGAAGAGGTCCGGTTCGGGCGCGTAGGCCATGGCCAGATGCTGGGACAGCGTGTCTTCGGTGACGGGAACCGGCTGGCCCGTGGCTGCCGCTTCCTCGACCAGCTTGCGCGTGGCCTGCAGGATATCCCAGCGGCCGCCGTAGTTTGCGGCGATCGTGAGGGTGAGACGGGTGTTGCGCGCGGTTTTGGTTTCCGCGCGGCGAATCAGGTCCTGGATGCGCTCGTTGAACATCGACAGGTCGCCGACCACGCGCAGGCGGATGCCGTTCGCGTGCAGGCGCGCCACCTCGCGCTCGAGCGCGGTGACGAACAGGCGCATGAGGAACGACACTTCGTCGCTCGGGCGGCGCCAGTTCTCGGAACTGAAGGCGAAGAGCGTGACGTATTCGACGCCGCGCTCCACGCACGATTCGACGACCGAACGCACGGCATCGACGCCGCGCGTATGGCCCGCGACGCGCGGCAGGCGCCGCTGGGTTGCCCAACGGCCATTGCCGTCCATGATGATCGCGATGTGGCGCGGTACGGCCGCCACGTCGGGCACGCGAACGGTTGAGCTGGTATAGGTCATGGCCGTCGGACTGTAACTGCGATAAAAAAGGGAAACCGCCGGAAGTCAGGCGAATCTGGAAGCCCTGAGGCCTCAGACCGTCATGATCTCGGCTTCCTTCGTTTGCACGAGCTTGTCGATCTCGGTCACGAAGCGGTCAGTCAGCTTCTGGACTTCGTCGCTGCCACGGCGCTCGTCGTCTTCGGAAATTTCCTTGTCCTTCACGAGCTTCTTGAGCTGCTCGTTGGCGTCGCGACGCAGGTTGCGCACGGCGACCTTCGCCGTTTCACCTTCGTTCTTGACGACCTTCGTGAGCTCCTTGCGGCGCTCTTCGGTCAGTGCGGGCATCGGCACGCGGATCAGGTCGCCGTGCGTGGCCGGGTTCAGGCCGAGATCCGACTCGCGGATCGCCTTTTCGATGACCGGCACCATCTTCTTTTCCCACGCCTGCACGCCGATCGTGCGCGCGTCGACGAGCGTGAGGTTCGCGACCTGCGAAATGGGCACGGGCGAACCGTAGTAGTCGACCTGGATGTGGTCGAGCAAGCCGGTATGGGCGCGGCCCGTGCGGATTTTCGCCAGATCGCTCTTGAACGCGTCGATCGAGCGCTGCATTTTCTGCTCGGCGCCCTTCTTGATGTCAGCCACAGCCATTTTGATACCTCCGAACCTTCATAACGGAACGAGCCCGCCAGCGCGCTGATGGGCGGCGCGGCCCGTGTTCGAACCTCTCGTGAAACGAGAGTTTACACGTGGACGAGCGTACCTTCGTCTTCGCCCAGAACGATGCGCTTGAGCGCACCCGGCTTGACGATGGAAAAAACCCGGATCGGCAGCTTCTGGTCGCGGCACAGCGCGAACGCGGTGGCGTCCATCACCTGCAGGTTGCGGCCAATTGCCTCATCGAAGCTGATCGTCGAGTAGCGCGTCGCGGTCGGGTCCTTCTTCGGGTCGGCCGAGTAGACGCCGTCGACCTTGGTGGCCTTCAGCACGACTTCAGCGCCGACTTCCGAGCCGCGCAGCGCGGCAGCCGTGTCGGTGGTGAAGAACGGGTTGCCCGTGCCGGCCGCGAAGATCACGACCTTGCCTTCTTCGAGCTGGCGAATCGCGCGGGGGCGGATGTACGGCTCGACGACCTGGTCCATGCGCAGCGCCGACTGCACGCGCGCTTCGATGCCTGCGTGGCGCATGGCGTCCTGCAGCGCGAGCGCGTTCATCATCGTGGCGAGCATGCCCATGTAGTCGGCCGTTGCGCGGTCCATACCGGCCGCGCCGCCCGCGACGCCGCGGAAAATGTTGCCGCCGCCGATCACGACTGCGAGCTGGGTGCCCAGACGCACCACCTCGGCCACGTCTGCCACCATACGTTCGATCGTGGCGCGATTGATGCCAAAGGCATCATCGCCCATCAGGGCTTCGCCGGAAAGTTTGAGCAGGACGCGTTTATAGGCGGGTGTGGGCATGGAGGTATCCAGGATCGCGCGCAAAGGGCAATAACTTGAAACTGTAGGGGTGAAATACGGCTTCGGGCAAGCGCCGCCAGAAATAGCGAAGATTTCCGACGCCGCGCACGGCGGGGGACTACCATGCGCGTCGCCGCTACGCTGCCCGCCACGGCGGATTGCTCCGCCACGGCTTACAACTCAGCAAACTGCGGTGCTAACTGCGGTACTGCAACAACTGCGATTGCCGCCTGCCGTGCTGGGCACGGCGAGGCAGGCTTAACCGTCTTATTGCTGCTTTGCAGCAGCGACTTGCGCGGCCACTTCGGCAGCGAAGTCGTCCTGGCGCTTCTCGATGCCTTCGCCGACCACGAAGAGGGCGAACTTCTGCACCGTCGTGCCAGCAGCCTTGAGCATCTGCTCGATCGTCTGCTTGTCGTTCTTAACGAACGGCTGGTTCAGCAGCGAGACTTCCTTCAGGTACTTCTGGACCGAACCTTCGACCATCTTCGCGACGATCTCAGCCGGCTTGCCCGATTCGGCGGCCTTCTGCTCGGCGATGCTGCGCTCCTTGGCGATCAGGTCGGCCGGCACGTCGTCCGACGACAGCGAGACCGGCTTCATCGCGGCGATGTGCATCGCGACGTCCTTGCCCACTTGTTCGTCGGCGCCCGTGTACTCGACCAGCACGCCGATGCGCGTGCCGTGCAGGTACGCAGCCAGCTGGTTGGCGGTTTCGAAACGCGCGAAACGGCGGATCGACAGGTTTTCGCCGATCTTGCCGACCAGCGCGAGGCGCACTGCGTCGACCGTCGAGCCGTCCAGCGCCAGCGCCGACAGGGCGGCGACGTCAGCCGGGTTTTGCGTGGCGACGAGTTCGGCGATCTTCTTCGAGAAGCCGATGAAATCGTCGTTCTTCGAAACGAAGTCGGTTTCGCAGTTCAGCTCGACGATCGCGCCGGCGCCGCCGCCGATGAACGACGAGATCACGCCTTCAGCCGTGACGCGCGAAGCGGCCTTGCTGGCCTTGTTGCCGAGCTTCACGCGCAGCAGTTCTTCGGCGCGCGCCAGGTCGCCGTCGGCTTCCGTCAGCGCCTTCTTGCATTCCATCATCGGCGCATCGGTCTTCGCGCGCAGTTCTGCCACCATGCTTGCGGTAATTGCCGCCATCATTCGCTCCTTGAGTCTGTCTGGTACACGCCGCCCGCCTTTCGACGCGGCCGGCAGAAATTCGTTTCCGTCTGAGCCTGCCGTGAAACGCTTTTTTACAGCTGCTTCTACAGGGCTACGGTGCCGCTCATATGACGCGGCAACGAAAGTCGCGGCTTAAAAAAAAGGGGCCTATGGAAAGCCCCCTTTTCTTGCCGGACACGGGGCAGCTTACGCCTCCGAGTTGACCTCGACGAACTCGTCGTCGCCGTCGTTGCCGCGCGCGGCGACAACCACGTCGTTGACCGCGTTCGCACGGCCTTCGAGGATCGCGTCAGCCACGCCTTGCGTGTAGAGCGCAACGGCCTTGCTCGCGTCGTCGTTACCCGGGATCACGTAATCGATGCCTTCCGGCGAGTGGTTCGTATCGACCACGGCGATCACGGGGATGCCCAGCTTGTTCGCTTCCGTCACGGCAATCTTGTGGTAGCCGACGTCGACCACGAAGATCGCGTCCGGAATGCCGCCCATGTCCTTCACGCCGCCGATCGACTTTTGCAGCTTGGCGATTTCGCGTTCGAACAGGAGCGCTTCCTTCTTGCTCATTTTCTCGAGCTCGCCCGCTTCCACGGCTGCTTCCATGTCCTTCAGGCGCTTGATCGAAACCTTCAGCGTCTTGAAGTTGGTCAGCATGCCGCCGAGCCAGCGTGCGTTCACGAACGGCATGCCAGCGCGCTGCGCCTCTTCGGCGATCGTGTCGCGCGATTGACGCTTCGTGCCGACGAACAGGATCGTGCCGCGGTTCGCTGCCAGTTGACGCACGTACTTCAGCGCGTCGTTGTACATCGGCAGCGTTTTTTCGAGGTTGATGATGTGAATCTTGTTGCGATGACCGAAGATGAAGGGGGCCATCTTCGGGTTCCAGAAGCGCGTTTGGTGACCGAAGTGGACACCGGCTTCCAGCATCTGGCGCATGGTAACTGCCATGAGAAATTCTCCGCTAGGGTTTGGGTCTGAAGCCGGCTGCCGTATCGGTGCGCCCTCCCATTCCGGAGATCGACGCGCCCGACACCCTGGGTGCGCCGGCTTGCGAGTGTGCTGCCTGAAGAAGATGCTTCCGAATGTTCTTCGCGCACCCGCCAGAATCCATCTTTGGCAAGGCGCTCCGCGGCAACGGCGGATCCAGCCTTTCCCACGAACCTCGAACGCGAATTCGAAGGATATGGGAAGCGACTTAGCCGAAGAGTATAGCACGCAACCTGCCCCTTACTCAAGACAGCTATTACCCGCGGAATACGGCGCCGAGCGTGGGCGCCGGATCCCACCCCGCCTTCTCAAAAGTCAGCGACCCCTGGCATTAGGTGCGATAATTCAATATTCGACTGCATTTCCGGGCGCATATCATGGCCATTTCGATCAAGAACGAACAAGACATCGCGCAAATGCGCGTCGCCTGCCGGCTGGCGAGCGAGGTGCTCGATTACATCACGCCGTTCGTCACCGCGGGCGTGACGACGGGTGAACTCGACCGCCTGTGCCACGAGTACATGACCAACGTGCAGGGCACGGTGCCCGCGCCGCTGAACTATCAGCCGCCGGGCTATCCGCCCTACCCGAAGGCGATCTGCACATCCGTGAACGACGTGATCTGTCACGGTATTCCGGGCGACAAGGCGCTGAAGAACGGCGACGCGCTCAATATCGACATCACCGTCATCAAGGAAGGCTATTTCGGCGACACGAGCCGCATGTTCATCGTCGGCGAAGGCTCGATCCTCGCGAAGCGCCTCGTGCAGACCACCTATGAATGTATGTGGCTCGGCATCGACCAGGTGCGTCCCGGCGGCCATCTGGGCGACATCGGCCACGCCATTCAGCGCTACGCCGAAAGCCAGGGCTACAGCGTGGTGCGCGAATACTGTGGCCACGGCATCGGCACGGTGTTCCACGAAGACCCGCAGGTCCTGCACTATGGCCGCCCCGGCACCGGCATCGAACTCGTGCCCGGCATGATCTTCACCGTCGAGCCGATGATCAATGCCGGCCGCCGCGACATTCGCACCATGCCGGACCAGTGGACCGTCAAGACGAAGGACCGCAGCCTCTCGGCACAGTGGGAACACACGGTACTCGTGACCGAAACGGGCTACGAGGTCCTGACGGTCTCGGCGGGCACGCCCGCGAAGCCGGCCATCGTCGCGCAGATGGCGAGCACGGCGGCCTGAGCGCCGGATAAAGTGCCGGAAAGCGCTTCGTGGCGCGATCCGGCGCAAAATGGATGCACTCGTAGAAACCGGCCTGCGCCTCGGGGCAGTACGCTCAACGCGAGCGATGCACCCAATGCGGACGCCGCCCGGCGCCCGCAGCACGATGAGGCAGCCTGCCAGGCAGCCGACGCATTAACCGACGAACCAACGCGGCCAGCGCCCTCGCGAGGCGCGCCGCGCGCACGAGCAGCCGCCCGCCCAACCACGCCAGACACGACCCGAGCCCATGAGTGTTCCCGCTGTCGCCGTTCCCGATACGTCGTCGCTGAAGTCCGACTACAAGGCCGCCAAGGCCCAGTTGCTCGAACGTTTCAAGACCGCGACCAATGTCGACTCGCTGATGCGCGCCCTCGCCCGCACCACCGACGACACCTTGCGCAGCGCCTGGAACCTGTGCGAGCTGCCGGCCACGCTGGCGCTCGTGGCGGTGGGCGGCTTCGGGCGCGGCGAGCTCGCGCCCTGGTCCGACGTCGACATCCTCGTGCTGCTGCCGGACGACGAGCCGCTCGCGCCGCTCGAAGAACGCATCGAGCGTTTTATCGGCCTTGCGTGGGACCTCGGACTCGATATCGGCAGCAGCGTGCGCAGCGTCACGCAATGCCTCGAAGAAGCCGTCAATGACGTCACCGTGCGCACGTCGCTTCTCGAGGCGCGCCGCATCACCGGCAGCGCGACGCTCTTTGGCGACTTCGCGCAGCGCTATCGCGACGCCATGGACCCGCGCGCATTCTTCCAGGCGAAGGTGCTCGAAATGCGCCAGCGCCATGCGCGCTTCCAGGACACGCCCTATTCGCTCGAACCCAACGTCAAGGAAAGCCCCGGCGGCCTGCGCGACCTGCAACTGATCCTCTGGATCACCGAGGCCGCCGCCTTCGGCAGCAGCTGGAAGGAGCTGGACCAGCGCGGCCTCGTCACCGGGCGCGAGGCGCGCGAACTGCGCCGCAACGAAGCATTTCTCAAGGTACTGCGCGCGCGCCTGCATGTGATCGCGGGGCGCCGCCAGGACATCCTCGTGTTCGACCTGCAGACGGCCGTGGCCGAAAGCTTCGGCTACAAGGCCAGCAGCGCGCGGCGGGCGAGCGAGCAGCTCATGCGCCGCTACTACTGGGCCGCGAAGGCGGTCACGCAGCTGTCCACGATCCTGATCCAGAACATCGAGGCGCAGCTGTTCCCGAGCACGAGCGGCATCACGCGCACACTCTCCGAGCACTTCGTCGAGAAGCAGGGAATGCTGGAAATCGTCAGCGACGACGTGTTCGAACGCGAGCCGCACGCGATTCTCGAAGCGTTCCTGCTCTACGAGCAGGTGCCCGGCGTGAAGGGCCTGTCGGCACGCACGCTGCGTGCGCTCTACAACGCGCGCGAGACCATGGACCAGCGCTGGCGCCGCGACCCGGAAAACCGCCGGCTCTTCATGGAGATCCTCAAGCAGCCGGCCGGCATCACGCACGCCATGCGGCTCATGAACCAGACGAGCGTGCTCGGGCGCTATCTGCTGAATTTCCGCCGCATCGTCGGGCAGATGCAGCACGACCTGTATCACGTCTACACGGTCGATCAGCACATCCTGATGGTGCTGCGCAATATGCGCCGCTTCGCCGTGGCCGAGCATGCGCACGAGTATCCGTTCTGCAGCCAGCTCATCGCCAACTTCGAGCGCCCGTGGGTGCTGTACGTCGCGGCGCTGTTCCACGACATCGCCAAGGGCCGCGGCGGCGACCACTCGGAGCTCGGCATGGCCGACGCGCGGCGCTTTTGCCGTGAGCACGACATCACGGGCGACGACGCGGAGCTGGTCGTCTGGCTCGTGCAGCAGCACCTGACGATGAGCCAGGTCGCCCAGAAACAGGACATCACCGACCCCGAGGTCGTGAAGCGCTTCGCCGAGCTGGTCGGCACGGAGCGGCGTCTTTCGGCGCTCTACCTGCTGACGGTCGCCGACATTCGCGGCACGAGCCCGAAGGTCTGGAACAACTGGAAAGGCAAGCTGCTCGAAGACCTCTACCGCTCGACGCTCGCCGTGCTCGGCGGCGCCAAGCCCGACGCGCACTCGGAACTCAAGACGCGCCAGGAGCTGGCGCTCGCGCTACTCCGTCTCGAGACGGTGCCGGAGCACGCGCACCGCGCACTCTGGGACAAGCTCGACGTCGGCTACTTCCTGCGTCACGACGCCGCCGACATCGCCTGGCAAACGCGCGTGCTCTACCGCCACGTCGAGGCGCCGGAGCCGGTCGTGCGCGCACGCCCGTCGCCGATCGGCGAGGCGCTGCAGGTGCTCGTCTATGCGCAGGACCGCCCCGACCTGTTCGCGACGATGTGCGCATACTTCGACCGCAGCGGCCTGTCCGTGCTCGATGCGCGCGTGAGCACCACGCGTCACGGCTACGCGCTCGATAACTTCATCGTCGCCCACACCGAGGGCGACGTGCATTACCGCGATATCGCGAACCTCGTCGAGCAGGAACTCGCCGCGCGCCTGAAGGCGACGGGCAATGCCCTGCCCGAGCCGTCGAAGGGCCGTCTCTCGCGCCTGTCGCGCACCTTCCCGGTGACGCCGCGAGTCGACCTGCGGGCCGACGAGCGCGGCCAATACTACATCCTGTCCGTGTCGGCGAACGACCGGCCGGGCCTCCTCTATTCCATCGCGCGCGTGCTCGCGGAGCATCATGTCGGCGTCCATGCGGCGCGGATCAATACGCTCGGCGAACGCGTGGAAGACGTGTTTCTGCTCGACGGTTCGGGACTCTCCGACAACCGCCAGCAGATTCATGTCGAAACCGAATTGCTGCGCGCGATCGCAGTTTGAATGACCCAAGCGAAATACCAGATCCATGCGAGCCAAACTGACAGCCAAACATCCGCGCCCGACCACTCCGGAACGCGCCCCCGTCCGCCGCGGCAGCACGACCGCGCGTAAGCCGGTGCGCCCGGCGGAGGTGCGGGCGACGGACGCTCGGCCGGCATCGGCCGCGAAGACGCCTGCCGGGAAGCCCGTGCGCGCCTCCTCAACCGGGCGCGGCACGCCTCGCACCGGCGATACGCGCCCGGGCGAGCGCCCGGCGCGGCCGGCTCGCGAAGGCGGATTCGGTGACGAGCGCCGCCCGGTCCGTCGCTCGGGCGATGAGGCGCGTGGATTTGCGCGTGGCCATGACGAAGGCGGCGAGCGCCCCTTTGCGCGCCGTGCCGAAGGCGATGACCGACGCCCGCCGCGTGGCCGTGAGGAAGGTGGCGCACGCTCCTTCGCACGCCGCCCCGAGGGTGACGACCGACGTCCGCCGCGCAGCCGTGGAGAAGGTGGCGAACGCTCCTTCGCGCGCCGTGCCGAGGGTGATGATCGTCGTCCGCCGCGTAGCCGCGAAGAAGGTGGCGAGCGTCGCTTCGAACGACGCACCGAAGGCGATGATCGCCGCCCCGCACGTGGCCGCGATGAAGGCGGCGCACGCTCCTTCGCGCGCCGCCCCGAGGGCGATGACCGTCGCCCGCCCCGCAGCCGCGACGAAGGCGGTGCACGCTCCTTCGCGCGCCGCCCCGAGGGCGATGACCGCCGCCCGCCTCGCAGCCGTGACGAAGGCGGCGCACACTCTTTCGCGCGCCGCCCCGAGGGCGACGACCGCCGCCCGCCTCGCAGCCGTGACGAAGGTGGCGAACGCCGCTTCGAACGACGCACCGAAGGCGATGACCGACGCCCCGCACGTGGCCGCGACGAAGGCGGTGCACGCCCCTTCACGCGCCGCCCCGAAGGCGACGACCGCCGCCCGCCCCGCAGCCGCGAGGAAGGCGGTGCACGCTCCTTCGCGCGCCGCCCCGAAGGCGATGACCGTCGCCCTCCGCGCAGCCGCGACGAAGGCGGTGCACGCCCCTTTGCGCGCCGCCCCGAGGGTGATGACCGTCGTCCCCCGCGCAGCCGCGAGGAAGGTGGCGAACGTCGCTTCGAACGGCGCACCGAAGGCGATGATCGCCGTCCGCCGCGCAGCCGCAGCGAAGGCAGCGAGGGACGCTTCGCCCGCCGCACGGACAGCGACGAGCGGCGCCCCGCACGCACCCGTGACGAGGGCACGGAGCGCCGTTTCGCGCGCCCGGTGAAAGCCACCTCGCGCGATGACCGCGAAGGCGGCGGCGGCCGCAAGACCGCCAGCCCGGTCAAATCGGCCGGGAAAGCCCCACGCCGCACCGATGACGCCGACTCCGCACCACGCCGCGCGCCGCGCGAAGAAGTCGATGGCGACAACACCCTGCGCCTGTCCAAGCGCATGTCCGAACTGGGCCTGTGCTCGCGCCGCGAAGCCGACGAATGGATCGAAAAGGGCTGGGTGTATGTGGATGGCGAAGTCGTCGACACGCTCGGCGCCAAGGTCACGCCGAATCAGCGCATCGAAATCGATCCGGCCGCGCTCGCCGCGCAGGCGCGCCAGGTGACGATCCTGCTGCACAAGCCCGTGGGCTACGTGTCGGGCCAGGCCGAGGACGGCTATGAGCCCGCCGCCACGCTCATCACCGGCGAGAATCATTGGGACGGCGACCACTCGGGTATCCGCTTCTCGGCGAAGCATCTGCGCACGCTCGCGCCCGCCGGCCGGCTCGACATCGACTCGACCGGCCTGCTCGTGCTGACCCAGGACGGTCGCGTGGCCAAGCAGTTGATCGGCGAGAGCTCGGACATCGACAAGGAATACCTCGTGCGCGTCACCTACAACGACATCGAGACCGAAATCGACCAGCACTTCCCGCCCGAGTCGCTCGCACAGTTGCGCCACGGCCTGTCGCTCGACGACGTGCCGCTCAAGCCCGCGCAGGTGAGCTGGCAAAACGGCGAGCAGTTGCGTTTCGTGCTGCGCGAAGGCAAGAAGCGCCAGATCCGCCGCATGTGCGAACTGGTCGGCCTCAAGGTCGTTGGCCTCAAGCGCGTGCGCATGGGCCGCGTGCTGCTCGGCGCGCTGCCGCAGGGCCAATGGCGCTATCTGGCCGCCGACGAAGCGTTCTAACGCCACATCGGCGTCAAACGCCGCACTGAATGAAAAACGGGAGCCATCGGGCTCCCGTTTTTCTTGATGCTTCGATCTTCAGTCGTCGCTGTTCGGGTCGAGTTCCGGAAACAGGACATCGGTGAAGCCGAACTTCGAGAAGTCGGTAATGCGCATGGGGTACAGCTTGCCGATCAGGTGATCGCATTCGTGCTGGACGACCCGTGCGTGAAAGCCCTCGGCCACACGCTCGATGGGCGTGCCGTACTGATCGAAGCCGTCATAGCGGATCATCGAATAGCGGCTCACGGCGCCGCGCATGCCCGGCACCGACAGACAGCCCTCCCAGCCCTCTTCCATGTCGTGCGACAGCGGATGGATGACCGGGTTGATGAGCACCGTTTGCGGCACGGCCGGCGCCTCGGGATAGCGCTCGTTCTGCTCGAAACCGAAGATCACCACCTGCAGGTCGACGCCGATCTGCGGGGCGGCGAGTCCGGCGCCGTTGGCCGCGTGCATGGTGTCGAACATATCGGCGATGAGTTCGTGCAACTCGGGCGTGTCGAAGTGATCGACTGGCCTCGCTATGGCAAGCAGGCGCGGATCGCCCATTCTGAGAATTTCGCGAATCATGTCGTTTGCCCCTCCAGGAGCTTGCGCATTCCTTCTTCGTCGAGCACCGGCACGCCGAGTTCCTCGGCTTTTGCGAGCTTGCTGCCCGCGTCGGCGCCCGCCACCACATAGTCAGTCTTCTTCGACACCGAGCCGGCCACCTTCGCACCGGCTGCTTCCAGCATCTCCTTCGCCTCGTCGCGCGAGAGCGTGGGCAGCGTGCCGGTGAGCACCACCGTCTTGCCGGCCAGCACGCCCACCGGCGCCTTCGGCGCGGGCGGGCCTTCCGCCCATGTTACTTTGCCCGGCGCGCGCAGTTGCTCGATCACTGTGCGGTTATGCTCTTCCGCAAAAAACTCGTGGATCGCGAGCGCGACGATAGGGCCCACATCGTTCACTTCGAGCAATTCTTCGACCGACGCGCTCATGATCGGATCGAGCGAGCCAAAGTGCTTCGCAAGATCCTTGGCCGTCGATTCGCCCACGTGCCGGATGCCGAGCGCGTAAATGAAGCGCGCAAGCGATGTGGCCTTGGCCTTCTCGAGCGAGTCGAGCAGGTTCTGCGCCGACTTGTCCGCCATGCGCTCGAGCTGCGCGAGCGTGCCGAAGCCGAGATTGAACAGATCGGCGGGCGTGCGCACGAGGCTCTGGTCGACCAGCTGGTCGATGATCTTCTCGCCCAGGCCGTCGATATCGAGCGCGCGGCGCTGGGCGAAGTGCCAGAGCGCCTGCTTGCGCTGGGCCGGACAGAACAGGCCGCCCGTGCAGCGTGCGATCGCCTCGTCGGGCAGCCGCTCGATGCGCGATCCGCAGACCGGGCATTCGGTCGGCATCACGAATTCGTGGGCGTCGGCCGGACGGCGGTCCATGAGCGCGCTGACCACCTCGGGAATCACGTCGCCGGCGCGTCGCACGATCACCGTGTCGCCGATGCGGATGTCCTTGCGCCGCACCTCGTCTTCGTTGTGCAGCGTGGCGTTGGTCACGGTCGCGCCGCCGACGAACACCGGCTCGAGCCGCGCCACCGGCGTAATCGCGCCCGTGCGGCCGACCTGAACGTCGATGGCCAGCAGCTTCGTGAGCGCCTCCTGGGCCGGGAACTTGTGCGCGAGCGCAAAGCGTGGCGCACGCGAAACGAAGCCGAGCGCGTCCTGCTCGTCGCGGCGGTTCACCTTGTAGACCACGCCGTCGATGTCGTACGGCAGGCCGTCGCGCTTCTCGCCTACGGCGCGGAAGAATTCCAGCAGGCCTTGCGCGCCCTTCACGACCGCACGCTCGGCATTGACCGGCAGGCCCATTTCCGCGTACCAGTCGAGCAGGTCGCTATGGGTGGCCGGCATCGGCTCGCCCTCGAGCACGCCAATGCCGTAGGCGAAAAACGACAGCGGCCGCTGCGCCGTGATTTTCGGATCGAGCTGGCGCAGGCTGCCCGCCGCCGCGTTGCGCGGGTTCGCGAATTCCTTGTGGCCGGCGTCGCGCTGACGCTGGTTCATGCGTTCGAAGTCGCGGCGGAACATCAGCACCTCGCCGCGCACGTCGAGCACCTTCGGCACCCGCTTGCCCTTCAGGCGCAACGGCAGCGAGCGGATCGTGCGCACGTTCTCCGTGACGTTCTCGCCGGTCGCGCCGTCGCCGCGCGTGGACGCCTGGACGAACACGCCGTCGACGTAGCGCAGCGAGATGGCGAGGCCGTCGAACTTGAGTTCGGCGGCGTATTCGACCTCGACGACGCCGGCGCCCTCGATCTTGCCGAGCGCGTCGGCCACGCGCTTGTCGAACGCGACGATGTCCTCATCGGCAAAGCCGTTGTTGAGCGACAGCATCGGCACGTCGTGGACCACGGGCTCGAAGCCCCCGGCGACTTCGCCACCCACGCGCTGAGTGGGCGAATCGGGTGTGATGAGGTCGGGGTGCTCGGCCTCGATTCTCTGAAGTTCGCCGAACATCTTGTCGTATTCCGCGTCGGGCAGCTCCGGCTGGTCGAGCACGTAGTAGGCGTGATTCGCACGCTCGAGTTCGGCGCGCAACCACACCGCGCGCTGCGCAGCGGTGGCTTCTTCGGGAGGACGGGCGGGAGTACGGACCATGCCTTGGGCAACTCGCTGTTGAAAATGATTTCGGACGTCAGATTATCTCAGGAAGCGGCACCTGTCGCATCGGCCGAGCGGCCATCTTCGTGCGCCGCCGAACGGGCCTCGCCAGCGTCCTGGCCGAACGGCGAACGCCGCCTCCGTTGCATTGACGCCCAGGTCCTGCAAGACGAACCCAAATGCACTGCAACACGCGTGCCGATGCCCGTTACGCTGTACCGCCTGCGCGCAAAAAAGGCGCGGCACCCTTAGGGCGTCGCGCCTTGCGTATTGGCCGCCTGCAGGCCTGCGGCGTTACTGGCTGAACAGTCTCCGCGTGGCCGGGGAGCCGGCTGGAATGCCGGCCTGCTCCAGCTTCGCGTAAAGCGTCATCAGTTGCTTGTCGATCGACTGCAGCACCGATTCCGGCAGCGGCCGGCGCTGGTCGTCGACCACGCGCCCGCCAATGCGCTCGGCGAGCGACTTCGCGTAGTCGCACATCAGGCGGAACGGCAGGATGTCTTCGTCGGCCACGGGCACGTCGAGGATCAGCGTGATCAGCTCGCCGCCCTTGTACGTGAGGTCGTCGCGCAGGAAGTTGGTATCGCCGAACTGCAGCATGAAAACCGGGCTCTGCTTCGCGTCGAGCTTCACGAAGCGCGTGCCGTCGCGCGAAAGCAGCAGGCCGTCCTGCGCCGCCACCGCCTGCACGTAGTTTGCCGACCACGGCGCGCCATCCGACATCACGTTCACGGAAAGCTGCGCGTCGCATTGCGCCGCGAAGCCGTCCAGCTCGCGCGCCATGGCGACCGTTTCCATCATGTCCGGGAACTCGGGCGCGGCGTCGAGCGCGTCAGCGAACTGCTGCACGCCGGTCACGAATTCCGAGAACTCGAGTTCGTTGAGCGGGCCGTTGCGGTTCGCGAGTTGCGCAGCCGCGCGCAGTTCTTCGTAGCGCACGCCGCTCTGGAGCAACTCCCAGCCGTCGCCCCCTTCGGGCTTGCCTTCGATGTGAACCGGCTTGCTGCCAGCGCGGCGCAGCCGCTGCGCAAACGGAATCACCCGCTCGCCCGCCATCGGCGCACCCAGCCGGATCGGCACGATGCAGTCGATGCGACGGTCGACCACGGCGGGCGGCGCCGAAGAGATCGTCGTGGCGGCCGGCATGACCGGCTCGATGCGCCCGGCTTCGTCGGCGTCGTCCTTCGCGGATTGCGGGGCAGCCGCACTTGCAGCCGGCGCCTTGTCAGCAGCCTTGTCAGCAGCCTTGTCGGCAGCCTTGTCGGCAGCCTCCTCCGCACCGGATTCGGCCTCCGGAAAGCCGTTGGGCGTCGTCGTTTCCGCCTGGATGTCGGCCGGCGTGTCGAGCGGCGCCGCGGTCCCGAAACCCGGCTCCACGCGCTCGGCTTCCGTGCTGCCCGCGAGCGACGGCTCGCGGCGCGACGGCGCACGCGCCGGTTCGATGAACGGACTCGGCTCCTGGAACTCGTCGCGCTGCGGCGCTTCGACCGCCTCTTCGGGCATCGGGCGCGGCATGCGTCGGCGCACCCTCGCGCCCTGCCACGCGTTGTACACCACCACGCCCCCGACGACCACGGCGCCCGCGCCGATCAACCCGAGAGTCAACTCATCCATGCATGCTCCATCAGCAATTCTTATTCGACGGCGCGCGCACTCTGTGCGCCGTTGCTCTGGCGAGCGCATTGCGCGCGGCGGCTGCCTCACCGATGGCGCCGCCGGCCGCGCATCGCGCGCCGTCCGTTAGACCGTATAAATCGATTAGACCGTATTTTGGGCGAAACCCGCCGCAGTTTCCATGTCGACCGCGACGATGCGCGAAACGCCCTGTTCCTGCATCGTCACGCCAATGAGCTGCTGCGCCATCTCCATGGCGATCTTGTTGTGCGAAATGAACAGGAACTGTGTTTTGTCCGACATCGCGCGAACAAGGTTCGCGAAACGCTCGGTGTTCGCGTCGTCGAGCGGCGCGTCCACTTCGTCGAGCAGGCAGAACGGCGCCGGGTTGAGCTGGAACATCGCGAACACGAGCGCCGTGGCCGTGAGCGCTTTCTCGCCGCCGGAAAGCAGGTGAATCGTCGAATTCTTCTTGCCGGGCGGTTGCGCCATCACCTGCACGCCGGCGTCGAGAATCTCGTCGCCGGTCATGATGAGCTTCGCCTGACCGCCGCCGAACAGGCGCGGGAACAGCTCGCCGAAATGACGGTTCACCTCGTCGAAGGTGCCCTGCAGCAGCGTGCGCGTTTCCTGGTCGATCTTGCGAATCGCGTCTTCGAGCGTTTCGATTGCGCTCGTGAGGTCGGCCGACTGCGCGTCGAGGAAGGTCTTACGCTCCTTCGCCGCGGCCAGTTCGTCGAGCGCGGCCATGTTCACGGGCCCAAGCGCCGTGATCGCGTTGTTGATGCGCGTAACCTCGCCTTGCAGATACGACGGCTTCATATCGGCCGTGAGCTTTTCCTGCAGCGCGGCCTCGTCGACGCCCGCGGCCTGCAGCTGCTCGACGAACTGCTCGCCGTTCAGGCGCGCGGCCTGCTCCTTCAACTGAAGCTCGGTGATCCGGTCGCGCAGCGGCTGTAGCGCGCGCTCCGCGGCGAGGCGCGTTTCGTCGGCGGCGCGCAGCTTCGCGCTCAGGTCGTCGAGTTCGGCGCGCGCGGCGCGCAGCGTGTCTTCCTTCTGCGCGCGAATTTCCAGCGCGTCCTGCAGGCCCGTGTGCGCGGTCTGCTCGTTGATCGTTTCCAGCTCGGCGCGCGCGTCTTCGAGCGATGCGGCCACGCGTTCGCTCTGATCGTGCGCGACCTGAATGTTGCGCTTCAACTCCTCGATGCGGTTCGCCATGTTGCGCGCGGCAAAGCGCGCGTCGGCCGCCGCGCGTTCGAGGTCGCGCGCCTCGTTGCGCGCCGCGCCGAGTTCCTCGTCGAGCGCCTCGAAGGCGAGCTGGTTGTCCTCGAAGCGAGCCTGCAGTTCGGCGAGTTCCACATCGTGGCGCTCGAAGTTCGCTTCCGATTCGGCGCGCAACGCGCGCTGCTCTTCGATCTGCGTGCGGATCTCGTCGAGCTCTTCGCGAATCTGCGTACTGCGCGCCGTGTAGCGCTCATGCGCCTGGGTCAGCTTCAGCACGTCCATCTGCAGCGCGTGCACGCGCTGGGTCGCGCGTTCGGCCTGCTGGCGCACGTCCGTGAGCACCTGGGCGGCCTGGGTGTGCGCCGCTTCCGCGCGCACGACAGCCGTGCGCGCGTCGTCGGCGAGCAGCGTCTGGGCGCGCACCTGACGCTCGAGATTCTCAATTTCCTGCTGACGCGCGAGCATGCCGGCCTGCTCGGTGTCGGCGGCGTACAGCTGCACACCCACGCGCGTGACCATATGACCGGCCTTCACGACGAACGCGCCGCTGCCGGGCAACTGCGCACGCTGGGCGAGCGCCTCGGCGAGATCGCTCGCGACGTAGGTCGAGCCGAGCCATTCGGTGAGCACCGCGCGCAAGCCCGCATCGTCGATGCGTACGAGCGAGAGCAGCGGCGTGAGGCCCGCGGGCGCAGCGGGCGCCTGACCCGCGGCCGGCGGCGAATAGAACGCGAGCTTCGCAGGCGGCGCGTCGCTCGCGAATGCCTTCACCCAGTCGAGGTTCGACACCTCGAGCGCAGCGAGCCGCTCGCGCAGCACCGATTCGAGCGCCGTTTCCCAGCCCGCCTCGACGTGCAGCTTCTTCCACAGCCGCGGCAACGCGCCCAGTTCGTGACGTTCGAGCCACGGCTGGATCTTGCCTTCCGTCTGCACGTTTTCCTGCAACTGCTTGAGTGCAGCGAGACGGGCTTCGAACTGGTGGATCTGTGCGTTTTCCGCCTGCACGCGCTCGTGCGCGGCGCGGCGTTCCGCGTCGAGGCGCGGCACTGTTTCCTGCGCATCGGTAAGGCGCGCCTGCGCTTCGTTAAGGACTTCCTCCTGTTCGGCCAGCTGCATGCGCAGCTCTTCGAGCTGGGCTTCGTCGGGCGCGTCGAGGCCGCCTTCCTCCGACTTCAGACGCTCGTGGCGCTGCTGAAGCTGCTGGAGCATCTGGTCGGCGTTGCGTTGATGCGCGGCTTCGAGCTTGATGGCCTGCTCGGTGCGCGCGATGCCCGCGCGCTCGTCGTTCAGTTGCGCCTGTGCGTCGCGCCAGCGGTTTTCGAGCGCGGGCAGCGCTTCCTGCTTCGCCGCCGCATCTTCCTCGGCCAGCGCCGCCTTTTCCTCGGCGATCGCCAGCTGTTCTTCGGCGTCTTCGATATCGTCCTGCGCCTTCTGCGCCTGGACCTGCCATTGCTCGCGCTGCGCGGTGAGCGCGGCGATCTGCGCCTGCACGCGGTTGCGCGACTCGACGATGAACTTGATCTCGGCCTCGAGACGGCTCACCTCGGCGTTCGCTTCGTAAAGCGCGCCCTGCGCGCCCTGCATGGCGTCGCTCGCCGAGTAGTGGGCCACGCGCAGCGTTTCGAGCTGCGCTTCCACTTCGCGCAGCTGAGCCGTATGGCGCTCCAGGTCGATCTGCGCCTGCTCGATCGCGCGCTGCTGGCGTTGCTGCTCGCCCGCTGCCTCGTTCTTGCGCAAGAGCCACAGAAGGCGCTGCTTTTCCTCGCCCTCGGCCTGCAGCTCGCGGTATTTCGTGGCGACGACCGCCTGGCCCTCGAGCTTTTCGAGGTTGCTGGACAGCTCGCGCACGATGTCCTCGACACGCGTGAGGTTCTCGCGCGTGTCGTGCAGGCGGTTCTCGGTCTCGCGGCGGCGTTCCTTGTATTTCGACACGCCCGCGGCTTCTTCGAGGAACACGCGCAGCTCTTCGGGCTTCGCCTCGATGATCCGCGCGATCATGCCCTGCCCGATGATCGCGTAGGCGCGCGGGCCTAGGCCCGTGCCGAGGAAAATGTCCTGGATGTCGCGCCGGCGCGCCGGCAGGTTGTTGATGTAGTAGCTCGACGTGCCGTCGCGCGTGAGCACGCGCTTCACGGCGATTTCGGCATACTGGCCCCACTGCCCGGCGGCGCGGCCATCGGCGTTGTCGAACACCAGTTCGACGCTCGCGCGGCTGCCCGGCTTGCGCGCGGTGGAACCGTTGAAGATGACGTCCTGCATCGACTCGCCGCGCAGCTCGGACGCCCGGGATTCACCCAGCACCCAGCGCACCGCGTCGATGATGTTGGATTTCCCACAGCCGTTTGGCCCGACCACCCCGACGAGTTGGCCCGGAACCTGGAAATGCGTGGGATCGACGAATGATTTGAAGCCAGCGAGTTTAATCGAGGTCAGACGCACGGCGATATCGCTGTTTGAATAGTGGTGAACGGGACCGCCCGTGCCGTACCTCGCTTGCCGCCGCGCATCCGCAACCGATCGCGCGACGGCGGAGTGCACACTGGGCAGCCGCCACGGCTCGCCGTACGAACGCGCATGCGCGCGTGCGGCCGACGGGAATCAGCGGC
Organism: Paraburkholderia sp. EG287B; assembly: GCF_040965595.1. Lineage (NCBI taxonomy): Bacteria > Pseudomonadati > Pseudomonadota > Betaproteobacteria > Burkholderiales > Burkholderiaceae > Paraburkholderia > Paraburkholderia sp. EG287B. The sequence continues at coordinate 293,290 of NZ_JBFRCG010000001.1, forward strand.
AATCATACCATCGCACGCGCGCCATTCCGCGCGCGGGAAGGCCCTGGGCCCGTGCCGCCGCCTGTGTTGCCGCCGCCGTTGCCATCGTCGCCGCCGGGGCCGTTGCCGTCGGCGTCGTCCGCGTCATCGGTGCGGCTCGCGTCGGCGTGGGTCATGACGCTCGCATCGGCGCTCGCGTGCGCGCCGCGCTTGCGCGCGTCCTGCGCCCGGTGCACCCAGCTCGACAGCAGGGAAGCCAGCACGATGCACGCGCCGCCCGCCCATTCGCGCGGGCCCGGCGTCTCGCCGGCGAAGAGCCACGACGTGAGCGCCGTCACGACGATCTCGAACAGCATGTTGATGGAGGCGCGGTTCGCCGGCACGCGGGCGAGCCCGTACTGTACGAGCATGTTGTTGCTGCCGAGCACGATGCCAAGCGCGAGCACGAGCAGCACGACACGCGCAAGGTGCTCGCCCGCCGGTGCGGCCGACATCGGCTCGAAACAGGAGGTCAGCGCGCCGAACAGCGCCGCGCCCGCGAAGATCACGGCCGTGCGCATCTCAGGCTTCATGTGCGGCAGCACGCGGCTCGTCTTCACGACCAGCACGTTGCTCATCGCGAAACCCATGCCGCCGATGAGACCCGCCCATTCGGCCGCGTTGGCGGGCAGCGGCACGCCGAGCCGCGGCGACCAGAGCATCAGCACCGCACCGAGCAGCGAAAGCGCCGCCAGCGCGCCGCCCGCCCAGTTCAGGCGCTCGTGCAGGATGAAGTGCGCGAAGATCGCCGTCCACGCCGGGGTCAGATAAAAGAGCAGCAGCACGCGCATCACTTCGCCGTGGATCGCGCCCCACACGAAGCCGACGTTGGTCACGCCTGCGGCGAGTCCGAGCATCGGCAGCACCCAGTGCCAGCGCACGCTCGCGAGCGAGCGCCAGCGCAGCACCAGCACGAAGAGACAGCCGGCCGCGCTCGTTGCCGCGCTCGAGGCCGTACCGGTGAGCCCGGCGGCCGCCAGCATGCGCAGCGGATACCAGACAAAACCCCAGACGGACGCGCCAATCATGATGGCGAGCGTCGGCCACGCGGCGCGCAAGCCCGTGCTGTGGCTCATGGCTCGCGCTTCCCGTGGCCCGGCCGCGGGTTCGCGGCACGTGCGCCGTGGTTCGAAACGTCGTTCGAGAATTTCATGCTTTTCCTTTATTTCGTCGCCCGGCAGGCACCGGCGGCGCCGGGGCGGGATCCGGCCGGCGCCCGCAGCAGCAGCGGCGCCACGCTATAATCGACCGCTTGCAGCCGCAAGGCCGCGCCGCGCATCCGTGTTGTTTCGCCCAGCGCGGCGCGACCGGCTCGCCGGCCCGCAGTGGCCACTCCCATCCTGCGCGCCACGCCATCCGTCTTTCGCTCACGCCTGTCCAGCCCCAAGTGAATCCGCTACTCGACACCCTTCAGTCCTATCCCTTCGAAAAGCTGCGCGTGCTCTTCAAGGACGTCACGCCGAACGCCGGCCTGCGCCACATCAGCTTCGGGATCGGCGAGCCGAAACACCCGACGCCGGCGCTGATCCGCGACGCCATCGTCGCGTCGCTCGACGGCCTCTCGTCGTACCCGGCCACGGCGGGCACCCCGGCACTGCGCGAATCGATCGCGAACTGGGTAAAGGCGCGCTACGGGCTGCCGGCGATCGATGCGAACACGGAAATCCTGCCCGTGTCCGGCTCGCGCGAGGCGCTGTTCGCGCTCGCGCAGGCCGTGATCGACCCGACGGCGGGCGTGAAAGACCCGGCAAAGCGGGCGATCGTACTCTGCCCGAACCCTTTCTACCAGATCTACGAAGGCGCCGCGCTGCTGGGCGGCGGCGAGCCGTACTTCGTGAACAGCGATCCGGCCCGCAACTTCGCCTGCGACTATTCGCAGGTTCCCGAAGAGGTCTGGGCGCGCACGCAGCTGCTGTACGTGTGCTCGCCCGGCAATCCCACGGGTGCCGTGATCACGCTCGACGACTGGCGCGAGCTGTTCGCGCTTTCCGACCGCTACGGCTTCGTGATCGCCTCGGACGAGTGCTACTCGGAGATCTACTTCGACGAAGCCACGCCGCCGCTCGGCGGTCTCGAAGCGGCACACAAGCTGGGCCGCGGCTTCGAGCGCCTCGTCATGCTGTCGAGCCTTTCGAAGCGCTCGAACGCGCCGGGCATGCGCTCGGGGTTCGTCGCCGGGGACGCCGCCATCCTCAAGCAGTTCCTGCTGTACCGCACCTATCACGGCGCGGCCCTGTCGCCGGTCTGGCAATCCGCCAGCATCGCGGCCTGGGGCGACGAGGCGCACGTGCGCGAAAACCGCGCGAAATACGTGAAGAAGTTCTCGACCGTCACACCCATGCTCGCCGACGTGCTCGACGTGAAATTGCCCGACGCCGCGTTCTACCTCTGGGCCAACGTCGCGCGCACCGGCCTCACGGACACCGCGTTCGCCCAGCGTCTCTACGCCGACTATAATGTGACGGTTCTGCCCGGCTCGTTCCTCGCGCGCGAGGCGCACGGCACGAATCCGGGCAAAGACTTCGTGCGCATGGCGCTCGTCGCCGACGTCGAAGAGTGCATCGAGGGCGCGCAGCGCATCGTCGAGTTCTGCCGCTCGCTCAAACCGTAAAGCCTTTTTCGTGCGCGCCGGGGTCCCGCACCTCGCGGCGCGCAACACCGCTTTCAACCATCAATCTCACGAAATCACCACCATGTCGCAACAACTTCAGCAGATCATCGACACCGCCTGGGAAAACCGCGCCGACTTCTCGCCCAAGTCGGCTCCGAACGACGTGCGCGAAGCCGTCGCCCACGTCATCGCCGAGCTGGACAAAGGCGCGCTGCGCTGCGCCGAGAAGAAGGACGGCGACTGGGTCGTCAACCAATGGGTGAAGAAGGCCGTGCTGCTGTCGTTCCGCCTGGAAGACAACGCACCGATGCCCGCCGGCGGCTACAGCCAGTTCTACGACAAGGTGCCCTCGAAGTTCGCCAATTACACGGCCGAAGATTTCGCCGCGGGCGGCTTCCGCGTCGTGCCGCCGGCCATCGCGCGCCGCGGCTCGTTCATCGCGAAGAACGTCGTGCTGATGCCGTCGTACACCAACATCGGCGCGTATGTCGATGAAGGCACGATGGTCGATACGTGGGCCACGGTCGGTTCGTGCGCGCAGATCGGCAAGAACGTGCACCTCTCGGGCGGCGTCGGCATCGGCGGCGTGCTGGAGCCGCTGCAGGCCAACCCGGTCATCATCGAAGACAACTGCTTCATCGGCGCGCGCTCGGAAGTCGTGGAAGGCGTGATCGTCGAAGAGAACTCGGTCATCTCGATGGGCGTGTACCTCGGGCAGTCGACCAAAATTTACGACCGCGAAACCGGCGAAGTCTCGTACGGCCGCATCCCGGCAGGCTCGGTCGTGGTCGCGGGCAACCTGCCCTCGAAGGACGGCTCGCACAGCCTGTACTGCGCCGTGATCGTCAAGAAGGTCGACGCCAAGACGCGCGCCAAGGTCGGCCTGAACGAGCTGCTGCGAGGCGACTGATGGCGAAGTCCGCCAAGACCGTCGTTTACGGCATTCCGAACTGCGACACCGTGAAGAAGGCCCGCGTGTGGCTCGAAGAGCACGGCGTCGAGTTCGAGTTTCACGACTTCAAGAAAGCGGGCGTCTCGAATGCGCTGGTCCAGGACTGGCTCAAGGACGTGTCGCTCGATCAGCTCATCAACAAGCGCGGCACCACCTGGCGCGGCCTGTCGGATGTGCACAAAGCCGAAGCCGACACGACCGCCGGCGCGATCGCGCTGATGATCCACAAGCCGTCGATCATCAAGCGGCCCGTCGTCGTGGTGAACGGCCGCGTGAAGACGCTCGGCTTTTCCGCCGACCAGTATGCGGAGCTGTTCGCTTGAGCGCCGCATGAGACCGGTGCGCCTGAACTGCCCCATGGCAGGTCGGGCACACGGTCATGACAAGTTGTTGCCGGCCCCTGCTCCATCAGCGGCGCCGGCATTTTTATTGAAAGTGGTCTTTTTATGTCCGCCACCCTCGCCCTTACCGAAGCCCTGATCGCGCGCGCGTCCGTCACGCCCGACGACCAGCACTGCCAGCGCATCATGACCGAACGCCTTGGCGCGCTCGGCTTCGCGTGCGAAACGATCGAATCCAACGGCGTGACCAACCTGTGGGCCGTCAAGCGCGGCACCGCGGGCGCGCAAGGCCCGCTGCTCGCCTTCGCGGGCCACACCGACGTCGTGCCCACCGGCCCCATCGAGCAATGGAGTTCGCCGCCGTTCCAACCCTCGCATCGCGACGGCGTTCTCTATGGCCGCGGCGCCGCCGACATGAAGACTTCGCTCGCGGCCTTCGTGGTGGCGAGCGAAGAGTTCGTGGCGGCGCATCCGCAGCATCGCGGCGCCATCGCGTTCCTCATCACGAGCGACGAAGAAGGCCCGGCCACCGACGGCACCGTGAAGGTCGTCGAGGCGCTGCAGGCGCGCGGCGAGAAGATGGATTACTGCATCGTGGGCGAGCCGACTTCGACGCATACGCTCGGCGACTGCGTGAAGAACGGCCGCCGCGGCTCGATGTCGGGCAAGCTCGTGGTGAAGGGTGTGCAGGGGCATATCGCCTATCCGCATCTCGCGAAGAACCCGGTGCATCTGCTGGCGCCCGCGCTCGCCGAACTCGTCGCCGAAAAGTGGGACGACGGCAACGAGTACTTCCCGCCCACCACGTGGCAGGTGTCGAACCTGCACAGCGGCACCGGCGCGAGCAACGTGATTCCGGGCCACGCCGATGTGATGTTCAACTTCCGCTTCTCGACCGCGAGCACGGTGGAAGGCCTGCAACAGCGCGTCCACGCGATCCTCGACAAGCACGGCCTCGAATACGACCTGCACTGGAGCGTGAGCGGCCTGCCCTTTCTCACGCCGCGCGGCGCGCTCTCGAACGCGCTCGAAAAGGCGATCCACGACGAAACCGGCGTCACGAGCGAACTGTCCACCACGGGCGGCACGTCCGATGGCCGCTTCATCGCCCGCATGTGCGAGCAGGTGGTGGAGTTCGGGCCGCCGAACGCCAGCATCCACAAGATCGATGAGCATATCGAAGTGAAATTCATCGATCCGCTCAAGAACGTCTATCGCCGCGTGCTCGAACAACTGATCGCCTGACCGGCCCACCGAACACGCTCTGGAGTCCAGAACATGACCCATCCGCTCGCCGCCACCTTCGCCACCGTTCGCGACCTGTTGCGCTACGGTGTCTCGCGCTTTTCGGCCGCGCAACTCGCATTCGGCCACGGCTCGAACAACGCCTACGACGAAGCCGCGTACCTGATCCTGCACACGCTGCATTTGCCGCTCGACCTGCTCGATCCGTTTCTCGACGCGCGCCTCACGAGCGAGGAAATCGACAAGGTGCTCGGCGTGATCGAGCGCCGCGCGACCGATCGCGTCCCCGCCGCCTATATCACGCAGGAAGCGTGGATGCACGGCCTGCGCTTCTACGTCGATGAGCGCGTCATCGTGCCGCGCTCGTTCATCGGCGAGCTGCTCGCAGACGGCCTGCAGCCCTACGTGGAAGATCCCGAACAGGTCACCGCGGTGCTGGAGCTGTGCACCGGCTCGGCGAGCCTTGCGATTCTCGCGGCGCACGCGTTTCCGAACGCCGACATCGACGCCGTCGATCTGTCCGCGCCCGCCCTCGAAGTCGCGCGGCGCAACGTGCATGAACACGCTCTCGACGAGCGCATTGCCCTCTTCGAAGGCGACCTGTACGCGCCGCTGCCCGAGCGCCGCTACGACGTGATCATCACGAACCCGCCCTACGTGAATGCCGACTCGATGCAGGCGCTGCCGCCCGAGTACCGCCACGAGCCGGAAATGGCGCTCGCGGGCGGCGCGGACGGCATGGACATCGTGCGCCGCATCGTCAAGGAAGCACGCAACTGGCTCACCGACGACGGTGTGCTGGTGATCGAGATCGGCAACGAGCGCGAGAACGTGGAAGCGGCGTTCGGCGGCCTCGATCTCGTCTGGCTCTCGACGAGCGCCGGCGACGACCAGGTCTTCCTGATTCAGGCCTGCGACCTGCCGGTCTGATCGTCCTGTGCGTCTTGTCCGAGCGAGCCGCGGCGCCCGAGCGCCGTGTCTCGCCGCGTGCAGGACCGGGACGATCGCCGTCATCGCAGCGGGTTCGGTAAGATTGAGCCCTCCGGCCGTGCGCTTCCCGGCGCGGGCCGGTCCTGCGTCCGGCTGAAGGAGCGTCCCACGCATCTATGCGATTCGACTGGTCACACCTCGGTACGCTGCTCGCGCTCATCCATCTGCTTGGACTGATCGCAGCGTGCCACGCCATCCTCAACACGCGCACCTCGCAAGGCGCGATTGCCTGGGCCGTCTCGCTCGCGACGATGCCCTACCTCACGCTCGTCCCGTATCTCTTTCTCGGCCGCAGCAAGTTCGCGGGCTATGCGGACGCGCGGCGCCTGCGCAACGAAACCTTGCGCTCGCGCGCCCACGCGCCCGACTGGGACAAGCTCGTCTCCGCGGGCGAATGGCCCGCCGACGAGCTGGGCGTACGCGTGATCCGCACGTTCGCGCGCCTCGGCGGGATGCCGCTCGTGCCGGGCAACGCCGTGCGCACGCTCGTGAACGGCGAAGCGACCTTCTCCGCCATCTTCGATGCGATCGAGCAGGCCCGGCACTACGTGATCGTGCAGTTCTTCATCGTGCGCGCCGACGCGCTCGGCGACATGCTCAAGGACGTGCTGCTCGACTGCACGAAACGCGGCGTACGCGTGTACTTCCTCTACGACAGCATCGGCTCGTTCGACCTGCCCGCCAGCTACGTCCACGAGTTGCAGGACTCCGGCGTGGAAGTGCACCCGTTCTCCACGAAGCGCCACTTCGTGAATCGCTTCCAGCTCAACTTCCGCAACCACCGCAAGATCGTCGTGGTAGACGGCCAGCACGCGTTCGTGGGCGGCCACAACGTGGGCATCGAATATCTGGGCGCGAACGCGCGGCTTTCTCCGTGGCGCGACACGCATATCGAGCTGCGCGGACCGGCGGTCGCCAACGTGCAGTTCGCCTTCACCGAGGACTGGTACTGGGCCACCCAGCAGCTGCCCGGCTGCGAGCCGCCCACGGTCGTGCCGCAGGATGGCGACGATATGTATTGCCTCGTCCTGCCCACCGGGCCGGCGGACCGCCAGGAGACCTGCTCGCTGTTCTTCGTCGAGGCGATCAACGCCGCGAAAAAACGCCTGTGGATCACGACGCCCTACCTCGTGCCCGACGAGGCCGTGTTTTCGGCCCTGCGCCTCGCAGCGCTGCGCGGCGTGGACGTGCGCATCATGATCCCGAGCCGGCGCGACCATTATGTGGTCTTCGAGGCGTCGATGCTGTACGCCTTCGATGCGGTGCGCGCGGGCATCCGCATCTTTCGCTACAAGCCGGGCTTCCTGCACCAGAAGGTCGTGCTGATCGACGACGTGGCTGCCGCCATCGGCAGCGCGAATCTTGACAACCGGTCGTTTCGCCTGAACTTCGAGATCATGGTGCTGACCGTGCATCGCGGCTTCGCGGCCGAAGTCGAAGCGATGCTGCTGCGCGATTTCAACGAGACGTTCGAGATCGATCGCAGCGAGTACCGCGACGCGCCCGCGTGGCGCAAGATCACGATGCATCTCGCGCGGCTCTTCGCGCCGATTCTCTAGCGCACCGGTGCCGCCAGGCTGCGCTCAGAGCTGCTTTTCGATGTCCGCCGCAATGGCCTCGGGTTTCGTCATCGGCGCATAGCGCTTCACCACGTCGCCGTTGCGATCGACCAGAAACTTCGTGAAATTCCACTTGATGGCGCCGAGCCCGAGCAGCCCCGGCGCCTCGCCCGTGAGCCAGCGATACAGCGGATGCGCGTTCGCCCCTTTCACGTCGATCTTTTCGAACATCGGGAACGTGACCCCGAAGTTCTTCTCGCAGAAGCTGCCGATCTGCGCGGCGTCGCCGGGTTCCTGCTTGCCGAACTGGTTGCACGGAAAGCCGAGCACCGCGAGCCCGCGCGCCGCGTACTGGTCGTAGAGCGTTTGCAGACCCGCGTACTGCGGCGTGAAACCGCATTCGCTCGCGGTATTGACGATCAGGAGCACCTTGCCCGTATAGCGCTCGAGGCTCACCGGCTCGCCGCCGCCGAGCGGTTGCGCCGAAAACGAATAGATCGATGTCATCTGGCTCTCCCGTGGAAAAGCGCCAGTCTACGTGAGAAAACGCGCAATTAGCACCCGACCAGACGGCTAGCCGTCCGGCCAATGTCGGCTGCAGCGCGCCCAGGCTGCGCGCCCCGGTCTGCGCGCCCCGGTTTAAAATACCGCCTTCTTTGGTTTTCTTCCCGCCGGCGCCGTCGTGATCCGCTTCAACCAATTCAGTCTTGCCCGCGGCACCAAGCCGCTTTTCGAACAGACCTCGTTCACGCTGAACCCGGGTGAAAAGGTCGGTCTCATCGGCGCGAACGGCGCGGGCAAATCGACCCTGTTCGCCGTGCTGCGCGGCGAACTGCACGCGGACGCCGGCGACTTCTCGCTGCCGCCGTCCTGGCGCATCGCGCACGTCGCGCAGGAAACTCCGGCGGTCGACCGCACCGCGCTCGACTACGCGCTGGACGGCGACGCCGCGCTGCGCGACATCGAGGCCCGCATCGCCGCGGCCTCGGCGGCGCACGACGGCGCGGCGGAAGCCGAAGCGCACGGCGCCTTCGCCGACGCCGATGGCTACACCGCCCCCGCGCGAGCGGAAGCGCTGCTGCTCGGCCTCGGCTTCACGCTCGAGCAGACGCGCCAGAGCGTCTCGAGCTTCTCGGGCGGCTGGCGCATGCGCCTGAACCTCGCGCAGGCGCTCATGTGCCGCTCCGACCTGCTGCTGCTCGACGAGCCCACGAACCACCTGGATCTGGACGCGATCGTCTGGCTCGAAGACTGGCTGCACCGCTATCCCGGCACGCTCGTCGTGATCTCGCACGACCGCGAGTTCCTCGACTCGATCTGCAACGTCACGCTGCATCTGGAGAACCAGCAGATCAAGCGCTACGGCGGCAATTACTCGCAGTTCGAGATCCTGCGCGCGCAACAACTGGCGCTCCAGCAAAGCGCGTATGAAAAGCAGCAGCGCACCGTCGCCCACCTGCAAAGCTTCATCGACCGCTTCAAGGCCAAGGCCACCAAGGCGCGCCAGGCGCAAAGCCGCGTCAAGGCGCTGGAAAAGATGGAGCTGATCGTACCGGCGCACGCCAGCTCGCCGTTCACGTTCGAATTCCGCACGCCCGACTCCGCGCCCAACCCCATGCTCGTGATGGACGACGTGCGCTGCGGCTATCGGGCCGAGGACGGCAGCGAAACGCCCATCGTCGAGCGCGTCACGCTATCGATCCAGAACGGCCAGCGTATCGGCCTGCTCGGTGCGAACGGCCAGGGCAAGTCCACGCTCATCAAGACGCTCGCAGGCACGCTCGCGGCGCTCTCCGGCGAGCTGGGCACGGGCAAGGGCCTGCAGATCGGCTATTTCGCGCAGCACCAGCTCGAAACGCTGCGCCCGGACGACTCGCCGCTCCAGCATCTCGCCCGGCTCGCGCCCGACACGCGCGAGCAGGAGCTGCGCGACTTCCTCGGCGGCTTCAACTTCCCCGGCGCGATGGCCACAGCGCCCATCGCGCCGTTCTCGGGCGGTGAAAAGGCGCGCCTCGCGCTCGCGCTCATCATCTGGCAAAAGCCCAACCTGCTGCTCCTCGACGAGCCGACCAACCACCTCGACCTCGAAACGCGCCATGCGCTCACCATGGCGCTCGCGCAATTCGAAGGCACGCTGATCCTCGTGTCGCACGACCGGCATTTGCTACGTGCCACGACCGATCAGTTCATGCTGGTGGCGAAGCACCGTCTGCAGCCGTTCGACGGCGACCTCGACGACTACCGCGACTGGTTGCTGCAGCACGCGGCCGAGCAACGCGCGGCGCTCAAGGAGGCCGCTTCCGGCACGGCGGATGCGGCAAACGGCGCAACTGCCGCCGATGGCGTCAATCGCAAGGAACAGCGCCGCCAGGAAGCCGGGCAGCGCCAGAAGGTTGCGCACCTGAAGAAGCCGTTACAGGCGAAAATCGGCAAGATCGAAAAGGAAATGGATGCGCTCAACAGCGAAAAGAGCACGCTCGACGCCTTCGTCGCCGACCCGGCGAGCTACGAGCCTCAGCAGAAGAGCCGCCTGACCGAAGCGATTCGCCGCCAGGCCGAAGTCGCCACGCGCCTCGAAACGCTCGAAGCCGAGTGGCTCGATGCGCACGAGGAACTCGAGCAGATCGGCTAGCGCAGCGCTGAGTCACCATCGCGCCATCAGGCGCTTTCGCCAGCTATTTTCGCCAGGGAGCCACGAGTGTCGTCACCCGCCGCATTGCAGGGCCTTCGCGTACTGGATCTGACCCGCCTTCTGCCCGGGCCCGTGGCCACCTTGCGGCTCGCGGAAATGGGCGCCGATGTCCTGAAAATCGAGCCGCCCGGTGCGGGCGACGCGGCGCGCGTGATGATGCAGAGTGCGGTGGACGAAGTGGCCGCGCGCCCCGGTGCGTTCTATCGCCTCGTCAATCGCGGCAAGCGCGAAACGCGCGTCGATCTGAAGACCGAGAGCGGCCGCTCGGTGTTGCTCGCGCTCGCGCGCGACGCCGACGTGCTCGTCGAAAGTTTCCGGCCCGGTGTGATGGACCGCCTCGGCGTAGGCTACGAGGCATTGCGCAAGGTCAATCCGAAACTCGTCTACTGCGCGATCACGGGCTACGGCACGACCGGCCCGTTCGCCGGCCATCCGGGCCACGACATCAACTATGTCGCCTATTCGGGCGTGCTCGACCAGTTGGCCACGCGCGACGGCGTGCCGGTGCTGCCCAACTTCCAGATCGCCGACCTGCTTGGCGGCGCGCTCAGCGCGGTCACGCAGATTCTCGCGGCGCTCTGGCATGTGGCGCGCGGCGGCGAGGGTCGTTTCGTCGATGTTTCGATGGCGCACGCGAGTTACGCGCACAACGTGGTCGCCCAGGTCGCGCTGGCCAACGACGACGCCGCGGCGCTGCAGCCGGGCGGCGGGCTGCTCAACGGCGGCGTGCCCTGCTACAACCTCTATCGCACGCAGGACGGACGGTGGCTCGCCGTCGGCGCGCTCGAACTGAAGTTCTGGCAGACGCTGTGCCAGGCCATTGGCCGCGACGACTGGGCCGAGCGCCACTGGAGTCTCGGCCAGGCGATCGGCGGCGCCGATGCCGCCGCGCTCACGCGGGAGTTGGGGGCCATCATCGAGTCGGAGTCGCTGCAGACCTGGATCGACCGTCTGGAGGCGATCGACACCTGTGTTTCGCCCGTCCTCACGCCAGGCGAGGCTTCGCGCCATCCCCTCTTCAATGCCGAAGTGCTGCAGGCCATGATGGACGAAATGGCCGCGAGACACACGCAGCAGGCCGCGCCCGGCATGCAGGCGGCGCCTTTTCAGCCGGGCGGTCAGCCGCCGGGCACGCATGCCGTCCAACCTGCCCGGCCGGTCCAACCCGGCCAGCCTGCGCAACCCGGCCAGGGCGCCGAAACATCGGGCGCGCCTGGTGGCAAAAAGCCCTTCACCTACGGGCCCTGGGGCTAGCCCTCGCCGTATCCCGCATCATCCGTGGGCACAATGAATGGGCGCTTCGCAGCGCCCATTTTTGTTTAGCGTCGCGGCAGCGTTTGCCGCGGCGTCCGCTCGTCGTCGTACATCACGTATTTGCGGCCTTCCACGTGGTGCGCAATGGTGCTGCGCACTTCGGCCGCCGTCACGTCTTCCGCCACGACGCGGCGCGAAATGCGCCCGTCGCCGTCGATCCACTCGACGATGCGGCACGTGCTGCCCCAGGGTTGCATCAGCGGCTCGGACACCCGGCAGCCGCGCACGACGATCGAACGACCGTCGAAGGACGTATCAGTCTGTTTCAAGTCGCTATCCTTTCCGCTCGACACGGGTTGAACACCGCGCCAAGGATAGGGAAATCGCAGTCTGAAATGGTTACAGCCGGAACCAGGGTTGTTACTAATCATTACGCGCCAGTACACGCCATCGGCACGCGCACGACGGCTCAATCCAGCTCGCGTATCCGGTCGATCGCTTCTTCGAGGCGCTCCACGGCAATCACCTGTAAACCGTCGATCGGCTGTTTCGGCGCATTGGCGCGGGGAATCAGGGCGCATGAAAAACCGAGCTTCGCCGCTTCCTTCAGACGATCCTGGCCGCGCGGCGAGGGGCGGATCTCACCCGCGAGGCCGACTTCGCCAAAAACGATCAGACCCTTGGGCAACGCCTTGTTACGCATCGAAGAATGAATGGCGAGCAGCACAGCCAGGTCGGCTGCCGGCTCCGTGATCTTCACGCCGCCCACGGCGTTGAGGAACACATCTTGATCGAAGCACGCGATGCCGGCATGGCGATGCAGCACCGCCAGCAGCATGGCAAGCCGGTTTTGTTCGAGACCGACGGCGAGGCGCCGCGGATTCGGCACGTGCGCCGTGTCGACGAGCGCCTGCACTTCGACGAGCAGCGGCCGCGAGCCTTCCTGGGTCACGAGCACGCAGGAGCCCGGCACGCTCTGCTCGTGCTGCGAGAGGAAGAGCGCCGACGGATTCGCCACGCCGCGCAGGCCTTTCTCGGTCATCGCGAACACGCCCAGCTCGTTGACCGCGCCGAAGCGGTTCTTGAACGCGCGCACCAGCCGGAACGACGAATGCGTGTCGCCCTCGAAATACAGCACGGTGTCGACGATGTGCTCGAGCACCCGCGGCCCCGCGAGGTTGCCCTCCTTCGTCACGTGGCCGACCATGATGATCGCCGTGCCCGACTGCTTCGCGATGCGCGTGAGCTGCGCCGCGCACTCGCGCACCTGCGCGACCGAGCCGGGCGCGGAAGTCAGCGCTTCGGAGTAGATCGTCTGGATCGAGTCGATGACCGCGACGTCGGGCTTCTCGGCCTCGATCGTCGCCTGGATCTTTTCGAGCTGGATCTCGGCAAGCAGCTGCAGCTCGCTCGCCATGGAGCCGGGGTCGAGCAGCGCCAGTCGTTGCGCGCGCAACGCGATCTGCGCCGCCGATTCTTCACCGCTTACATAGAGCGCGCGACGCTCAGCCGCGATTTGCGCGAGCGACTGCAGCAGCAGCGTCGATTTGCCGATCCCGGGGTCGCCGCCGATCAGCACCACGCCGCCCGCCACGAGGCCGCCGCCCAGCACGCGATCGAACTCGCCTACGCCGGTCGTGAAGCGCGGCACGTCGGACGCCTCGATATCGGCGAGACGCCGCACCGGGGCGCTCTTCGCGAGCGACTGGAAGCGGTGGCTGCCCGCCGTTTCGGCAACGCCTTCCACGAGCGTGTTCCACGCGCCGCACGCGGGGCACTGGCCCTGCCACTTGGGTGCCTGCCCGCCGCATTCGGTACACGTATACAGTGTCTTGACCTTCGCCATGCTCTTTGCCATGGCGTTATTCGGCCCGCACGGGAACACGCGGCGCAACGGCGCACATCAGCTCGTAGCCGATCGTGCCGCAGGCTTTCGCGACGTCGTCGATCGGCAGATTGTTGCCCCACAGTTCCACGCGCGCGCCCACGCCCGCGGTGTGCACCGGCGTGAGGTCGACGGTGAGCATGTCCATCGAGACGCGGCCCACCACATGCGTGAGCACGCCGTCGACGATCACGGGCGTGCCTTCGGGCGCGACGCGCGGATAGCCGTCGGCATAACCGCACGCCACCACGCCGATGCGCATGGGCTTGCGCGCCGTGAAGATCGAGCCGTAGCCAACGGTCTGCCCTTCGGCCACATGCTGCGTGGCGATCAGTTCGGACGAGAGCGTCATGGCCGGCTGCAGACCGGTGCCTTCGAGCGCCGAGGCGAAACCCGATGGCGACGCGCCATAAAGAATGATGCCGGGGCGCACCCAGTCGAAGTGCGTCGACGGATGCCAGAGCGTGGCCGCCGAATTGGCGAGGCTGCGCGCGCCGGCAATGCCTTGCGCGCCGCGCTCGAACGTCTCCATCTGCTCGCCGACGCCGCGCGGCGTGTCGGCGTCGGCGAAGTGCGTCATCAGCGTGATCTGGCCGATGCCCGCGCAGGCGCGCGCACGCTCCCATGCGGCACGGTACTTCTCCGGCGTGTAGCCGAGCCGGTTCATGCCGCTGTTCATCTTGAGCTGGATGTTGACCGGCTTCGACAGCCGCGCCATTTCGAGCATGCGCATCTGCTCGTCGCTGTGCACGACGGTCGTGAGGCTATAGCGGTCGATCACGTCGATGTCGGTCGGCCGGAAGAAACCTTCGAGCAGGAGGATCGGCCCGGCCCAGCCGAGTTCGCGCAGCTTCACGGCCTCCTCGAGGTCGAGCAGGCCGAAACCGTCGGTTGCGCGCAGGCCGGGGAACGCGCGCGCAAGCCCGTGCCCGTAGGCGTTGGCCTTCACCACGGCCCAGATTTTCGACTTTGGCGCGTACTTGCGGACGACGGCGAGGTTATTGGCGAGAGCGGCGGTGTGAATCGTTGCTGAGAGGGGGCGCGGCATGGGAGATTTTTTCGCAAAGACGCTTTCGAATCAGGAGCTTACAGGGTGTTTTCAGCACCCCGCAGGCCCGCCTGACGGGCGCTCAAGGATTGTGCTAGTCCGAATGCACCTATTTTCGTGATATAAAGCCCTGCGCACAACCCATTTCGAACGTAATAAGCCCGGATGCCTCCCACCCGTCCGGGGCGGACGGACCGCAGCGAGGAAAGCATCGCATCAGATGAAAAAAGGCTTTTACACCATCATGGCCGCGCAGTTTTTTTCGTCGTTGGCCGACAATGCGCTCCTCATCGCTGCAATTGCACTGCTGAAAGACCTCAACGCCCCGAACTGGATGACGCCGCTGCTCAAGCTGTTCTTCGTCCTCTCCTACGTCGTTCTTGCCGCCTTCGTCGGCGCCTTCGCAGATTCCCGCCCCAAGGGCCGCGTGATGTTCATCACGAACACGATCAAGGTCGTGGGCTGCGCGATGATGCTGGCAGGCACCCACCCTTTGTTGGCCTATGGCGTAGTGGGTTTCGGGGCTGCGGCTTATTCTCCCGCCAAGTACGGCATCCTGACCGAGCTGCTGCCGCCTGAGCGCCTCGTCGCCGCCAACGGCTGGATCGAGGGCACGACAGTCGGCTCGATCATCCTCGGCACCGTACTCGGCGGCGCATTGATCAGCCCCCACATCGCCTCGCATGTGCTGCGCCATACGCCCGCCGCGATCAGCACGCCCGCCGAAGCCGCGATGGTCGTCATCATGGTGATTTACGTAATCGCCGCCCTCTTCAATCTGCGCATTCCCGACACCGGCGCACGCTACCCGCGCCAGCAGCACGGTGTCATTCGCCTCATCACCGACTTCGCCGACTGCTTCAACACGCTCTGGCGCGACAAGCTCGGGCAAATCTCGCTCGCGGTCACGACACTGTTCTGGGGCGCGGGCGCGACGCTGCAGTTCATCGTGCTGAAATGGGCCGAAGTCTCGCTCGGCATGTCGCTTTCCGAAGGCGCTGTGCTGCAGGCCGTGGTGGCCGTGGGCGTGGCGGCCGGCGCCATGATCGCGGCCGCGCGCGTGCCGCTCAAGAAGTCGCTCTCGGTGCTGCCGGTCGGCATCATCATGGGTCTCGCGGTCATGCTGATGGCGTTCTACACGCGCCATCTCTTTCCGCCGCATTGGGGCTTGCATATCGGCCACATGCGCATTCCCGGCTACCTGATTTTCGCGTACCTCTTCCTCATGGTCGTGGGCGGCCTTTCGGGCTTCTTCGTCGTGCCGATGAACGCGCTGCTCCAGCACCGCGGCCACGTGCTGCTCTCCGCGGGCCACTCGATCGCCGTGCAGAACTTCAACGAGAACCTCTCGGTGCTCGTGATGCTGTGCCTCTACGCCGTGCTCGTCTGGCTCGACGTGCCGGTGACCATCGTGATCGTGCTGTTCGGCACCTTCGTCTGTCTGATGATGTGGCTCGTGATGCGCCGCCACCAGGCGAATCAACGCTCGTTCGACTCGGTCGCCCTGATCGGCGAAAATCACAGGCATTGACGGGCGTGCCTGTGCGCACACCATCCGGCCGCCACGTCTGCTGAATCGATCCTTCCTCCCTGCGCACGCGCGGCACGTCTTGTCGACCCGGCCGCGCGCGACGCGCACCTGACGCTGCCATGACTTCACCGATTTCCAACGTTCTCACGATCGCCGGCTCCGACTCGGGCGGCGGTGCGGGCATTCAGGCCGACCTCAAGGCGTTCTCCGCGCTCGGCGCGTACGGCGCGAGCGTCATTACGGCGCTCACCGCGCAGAACACGCGCGGCGTCACCGCGATCCACGCGCCCGACGCAAGTTTCGTCACGGCGCAGCTCGACGCCGTGTTCGACGACATCCGCATCGATGCCGTGAAGATCGGCATGCTCGCCAACGCGCAGATCGTGCGCGCTGTCGCCGACGCGCTGCGCCGCCATCGGCCGTCGCGCGTCGTGCTCGACACCGTGATGATCTCGAAGAGCAATCACGCCCTGCTCGCGCCCGAAGCCGTCGCTGCGCTGCGCGAGGAGCTGCTACCGCTAGCGGGCGTCGTCACGCCGAATCTGCCCGAAGCCGCGGCGCTGCTCGGCGTGCCGCCCGCCGCAAACGAAGCCGCGATGGTCGAGCAAGGCGAAGCGCTGCGCGCGCTCGGTGCGCAGGCGGTCCTGATGAAAGGCGGGCATCTGGGCAGCGCGGACAGCCCCGACTGGCTCATCGAAGCCGGCGGCACACTGCGCCTGGGCGGCCCGCGCGTGCCGGTCACGAATACGCACGGCACGGGCTGCACGCTCTCGTCTGCGATTGCCGCACTGTGGCCGCAGCGCGGCGCGCTCGCCCCGGCCGTTGGCGAAGCCAAGCAGTATCTGACGGCGGCGCTGGAAGCCAGTGATCGGCTCGACGTCGGTCATGGCGTCGGCCCCGTGCATCATTTCTGGCGCTGGTGGTGAGCGTGCTTGCTCGCGCTCATTGACGTGCAAATGTCGCGGCGCGAGCAGGCCAGTCGTCGGGAACGATGAAGCCGCGCGACTGTTCGCGGTAGCCGCCTGTGCTGTCGACCGTGAATGCCGCGATCAGTACGGGGTCGTCTGGCCGGGCCAGCACGTCGAGTAACGCGTTGGGGTCGACGGTGGGCGCAGCCGCCAGCCTGCGCGGCGCGAGCCACGCGAGCCTCGGCAGCACGCTCCAGCCATCGGCCGCCTGTTGCCCGGCGAACGCCGGCCAGTCCGAGCGCGTCACCCACCAGCCGCGTCCATGATCGGCGGCCAGTTCAGGGGCGTCTTCCACGCGTGACGGCGCCGCCTCTCCCGCCCGGTAGAAAAGCCAGCCCTTCACGAACATCTGCGCAAGCCACTGACCTTCGTAGCCCAGCGAGGCGAATGCTTCGTGCGCGCTCAACCGCAGTTGACGGTCGCGCAGGTGCGTAAGTTTCAGATCGAAGCGATCGCGCAGATTCGGCCCGACGAATTCGGCAAGCGAGGCACGTGCGTCACCGCCGGGTCCTGCGTGCAGGTAGCACTTCACCGCCAGCTCCCAATGCAGACGTTCTCCGGCGCGCGTGCGCACGAGAAAATCGCACTCGCCGAGCGTGAGCCCGGCACGCCGCAGCGGCACGTTCTGCGCGACGAGCCGCGCCGCCGGTCCATGCGCGAGAAACCATCCCAGCAAGTTTTCGGCATAGCGGCCAAGGCGATGCGTCGGCGCGGCCAGAAGCGCTTCGTGCAGACGCGCCGGATCGCGATCGAGTTGCGCGAGCCAGTCGCGCGTGGCGCGCGCTTCGTCGGCATCGGCGCACCATTGCGCCAGCGGCGCGAGCGGTGGTTGCGCACGCAACAGATCGGCGCTGAAGAGCAGCCACGCGAGGTCGCGCACGGCCGGATCGGCGAGGCGATCGAGTCCGTCGCGGTTCGCGCCAGTACCGGGCACGTGTTGAGACCCAGCATCATCTCGCGGCCCGCCGTCGCCCCCGGCACATTGGGCACCGGAACCGTCCGCGGGCCGCGCGGCGTTCATTGCTCGCCGCCGGACGCCGCGCGCCAGGTGTCGCGCGCGAGACAAAGGTCGGTCCAGGCCTTCGCCTTGTCGTGCAGGCTGCGCAGCAGATAAGCGGGGTGATAGGTGACGATGACGGGCACGCCCTCGTACTCGTGGACGCGTCCGCGCAGCGAGGCGATGCTGCCATCGGCCTTGAGCAGGCTCTGCGCCGCGAATCGCCCGAGCGCGACGATGATCTTCGGCTTCACGAGCGCCACCTGACGCTGCAGATACGGCTCGCAGCGCGCGACCTCGTCGGGCTCCGGATTGCGGTTGCCAGGCGGGCGGCACTTGATGACGTTCGCAATATAGACGTTCTCGCCGCGTGCGAGCGAGAGCGCGCGCAGCATGTTGTCGAGCAGCTTGCCGGCCTGCCCGACGAAGGGCTCGCCCTGGCGGTCCTCGTTCTCGCCGGGCGCCTCGCCGATCAGCATCCAGTCGGCCTCGCGATCGCCTACGCCGAACACGGTGTTGGTGCGCTTTTCGCACAGGCGGCAGCGCGTGCACGAGGCCACGCGTTCGGCGAGCGCGTCCCAGTCGAGCGTCGCGACATCGTTGCGCGGTGCGCCGCCAGCCTGATCCGGCTCGGCGTCGTGTGGCAGAACCGGCTGGGCCACAGTGTCGAACCAGGCGAAATCTTCGTCGGTGAGGGGCGGCGGTTCGTCGGACGAATGCGGTGCGAGCGTCGATGGCGAAGCGGCGCGCGTAACGGGTTGCGACGGTTGCGAGCGCTCCTCGGCGGCCGGTCGTGCTTCGGCCGGCTGCGGCGCAGCGACCGGACGCGTGGTTTGCACGACCGGCACCGCAGGCGCCATCTGCGCTTCGGCTTCGGCGCGCGTCACCGCGGACGACGGCGCAACGACCTCATCTTCGCGAGCCGCTTCGAGCGGCGCGGCACCCCGCGCCTCTTTACGTACCCAGCGCGGCGCGAGCCCAAGCTCCTCCAGCGCGATCTCATCGAGCGACATCCGCGCCCTCCCCTGCAAAAGAAAATCGCATCACGAGTGCGTCCTCGCGGCTGTGATGCCGGGCCGGATAGTAGTTCTTGCGGCGGCCGATCGTGACGAAGCCGAACTGTTCGTAAAGCCGGATTGCCCGGTGATTCGACGGCCGGACTTCGAGCAGCAGGCCTTCGAGACCCTGCATGCGCGCGATGCGCACCGCCTCGCGCAGCATGGCGAGCCCCGCGCCCGCCCCCTGCGCCTGAGGCGCGACGCACAGATTCAGCAGATGCATCTCGTCGACCACGGGCATCAACACGCAATAGCCGATCAGCGTGCCGGTGACGTGACGCATGCACAGCCCGTAGTAGCCGTTGCGCAGCGAGTCCTCGAAGTTGCCGCGCGACCACGGAAACTCGTACGCGGAGCGCTCGATGATCGCGACTTCGTCCAGGTCGCTTTCGGTCATCGGCGACAGGTAGCGGTCGGTCATGAGCACGCCGCTCATTGCGCGCCCTCGCCGCCTGCGCCCTCGCCACCCGTGCCACCGTGGGCGGCGGCCTTCGCGGCAAGCCGCTCGGCCGTGGTCTGCGCGACCTTGTTGCGCACGTATTCGGGCGCGGCCTGGTCGGCGGGTTGCGTGCGGCCCGCGCGATACGCGCGCAGCGCCGCGTGCGCCAGCGGCAACGCGTGCGGGAGCGCCTCGGCGTCGATCGTGCGCGCGGCGGCAGCCGCCGTCAGGCGCGCGCCGAACGCGGCGGCGGCGTTGCCCGCCAGCGTGAACGGTGCGTCGGGCGCGGCGATGTGCTCCGGCGAATCGAGCGATGCGGCCTGCAGCGTGCGCCAGTCGCCGGCTGCGGCGTCCCACGCGTAGTCGGCCCAGTAGGCTTCGTCCATGCGCGCGTCGAGTGCAGCCAGCACGCGGGTCGCGGCGGGATCGCGCAGCCGCGCGCTCTCCGCACACACGAGCAGCGTGCCCACGGGCACCACCGGGATATCGAGGCCGAACGCGAGCCCCTGGGCCACGCCCGTCGCCGTGCGCAACCCCGTGAAGGAGCCCGGACCCGCGCCGAACGCGATCGCGTCGCAGTCGGCGAGCGTGAGGCCGGCGTCGTCGAACAATTCGCCGATGGCCGGCAGGAGCCGCGTGCTGGAGACGGCGCCCGTGGCTTCGTGGCGCACCCAGACGCTGACTTCCGAGCGCGACGCGGTAGCGGCCTCGCCGCCTGTAGAGGGAGAACGATCTGCGTCGCCAGGGGCGACGCGAAGCAGCGCGACCGAGCAATATTCGGTCGAAGTATCGAGGGCAAGCAGCACGGTTTCGGTCATGAGCGCTATTGTAATGCCCCGCCCCCCGCGCGGGCCCAGGGCTCTCGCCAACTGGCGGATGCGCAGGCGTCAAGGCCGCTTTTGACTCATCCGTGCCCGGCGCGAGTGGAGGAATCGCTCCAGCTTTTCCGGGGTCTGCGCTGCTACCATCGGCGCGCTGACCTGAACCACTATGCGGAGGAAACAACCATGAGCGACTTGAACACACAGTTCGCCCAAGCCCAGCAAGACGTGCAGCAACTGCCGGAGCGTCCTGGCAATCTGACGCTGCTGCGCCTCTATGCACTCTTCAAGCAGGCCACCGAAGGCGACGTGCACGGCGACAAGCCCGGCTTCACCGATATCGTCGGCAAGTACAAGTACGAGGCATGGGCCGCGCTGCAAGGCACCGCGCAGGAAACGGCCAGGCAGCAATACGTCGAACTCGTCGAATCGCTCAAGAGCGGCGCCACGAGCTGAACCCGCGCAACTGACACGGCGCGCGTGACAGAGGCGGGCCGCCCCGCCTTCTGCTGCGTCACGCCGCCGCACCCGTCCCCGCGCGGTGCGTCGCTCTGGCGCGCCGCAACAAAACAAGCTATACTTCGCGCTGCGTTGCGCTCCGGTCGCCCATTCGATCAGCACAACGCCTCGTAGCGTTAAGCTCCAATCCAGTTTAGAACCTGTCCCCCCTGCCATGGCCCTGTTTTTCGGGCCGTCAATATCAGGCTGGCGGCTGGCCAATCCCGGCCTGAGCCGCACCCAAAACAGCTTCTAACGAAAAATCCGCCATTGTGGGCGGATTGCCCCCGTTTTTCGATTTGCTCGCAAAATCCGACGACTTGGGTATGCCGATTGGCGCCGACGTTCTATTTCCTGTGTAACAAGGATTTTCATGACTTCGAGCAATACCCAAAGCCCCCTGGACGCCATCGCCGATCAGGCCCTCGGTCTTTCCGCCGCCGCCGACGCTTCCGCTGAAGCCCCCGCGCAGGCCGCCGATGCGACCGACGGTTCGGAGTTCGCGTCGCTCGGTCTGTCGCCGGAGATCGTCTCCGCGCTGATCGCAGCGGGCTACAAGGCCCCGACGCCCGTGCAGGAACGCGCCATTCCTGCCGCCATCGCCGGCCGCGACCTGCTGGTCTCGAGCCCGACCGGTTCGGGCAAGACCGCAGCCTTCATGCTGCCCGCCATCGAGCGCTTCGCGCAGATCCAGAAGGCCCAGGCCGCCCAGCCGCGCGAGCCGCGCCCGCAAGGCGCGAACGGCCAGCAAGGCGATCGCCGCCAGCGCCGTCCGCAACCGGTGGCACGCCCCGGTCTGCTCGTCCTCACGCCTACGCGTGAGCTCGCGATGCAGGTGACCACGGCCGCTTCGACGTACGGCAAGCACCTGCGCCGTCTGCGCACGGTCAGCATTCTCGGCGGCGTGGCGTACGGCCAGCAGCTGATGCTGCTCGCGAAGAACCCCGAGATTCTCGTGGCGACCCCGGGCCGTCTGCTCGATCACCTCGAGCGCGGCCGCATCGACCTGTCCGAACTCAAAATGCTCGTGCTCGACGAAGCCGACCGCATGCTCGACATGGGCTTCATCGACGACATCGACACGATCGTCGCCGCGACGCCCGAAACGCGTCAGACGATGCTGTTTTCGGCCACGCTCGACGGCAAGATCGCTTCGATCACCGGCCGCCTGCTGAAGGACCCGGAGCGTATCGAGATCGTGCGCAAGGTCGAAGCGAACTCGAACATCGCGCAGACCGTGCACTACGTGGACGACCGCGATCACAAGGATCGTCTGCTCGACCACCTGCTGCGTGACGAGAGCCTCGACCAGGCCGTCGTGTTCACGGCCACCAAGATGGACGCCGACCAGCTCGCCGGCAAGCTCGCCGACGCCGGCTTCGAAAGCGCCGCGCTGCACGGCGACCTGCCGCAAGGCGCGCGCAACCGCACGATCCGTGCGCTGCGCGAGCGTCGCGTGCGCGTGCTCGTCGCGACCGACGTCGCGGCGCGCGGTATCGACATCCCCGGCATCACGCACGTGTTCAACTACGACCTGCCGAAGTTCGCCGAAGACTACGTGCACCGTATCGGCCGTACCGGTCGTGCGGGCCGTTCGGGCACCGCGGTGAGCCTCGTGCATCATGCCGAGCAAGGCGCGCTCAAGCGCATCGAGCGCTTCGTGCGCTCGCCGCTGCCCGTGAACGTCGTGGAAGGCTTCGAGCCGCGCAAGGCGCCGCCGGCCAACCGTGGCTTCGGCGGCCGCGGCCGTCCGGGTGGCGGCAATGGCGGTGGCCGTCGCTTCGGCAACGGTAACGGCAAGCCGGGTGGCTACGGCGCCCGTGGCGGCAACGGCGGCAACGGCGGCGATCGCAACGGCAACAGCTGGGGCAACAAGCCGGAAGGCTCGCGCGGCGGCTACGGTGCCCGCGAAGGCGGCTACAACTCGGGTTCGCGTGAAGGCGGCTTCGGCGGCGGCTCGCGCGGCGGCGAAGGCAACCGTGGCGGCGGCTACGGCCAGCAACGCGAAGGCTACGGCCGCTCGCGCGAAGGCGGCGGCGGTTACGGCGCACGCCGTAACGACGGCCCGCGTGGCGCACGTCGCGACAGCTAAATCGCCCTAAACGGCGCGCGGCGCGGCCTTCGAGCCGCCCCGCCGCCGCAGCGAAATACCCAGGACCGGTGCTCAGGCACCGGTCTTTTTTTATCTCCGCGCAGATTTCACGATACGAAAAATTTTTTTGCTTCGTAAAAAATCGTGCTGCGTGGCACAAAGGGACCCATTGCAAGATGGAAAATAACGTTTCGCATCTCAAAACAAACCACATAACTTGTTGATTTTTTTAAAATAAAAAACATCGAAAAAGCTCATTGCCCGCCTGTTGCCGGTCGATCGATTTGCCTAGACTCTTATATAAGAGTCCGCGAAACGAAACGCCCAACCCACAACCCCGGCGCCTGCGTTTCGCGAGATTCAGCGGTTCAGCAGTTTCGTTTCGGCGATCCACTCATCAGGCAAACGAAGGAGCCCACCATGTCGACTCGTCAACAGCAAGCTCAGCAACTCCAACAGCAATGGGAAACCGATCCGCGCTGGAAGGGCATCAAGCGCAACTACACGGCTGAAGACGTGGTGCGGCTGCGCGGGTCGCTCCAGCCGGAGCACACGCTCGCGAAGCACGGCGCCGAAAAGCTCTGGAAAGGCGTGAACACCGAGCCGTTCATCAACGCACTGGGCGCGCTCACGGGCAACCAGGCCATGCAGCAGGTGAAGGCCGGCCTCAAGGCGATCTATCTCTCGGGCTGGCAGGTCGCGGGCGACGCCAACCTCGCCGGCGAAATGTACCCGGACCAGTCGCTCTACCCGGCCAACTCGGTGCCGCAGGTGGTCAAGCGCATCAACAACACGCTCACGCGCGCCGACCAGATCCAGTGGTCCGAAGGCAAGAATCCCGGCGACGAAGGCTACGTCGATTACTTCCAGCCGATCGTGGCCGACGCGGAAGCCGGCTTCGGCGGCGTGCTCAACGCGTTCGAACTGATGAAGGCGATGATCGAAGCGGGCGCCGCGGGCGTGCACTTCGAAGACCAGCTCGCCTCGGTGAAGAAGTGCGGCCATATGGGCGGCAAGGTGCTCGTGCCGACGCGCGAGAACGTCGCGAAGCTCACGGCTGCGCGTCTGGCCGCCGACGTCTGCGGCGTGCCGACCGTGCTGCTCGCCCGCACCGACGCGGAAGCCGCCGACCTCGTGACCTCGGACATCGACGACAACGACCGCCCGTTCCTCACCGGCGAGCGCACCGTGGAAGGCTTCTTCCGCACGAAGAACGGCCTCGACCAGGCGATCTCACGCGGTCTCGCCTACGCGCCGTACGCCGACATGATCTGGTGCGAGACGGGCAAGCCGGATCTGGAATTCGCGAAGAAGTTCGCCGAAGCGGTCCACAAGCAGTTCCCGGGCAAGCTGCTCTCGTACAACTGCTCGCCGTCGTTCAACTGGAAGAAGAACCTCGACGACGCGACGATCGCGCGGTTCCAGCGCGAGCTCGGTGCGATGGGCTACAAATTCCAGTTCATCACGCTCGCGGGCTTCCACTCGCTCAACTACTCGATGTTCAACCTCGCGCACGGCTACGCGCGCCAGAACATGAGCGCTTTCGTGGAACTGCAGCAGGCCGAGTTCGCCGCCGCCGAGAAGGGCTTCACCGCCGTGAAGCATCAGCGCGAAGTGGGCACCGGCTACTTCGACGCCGTGACGCAGACGGTCGAGCGCGAGGCTTCGACCACGGCGCTGCACGGTTCGACGGAAGACGAGCAGTTCTTCGACAAGAAGGTGGCGTAAGACCACCGGCAGCATCGGCGGCGCCAGCCGCCGCGCTCGAACGGGCAGCCGGCACGCGTACCTTGGCGGGGCGCGCCGGCCGTCTGCCGACGCGGCGCGGGCGCACGCCGCAGGACGTTCAGGGAGGAAGCGGTAGAGGACACAGGCCGCGCGTGCCGGACAGAATCCGGCCCGCGGCTCGCCCAGCCGACGCAGCGGGCGAGCATGGCCTCGTGCTTCATCGCGAATCCACGGGAAAACGCCCGCTAGCGATACACGATCACCGGAATCTTCGTATGGGTGAGCACGCGCTGCGTCTCGCTGCCGATCAGCAGGCTGCCGAGCCCGCGACGCCCATGCGAGGCCATGAAGATGACGTCGCAGCCGCCCGCTTCGGCGGCTTCGATGATGCCGAGATAGGGCGAAGGATGCACGCTCGTGCGGCTGTCGCAGATCACGCCTGCGTTGCGTGCCGCCGCCTCGATTTCGTCCAGATGCACGCGCGCCTCTCGCTCACTGCGCGTCTGGAAGTCGCCGGGCGGCTCGATCACGACGTCGGCATAAGGCGAGTACGGATATTGCGGCAGGCACGCGTAGGCCGTCACGCGCGCGCCCACGGTACGGGCGAGGTCGATCGCGCCGTCGATCGCCTTTTTCGACAGTTCGGAACCGTCCGTCGGAACGAGGATGTGCTTGAACATGGCGCCCTCCGTGGTCTATCGGATTACGGGCAAGGCTAGGGTCAAAGTCAAGAATGAAGCCGCGGGGCAAAGACTCGGCGGGCGTCTCGCGCAAGCAAGCGCCTGGGCCCTCAGGTCGATTGTAGTGCGCGAAAAATCAGTGCAAGCCGTGCGTGCGGGTCATTCCGGATATCGGAAACACGCACGGCGCCCCTATCCCCAGTAACCGGGCTGACCGTAGGTATGCTTGAGATAGTCGAGAAAGAGGCGTACGCGCAGCGGCAAATGGCGGCGCTGCGGAAACACGGCGTGAATGCCGATGGGCGGCGCGGCGAACGCGTCGAGCACGGTCACGAGCCGGCCCGCCGCGATGTCCTCGCCGACTTCCCACCACGAGCGCCACGCCAGACCGTGGCCTGCGAGACACCACTCATGCAGCACGGCGCCGTCCGAGCATTCCATCGTGCCCGCCACGCGGATCGACACCACCTTGCCGTCCTGCTGGAACGCCCAGCCGCGCTGCTGGTTCAGACTCGCGCCGAAGGCGAGGCAGTTATGGCGCGCGAGGTCGGCGGGCGTTTCCGGCTCGCCGCGTCGCGACAGATACGCGGGCGCCGCCACGCACACGCGGCGGTTCTCGCCGAGCTTGAGCGACACGAGAGACGAATCGGGCAATTCGCCGAGGCGCACGGCGCAGTCGAAGCCTTCGTTCACGAGATCGACGAGCCGGTCCGAAAGATCGAGCGCGATGCTCACGTCCGGATGCGCAACCGTGAAATCGGGCACGAGCGGCGCGACATGGCGACGCCCGAAGCCCGCCGGCGCGGACACGCGCAGGTGCCCGCTCGCTTTCACGCCGCCCTCGGACACACTCGCCTCGGCGTTCTGCATGTCGTGAATGATGCGCTGGCAGTCCTCGAGGAACGCCGATCCTTCGAACGTGAGCGTGATGCGCCGCGTGGTGCGCACGAGCAGCTTCACGCCGAGGCGCTCTTCGAGCGCGTCGATGCGCCGGCCGATGATGGCGGGCGCCACCCCCTCGGCCTGGGCGGCGGCGGAAAGGCTGCCCTTGGCAGCCACGGTGACGAAGGTCTCGATCTGCTTGAAGCGGTCCATCGGTCGATGCTGCGCGCACTGGGCGACAGAAACAGTGGAAAAGAGAAGACAGGCCGACAGATTAGGTGGGTAAAAGTAAAAGATCAAGTGATCAATCCCGCCTTTTTCAGTGATACGACTCATGAATACAATCGACCTCGACCTCTGAAGATGGAGTGCAAGGCTATGTCGGCCACAACGACACCCTCAACGACACGATTTCCCAAGGCAGTTGTCTTCGACGCGTACGGCACGCTGTTCGACGTGCATTCGGTCGTCGCCGCCGCCGAGCAGATGTTCCCCGGCCAGGGCGAAGCGCTCTCGCAGCTGTGGCGCCTCAAGCAGATCGAGTACACGCAGCTGCGCACGCTCTCCGACCCGGCCGGCGCGCGCTATCGCCCGTTCTGGGACATCACGCTCGACGCGCTGCGCTACGCCGCGCGCCGCCTGAACCTGTCGCTCACGGGCGCGGGCGAAAAGCGTCTAATGGACGAATACGCCTGCCTGTCGGCGTTCCCCGACGTGCTGCCCGTGCTGCGCCGCCTGCGTGAGCCACGCGAAGACGGCACGCGCATGGGCCTTGCGATCCTCTCGAACGGCAACCCGCAGATGCTCGACATCGCGGTGAAGAGCGCCGGCATGAGCGGCCTCTTCGACCACGTGCTGTCGGTCGATGCCGTGCGCGCCTACAAACCTGCCGCCGCCGCATATTCGCTCGGCACGGGTGCCTTCGACGCCGCGCCACGCGAGCTGGTGTTCGTGTCGTCGAACGGCTGGGACGCCGCGGGCGCCGGCTGGTTCGGCTACACCACGTTCTGGATCAACCGCCAGCGCTTGCCCGCCGAAGAGCTCGGCGTGGCGCCGCATGGCACTGGCAGCGGCATGGCAGAACTCGCCGCCTTTCTCGAAACCGCCGCGCCCGAACGACAAGGCCGCCCTCGCCCCAGCCCGGGCGCGTGACGGACACGCCGCTCGCCGCAGCCACAACAACCACACATTCACAAACTGACCGACCAAGGAGCAAGCAAATGGCGAACACATTGCAGCTGCCGCAAGGCATGCAGATCACGGCTGACATCCAGCCCGGCTTCGAGACGATCCTCACGCCCGAAGCGCTCGAACTCGTCGCGAAGCTGCACCGCGCGTTCGAGCCGCGCCGCCAGGAACTGCTGACGGCACGCGTCGAGCGCACGAAGCGCCTCGACGCCGGCGAGCGCCCCGACTTTCTTGCCGACACCAAATCGATCCGCGAAGGCGACTGGAAGATCGCGCCGCTGCCGAAGGATCTCGAGTGCCGCCGCGTGGAAATCACGGGCCCGGTCGAGCGCAAGATGATCATCAACGCGCTGAACTCGGGCGCGGATGCGTACATGACCGACTTCGAGGACTCGAACGCGCCGAACTGGGAAAACCAGATCGTCGGCCAGCTCAACCTCAAGGACGCGGTGCGCCGCACGATCTCGCTGGAACAGAACGGCAAGACCTACCGGCTCAACGACAAGACCGCCACGCTGATCGTGCGTCCGCGCGGCTGGCACCTCGACGAGAAGCACGTGACGGTGGACGGTCAGCGTGTGTCGGGCGGCATCTTCGACTTCGCGCTCTACCTCTTCCACAACGCGAAGGAACTGATCGCGCGCGGCAGCGGCCCGTACTTCTATCTGCCGAAGATGGAAAGCCACCTCGAAGCGCGTCTGTGGAACGACGTCTTCGTCGCAGCGCAGGAAGGCGTGGGCATTGCGCGCGGCACGATCCGCGCGACGGTGCTGGTCGAGACGATCCTCGCGGCGTTCGAGATGGACGAAATCCTCTATGAACTGCGCGAACACAGCTCGGGTCTGAACGCCGGCCGCTGGGACTACATCTTCTCGGCGATCAAGAAGTTCAAGAACGACAAGGACTTCTGTCTTGCCGACCGCGCGCAGATCACGATGACGGTGCCGTTCATGCGCGCCTACGCGCTCGAACTGCTCAAGACCTGCCACAAGCGCAACGCACCGGCGATCGGCGGCATGAGCGCGCTCATCCCGATCAAGAACGACGCGGCCGCCAACGACAAGGCCATGGGCGGCGTGCGTTCGGACAAGGCGCGTGACGCCACCGACGGCTACGACGGCGGCTGGGTGGCGCACCCGGGCCTCGTGCCCATCGCGATGGAAGAGTTCGTGAAGGTGCTCGGCGACAAGCCGAACCAGATCAGCAAGCAGCGCGCGGACGTGAATGTCGCGGGCAAGGATCTGCTCGACTTCCGTCCGGAAGCGCCGATCATCGAAACGGGCCTGCGCAACAACATCAACGTGGGCATCCACTACCTCGGTTCGTGGCTCGCGGGCAATGGCTGCGTGCCGATCCACAACCTGATGGAAGACGCCGCGACCGCCGAAATCTCGCGCTCGCAGGTGTGGCAGTGGATCCGCTCGCCCAAGGGCAAGCTCGAAGACGGCCGCAAGGTCACGGCCGAACTCGTGCGCGAACTGATCCCGCAGGAGCTGGACAAGGTGAAGGCGTCGGTCGGCGGCGACACGAAGCCGTACGAGCGTGCCGCGCAGATCTTCGAGCAGATGTCGACGTCGGAAAACTTCGTCGAGTTCCTGACGCTGCCGCTGTACGAAGAGATCTAATCGCTCGGCACATCTAACGAATCGCCGATGAAAAAGGCCCGGCGGGTGTGAGCCCGCCGGGCCTTCGTGTTTTCATGCGCCGCGTCTTGAGCGATCAGCGCGTGCGCCGATGCGCGACCCAGTCGCCGCCTGCGATCTCGGGGCGCCCGGCAATGGCGGCGAACGCCACCGGATAGTAGAGGCAAGCGATACGTTCACCCTGCACCTCGATATCCACTTCCTGCGAAACGAACAGATTGTCGGCGCCCGGATACACCTGCTCGATTTCGTCGAGCACGGCGAGGAGCGCGTCGTCGATCTCGTAGACGTCGCCGACGACCGTCGATTGCGCACTCGCCGACCCGGCCACCATCCCAGGATAGCTGCCGAAGTCGAAGAGCCGGCCGGCGAGCCTGGTGAGACCGAGGTGACGCGGGCGCGCGATCGCGTTGCGATCCGCCGCGAGGTTGATGTCGTTGATCTCGCCCGCGCGCAGCGTGCCGTAGACGAACACGTATTTCATGGCTTCTCTCTCCTTCAGGGCGGCTCGCGCCACACGAGCACGCTGTCGATTCGCCCACATTATGCCCGGCCATAAATGCGTGCGGCCCATGCCTTCGCGCGCGAGACGTCTACAATGAATGCGCTTATCGCCAAAGTCGTCGCCAAACCCGACGCCCTGCCCGTCATGCCCGAGGACCTGCCCAACGCCGCATCCAGCGGCGCTCGCAACGCGGCGCTGCCGCGCGCCGAACTCGTCGATATCCCGCCCGAGTTCGCGCCGACACCCACGCATCCGATCCGCGTGCGCTCGCGGCCCATGCCGGCCGGTGTGTGCATCGCGCAGCACACCCATGCGTGGGCGCAACTCGCCTACTCGTCGCGCGGCGTGCTGCGTATGGCGACGCCCGGCACGACGTGGATGGTGCCGCCCTCGCGCGCGATCTGGGTGCCGCCACACATCACGCACGAAGTGGCGATCGTCGAGGACGCGTTCCTGCGCACGCTCTACGTAGACGAATCGGTGATTCCGCCCGGCCTCGGCGCGTGCCGCGTGGTCGAGGTCTCGGGCCTCCTGCGCGAGACGATCGCGGCCCTCGACGAGCGCGGCATTCCCACCGCGCGTGAGCGCCTGCTCGGCGCGCTGGCGCTCGACGAGATCACGCGCTCGGCGCCGCTGCCGCTCGCCGTGCCGATGCCCGAGGAAAAGCGCCTGCGCGCGCTGTGCGAAGCGCTGATCGCCGACCCGGCGGGACCCGGCTCGCTCGAATACTGGGCTGCTCACGTGGGCGCGAGCACGCGCACGATCGCACGGCTCTTTCGTCAGGAACTCGGGGTGAGCTTTTCGCAATGGCGTCAGCAGGCGATCCTCGCGCGCGCGATCCCGCTGCTCAATCAGGGACGCCCGATGGCCGTCGTGGCGCAGGAACTCGGCTACCAGAGCCAGAGTGCGTTTTCGGCGATGTTTCGCCGCGCCTTCGGCGAGAGCCCGCGCGCCTTCATCGCGCGCGGCACGGGCGATCGCGACTACGACGAACCGGAAGATTCCGTGGCCGCGGTGCGCGACGACCACCCGCGTTAAGCGAGTGACTGCCCAAGCTCAGACGAGCCGAGTCATGTGGCGAATCGAGCCGAGGCGAGCAAGCCTCGGACCCGCCACGCGATAGCCCATGCGCAGATAAAGACGCGCCGCCGGATTGTCGACGAACACGCGCAGCTGCAATTCGCGCAGGCCGCGCTCGCGGGCCCACTGGTGCGAGATGTCGAGCAGGAACGTACCGGCGCCATTGCCGCGATACCCCTGGGCGATCTGCACGTCGCGAATGTGCAGCGAGTCGCCCTCCTGCGTCACGCGCAGCACGCCAATCGGCTCGCCGTCGAGTTCGAGGACGAAATTCTCCGACTCGCGATAGCTCGCCAGAAAGAGATCACCGCGCCAGACGAGGTGATGCCGCAGATAGTAGCCACCCATGTTGTTGCGCGTGAGCGTCTCCGCGAACTCGAAATCGTCCATGGTGGCGCGGCGCAGCTGAAACGGCGATGGGATGTCGTTCGGTGCGAACATGTCGGCAAGCGAGGAAACCAGGTTTCGACAACGCTACGATAACGCGCGGCCGCCGGCAATCGCAGATTGTCCGTACGGCCAACGAAATGAAGGATGGGGATGGACGCGGGAGAAACGTCTGTGGAAAAAGAAAAAGCCCGTTGGACGTATCCAACGGGCTTCGTTCTGGCGGAGCGGACGGGACTCGAACCCGCGACCCCCGGCGTGACAGGCCGGTATTCTAACCGACTGAACTACCGCTCCAGCTTGCTGCTCACCGGCGGGCGTCGGTCGATTCCCGCTGGCGGCGTCGCCATACTGCTTGCAGTGCTACTGCTTTGGCGCCGCATTTTGATTTGGCGTCCCCTAGGGGATTCGAACCCCTGTACTCACCGTGAAAGGGTGATGTCCTAGGCCTCTAGACGAAGGGGACAACACGGGTATAAGCGCAGGCTTACACCTTTGAACTGCAGCGGTTCGCAGTTGCCGAAGCAACGTCGGAACGGCTTTGAATCTGGCGGAGCGGACGGGACTCGAACCCGCGACCCCCGGCGTGACAGGCCGGTATTCTAACCGACTGAACTACCGCTCCAGCTTGCTGCTCACACCGGCGGGCGTCGGTCGATTCCCGCTGGCGGCGTCGCCACACTACACTTTGGCGCCGCATTTTGATTTGGCGTCCCCTAGGGGATTCGAACCCCTGTACTCACCGTGAAAGGGTGATGTCCTAGGCCTCTAGACGAAGGGGACAACACGGGCTTGCGCCTGTAATCGTCACTTTAACTAAAAAGCCCGCTCACAGTTTCTGAACGGGCTCGATCTGGCGGAGCGGACGGGACTCGAACCCGCGACCCCCGGCGTGACAGGCCGGTATTCTAACCGACTGAACTACCGCTCCAGTTCGACACAATCAGATGGATGTCGGTTGATTTCCACCTGATGCTACGCCAATCTCATTGACGACGCTCATGTCTGGCGTCCCCTAGGGGATTCGAACCCCTGTACTCACCGTGAAAGGGTGATGTCCTAGGCCTCTAGACGAAGGGGACATGATCTTTTCAGATAATGCCTTTACCGCACTCTACTGCTTACTGCATGTTCTGTTGGTGGAGGTAAGCGGGATCGAACCGCTGACCTCTTGCATGCCATGCAAGCGCTCTCCCAGCTGAGCTATACCCCCTTGCAGAACAGAAGCGAGATTTTAAACATCAATTTCGCTTTCGTCAAGAGCTTTTGAATCGTTTTTTGAAGCGCTTCGAGGTTTCCTTGAAACATCGTTGCCCGATTCTGCGGCTCTTTGCGTGAGATTTGCTGCTTATTTGCCGCTTGTTTGCGACTCTCTCGCGCTCCGTATTCAACGGAGCCCGAATACTACAAGAACTGCCGCCCGGGCGCTAGGGTCCGGGCGAATATTCTTCAAAATTTTTAGTTTGCAGCCGAAATGCCCTTCTCGAGGCGGCTCACCACCGCATCGCGGCCGAACAGCACGAGCACCGCATCGACCGAAGGCGTATGCGTCGTCCCTGCCACGAGCAGGCGGGCCGGCATCGCGAGCTGGGGCATCTTGAGCTTGTGTGTGGCGAGCGTCGCCTTCAGCGCTGCCGAGACGCCCTCCTTCGTCCACTCCGCGCCCTTGAGCGCGACGACGAGATCGGCGAGCGCGGGGCGTACGGCTTCCGTGATGTGCTGTGCGAGCGCTTCGGCTTCCGGCTGCGGCTCGCGGTAGAACATCATCGCGCTCTCGGCGATCTCCTTGATCGTGTTCGCACGGTCCTTGAAAAGCGCGACCACGCCTTCGAGCGACGGCCCCTTGGCGAGCGCCGCCTCGTCCACGCCGAGGGCAGCGAAGAACGGCTTCGAGAGCGCGGCGAGGCGCGCGTTGTCCACTTCCTTCAGGTAGTGGTTGTTGAGCCAGTTGAGCTTGTTGTGGTCGTATTGCGCGGGCGACTTGCCGAGATGCTCGAGATCGAACCACTCCACGAACTGCTCGCACGTGAACACTTCGGCGTCGCCGTGCGACCAACCCAGACGTGCGAGATAGTTGAGGACCGCTTCCGGCAGATAGCCCGCATCGCGATAACCCATCACGCTCATCGCGCCGTGGCGCTTGCTCATCTTTTCGCCCTGCTCGTTGAGCACGGTAGGCAGGTGCGCGTAGACCGGCGGCTCGCCGCCGAGCGCGCGCAGGATGTTGATCTGGCGCGGCGTGTTATTCACGTGATCGTCGCCGCGAATCACGTGCGTGATCTTCATGTCGAGATCGTCCACGACCACGCAGAAGTTGTAGGTCGGCGTGCCGTCCGGGCGCGCGATCACGAGGTCGTCGAGCTCTTCGTTCGAGATCTCCACGCGGCCCTTGACGGCGTCGTCCCATGCCACCACGCCGGTGAGCGGGTTGCGAAAGCGCAGCACCGGCTGCACCCCCGCCGGCGGCGTGGGCAGCACCTTGCCCGGCTCCGGGCGCCACGTGCCGTCGTAGCGCGGCTTCTCGCCGGCCGCGCGCTGACGCTCGCGCAGCGCGTCGAGCTCTTCGGTCGACATGTAGCACGGGTACACGAGGCCCTGCTCCTGCATCTGCCTGAGCACTTCGCGATAACGGTCCATGCGCTGCATCTGGTAGAACGGACCTTCGTCGAAATTCAGGCCGAGCCATTCCATGCCTTCGAGGATCGCATCGACCGATTCCGACGTCGAACGCTCGAGATCGGTATCTTCGATCCGCAGCACGAAGACGCCCTTGTTGTGGCGCGCGAACGCCCACGGGTAGAGCGCGGAACGGATGTTGCCGAGGTGGATGAAGCCGGTCGGGCTCGGCGCGAAGCGGGTACGGACGACGGAGGTAGTCATGGGCGATTACTCGAAGACGATGCCATCCGGAGCGCGGCGCTGGCGATAACAGCAGCGACGGCGGCGGACGGCCGGGGTTCGCGGCGCGTTCGGCCCGCGCGGCTAGCGCGGGAACGCCGGGGCGCGCGCAGCCTCGCGCACACGAACGGGAATCCGGAAAATTAGAGACGGGATTATACCCGCCATGCACCACTTCGGCCGGGGGGCGAGGCCCGAGGCTCGCGTGCGGGCGCCCGGTTTCTTTGCTGCAAACGTCCGCGCGCCCGCAAGCCGCCGAGCACATTGTCATCTGCCGTCACATCGTGGACACATCGCGTTACATGCACGCCTGCTAAACCGGCCGCGCTTTGCCTTATGATGTCGGCGCGCCGCCACCACGATGCGGCGTCGCGCGCGCAAACACAGATACTCGGCCGCCCGCGCGAGCAGACCGGGGTACCGCGTCGTTCCTTGCCGGACACGCCCGCGGACCGCATGGAGAACCTTCTTGAAGCAGTCATCGCCCTCGTTGAGCCGCCGGCACTTTTCGCTTGCGGCCGCCTCCTCCGTCCTGGCCGCGTGCACGACCGCGGGCACGCAGACCGCCAGCGTCCCGCCGCCCGTCACCACCGCGCCCCCGCCGCCCGTCGCCAGGCCGGCGCACCCGGTTCGCGTGGGCCTCGCGCTCGGCGGTGGCGCGGCGCGTGGCTTCGCGCATATCGGCGTGATCAAGGCGCTCGAGGCGCGCAACGTGCAGGTCGACTTCGTGGTCGGCACGAGCGCAGGCTCGGTCGTCGCGGCGCTTTACGCCTCGGGCATGAACGGCTTCGCGCTCAACAAGCTCGCGCTGACGATGGACGAAGCCTCGATCAGCGACTGGGCAATGCCGTTTCGCACGCGCGGGCTCCTGCAGGGCGTGGCGCTCCAGAACTATCTGAACACCACGCTGCACGACCGGCCCATCGAGAAGATGGCGAAGCCGCTCGGCGTCGTCTCGACCGACCTGCGCACGGGCCAGCCCATCCTGTTCCAGCGCGGCAACACGGGCATTGCCGTGCGCGCGTCGTGCAGCATTCCGTCGATTTTCGAGCCCGTGAAAATCGCGGGACATGAATACGTGGACGGCGGCCTCGTGAGCCCGGTGCCGGCCTCGTTCGCACGCAAGATGGGCGCCGACTTCGTGATCGCCGTGGACATCTCGGCGCGCCCGGAGACGGCCTCGACGCTGAGCCAGTTCGACGTGCTGATGCAGACCTTCACGATCATGGGCCAGACGATCAAGACCTACGAACTCGACAAGTACGCCGATGTCGTGATCCGCCCGAACCTCAACGCGATGTCGTCCAGCGACTTCACGCAGCGCAACGCGGCGATTCTCGCAGGCGAGGAAGCCGCGGCGCGCATCATGCCGGAGCTCGAGCGCAAGCTCGCCGCAGCGCGCCTGACGGCTTGATCGCTTGATCTGAGCGCCCCTTCGGCGGGCGCAGGGGCACAGAAAACGCAAAAAGCCTGCTTCGCAAGAAGCAGGCTTTTTTGTTCGCTACACAACCCCGATCAGTTGCCGCCGTTGCCGTCGAACTGAGCGCTCACGCGCTTGAGGTTTTGCTGCTGGTCCGGCGTGAACGACGTTTCGACACGGCGCGCACCCGTGAAGCGCTTTTCCCAATAGCCGTCGTCGAGGTCGTCGACGCGGATCGTGCTGCCGGTGGACGGCGAATGCACGAACTTGTTGTCGCCGATGTAGATGCCGACGTGCGAGAACGTGCGGCGCATCGTGTTGAAGAACACGAGGTCGCCCGGCTTCAGGTTGCTCATGCTGACCTTCTCGCCCACGCGGCTCATTTCCTCGGCGCGGCGCGGCAGCGACATGCCGAGCGTGTCCTGGAACACGTAGCGCACGAAGCCGCTGCAGTCGAGTCCGGAGTCGGGCGTGTTGCCACCCCAGCGGTAACGCACGCCGATCATATTGAGTGCGCCGACAACGACGTCGCCGGCTTTGCCGGCCATGCCGGACAGGAACGCCTTGGCGCCGCCTTCGGTCGGGGCCGGAGCCGCCGCCGGGGTCGCCTGGTTGGCATTCTGGAGGGCGTTCTGAACTGCGGGGATTGACTGCGGATTCGCCGAATTGCTCGGCGAAAATGAGGCATTCTGGTTAAAGCTGCTTACTTCGTCGGCGAACGCGCTGGGAGCTGCGGCCATCAGTACGCCGATGAACATCCCGGCGACGACGCGCGCGCAAGCCTGGGTCAGGTATCGGTGCTGCATTGGTCGGTAGAAATTGCCCGTAAATCAGGGAGTTAGTAGAAAAGTTTGGACGATACTAGCCAGTAAGTATTTGTGTGTCAAAACAAATAGAAAAATTCAATCGCGACATTCACCTCATTGGTGAATTTCACCGAAATTCAACCTAAAGTTCCGCCAAAGCCTAGCGATCGAAGGCAGCTTTCAACAATTTCCGGGTGTAAGGATGGGCCGGTCTGTCGAAGATATTCGCGACCTCTCCTGCCTCGACGATCGCCCCGTCCTGCATCACCACCACCCGATGCGCCATCGCGCCGATCACCTCCAGGTCGTGGCTGATGAACACGTAGCCCAGGTTGTACTTGCGTTGCAATTCCGTCAACAATCTCAACACCTGTTGCTGGATCGACACGTCGAGCGCGCTGGTCGGTTCGTCGAGCACGATCACGCGCGGCTCCAGCACCAGCGTGCGCGCAATGGCGATACGCTGGCGCTGGCCGCCCGAAAACTCGTGCGGGTATCGTTGCAAGGCGGTGCGATCGAGGCCCACTTCACGCAGCACGCCGACGACGCGCTTGCGCCGCTCCTCGCTGGAGAGATCGGGCCGATGCAGCGCGAGCCCCTCCCCCACGATGCGCTCGATGGTCTGGCGTGGAGAAAGCGAACTGAACGGGTCCTGAAAGACAACCTGCAAATGCGAGCGCAACGACAGCCTGTCGCGGCCCTTGTAGCTCGCGATCGGCCGCCCCTGGAACTCGACGACACCGCCTGCCGTTCGCTGCAACCCCAACATCGCCATCGCCAGCGTCGTTTTTCCCGATCCGGACTCGCCGACGATGCCGAGCGTCTCGCCCTGGCGCACCGCAAGGTTCGCGTCGTTCACGGCGCGATAACGCCCCTTTTGCCACCAGCCGCGAAAACCCGGCAGCTTCGTTGCGAAGTCGACGATCACGTCCTTCGCCTGCAGGAGAACCGGCGCGATCGGCAGGACGGGCAGCACGTGGCGCTCGGGCCGGCTCGCGATCAGCCGTTGCGTATACGGGTGTTGCGGCGCCTCGAAGATCTGCTCGACGCTGCCCGACTCCACGAGCCTGCCCTTCTCCATCACGGCCACGCGCTGCGCGAAGCGGCGCACGAGGTTCAGGTCGTGCGTGATGAGCAGCACCGACATGCCGCGCCGCGCCGCCTCCTCGCGCTGCAGTTCGAGCAGCAGATCGACGATCTGGCCGCGGATCGTCACGTCGAGCGCCGTGGTCGGCTCGTCGGCGAGCAACAGGCGCGGACGGCACGCGAGCGCCATCGCGATCATCACGCGCTGGCGCTGGCCGCCCGAAAGCTGATGCGGATAACTCGACACGCGCCGCCGCGCCTCGGTGATGCCCGTGCGCTCGAGCAAGCCCACCGCCTGCTCGTAGGCCGCGCTCTTCGAGACGCCGTCGTGCAGCACGATGGTTTCCGCGATCTGCTCGCCGATCGTGTAGAGCGGATTGAGCGCCGTCATCGGCTCCTGGAAGATCATCGCGACGTCGTTGCCGCGCAGGCCGCGCATCGCGCGCTCGCTCTTCGCGAGCAGATCGTCGCCGTCGAGGCGAATGCTTCCGCTGATCTGCGCGTCCTGCAGGAGGCGCAGAACCGCGAGCGCGGTGACGGTCTTGCCCGAGCCCGACTCGCCGACGAGCGCCACGCGCTCGCCGCGCCCGATCGCGAGCGTGACGTCGTCAACGGCAAGCGTCTCGTCAAAGCGCACGCTCAGGTGTTCGATCGAGAGGAGCGGCGCGGCGGCGTCCTGTGGCACGGCGCTCACTGGTTGCCTCCGGCCTTCATGGCGTCGGAAATGCGCGTGTCGAGCGCGTTGCGTAGCGCGTCGCCGATGAACGTGAGCAGCAGCAGCGTCGCCACGAGCACCCCGAAGGTCGAGAGCGCGATCCACCATGCGTCGAGATTGCGCTTGCCCTGCGCGAGCAGCTCGCCGAGGCTCGGCGTCGGTGCGGGCACGCCAAGGCCCAGGAAGTCGAGGCTCGTGAGCGCGAGAATCGCGCCGCTCATGCGAAACGGCAGGAACGTGATGACCGGCGTGAGGCTGTTGGGCAGCACGTGATGCCAGATGATCTGCCAGTTCGACAGGCCCATAGCGCGCGCGGCGAGCACATAGTCCTGGTTGCGGTTGCGCAGGAATTCGGCGCGCACATAGTCGGATAGTCCGATCCAGCCAAACAGCGAAAGCAGCACGATCAACAGCACGAAGCCCGGCTCGAAGATCGCTGCAAAAATGATCAGCAGATAAAGCTCGGGGAGCGAACTCCAGATCTCGATGAGACGCTGCCCGAAGATATCGACCTTGCCGCCGAAATACCCTTGCACCGCGCCCGCCAGCACGCCGAGCAGCGTGCCGATAGCGGTCAGCACGAGCGCGAACTCCACCGACACGCGAAAGCCATAGAGCAGGCGGGCAAACAGGTCGCGGCCGCTCTCGTCGGTGCCGAGCCA
Organism: Paraburkholderia sp. EG287B; assembly: GCF_040965595.1. NCBI lineage: Bacteria > Pseudomonadati > Pseudomonadota > Betaproteobacteria > Burkholderiales > Burkholderiaceae > Paraburkholderia > Paraburkholderia sp. EG287B. The sequence goes on from NZ_JBFRCG010000001.1 coordinate 331,969, forward strand.
GTTCTGGCGCGACGGCGGCGCCGGGTTCGGCACTTTCGCGAAGTAGTTGAGCGTGTCGTAGTAGTACGGGTTCGGCGGATAGATCGCGAAGTTGCCCGGCGCGTCGAAGCGGTGCCGAATGTATGGATCGAGGTAGTCGGCAGGCGTCGGAAAATCGCCGCCGAACGTGGTTTCCGGATAGTCCTTGAACAACGGGAAATACAGGTGCCCGTCGTAGTGCACGACGAGCGGCTTGTCGTTGCACCAGAGCGGACCCGCGAGACTCGCCGCGAACGCGACGAGAAACACGATCAGGCTCCAGTAGCCAAGACGCTGCTGCCTGAAGCGCAGCCACACGCGGCGGGCCGGTGTGGGGGACTTGAAGGCGCGCACGCTCTCGGTACGCAGTTCGGGCTCGGCGCCAGCGCGGACTCGGTTCAACTCAGCGCTCCAGTTGTTCGAATTGGATGCGGGGATCGACCCACACGTAACACAGATCGGAGATCAGTTTGGTTAGCAGTCCGATCAACGTGAAGAGGTACAGCGTGCCGAGCACGACCGGATAATCGCGCCGCACGACGGATTCGTACGAAAGCAGCCCGAGCCCGTCGAGCGAGAACAGCGTTTCGATCAGCAGGCTGCCGGTGAAGAACGCGCCGATGAACGCCGCCGGGAAGCCCACCACGAGCGGCAGCAGCGCGTTGCGAAAGACGTGCTTCCAGAGCACGGTGCGCTCCGAGAGGCCTTTCGCACGCGCGGTCAGCACGTATTGGCGGCGGATCTCTTCGAGAAAGGCGTTCTTGGTCAGCATGGTCGTGACGGCGAAACTGCCCACGACCGAGGCCGTCACGGGCAGCGTGATGTGCCAGAGATAGTCGAGAATCTTGCCGCCGAGCGAGAGCGTGTCCCAGTTGTCAGAGGTGAGATTGCGCAGCGGGAAGAGCTGCAGGAACGAGCCGCCGCCGAACAGCACGAGCAGCAGCACGCCCAGCACGAAGCCCGGAATCGCATAACCGACGAGCACGACGAGACTCGTCACGAGGTCGAACCGGGAGCCGTTGCGCACCGCCTTCGCGATGCCCAACGGCACCGATATCAGATACGTGAGAAAGAAGGTCCAGAGGCCGATGCTGATCGAAACCGGCAGCTTGGAAATAATCAGCGACCACACGCTCTGGTGATGGAAATAGCTCTGTCCGAGATCGAAGCGCGCAAAGCGCCCGAGCATCAGGAAATAGCGTTGCAGCGGCGGCTTGTCGAAGCCGTAAAGCTGCTTGAGCTGCGCGATCTGCTGCGCGTCCACGCCCGAATGCGCGCGCATGCCGAACGGCATGCCCTGCTCCGCGCCCCGCCGCAATTCGCGCACCGCCTGTTCGACGGGGCCGCCCGGCACGAACTGGATCACGCCGAAGGTCAGCGTGAGCACGCCGAGCAGCGTCGGGATCATCAGCAGCAGGCGCTTGACGATGTAGCTCCACATGATTCGTTGCTCCCGTCGTGTCCGTTGTCAATGACCGGCCGCTTGGGGCTCGGGCTGCGGCTTGAACCACCACGTCGAGATGATCCAGTCGTTCGCGCCATAGTACAGCGGCAATTTCGCCGGATACGCCAGCGTGTTCTTGAACGCCACCCGGTGCGTCGCGCTGTACCACTGCGGCACCACATAGTAGCCGTGCATCAGCACCCGGTCGAGCGCATGCGTGGCGTCGAGCAATTGCTGGAGCGTCTGCGCCTGCGTGAGCGCCTTGAGGATCGCATCGACGGCCGGCGACTTCAGGCCGAGCAGATTGCCCGAGCCCGGCTCGTCGGCGGCCTTGCTGCCGAAACGGTCGACCTGTTCCGCGCCCGGCACCTGGACGTCGGGGAACTTGATGGTCGTCATGTCGAAGTCGAAGGCATCGAGCCGCTTCTGGTAGAGCGCGAAATCGACCGAGCGATAGTTCACCTGGATGCCAAGGCGCCTGAGCGCCTGCGTGTACTGCGCCATGATCGGCGCCCACTGCGTCGAAGCGCTCGTATCGTCGAGCACCTCGAACGTGAACGGTTCGCCCTTCTCGTTGCGCAGCGCGCCGTCGCGATAGGTCCAGCCGGCCTCGGCGAGCAGCGCGCGCGCCTTGAGCAGATTCGCACGCAGCGAGCCCGGCGGGGTCGTATCGGGCTGCAAGGGCGGCGGCCCGAACACGGCGGGATCGAGCGACTTGCGCCACGGCTCGAGCAAGGCAAGCTCGCCAGGCGATGGCAGACCCTTCGCCTGCAGCTGCGTGTTCGCGAACCAGCTGTCGATGCGGCGGTACTGGCTATAGAACAGCATGCGGTTGAGCCACGGGAAGTCGAGCGCGAGATCGAGGGCGCGGCGCACGCGCACGTCCTGGAACACGGGCTTGCGCAGATTCATGACGAAGCCCTGCATGCCGGTGCCGTTGTGCTGCGGAAATTCTTTCTTGATCAGCTCGCCGCTGTCGAAGCGCTTGCCGACATCGCGCCGCACCCAGTTGCGCGCGACGTATTCGACGAGCGCGTCGTACTCGCCCGCCTTGAAGGCCTCGAGGCGCGCCACGTCGTCCGAATAGAGCTTGTAGGTAATGCGCTCGAAGTTGTTGGTGCCCACCCGCACCGGCAGTTCCTTGCCCCAATAGTTCGGGTCGCGCTTGTAGGTGATCGTGCGGCCGTTCGAGTAGCGGTCGATCACATACGGGCCGCTGCCGATCGGTTGCTCGAACGCGAGCTGATCGAAGGCGATGCGGCTGCCGTCCGGACGCAACCCCCACTTGTGCGAGAACACCGGCATGCCGCCCGCGATGAGCGGCAGCTCGCGGTTGTTGCTGCGGAACTCGAAGCGGATCGTCGCGGGATCGACCACCACCGCGCGCGTGATCTCGCTGAAATACGCCTGCATGGAGGGCGCGGCCTGGCGGCTCTTGAGCGTGTCGAGCGAGAACTTCACGTCTTCGGCTGTCACCGGATCGCCGTTCGAGAAGCGCGCCTTCGGGTTGATGTGGAACGTCACCGAAAGCGCGTCGGGCGCGATACGGATGTCGTCGGCGAGCAAACCATAGGCCGACGCCACTTCGTCGAGGCTCCCCGTCGTGAGGCTCTCGAACAGCATGCCGAGCCCTGGCGCCGCGTTGCCGCGCAGCGTGAACGGGTTGAACTTGTCGAAGCTCGTGAGTCGGTCAGGATTGGCGAGGACGAGCGTACCGCCCTTGGGCGCATCCGGATTCACGTAGTCGAAGTGCGCGAAGCCTTGCGGATATTTGGGCTCGCCGTACTGCGCGATGGCGTAGACCGCGTGCGCGCACGGCATGGCCAGCAGGCCGCATGCGAGCGCCAGCCCCATCGCCGCCAGCCTTTTGGCAAGTGCGAGCCGAGCCGCAGGAACGGTTGCCCCAAGCGCGCCAAGCGCCGTCCTGCCTCGCGTTCCTGTCGTCATAGATCGGTAATTGTCCAGGCTGCCTTGTCAGTTGTGAGAGAATTCTACCCAAACCACGCGGCGCCGCCCCCACTGGCGCTGGCGCATTGACCTGATTTAGGAGAATTCATGGGCTTCCTCGCTGGCAAACGCATCCTGTTGACCGGCCTGCTGTCGAACCGTTCGATCGCGTACGGCATCGCGCAGGCATGCAAGCGCGAAGGCGCGGAACTGGCGTTCACGTACGTCGGCGACCGCTTCAAGGACCGTATCACCGAGTTCGCGCAGGAATTCGGCAGCGACCTCGTGTTCCCCTGCGATGTGGCCGACGACGCACAAATCGAAGCGCTCTTCACGAACCTCAAGCAGCACTGGGATACGCTCGACGGCCTCGTCCACTCGATCGGCTTCGCGCCGCGCGAAGCGATCGCGGGTGACTTCCTCGACGGCATGACGCGCGAGAACTTCCGCATCGCGCACGATATTTCGGCATACAGCTTCCCGGCGCTCGCCAAGGCCGCCAAGCCGATGCTCGCGCAGAACGCTTCGCTGCTGACGCTGACCTATCTCGGCGCGGAGCGCGCGATTCCGAACTACAACACCATGGGCGTCGCGAAAGCCGCACTCGAAGCGAGCGTGCGTTATCTCGCGGTGGCGCTCGGGGCGCAAGGCGTGCGCGTGAACGGCATTTCCGCCGGTCCGATCAAGACGCTCGCGGCAAGCGGCATCAAGGGCTTTGGCAAGATTCTCGACTTCGTCGAGCAGAACGCCCCGCTGCAGCGTAACGTGACCATCGAGCAGGTCGGCAACTCCGCCGCGTTCCTGCTCTCCGATCTGGCTGCCGGCGTGACCGCCGAGATCATGCACGTCGACTCGGGCTTCAACGCCGTGGTTGGCGGCATGGCCGGCCTCGAGTAAGCCTCTCTTCGCGGCGTCGTTGCGCGCACAACGGCAAGAATGCAAAAGCCGCCCACTGGGCGGCTTTTCTTTTGGCGCGACGCCTGGTGTGCGATGCGCACCGTGTCACGCGCATCACGCCGGCAATGAGCCTCGCGGCTTAGTGCCAATGTCCCGGAGGACCACCGTGGTCGCGGTCGTAGTGGTCGCGGTCGTAGTGGCCGCGGCCCGGACCGCCGTAGCCGCCGTGGTGGCGATACCAGTCGTCGCGCCCCCAGTAGCGGCGGCCATCCCAGTAACGATCGCCGTGCCAGCCGATGACGATGGCCGGCGGCGCCGCATAAACAGGCGCCGGCTGATAGACGACCGGCGGCGGAGGCGGCGGCGCGTAGACCGGTTGCGGAGCGACATAGACCGGGGCCGGAATACCGATGTTGACACCAACGCTCACGCCAGCCATAGCAGCACTCGATGCGCCGATAGCCACGCCCCCGAGCAGCATTGCAACAACACGTGGGAACTTCATGGACTCACCTTTCGGGTTTGATGTTTTGTTGAAGCCAATATAACGCACGGCTTTCGCCCGCGTATTTCAAACTTGTAATAACTGATGCACAAACCTGGCCTGCGTTCGATGTCGTTACGTCTCGTTACACTGGGCGGCGGATGGCCAACAGCGCCGGGGAGAATAGCATCGCTTGCACCGGTGCGCAGGAGACCCCGCATAACGCGCGAAGCCCATTCCATTTATCGGCGCCTCGATGCAGAACCTTTGCTCGCGAGCGCGCCACTGCAATTTACCTGGTATTCCTGAAGGTTGTTGCAGCACCTCTTCCCTCCCCTCGAACGACGACACATTGCTTGCTCACATCGAGCAATTGGCGACCCAAAAAACAAAAACCCCGCAAGCCGAGACTTGCGGGGTTCCGCCGCCATTACTGGCGGAGACGGAGGGATTCGAACCCTCGATCCAGGTTTTGGCCCAGATGCTCCCTTAGCAGGGGAGTGCCTTCGACCTCTCGGCCACGTCTCCCGAAAACTTCGTTCGCGCCAGGGAGGCAGCGCAACGAAGCAAAGATAATAGCGGGTTAGCGCCTTCCGGTCAATTCATACGACGCTTTTTTGCAAAGTTTTTTCCGCAAGCGCACAACAAACGTCATGCGCGGCATCGCGAAGCGGAATCGAGCGGAAAAACCGCGTCACACCCTCGTCACACAACGCAAACGCGGCGCGACGGCCGCGCAAAAACAGCGCGATTTACGCGTGCTCGAGGTCGAACGCCTTGTGCAGCGCGCGCACCGCCAGTTCCATGTACTTCTCGTCGATCAGCACGGAGATCTTGATTTCCGAGGTCGAGATCATCTGGATGTTGATACCCTCTTCCGAGAGCGTGCGGAACATCTTGCTCGCCACGCCCACGTGCGAGCGCATGCCCACGCCGACCACCGAAACCTTCGACACCTTCGCGTCGCCGAGCACCTGCTCCGCGCTCACGTGGCCCTTCACCTGGTTATTCAGCACGTCGATGGCGCGCTGATAGTCGCCGCGGGGCACCGTGAACGTGAAGTCGGTCTTGCCGGCCACGCTCTGGTTCTGGATGATCATGTCGACGTCGATGTTCGCGTCCGCCACCGGGCCGAGGATCTGATATGCGATGCCCGGCTTGTCGGGCACGCCCATCACGATGATGCGGGCCTCGTCGCGCTGGAACGCGATACCCGAGATGACTGCTTTTTCCATGGTCTCGTCTTCTTCAAAAGTAATCAGGGTGCCCGAGGACATTTCCTCGTCGAGGTTCATCATCGGGTCGGTCAGGCTGGAGAGCACGCGCGTCTTCACCTGATACTTGCCCGCGAATTCCACCGAGCGGATCTGCAGCACTTTCGAGCCGAGGCTGGCCATTTCCAGCATCTCTTCGAACGTAATGCGGTCGAGACGGCGTGCGTCGTCGACCACACGCGGGTCGGTCGTGTAGACGCCGTCGACGTCCGTATAGATCAGGCATTCGTCGGCCTTAAGCGCCGCTGCGACTGCAACCGCCGACGTGTCCGAGCCGCCGCGGCCGAGCGTGGTGATGTGGCCTTCCGGGTCGATGCCCTGGAAGCCCGTGATCACGACCACCTTGCCGTCGTCGAGATCGGCCAGCACGCGCTCGCCGTCGATGTCGTTGATGCGGGCCTTGGTGAACGAGCTGTCGGTTTTGACCGGCACTTGCCAGCCGGTGTAGCTGATTGCGTCGACGCCTGCTTCCTGCAGGGCGATCGACAAAAGGCCGACGCTCACCTGCTCACCGGTCGACGCAATCATGTCGAGCTCGCGCGGGCTGGGCTGCGGCGAAATTTCTTTCGCGAGACCGAGCAGACGATTGGTTTCGCCGGACATCGCCGAGGGCACGACGACCATCTTGTGGCCGGCCTTGTGCCATTTGGCGACGCGCTTGGCGACGTTCTTGATGCGCTCGACCGAGCCCATCGAGGTGCCGCCGTATTTGTGTACGATGAGTGCCATTGTCGTTCTGAACTGGAGATGTTACCGCGCTGGCGCACTGAAGAACCGGGCCGCCCGGACGCCTTGGGGCCACGGCGGCGGCTTCAGCGCGTGCAGCACGCGCGGGGTTTTGCCTCAGGGGCGCGAAGGCCGGCGCATCGTGTCGACGCGCGCTGGTGCCTTGCACTCGCGCCCTGCCCGCATGCCGCTACGACGTCCCTGCAACCGTCGGATACCGCTCGAAGGAAAAATCGCGCCTTCACGAGACACGCCGCTTTTGACGGCGTCCGCGAACGCGAAAAAGCGGGCTGGACAAACGACTTACACTACCCGATTGACGCCCAAATTACAAGACAGAACACGCTTGCGGATGCCGAAAAAGGCTTGCGCCGCAAGGATTTGCGGGGGAACGATCACCCTTCGCGTCGGCGAATTGATCGGTGACGTCGGACGCGACTTCAGGCGATCAGCACATCCTCGCGCCATTCGATGCGACGCCAGGCCGCGCCAGATTCGCCGGGGGTCGCACCGAACGCCGACCGGTTCACGCCGATACGGGGCACGAACAGCAAAGTCTCGCCCACATAGAGCAACGGCACGTCGCGCTCCCATGCAGGCACGCCGCGCGTCTGGAACAGGTTCTTGAGCGTGCGGCTCACGTTCGCGGCTTCGTCGCGCAGGCGCTCGCCGCCGCTGCGCTCGCGCGCGACGAGCGGCGCGCTCGCGAGCACGCGCTCGGGAACGGCCTCGGCATCGTCGGGAGCGGCGGGCGCGAAGACGTAGGTCCCGCGCCATGCCGGCAGCCGCCAGACTTCCTCGCCGCGCCAGGTCAACGACACGGGTGCGCGCGCATGAGCGACGCCCTCGCCTGCGCGTTCGTCGCGCGCGCGCACGGCTTCCCACGAGACGATGCCGCGATACACACGCAAGCGGTGTCCGGCGTGATCGACGCGCAGCGCGTGACCGCTCACATCATCGCGCGCAATCTCGCGCAACTGCCGCAGCATATCCGCAAGCCGCGCCGTTGATGCCGCCGGCAGGCCAAGCGCGCGCATCCAGTAACGCAGCAGATTGAGCGCGCGCGCATCGTCGAGCGCGAGCAGCGCGGCATGTGAAAGCGCGCTGTCGCGCTCGCGTCCAGCGTCGCGCAAATCGATGCGCGCGAGATCGTCGAGCAGACGCTGCGAAGAAGCCGCATGCGCCGCCGTGCGCGCGAGCGCATCGCGATAACCGGGAAAATGGGCCGAGAGCGCCGGCATCACGTCGTGACGCAAGGCGTTGCGCGCGTAGCGCGTGTCGTCGTTGGATTCGTCGTCGATCCAGTGCAGGCCGTGCGCGCGGGCATAGCGCTCCAGTTGCGTGCGCAACAGCGCGAGCAGCGGCCGCATGCGCGCCACGCCATTCACGCTCGCACGTGCGGGCGCCATCGCCGCGAGCCCCGCGAGCCCGGCGCCGCGCAGCAACTGCAGCAGCACCGTTTCCGCCTGATCGTCCGCATGCTGCGCGAGCCAGAGCGCCTGCACGCCGTGCGCCACGCACATCGCGTCGAGCGCGCGGTAGCGCGCGTCGCGGGCAGCCGCCTCGACGCCGGCCGCGTCGTCGCGCGCCAACTCTACGCGCCTCGCGTCGAACGTCACGCCATACGCGTGCGCAGTCGCCTCGCAGTGGGCAAGCCATGCGTCGGCATTCGCGCTCAGGCCGTGATGCACATGCAGTGCGACGAGACGCTGCGCTCCGGCCGCCCGCACCGCGGCGTCCAGCAGCACGGACGAGTCGAGCCCGCCGCTATACGCGATCGCGATGCGTGCGTCGTCGGCAAGCGTGGAAAGCACAACGCCGAGCGCATCGAGAACGATGCGCCCGGCGTCGGATTCGGGATGGTCGGTCACAGCAGGACCGCAGACGTCGAGGAGCGTTGGCGTCGCGCGCCTTACGCGCCCGGCGTCGTTTCCTTGAACTTGCCGTAGGCCATCAGGCGCTCGAAACGGCGCTGCTTCAGGTCGGCGATGCTCATGCCCTGGAACTGGCGCAGCGAGTCGGCAAGCGCACGACGCAGCAGCGCGGCCATGCCCTTCGGGTCGCGATGCGCGCCGCCGAGCGGCTCGTTCACGATCTTGTCGATGAGGCCCAGCGCCTTCAGACGGTGCGCCGTCAGGCCCAGCGCTTCAGCGGCTTCCGGCGCCTTCGCGGCGCTCTTCCAGAGAATCGACGCGCAGCCTTCCGGCGAAATCACCGAGTAGGTCGAGAACTGCAGCATCATGACGGTATCGGCCACGGCCACGGCGAGCGCGCCGCCCGATCCGCCTTCGCCGATGATCGTCGTGATGACCGGCGTCTTGAGTTCGGCCATCACATAGAGATTGCGGCCGATGGCTTCCGACTGGCCGCGCTCTTCCGCGCCGATGCCCGGGTACGCACCCGGCGTGTCGACGAACGTGAAGATGGGCAGGCCAAACTTCTCGGCGAGGCGCATCAGGCGTTCGGCCTTGCGATAGCCTTCCGGGCGCGGCATGCCGAAGTTGCGCGCGGCGCGCTCCTTCGTGTCACGGCCCTTCTGGTGGCCGATCACCATGCAGGCCTGGCCATTGAAGCGCGCGAGGCCGCCGACGACGGAAAGGTCGTCCGCGAACGAGCGGTCGCCATGGAGTTCGTGAAAATCGGTAAACAACTCGTGCACGTAGTCGAGCGTGTACGGACGCTGCGGATGACGCGCGATCTGCGAAACCTGCCACGGGCTCAGGTTCGCATAGAGGTCCTTCGTGAGCTGCTGGCTCTTCTTCGACAGCCGCTCGATTTCTTCCGAAATATCGACGGCCGAATCGTCCTGAACGAAGCGCAGTTCTTCGATCTTCGCTTCCAGTTCAGCGATCGGCTGTTCGAAATCCAGAAACGTGGTCTTCATGTGTGGGAATCCTTCACTTTGCGGCAGCGCGTATTCTAACCGCGCCAGCCCGCGCCGAAATCGGCTCAGAACTATCGATTTCTTCGATCGATAGCATTTTTCTTAGTCACTGACGACTGCCTAGGGCCTCACGACGGCTCGAGGCTGCGCCACATATACCAGGTCGCGACGGTACGCCACGGCTCCCAGTTGGCCGCGACTTCGCGCGCTTCGCTGCGCGTGACCGGCTCGCCACTGAAATAGTTGACGCTGATCGCGCGGATCAGGCCCAGATCGTCGAGCGGCAGCACATTCGGGCGCGCGAGATTGAAGATCAGGAACATTTCGGCGGTCCAGCGGCCAATGCCGCGAATCGCCGTGAGCTCCGCGATCACGTCTTCGTCGTCCATCGACGTCCACTTGCCGACGTGCAACGCACCCGAAACGAAGTGCTGCGCGAGATCGAGGATGTATTCCGTCTTGCGTTTCGAGAGGCCGCACGCGGCCAGCTTTTCGTGACCGAGTTTGAGGAATTGCTGCGGCACGAGCTTTGGGCATGCGGCTTCCACACGCTGCCAAAGCGCCTGCGCCGCCGCCGTCGAAATCTGCTGGCCGACCACCGAGCGCGCGAGCGTGACGAACGGATCGTCGCGGCTCAACAAATGCACGGGGCCGAACTTCGGAATCAGCTTTTTGAGAATACGGTCGCGCTTGACGAGGTCCGCGCAGGCCTTGTCCCAATAGTCGGGACGCTGCACTTCGAACTCGAGATCGCCCAGCGCGTTCGCCGCGGGCTCCACGGCTTCGAGTGCCGCCGGACCAGTGGAGAGCGCAGCCTCGATGGCCGCGCCGTCGAGCACTTCGTGCGAGCCGGACGCGCCGTTGGTTTTCCCACGCGCCGTCTTCGCAGCCGCCTTTGTCGCTGCCTTGCCGCCCGCTCCATTGAGCGCACGCTTTGCACCTGCGGGTGCGCCCGCAGTTCCGCCCGTTAGCGACGCAGACCGCCTGGTCTGCGTCTTCGTGGCCGTTGCCATCCTGCCTCCTGCCTCGCGAATCGATCAGTGGAAACTGGACAGCCCGCTTACACGCGGCGCCACTCGGTCAACCCGCCCGGTTTGTCTTCGAGCGCGACACCGGATTCGAGCAGTTCGGCCCGAATCCGGTCCGCCTCCGCATATTGCTTCGCCTGCTTGGCCGCCGTGCGCGCCGCGATCTTTGCTTCGATCGCTGCCACGTCGAGCGCGCCTGCATCTTGTGCGCCCGCGGCCTGTTGCAGGAACACGCGCGGCTCGCGCACGAGCAGCCCGATCACACGTGCGAGGCGCTGCAGCTGACGCGCGAGCATGGCGTCGCGCGTGCGGTTCACCTCGCTCGCGAGTTCGAACAGCACGGCGATCGCCACCGGCGTGTTGAAATCGTCGTTCATTGCCGCACGAAAACGTTGCGCGTACGGCTCGTTCCAGTCAAGCTCGCCCGCGTCCGGCGCCACGTCCTTCAACGCGGTGTAAAGACGCGTGAGCGCGTTGCGCGCGTCGTCGAGATGCGCGTCGCTGTGATTCAGCGGCGAGCGGTAATGCGCGCGCGCCATGAAGAAGCGCACCACTTCGGCATCGTACTTCGCCAGCACTTCGCGGATCGTGAAGAAGTTGCCGAGCGATTTCGACATCTTCTCGTTGTCGATATTCACGAAGCCGTTATGCATCCATGTATTGACGAACGTCTTGCCGGTCGCGCCTTCGCTCTGTGCGATCTCGTTCTCGTGGTGCGGAAACTGCAGGTCCTGGCCGCCGCCATGAATGTCGAAGTGCTCGCCGAGCAACGTGCAGCCCATGGCCGAGCATTCGATATGCCAGCCCGGACGCCCGCGTCCATACTTCGAGTCCCAGCTCGTGTCGGCCGGCTCTTGCGGTTTTGCCTGTTTCCACAACACGAAGTCAAGCGGATCCTGCTTGGCATCGTTCGTCGCCACACGCTCGCCCGCGCGCAGGTCTTCGATCGACTTGCCCGAGAGCGCGCCATAGTTCGCGAACTTGCGCACCGCGTAGTTCACGTCGCCGTCCGTACCCTGGTACGCGTAGCCGTTGCGCTCGAGCTTGCCGATCATGTCGAGCATCTGCGGGATGTACTGCGTCGCGCGCGGCTCATGATCGGGACGCTCGATGCCGAGCGCGTCCGCGTCTTCGTGCAGCGCTGCGATGAAGCGGTCGGTGAGCTGCTTGATCGTCTCGCCGTTTTCTACCGCACGACGAATGATCTTGTCGTCAATATCGGTAATGTTGCGCACATAGGTCACGTTGTAGCCGATCGCGCGCAGCCAGCGTTGCACGATATCGAACACCACCATCACACGCGCATGCCCGACATGACAATAGTCGTACACCGTCATCCCGCAGACGTACATACGCACGACGCCGGGCTCGAGTGGCACGAAATTTTGCTTGTCACGCGCGAGCGTGTTGTAGATGCGCAGTGATTCCATAAAGGCGATGGATACGTGGGTCGAAAGAAATCCGCGGCGGCGCCGACCGCAGCCAGCGGGTGATGCCCGCATTGCTCAGGCTGCTGTCTGTCGGCGTCCGGACTGCAACCAGGTTGCTATCGGGGCGGAGACGACCACGAGTGGCGTTGGAAAGCCCGGCGACTCGCGCAGCGCGCCCGGAATGCGAATGAAACGGGCGAGGGACAAAGCGCGCGACGAAAACGCACAGACCTTTTGTTAGAATGGCTCGGAGTATAACACCGCGACCTCACCCTATGAAACCTTCCAGCGGCCGCGCGCCCCGTGCTGCGACCCTTGCCGCGTCGGCTCTCTCGAGCGTCGCGATCGTGCTGTGCAGTGTCAGCATCGCGCATGCCGCGCCCCCGGCGACCTCCGACGCGACGCCCGGCGCCGACGCCGCGATCAGCCAGCACGACTGGGCTGGCGCGCTCAGCCAGCTCGACGCGCGCATCAAGACGAACCCGCGCGACGTGCAGGCGAAGTTCAAGCGTGCGACCATTCTCGCGCGCCTGAACCGCGACGACGACGCGATCGAGGCGTTCACCGAACTCACGCAGCTCTACCCCGAATTGCCCGAGCCTTACAACAATCTCGCGGCGCTTTACGCGAAGCATGGCCGCTACGACGAGGCGCGCGTCGCGCTCGAAACCGCGGTCAAGGCGAACCCGTCGTACGGACTCGCGTGGGAAAATCTCGGCGACCTTTACCTGCGTCTGGCCGACGCGTCATACCGCCGCGCGCAAACGCTTGGCCATGCAAGCGCCACCACGCAGCAGCGCCAGGCCGACATCGCGAAAATCATCTCGCCGCCGCCCGCGCAAAAGAAGTCGGCCGCCGCAGCGGCAGAAGGCGCATCGGCAGCGAGCCCGTCGGCCATCGTGCCCGCGCTCAGCAACCCCGCGTACCAGTTCGGCGGCTCGACGGGGTCGCTCGCGATGCCGCCTTTCGTGGCGCCGTCGAACTAACATCTGGCGCGCAGCGTGCGCGCCGCGACACGTTTTTCCCGCACTTCCGAGGATACTCATGAAATGGTTGATGTTGGCGCTCGGCAGCGCCGCCCTGATCGCGAACGCACCCGCCTTTGCGCAAAACGGCCAGCCGGCCGCCGCGCATCCGCAAGTGCTCTTCAAGACCAGTGAAGGCGACATTCGCGTCGAGCTCTATCCGGAGAAAGCGCCGAAGACCGTCGACAATTTCCTGCAGTACGTGAAGTCTGGCCAGTACAACGGCACGATCTTTCATCGCGTGATTCGCGGTTTCATGATCCAGGGCGGCGGCTACACGCAAAGCTTCGTCGAGAAGCCCACGCGCGCGCCGATCGCGCTCGAGAGCAAGAACGGCCTGAAGAATCTCACGGGCACGATCGCGATGGCGCGCACGAGCGACCCGAATTCGGCCACCGCGCAGTTCTTCATCAACACGGTCGACAACGCCGGCCTCGACTATCCGAACCCGGACGGCAACGGCTATGCCGTGTTCGGCAAGGTCACGCAAGGCATGGACGTCGTGAAGAAGATCGAAGCGGCGCCCACCACCTCGCGAGGCCCGATGGCCGACGTGCCGCAAAAGGAAATCGTGATCGAGTCGGCGACCGTCGTCGGCAAATGAGCACGTCGGCAACACGCCAGTTAATCATCGACTAACCGGGCGGCAGCGCCGCCCTCACCCGTCGCACGTCGCGGCGCCGGCACACGCGTTGGGCAACACGCCCCGCCTCTTGCCGATGCAGCGACGTTCATTCCCCCAGCCACAGGCAAAGGAACCCATCATGGTCGAACTGCACACGAACCACGGCGTCATCAAGCTCGAACTGAACGCCGAGAAGGCCCCGAAGACGGTCGCCAACTTCCTCAACTACGTGAAGAACGGCCACTATGACGGCACGGTGTTTCACCGTGTCATCGACGGGTTCATGATCCAGGGCGGCGGCTTCGACGCCGGCATGAAGCAGAAGCCGACCGAAGCGCCGATCGAAAACGAAGCGAACAACGGCCTGAAGAACGAGCGCGGCTCGATCGCCATGGCGCGCACCAACGACCCGCACTCGGCATCGGCACAGTTCTTCATCAACGTCGCCGACAACGACTTCCTGAACCACTCGTCGCCGACGCCGCAAGGCTGGGGCTACGCCGTGTTCGGCAAGGTCGTGGAAGGCCTCGAAGTGGTCGACAAGATCAAGAAGGTCAAGACGGGCTCGAAGGGCTTCCATCAGGACGTGCCGGTCGACGACGTCGTGATCGAGAAGGCTGTCGTCGCCGAATAAGCTTCATACAACTCTCACGCACCCCCTTCATCGATGCTGCAGGAAAAGGCTTTACGACACGCTGCCGCGGGCGTGCCCGGCGAGGGCAAGCGCCCGCACGCGGCTCGTCCGTTTCTGTTCATTTCCGATGTGCATCTGAATGAAGGGATTCCGCGCACGGTCGCCGCGTTCGAGCGCTTCATCCGGGTCACGGCCGATCAGGCCGACTCGGTGTTCATACTCGGCGACCTCTTCGAATACTGGATCGGTGACGACATGCTCACCGATGTGTTCCCCGCGCGCATGGCGGCGCTGATGCATACGCTCTCCGAGCGCGGCATCGCGCTCTACATCATGCACGGCAACCGCGACTTTCTGATGGGCAAGCGCTTCATGAAAGCCGCGGGCGCGATCTGGCTGCCCGACCCCATCGCGATCACCGCGTTCGGCACGCGCCTCGCCCTCGCGCACGGCGACGCGATGTGCACCGACGATCACGGCTATCAGCTCTTTCGCAAGCTCGCGCGCAACCGGCTCGTGCAGTTGCTGTTTCTGGCGTGGCCGTTTCGCTGGCGGCGGGCGATCGCCGAGCGGGCGCGCCGCGCGAGCGAGAACAAACGCAGCGGCCCGCGTCTGCCGAAGTACGACGTCACCGTCAAAGGTGTCGCGGCGCTTTTCAAGCGCGCGCGTGCGAACACCATCGTGCACGGCCACACGCACCGGCCGGCGCGCCACCAGGAGCCCGGCGGCACGCGTTGGGTCTTGCCCGACTGGGATCTCGATCACGGCAAGCCGCGCGGCGGCTATCTGCGCGTGGATGCCGAAGGCTTCAGGGTGCTGCCGCTGGACTGAGGCGCGACGCTTTTACTTTTAGCCCCGCGCTTTTGGCGCCTCGCTATCAGCACCCGCCTCGCGCCACGCCTCAAACGCGCGCAGGCGCCTTCTCTTCTTCGCGGCTCGACGCTTCGGCTTGCGGGCCGCCGCATTCCAGCCCCTCGGATAGACGCCGCAATTCGGCGAGCGCCGCATCGGCGCCGTGCAGCGCCTCGAGTCGCGCGCCGAGCCGCTCGAGCGCGACGACGATCGCATCGACGCGCTGCGTCTGCGTAGCCGCGTGGTCGATCAGGCCGTGGATCGCGAGCGAAACCGGGTCGTCGGCATTGGGCGTAATGCCATAGGCGCAAAAGCCCTCGCGCGCCGAGGCGGGTTTCGCCTGCACCGACGCGGTCTTCGCGGGCGCGACGACACGTGCGGGGTTGCCCACCGCCGTCGCGCCTTCCGGCACCGGCTTCACGACCACGGCGTTCGAGCCGATTTTCGCCCCGGCGCCCACCGTGAAGCCGCCGAGCACCTTTGCGCCCGCACCGACGATCACGCCCGGACCCAGCGTCGGGTGGCGCTTCGCGCCCCGCGTGAGCGACGTGCCGCCGAGCGTCACGCCCTGGTAGATCGTGCAGTCGTCGCCCACTTCGGCCGTCTCGCCGATCACGACGCCCATGCCGTGATCGATGAACACGCGCCTGCCGATGGTCGCGCCCGGATGGATCTCGATGCCCGTCAGGAAACGCGCGACCTGCGAAACGTAGCGCGCGAGCCAGCGGCGCTTCGCGAGCCAGCACGCATGCGCGAAGCGATGCAGCACGAGCGCGTGCAGACCCGGATAACAGGTCAGGACCTCCCACGCGCTGCGGGCGGCGGGATCGCGCTCGCGGATCGTGGCAATGTCTTCGCGAAGTCTCTTGAACATGGCAGTCACGCTAAAAACGGGTGAAACATGGGGAATGGCGGCCGCGCGACGCCGCAGCATGCGCGCAAGCGGCGCACCGGCTATTGCAGCCGCGCGCATTTGCTTATGAATTTTTCGCCGGTTTTCAGCCGATTGTAGGCGCAAAGCCGATTCGAGGTCGGAAGCCCCCGTCGGTGGCAAGGTTGGAGCCGGCGCGCACGCAGCCGCGCCGGCGCAGAGGATCAGCGGCTCTCGCCCTTGCCGTCGCCTTTGCTCTTGAGCAGGAGGATGTGCTTGGCGATGCCGCGCACGATATTGACCTCCTCGCGCTCGAGCCCCGAGCGGGCGAACAGCCGGCGCAGCCGCGACATCAGTTTCTTCGGATTGGCGGGGTCGAGAAACTCGAGCGCGATGAGCGCGTTCTCGAGGTGCACGTACATGCGCTCGATGTCGTCGCTCGTCGCGAGCGGCGACCCGGCCGCAGGCTGGGCGGCGCCGCCCGCTCCGCCCGCCGCTGGCAGTGCGGCGGCCGGCGCGCTCTCCCCGAGGTACGCGAGGCGCAACTCGTAGGAGAGCACCTGGACCGCCTGGGCAAGATTGAGCGAGCTATAGGCAGGATTGGCCGGAATATGCGCAAGCGCGCTGCAGCGCTCGACGTCGTCGTTCGACAGGCCCGTGCGCTCGTTGCCGAACACGAGTGCGATGTCGCCGCCGTGCACCGCCTGGCGGCAGGCGTCCTGCACCGCCTGACGCGGCGCCGCAGGCGGCGGACCGTACTCGCGCGTGCGCGCCGTGAGCGCGAGCGACCATTGCACGCCCGCCAGCGCGTCGGCGAGCGTCGGCACGATGTGGGCGGCCGCGAGCACGTCGTCGGCGCCGCTCGCCATGGCCACGGCTTCCGGGTCGCAGTGGACCTGCGGCACGCGCGGCGCCACCAGCACGAGGCGCGAGAATCCCATGGTCTTCAGCGCGCGCGCGGCCGCGCCGACGTTGCCGGGGTGGCTCGGCTCGACGAGCACGAAGCGGGTGGACGTGAAGCCGCCGCGCAGCGGCTCGTGGGCGTCGCCGGAAGCCGGCGCCGTAGCGTGGGAAGTTGCGTCGGAATCAGGTGAATCGGGGTGCGCCAAGATGGTTCTCTAACCGCGAAAAGGATATTGAAATGTCTATGTTAGCGCGCCCGGCGCCGCGGCGATGCGCGCTCATGCACGTCCTGCCGCGCATGGCCGCCGTGCACCACGGTTGCCTGGGCGGGCGCGCTGACCGAACGTCCTATCCATAGAAATCCCGATATCCTGCCCGGGAGAAGCCATGGAAACGCCGATACTCGGGTAAAATGGCGGTCTCGCGCGCGTCGGGCGAATCGTGCAGCCGTGTTGCTGCCCGCCAGGCGCCCGGCAAGTCGCTGGCCAACAGCGCCGCCGCGCCCCGCTCTTATCCAATTCGTCTCCGTTGACGGGACAGGTTCCGCAGGTCCGCTCGAGGCCCGCGCCCTGTCCAATCGTTAGACGCTTTTATCTTTTGCACCACCGGCGCGCATCCAGCCTTCGCGAGCGCCGGACAACAAGGATCCTGGCTCATGCATCCCATGCTCAACATCGCTGTCAAGGCCGCGCGCCGCGCCGGACAGATCATCAACCGCGCGTCGCTCGACCTCGATCTCGTGCAGGTCGCGAAGAAGCAGCACAACGATTTCGTCACGGAAGTCGACAAGGCGGCCGAAGCCGCCATCATCGAAACGCTCAAGACCGCCTACCCCGACCACGCCATCCTCGCCGAGGAATCGGGCCAGTCGGAGAACGAGTCCGAGTACCAGTGGATCATCGATCCGCTCGACGGCACCACCAACTTCATCCACGGCTTCCAGTACTACTGCGTCTCGATCGCGCTCGCACACAAGGGCCTCGTCACGCAGGCCGTGGTCTACGACCCGACGCGCAACGACCTCTTCACCGCCTCGCGCGGCCGCGGCGCTTTCCTGAACGACCGCCGCATCCGCGTGGGCCGCCGCGACCGTCTCGCCGACGGCCTGATCGGCACCGGCTTCCCGTTCCGCGAAAAGGACGGCCTCGACAGCTACTGCGAGCTGTTCGCCGCAATGACCAACGCGTGCGCGGGCCTGCGGCGCCCGGGCGCGGCCGCGCTCGATCTGGCCAACGTCGCCGCCGGCCGCATGGACGGCTTCTTCGAGCAGGGCCTCAATCCGTGGGACGTCGCCGCAGGCGGCCTGCTCGTGACGGAAGCCGGCGGTCTGATCGGCAACTACACGGGCGACTCGGACTTCCTGCACATGGGCGAAGTCGTCGCGGGCAACCCGAAGATCTACGCACAAATGGTGCCGATCCTCTCGAAGTACACGCGCGTGCCCAAGGCGGCGTAAGCGCCCATGCGCGTCGCGGTGCACGCCTTGTTCCACCGCGACGCGTGCAGAGCGCGCGCCAGTCACGCCTGGCCCACGCATGTGCAGCGAGCGGCTTCGGCCGCTTTTTTGTTTCGCCCGTCGCCCTGCTGCAAGAGGACCACGCACGCATCCGATGAAAAAAGGCTTCTACACGATCATCGCCGCGCAGTTCGTGTCGTCGCTCGCCGACAACGCGCTCCTCATCGCGGCGATTGCACTGCTCACGGTCATTGCTTCGCCCGCCTGGGTGACGCCGCTGCTGCAGATCTTCTTCACGATCTCCTACGTCCTGCTCGCGCCTTTCGTCGGCGCGTTTGCCGACGCCCTGCAAAAGCGCCACGTGATGTTCGTCTCGAACGCGCTCAAGGCGTGCGGCTGCCTCCTGATGATCGCGGGCGTGCATCCGATGATCGCGTACGGCGTGGTCGGCTTTGGCGCGGCGGCTTACTCGCCGGCAAAGTACGGAATCCTGACGGAATTGCTGCCGGCCGAAAAGCTCATCGCCGCCAATGCGTGGCTCGAGTCGGCTACGGTGCTTTCCACCATCCTCGGCACGATGATGGGCGGCGCACTCGTTTCGACTTACGCCGACCGTTTCGTCACGCGTCATCCGTGGCCGGCGATCCATTCGGCCGCCGACCTCGCGATGTTCGCCGTCATGATCACGTACGTGTTCGCCGCGATCATCAACATCGGCATTCCCGACACGGGCGCGCGCTATGAGAACCGGCTCAGGGAGCCGGCTCGCCTCATGGGCGATTTCACGCATAGCTTCAACGTGCTCTGGACCGACAAGCTCGCGCAGATCGCACTCTGGGTCACGACCCTGATGTGGGGCGCGGCGGTCACACTGCAACTGCTCGTGCTCAAGTGGGCCGACGCGAATCTCGGACTCTCGCTCTCGAAAGCCGCCGTGATGCAGGGCGTGACGGGGCTCGGCATCGCGCTCGGCGCGGGCGCGGCAGCCGCATGGGTGTCGCTGCGCGCCTCGCTGCGCGTGCTGCCCGTGGGCGTGCTGTGCGGCGCGGTGGCGATCGGCATGGCGTTCTACAGCAAAGGCCTCTTTCCGCAGGGCGTCGGCGTGCGCTTCGGCAGCTTCATCGTGCCCTTCTATCTGCTTTTCGCGTACCCGCTGATGGTGCTGCTCGGCGTGCTCGCCGGCTTTTTCATCGTGCCGATGAACGCCCTGCTCCAGCATCGCGGCGCGACGCTGCTTTCGGCGGGCCACTCGATCGCGGTGCAGAATTTCAACCAGAATCTCGCGGTGCTGCTCATGCTCGGCGCGTATGCGCTGCTGCTCACCGCGAAAGTCCCCGTGCAGTGGATCATCGTCGCGTTCGGCCTGTTCGTTTCGACGATGATCTGGCTCGCCATGCGGCACAGCGCGGCAAACGCGCGCACCGTGGACCTGCAGGCGCTGGTCGACGAATGACGGAAGCACTGGTGACGGCGTTAGCCGAAAGGCTGACTTTACATGCAATCGGCGCGCGTTAAACTCACGCCCTGAACCCCTAGCAAGACACCGAGGATGGCTACACACACCGCCGGCGCAGCCGACATCGCGCAACACACTCCCATGATGCAGCAGTACCTACGCATCAAGGCCGACCATCCGGGCACGCTCGTGTTCTACCGGATGGGCGACTTCTACGAGCTCTTCTTCGAAGACGCCGAGAAGGCCGCGCGCCTGCTCGACCTCACGCTCACGCAGCGCGGGGCCTCGGCGGGCAATCCGATCAAGATGGCGGGCGTGCCGCATCACGCGGTCGAGCAATATCTCGCGAAGCTCGTGAAGCTGGGCGAGTCGGTGGCGATCTGCGAACAGATCGGCGACCCGGCCACCTCCAAGGGTCCGGTCGAGCGCAAGGTCGTGCGCGTGGTGACGCCCGGCACGCTGACCGACGCCGCGCTCCTTTCCGACAAGAACGACGTCTACCTGATGGCCGTTTGCCCCGGCCACAACCGCCGCGGCGCGACCGTCAACGTGGGCCTCGCGTGGCTCAATCTCGCGAGCGGCGCGCTGCGCCTCGCGGAAGTCGCGCCGGAACAGGTCGCCACGGCATTCGAGCGCATTCGGCCCGCGGAAATTCTCGTCGCGGAAATGCCGGCGGAAACCGCCGCGTGGGCGCCACCCTCCGGATCTGGTGCGCTCACCCGCGTGCCTGCCTGGCACTTCGACGTCGGCTCGGGCAAGCAACGCCTGTGCGACCAGCTCGACGTGGCGAGCCTCGACGGCTTCGGCGCGCAAACGCTCACGAGCGCGTGCGGCGCGGCAGGCGCGCTGCTGCTCTACGCGGCGGCCACGCAGGGGCAGCAACTGCGCCACGTGCGCAGCCTGAAGGTCGAAGCCGAATCGGAATACATCGGGCTCGATCCGGCCACGCGCCGCAATCTCGAGCTCACGGAAACGCTGCGCGGCACCGAATCGCCCACGCTCTGCTCGCTGCTCGACACGTGCAGCACGGCCATGGGCAGCCGCTTGCTGCGTCACTGGCTCCATCACCCGCCGCGCGAAGCCGTGATCGCGCAAATGCGCCAGCAGGCCATCGGCGCGTTGCTCGAGGCGCCGCCGCAAGCGAGCGTCGATACGTTGCGCGGCGCCTTGCGCCAGATCGCCGACGTCGAGCGCATTACCGGGCGCCTCGCGCTGCTTTCCGCGCGCCCGCGCGATCTGTCGAGCCTGCGCGACACCTTCGCGGCGCTGCCCGCGCTGCGCGAACAGGTCGCCGCCGCCAGCGGCGCGGCCACGTCGCTCGCGCACATTGCCGAGGCGCTCGAACCGCCCGCCGAGTGCGCGGCGCTCCTGCAGCGCGCGGTCGCGCCGGAACCGGCGGCGATGGTGCGCGACGGCGGCGTGATCGCACGCGGCTACGACGCGGATCTCGACGAACTGCGCGACATCTCCGAGAACTGCGGTCAGTTCCTGCTCGACCTCGAAACGCGCGAACGCACGCGTACCGGCATCGGCAATCTGCGCGTCGAGTACAACAAGGTGCACGGCTTCTATATCGAAGTCACACGCGGCCAGACCGACAAGGTGCCCGACGACTATCGCCGTCGCCAGACGCTCAAGAACGCCGAGCGCTACATCACGCCGGAACTGAAGACGTTCGAGGACAAGGCGCTGTCGGCGCAGGAACGCGCGCTTTCGCGCGAAAAGGCGCTCTACGACGCGCTGCTGCAGTCGCTGCTGCCGTTCATTCCCGATTGCCAGCGCGTGGCCGCCGCGCTCGCGGAACTCGACCTGCTGGCCGCGTTCGCGGAACGCGCGCGCGCGCTCGACTGGAATGCGCCCACGTTTACGCAGGCGCCCGGCATCGGGATCGAGCAAGGTCGCCATCCCGTGGTCGAAGCGCAGGTCGAGCAGTTCATCGCCAACGACTGCCTGCTTTCGGCCGAGCGCAAGCTGCTGCTCATCACCGGCCCGAACATGGGCGGTAAATCGACCTTCATGCGGCAGACCGCGCTGATCGCCTTGCTCGCTTACGTGGGCAGCTACGTGCCGGCAAAGCGCGCGAGCTTCGGGCCGATCGACCGCATCTTCACGCGCATCGGCGCCGCCGACGACCTCGCGGGCGGCCGCTCGACCTTCATGGTCGAGATGACCGAAGCCGCGGCCATCCTCAACGACGCCACGCCGCAAAGCCTCGTGCTCATGGACGAGATCGGGCGCGGCACGTCGACGTTCGACGGCCTCGCGCTCGCGTGGGCCATCGCGCGACATCTGCTCGCGCACAACGGTTGCCACACGCTCTTCGCCACCCACTACTTCGAGCTCACGCAACTGCCGGCCGAATTTGCGCAGGCGGCGAACGTGCATCTTTCGGCCGTCGAGCATGGCCACGGCATCGTCTTCCTGCATGCGGTGCAGGAAGGCCCGGCGAACCAGAGCTACGGCCTGCAGGTCGCGCAGCTCGCGGGCGTGCCTGCCGCCGTGATCCGCGCCGCGCGCAAGCATCTCGTGCATCTGGAGCAGCAATCGGCGGGGCAGCCCACGCCGCAACTCGACCTGTTCGCCGCGCCCGCCGCCGAGTATGAGGACGATGCACCCATCGTCGAAGATCGCGCCGCGCCGGTCGAGGAAGATCGTGGCGCGTCGCTCGTCGCACAGCGGCTGCGCGAACTCGATCCGAACGAACTGCGCCCGCGCGACGCACTCGACCTGTTGTACGAACTGCATGAGCTGGCCACGGCGCCGGACGCCAATCGCTGAGCGTCGCCTCGCGACGCCGCCGCGGCCACCGCAACCGGCGGGCCGCGGCGGTCCCCGCGCGCGCTATCTGAAAACGATGCGCCGTGCGTCGTGCACGTTGATGCTGGCTGCTTCGCTGGGTACGCCGGTCGCGGCATTCGCGCAGGCGCCGCGCTATGCCTTCGCGGTCGTGGCGAACGCGCTCACCTCGCAGTCCGAGGAAGCATCGGCGCAGCGGCTCATCGACGCCATCGGGCGCGATCCGCAAATCGCGTTCACGGTCTACGACGGCAATCTCAAAGGCGCACACGAAACCTGTGCCGACCATCTTTACGAGCAGCGTCGCGACCTGCTCGATGCGTCACGTGCGCCGCTCGTGTTCGTGCCCGGCGAACGCGACTGGGTCAGCTGCGGCATGAACGGTTCGGGCGCCTACGACCCCGCCGAGCGACTCGACTTCCTGCGCCAGAACTTCTTCTCCGATCCCAACGCGCTCGGCCAAACCCCCTTGACGCTCACGCGCGAGAGTGAAGTCTCGCGCTTCCGGCCGTATCGGGAAAACGTGCGCTGGCAACTCGGCGACACCGTGTTCATCGGGCTGAACGTGCCGGACGGCAACAATCACTATCTCAATGCGGGCGGGCGCAACGGCGAGTTCGAAGACCGCGTGATCGCCAACGGCTTCTGGCTCGAACATGCGGCCGAATATGCGAAGCGCCGCAACGCGCGCGCGATCGTCATCTTCATGCAAGGCAACGCGATGCCCGAGCATTACGAGCGTCCCGACCGCTTCGCGTGGCTGCGCTTTCACCGCGCACCGCGCGACGGCTATCTCGAGTTGCGCCGCAGCCTCGTGAAGCTCGCCGAGATTTTCCGCGGCCAGATCATCGTCGTGAATGCCGACGACTCGAAGCTCGCACATGGCTTCACGATCGATCAGCCGCTGCGTAACGACAAGGGCGCAAGGATAGAAAACGTTACGCGCATCGCATTCTCACTGCACGATCCGCTCACGCAATGGCTGCAGGTGGACGCCGACATGGCGCGCCGTACGCCGCTGCGCGTGAGCGTGCGCGATGTGCCGAAGCATCTGCCGCTGTTGCCCGCGCAGCCTTCGCCGTACACGCCCGGCGCGGGATCGTCGCCCGCGATGCCGGAAATGCCCGAAGTATCGTCGATGCCGGACGTGACCGAGATTCCCGGCATGCCTCAGTCGCCCGATGTCGCGCCCGCGACGCCTGGCGCACCGGGAACCGCCGTGCCGCCCGGCTTGCCGCCGGCCGGCAACGGCGTGCTGATGCCAGCGTGGCCCACCCAGGGTGGCCCGAATGGACTAAATGGTCGGAACGATGCGAACGGCCAGAACGGCCAGGAGGGTGGAAACGGCAGCGGCAATGGCCAGCCGCCTGGTCAGCTGCAGCCGCCCGGCGCACCGGCGTCAGGCGGCTTCGCGCATTGAGCGGCGCTTAGTGCAGGGTGGGTTTCGAGGCGCCTTCGTCGCCGTCGTCTTCTTCGTCTTCGTCAATGATTTCGAGGCCGTCCGCGCCATGCGCGTGCTCATGCTCGATTTCGTCTTCGGTGGCGGTGCGCACTTCCTTGACCGTCAGCGCGAAACGCAGCGCCATACCCGCCAGCGGATGGTTGCCGTCGAGCACGACCTTGTCTTCGGCAACATCCGTGACCGTATAGATGAGCGTGTCGAGATCTTCATCGCCTTCTTCGGGCGTGCCTTCGAACTGCATGCCGACTTCGAGCGGCTCGGGAAAGCGGTTGCGCGGCTCGATCTTCACGAGCTCGGGATCGTACTCCCCGAAAGCGTCCTGCGGCTCAAGCTGGATCTGGGTCTCGAAGCCCGGCTCCTGCCCGTCCAGCACTTCCTCGATCTTGGGGAACGTGCCATCATAGCCGCCGTGCAGATAGACCATCGGCTCGTCGCTTTCCTCAATCAGATTGCCCTGCGCATCCGATAGCTTGTAAGCGACCGACACGACGGTGTCCTTTGCAATTTTCATTCGTTCCTCCAGATTACAGACCATATTATACGATGCCGAAGCGGTCCCCAGACCACCCGGTGGACGCGCGCAAGCGGCGCGCCTCCCTCCCCCTGGCATGCCCCGCGCCCGATGTTGCCACGCCGCTTCTGGGCGGCCTGACGCCGGCGCAGTTCATGCGCAAATACTGGCAGAAAAAGCCGCTGTTGATCCGCCAGGCGATTCCCGACATCGAAGCGCCGCTCTCGCGCGAAGCCCTCTTCGCGCTCGCAGACAGCGACGATGTCGAGTCGCGTCTCATCACACATTTTCGCCGCCGCTGGGCGCTCGAACACGGCCCGTTCTCGCCGGACGAACTGCCGACGCCGAAAACCCGCCAGTGGACGCTCCTCGTGCAGGGTGCCGACCTGCACGACGACCGCGCGCGTGCCCTGCTCGAGCGCTTTCGCTTCGCGCCCGACGCACGTCTCGACGACCTGATGATCTCGTACGCATCGGACGGCGGCGGTGTCGGCCCGCACTTCGATTCGTATGATGTCTTCCTGCTGCAGGTGCACGGCAAGCGCCGCTGGCGCATCGGCGCCCAGCGCGATCTCTCCCTGCAGGAAGGCCTGCCGCTGAAGATTCTCGCGAACTTCGAGCCTGAAGAAGAGTGGGTGCTGGAGCCGGGCGACATGCTGTACCTGCCGCCGCACATCGCCCACGACGGCATCGCCGAAGGCGAATGCATGACGTGTTCGATTGGCTTTCGTTCTCCTTCCACGAACGAATTGACGAGCCAGTTTCTTTACTGGCTCGCCGAGCGCGGCGCCGATAACGGCAGCGGCAAGCCCACGCTCTACCGCGACCCCGACCAGCCGGCCGTGGCGCATCCGGCACAGCTTCCTCCGGCACTCGTAGAGCGTGTTGGCGACGTGCTTGCTAAAGTGCGCTGGAGCGACGCCGACGTCTCCTCGTTCGTGGGCTCCTGGCTGTCCGAACCGAAAGCCAATGTGGTGTTCGACGCCCCCGAAAAGCCGCTCGACGAAGCCCGTTTCGTTGCGCAAGCGGCAAAAAACGGGATAACACTCGACCGCAGGACGATCCTGCTTTACGATTCGCGGTCGTATTACCTGAATGGGGAACAGTACTTGCTCAAAGAGGCAAGAAAGTGGCTGCCGGCACTGGCCGACAGGCGCTCTATGGACGGGAAACGCTTTGTAACACTCTCACACGATTCGTGTGTGACAGCGTTGCTACACGAGTGGTATCGTGCGGGCTGGATTCGGACCGGGGTGCTTGCCTAAGCGCTTCGGACTGTTATACCGTACTAAAATAGTGCTTGTATGAGAAAGACAACGTATTGTCCCCGGATTTGTCGACGGTCGATACGAAAGTGCCTATAATTTCCGGCCAGGCCGTAGGGAAGATTCACGCTCTTGCAGTGCGTCTCCACCAGCGGCTCAGGTCGGTGTTGGGGCACATTTACCGGTATTATTTTGCGCTGTTGCTTACCTTTAACCATAAAAGGACGTGATCATGAAGAAATCCCTCCTCGTAGCATCCCTGCTGGCAGCTGTTGCACTTGCTGCGTGCAACAAGAGCAGCGACCAAGCTGCTGCGCCGGCTAGCGATGCTGCTGCTGCTTCGGCACCGGCTGCTGCTGCTTCGGATTCGGCAGCTGCTGCTTCGGGCGCTGCTGCTGCTGCGAGCGACGCTGCTGCTTCGGCTACCGCCGCTGCTTCGGACGCTGGCGCTGCTGCTTCGGACGCAGGCGCTTCGGCTCCGGCTGCTGCTTCGGGCGCAAGCCAGTAAGTTGCATTCGCGCGACGCTCGCCCGGGACCTCGGTCCCGGCGGGCATCGCAGCGAATCGCCGTACGGTCTGCTGCTTGCGTCAAACGCGCTTCAGACATACGGCGGGCAAGCAAAAAAGCCACGAACTCACGTTCGTGGCTTTTTTGTTATGCGGTGCGCATGAAACTCAATGCGCTTCGCCAGGCTCCCCCGCCGGCCCGTTCTTCTCTTCGAAGAACGCCTGCACCACTTCGATCTCCCGGGTCCGCTTGAACGGCGGCAGGCTTTGCCAGATGCGTCGTCCATACGGCTTGTCGACGAGTCGGGTGTCGCAGATCATCAACACGCCGCGGTCGGTTTCCGCGCGAATCAGTCGCCCCGCGCCCTGCTTGAGCGTGATTACCGCCTGCGGGAGCTGGTGGACCGCGAACGGGCTCAGACCTTTCTTCGCCAGCGCGTCGAGGCGCGCCGCCAGCACCGGATCGTCGGGCGGCGCGAACGGCAGCTTGTCGATGACCACGAGCGAGAGCGCATCGCCGCGCACATCCACCCCCTCCCAGAAGCTCTGGCTGCCCACGAGGATCGCATTGCCATAGGCGCGGAAGCGCTCGAGCAGCTCCGTGCGGCTCGCGTCGCCCTGCACGAGCAGCGGCGTATTCCAGCCGCGCGCCTCGATCGTGTCGCGCAGCTTCTGGGCAATGCGGTCGACGGCACGCAGCGTCGTGCATAGCATGAAGACACCGCCGCCCGACGCCTCGATCGCCGGCAGCGCCGCATCGAACACGGCGTCGGTGAACTGCGGCGACGACGGCTGCGGCATGTTGCGCGGCACGTAAAGCAGCCCTTGCGTGGGATAGTCGAACGGGCTCGGCAGCGTCATCGAACGGCGCGAACTCAGGCCCATTTGCGCCGCGTAGTGCGTGAAGTCGCCACGCACCGAAAGCGTCGCCGACGTGAAGACCCAGGTGCGCGGCACGCCGGCGCGCTGCTTGGCGAAGATCGGCGCCACGGAAAGCGGGGTTTCATGCAATTGCACCGTGTGCGAGAACACCTCGACCCAGCGGACTTTCTCGTCCGCGTCGTCCGGCGCGTGCGCGTTTTCGTCCTGCCCGTCCGCGTCGGCCTTTAGTGTTTCGCGCGCTGGCGCGGCGCCCTGCGGCGCGGTCCAGCCCGCGAGGATGCCCTGCAGCTCGCGCGCGCGGCGCAGGCACGCGCCGATCGATTCAGCGCGCTCGGCCTGCCCCGCGAGTGCCGTGGCAAGCGTGCCCAGTTCGGTCTGCAGCGCGTCGAGCGCATCGAAGAGCGGGTGATCCTCGGGCAACTGCGTGATCGACAACCGCAGCGAATCTTCCTTGAACGCGAGCCGCACGTCGCGTGCAGCGCGTTCCAGCGCCGCGCCGAGCTTGACCCACTCCACCGCGTCGCGCGCGTGGCTCAGGCCTTCGGCCACGCAATCGCGCGCGAGCTCGAGGAACTGCGCCGTCGAGAGCGTTTCGCCGAAAAAGAGCGTTGCCGTTTCGGGCAGCTGGTGTGCTTCGTCGAAGATGATCGTATTCGCGCTCGGCAGCAGTTCGGCCATGCCGGTGTCGCGCAGCATGATGTCGGCGAAGAACAGATGGTGATTGACCACCACGATATCGGCCTGCTGCGCCTCGCGGCGCGCCTGCATCACGAAGCAGTCCTTGTAATGCGGGCACTCCTGGCCAAGACAGTTATCGCGCGTCGACGTGACCATCGACCAGACGGCCGCCGTCTCGGGCACGCTCGCGAGCTCGGCCTTGTCGCCCGAGCGCGTGATCTTCGCGAAGCGCACGATTTCCTGCAGATACGCGGTTTCCTGGCGCGACGGCAGCCGACCATTGTCGGCCGTGCGCTGCAGGTAGTAGTGGCACAGATAGTTGGCGCGCCCCTTAAGCATCGCCACGCTCACGGGCACCGCCAGGGCGTCGCGCACCGTGGGGATGTCGCGCGCGAAGAGCTGGTCCTGCAAATGCTTCGTGCCCGTCGAGACGACCACCTTGCCGCCCCACAGCATGGCCGGCACGAGGTACGCATAGGTCTTGCCCGTGCCCGTGCCCGCCTCGACGATCAGCGTGTTGTCGCCGTTCTCGGCCGCGGCGCGCGCCGCTTCCCCGGCGGCGGGCTGCGCCGGCGCACCACGCTCGACCCGCCGCGCCGGGCGCGACTGGAGTTCGAACGCCGCGGGATCGGGCAGGGATTGCGCGGCGGCTTCCATTGCGGCCGCGACCGCGCGCGCCATTTCGATCTGGGCAGCGCGTGGGCGATAGCCGTCGATCTCGCGGGCGAGCAAGCCGTCGGCCGCGAAGAGCTCCTCGAGCTCGGCGGCACGGCGTGCGCTCAACATGGGTGCAGCGGCTGTTTGCGCCGCGCGCGCGTCGGCCTCCGGCGCGCCGCCTTCGCGCGCGGGCCGGGAACGGGAAACGGTCGTTGAATTCAAGGCAAGCGGTTCCTGCTCGGTCCGGAACGGCGCAACGCGCCGACTGCCGCGCCCCGGCGCCTGCCAGGACCCGGAATCAGGCGTGCCCGTCCGAAGTCTTCGTTGAATCGGGGTCCAGCTGCAGTTGCAGCAGGAGGATGTTGTCCTTGACCTTGAGCTTGCGCTTCTTCAGCCTCTGCAGTTCGAGATCGTCATAGTCCGGGGTGTCGGACATCCTGTCTATCAGGCGGTCCAGATCGCCATGTTCCGATTCCAGTTGCAGAATGCGGTCACGAAGGACCTCGGTCTTGACTTCACGATGCTCGCGCATGCTCGCCTCCTCGACATATGCGGCGCGCGCTTGCGAAGGACGACGCGCCTGAGGTTGCAGTCCGGCTGAAAAAGCGTGCTACTCGTGCTACTGGTCCTGCTGTTGTTCCTGCTGCTGCTTTTCCTGTTGCTTCTGCTGTTCTTCTTGTTGCTGCTTTTGTTGCGCCTTCTCGGCCGCCTGTTTCTGACGCTCTGCGACATCGGCCTTGTGCTTCACCGCGTCTTCCTGCTTCTGCTGGTAGCGCTGGGCCTTGTCGGCGCGTTCCTGAGCCTTTTGTTCGCCCTGGCGGCGCGCTTCGTCGAGCTGGTTCTGGTAGTTCGCCTGCTTCTGGTCGTACGCCGCCTGGTTCGCGTTGCGCTGCGATTGCTCGCCCTGGCGCTGTGCCTGGGCCAGCGCATGCTGCCGCTGCTTTTCCTGATACGCCTGCTCGTTCGCCGCACGCTGCGGCGCTTCGGCCTGGCGTTGCGCCTGATCGAGCGCGTGTTGCTGCTGCTTCTGTTCGTACGCCTGCGCGCTGGCCGCTTCGTTGGCGGCGCGCTGCGGCGCATTGGCTTCGTCCTGCGCGCGTTGCAAGGCGGCCTGCTGGTCGCGCTGCTGCGCATGCGCGGTACGTTTTTCGTCGTCGAGCGCCAGTTGCTCGCGGCGGATGTCGGCCTGCACGACACGCATCTTGTCGCGCGCCTTGCCGATGCAATGATTCACGAAGAACGTGCTGTAGCAGTTGTGCTGCGCGACTGCAAACTGATAGTCGTTCTCCGCGGTACGACGGTCCAGCACCTGTTGCCGCGCGTCGAAGTCGCTCTGCTGCGACTGTGGCGCGCCGCCGGCCCCAGCCGCTTCGGACGCCGCGAGCGGCGCGTTGCCCGAAGGCGCCGGCTGCGCCGGCGCAGCTGCCGCACCTTGCTGCTGCAGCGGCCCTGTCACCCCGACCGCCTGCGCGAGGGCCGGAACGCTTGCACCGAGGCTCAACGCGACGGCACAAATTGCCCCAAGAGCGGGGAACCGCCGCGTGACGCCATGAGGCGTGCGAAACCGGGCAAGGGGCAAATCAGGGGAGAAGCGGGAGGTCGTCAACGTCTTCTGTGGGCAGCGGAACATGAGGGAAATTCTAACACCCCCCGGGTTGAGCGCTCGGCCATTTATGGCAAAATGCCCCGCTCCACCGGCCGGCGGACGCACCCGGCAACGTGCCGTTTTGCACACCGGGCGCCCCGCGCGCTCGAGCCCGCACCGGCCGCCGGACCGCAAACCCGGACCGCAATCCGATCCTCGCAGGAATATCCAGACCCTATGACGGAAACCGTAGCACTCAAGATCGTCCAGCGTATCGCCACTGAACTGAGCGTGCAGCCGCGCCAGGTCGCAGCCGCCGTGCAGCTTCTCGACGAAGGCTCGACCGTTCCGTTCATCGCCCGTTACCGCAAGGAAGTCACGGGCAATCTCGACGATACGCAACTGCGTACGCTCGAAGAGCGCCTGCTCTATCTGCGCGAACTCGAAGACCGCCGCGCGGCGATCCTCGCGAGCATCGAGGAACAAGGCAAGCTCACCGACGAATTGCGCAGCGCCATCGAGGCGGCCGACAGCAAGCAGGTTCTCGAAGACCTCTATCTGCCCTACAAGCCCAAGCGCCGCACGCGTGCACAGATCGCGCGCGAAGCCGGCCTGCAGCCGCTCGCCGACGCACTGCTCGCGAACCCGCTGCTCGACCCGCAAACGGAAGCCGCACAGTACGTCGACGCCGAAAAGGGTGTCGCCGACGTCAAGGCCGCGCTCGACGGCGCGCGCGACATCCTCTCCGAGCAGTTCGGCGAAACGGCTGAGCTGCTGGGCAAGCTGCGCGACTGGCTGCACAACCAGGGCGTGGTGATGTCGAGCGTGGTCGAGGGCAAGGAAAACGAGGAAGGCGAGAAGTTCCGCGACTACTACGACTATTCCGAGACCATCAAGACCGTGCCGTCGCACCGCGCGCTCGCGCTGTTCCGCGGCCGCAACGCCGGTGTGCTGATGGTCAAGCTCGGCCTCGGCGGCGAGCTGGACACGCAGGTGCCGCATCCGGGCGAAGCGATGATTGCGCGCCACTTCGGCATTGCGAACCAGAATCGTCCGGCCGACAAATGGCTCTCCGATGTCTGCCGCTGGTGCTGGCGCGTGAAGGTGCAGCCGCATATCGAAAACGAGCTGCTCACCAACCTGCGCGAGCAGGCGGAAAACGAAGCGATCCGCGTGTTCGCGCGCAACCTCAAGGATCTGCTGCTTGCCGCGCCGGCCGGCCCCAAGGCCGTGATCGGCCTCGATCCGGGCCTGCGCACGGGCGTCAAGGTCGCCGTGGTCGACCGCACGGGCAAGCTGCTCGCCACCGATACGATCTACCCGCACGAGCCGCGCCGCGACTGGGACGGCTCGCTCGCGAAGCTCGCGCGCATCGCCGCGCAGACGCAGGCGGAACTCATCAGCATCGGCAACGGCACGGCCTCGCGTGAAACCGACAAGCTCGCGAGCGAGCTGATCTCGAAGCATCCCGAACTGAAACTGCAGAAGATCGTGGTTTCCGAAGCCGGCGCATCGGTTTATTCGGCATCCGAACTGGCTGCGAAGGAATTCCCCGAGCTCGACGTGTCGCTGCGCGGCGCCGTTTCCATCGCGCGCCGTCTGCAGGACCCGCTCGCCGAACTCGTGAAGATCGAGCCGAAAGCGATCGGCGTGGGCCAGTACCAGCACGACGTGAACCAGCGCGAACTCGCGCGTTCGCTCGACGCCGTGGTCGAAGACTGCGTGAACGCCGTGGGCGTCGACGCGAACACGGCCTCCGTTGCCCTGCTCGCCCGCGTGTCGGGCCTGAACTCGACGCTCGCGCGCAATATCGTCGATTTCCGCGATGCGAACGGCCCGTTCCCTTCGCGCGAGCATCTGAAGAAGGTGCCGCGTCTGGGCGACAAGACCTTCGAGCAGGCCGCCGGCTTCCTGCGCATCAACGGCGGCGACAACCCGCTCGATCGCTCGTCGGTACACCCGGAAGCGTACCCCGTCGTCGAGCGCATGCTCGCGAAGATCAAGCGTACGATCGGCGACGTGCTCGGCAGCCGCGAAGCGCTCTCGGGCCTCGCGCCCACCGAGTTCGTGGATGAACGTTTCGGTCTGCCGACGGTGCGCGACATCCTGAGCGAGCTGGAAAAGCCGGGCCGCGATCCGCGCCCCGAGTTCAAGACGGCGACGTTCCGCGACGGCGTCGAGAAAGTCTCCGACCTCGTGCCGGGCATGCTGCTCGAAGGCGTCGTGACGAACGTGGCCGCGTTCGGCGCATTCATCGACGTGGGCGTGCATCAGGACGGGCTCGTGCACGTCTCGGCCATGTCGACGAAGTTCATCAAGGACCCGCATGAAGTCGTCAAGGCCGGCCAGGTCGTGAAGGTGAAGGTGCTCGACGTCGACGTGAAGCGTCAGCGCATCGCGCTCACGATGCGTCTGGACGACGACCCCGCGAGCGCCGGCGCGTCGCGCAGCGGCGGCAGCGCGGGCCAGTCTGGCAACCGCGACAATCGCGGCGGCGGCGGTCGTGACAACCGCGGCGGTCAGCGTTCGCGCGATGCGGAACCGGCAGGCGCGATGGCGGCGGCGTTCGCGAAGCTCACGCAGCGCTGATGTCCGCATGACGCAGCGTGGGCCGCAGCGGCTCGCGTTGCGTGCGCAACAAAAAGGCACCCGAGGGTGCCTTTTTTACTGGTCGAAACGACGCGATCAGATCTCGATCTTCGTCCCGAGTTCGACCACGCGGTTCGCAGGAATGCTGAAGAAATCGGTGGGCTTCGCAGCGTTCTGATGCATCCACGCGAACACGCGTTCGCGGAAGATCGACATGCCCGGCAACTGCGTCGGTACGACCGTCTCGCGCGCGAGGAAGAACGACGTGTCCATCATCTCGAACGTCATATTGTGGGTGCGCGAAATCTCGTCGAGCACCGCCTGCACGTCGGGCGTTTCGTTGAAGCCGTAATCGGCCTTCACGAGATAGAGCCCGCCGCCGATATCCTTCACCGTCACGCGCTCGGCGTCCGCCACATACGGAATGTCGCGAATCACGAACGTGAGGAAGATCGTGCGTTCGTGCAGCACCTTGTTGTGCTTGAGGTTGTGCAGCAGGCTCACCGGCACGAGCGACTCGCTGCCCGTGAGATAGATCGCCGTGCCCGAAACGCGATGCGGCGGATGCGCGAGCAGCCCCTGCAGGAAGGGCATGAGCGGAATACCGTCGGCGGCCGTGCGGTCCTTCACGATCATGCGGCCCTTGAACCAGGTCATCAGCAGGAAGAACAGCAGCGCGCCGATGCCGAGCGGCAGCCAGCCACCCTCCTCGACCTTCAGCAGGTTCGCTCCGAAGAAGCCCAGATCGACGGCCAGCAGCACCGCGATGATGCAGGTGACGAGCGCCTTGTTCCACTTCCACACCTTCGTCATCACAACGGCGACGAGCACCGTGGTGATCACCATCGTGGCGGTCACGGCGATACCGTATGCGGCCGCCAGGTTGTCCGAACTCTTGAAGGCGACCACGATGCACAGAATGATGAAGAGCAGCATCCAGTTCACGACCGGCACGTAGATCTGGCCGATGGCGAGGTCCGACGTGTGGAGCACCTTCATGCGCGGCACATAGCCAAGCAGAATGGCCTGGCTCGTAAGCGAATACGCACCCGAGATCACGGCCTGCGAAGCGATCACGGTCGCCACCGTGGAAAGCACGACGAGCGGCAGCAAGGCCCATTCCGGCGCGAGCAGGAAGAACGGATTTTCGATCGCGTGATGGTCCTGCATCAGCAGCGCGCCCTGCCCGAAGTAGTTGAGCACGAGCGAGGGCATCACGAGCGCGTACCAGGCAAAGCGAATCGGCTTCGCGCCGAAGTGGCCCATGTCGGCGTAGAGCGCTTCCGCACCGGTCAGCACCAGCACGACCGAGCCGAGCACCACGTAGGCCTGCAGCATGTGCGCGCCCATGAAACTGACCGCGTAATACGGGCTGAGCGCCGCGATGACGCCGGGCGCCTGGACGATGCGCGAGACGCCGAGCACGCCGATGGTGATGAACCAGAGCACCATGATCGGGCCGAACAGGCGGCCGACCAGCGCGGTGCCGTGCCGCTGGATCCAGAACAGCAGGATCAGGATCACCATCGTGAGCGGCAGCACCAGATGCGTGAGCTTGGGCGCGGCGATTTCGAGGCCTTCCACCGCCGACATGACCGAGATGGCCGGCGTGATCACGGCATCGCCGTAGAACATGCATGCGCCGAAGATCCCCAATGCCGTGAGCAGCGCAGCCGACCTGCTCTTGCGGTTGAACGACCGCATGGCAAGCGCCATGAGCGCGAGCACGCCGCCTTCGCCGTTGTTGTCGGCACGCATCACAAAAAGGACATATTTGACGCTCACGACGATCACGATCGCCCAGAACAGCAGCGAAATGACGCCGAGAATGGACGTGTCGTTGAGCGGAATGCCGTGCGATGGGCTGAAGGCCTCTTTCAGCGAATACAGCGGGCTTGTGCCGATGTCGCCGAACACCACGCCGATGGCCGCTACGGCGAGAGTAGGTAGCGGCTGCTTGGCCACGTGTGTGCTAGTTGTCATATACGCGGTAATCCGTTGCGAGGCGGAAAAAACGAGCGCTATTCTAAACCGGGCTGCGGCGGAAACCGAGCGGTCGTCGCGGCACTGCGACATCCGCCGATCCCCGCGCAGTTTAGCACCGGCCCCAGATGCCGTCTGCCCGCCTGCGCCGCCGCCGGCGATTCGGTGGGCGACGCACAAAAAAAACGGAGCCATGAAGGCTCCGTCACTGGATCTGGCCGCCGCGGGTATGGGAACCCTGGCGGCGGCACGATCCCTGCATTACTTCTGCGCGTCTTGCGCTCGCTGCAGACCACGCTTGATCCACGCACTGAGATTGTGCGGGCGCACCGTATCCCACTCCTCGAACGGCTGGTGGATCCACGGATTGGTCGGCAGATGCTGGACGAAATAGTCCGGCGTCACCTTCGAGCAGCCCTTGTACCAGAGCACCGCCGAACGCACACCGGTCACGGCCGGGTAGCGCTCCTTGAGGTGCTCCTGCACGCGTGCGAGCGTGACGCCCGAGTCGACGAGATCGTCGACGAGCAGCACGTTGCCTTCCAGGTGACCGCGCGTCATCGTGATGTACTGCGCGATGTCGAGCTCGCCCTGCTCCGTGCCGGCGGCTTCGCGATACGAGCTGGTTGCGAGGATCGCCAGCGGCAGGTCGTAAATGCGCGAGAGCTGGTCGCCCACGCGCAGACCGCCGCGTGCGAGGCACAGGATCTGGTCGAACTTCCAGCGCGACTCGTGCACCTTGAGCGCGAGCAGTTCGATCAGCCGGTGATACTCGTCCCAGCCGACCCACAGGTTCTTTTCGTCGTTGCGCGGGTCCATCATTTGAATCATTTTTGCTTCTGCCTTCTTACCACTTAGACCTTGAACGGATGACGCAGGAGGATCGTTTCGTCGCGATCCGGGCCGGTCGAGACCATGTCGATCGGCACACCGGCGACTTCCTGCACGCGCGTGAGATACGCCTGCGCGCTCTTCGGCAGCGCGTCGAACTGCGTGATGCCGATGGTGCTTTCGTTCCAGCCTTCGAACGTCTCGTAGACCGGCTCACATGCGGCCACTTGCGAGGCGCCGCGCGGGAGGATGTCCACGTCCTGGCCAGCCACCTTGTAGCCGACGCAGAGCTTCACTTCGTCGAGACCGTCGAGCACGTCGAGCTTCGTGATGCACAGACCCGTCACGCCGTTGATCTGGATCGAGCGGCGCAGCGCGGCGGCGTCGAGCCAGCCGGTGCGACGCGGACGGCCGGTGACCGAACCGAATTCCTTGCCGACCTTGGCGAGCGTGAGGCCCACTTCTTCCTGGCGATCGGCGTTGTCGGCGTCGTACAGTTCGCTCGGGAACGGGCCCGAACCGACGCGCGTGCAGTACGCCTTGGTGATGCCGAGCACGTAGTTGAGCTTTTGCGGACCCACGCCCGCGCCAGCAGACGCCGCGCCCGCGACGCAGTTGCTCGACGTGACGAACGGATAGGTGCCGTGGTCGATGTCGAGCAGCGTGCCTTGCGCGCCTTCGAACAGGAGGTTGCCGCCTTCGTGGTTCACGTCATACAGACGACGCGAAACGTCCGTGACCATCGGCTTCAGACGATCGGCGTACGAGAGCATCGTGTCGAGCGTTTGCTGATAATCGACAGCCGGCGCACCCAGGTACTGCGTAAGCACGAAGTTGTGGTAGTCGAGGTTCTCGCGCAGGCGCTCGGCGAAAGTTTCCGGCTCGAACAGGTCCTGCACGCGCAGGCCGCGGCGTGCCACCTTGTCTTCGTAGGCCGGACCGATGCCGCGACCCGTCGTACCGATCTTCGCGGCGCCGCGCCTGGCTTCGCGCGCCTGGTCGATGGCGATGTGGTACGGCAGGATGAGCGTGGTGGCTTCGGAGATGAACAGACGCTTCTGGACGTCGATGCCCGCATCTTCGAGCTCGCCGATTTCCTTGAACAGGGCCTCGGGCGAAAGCACCACGCCGTTGCCGATATAGCAGGCGGTGCCGGCACGCATGATGCCCGACGGGATCAGTCGGAGAATGGTCTTCTTGCCGCCGATGATGAGCGTATGGCCGGCGTTGTGACCGCCCTGGAAACGCACCACGCCTTGCGCGTGGTCCGTCAGCCAGTCGACGATCTTGCCCTTGCCCTCATCGCCCCATTGGGTGCCCACGACGACGACATTGCGCCCCGGGGTTACATTCACTGCGCTGGCAGACATGGTGTTTCGTTAGCTGGTTAAAAACGTATTCTACCTGGGTTCAGCGGCAAGGCCGCCTTTTTTTCCCGAAATTCGCGGAATTTCCTTTTGCACTCAACGGCATGCGCGATCCGAAGCGTGCTTTGGCACGCTTGCGCGGAGGCTTGCCGGGCGGCGCGAATGGCCGCCCGAGTGCGGTATCAGGCGTGCTTTTCGACGACCCAGACGCCATCGCGCTCGACCAGCACGCGGTCGCAGGCGAACTCGTCCATGTCGTGCTCGTGGCCCGGCAGCGCCTGGATCACGACCTCGCCCGCATCGCGCAGCGCGGCGACCGCGCTGCGCAGCGCCTCGTCATGGCGCCACGGCGCGAGGACCGCGCTGCTGCGCGCTTCGACCGGCGAAATACGCGCCACTTCGCGCAAATCGAGCGAGAAGCCCGTTGCCGCCCGAGCGCGGCCATAGACCTCGCCCACCTTGTCGTAACGGCCGCCGCGGGCCACCGCGTTCGGCACGCCGTCGACGTAGGCCGAGAACATCACACCGCTGTGGTACGCGTAGCCGCCGAGATCCGCGAGGTCGATCATCAGCTCCGCACCCTTGATCTCGCGCACGAGGAACGCGAGGTCGTCGAGTGCACGAGCAATGCCCGGCAGCGCCGGCAGGCGCGTGCGTGCCTCGTCGATCACGCTCGCGTCGCCGTAAAGCGACGGCAGCGCGCGCAAGGCGTCGCGCGTGGCGGCTCCGAGGTTTTGCGTGAGTTCTGCGAGACGCGGCACGTCCTTGCCAGCGAGCGCTTCATACAAAGCATCGCCAAGCGCCGCCGCAGCGGGATCCGCTTCGAAGATCGCCGCGAGCACACCGGCGTGCGAAAGGTCGAGACGCACCTTCGCGAGGCCCGCGAGGCGCAGCGCATCGAGCATCAGCTGCTGGATTTCGAGGTCCGCTTCGAGGCCCGCATGACCGTAGATTTCCGCGCCGGTCTGGATCTGTTCGCGCGTGGCGTGCAGACCGCGCGGCAGCGTGTGCAGCACGTTGCCCGCGTAGCACAGGCGCGTCACACCCTGGCGGTTCAGCAGGTGCGCGTCGATGCGCGCGACCTGCGGCGTCATGTCGGCGCGCAGGCCGAGCGTGCGGCCCGAGAGCTGATCGACGAGCTTGAACGTGCGCAGGTTCAGGTCGCGGCCGCTGCCCACGAGCAGCGACTCGAGATACTCGAGCAACGGCGGCATGACCATTTCGTAGCCATACGCGCGAAAACGATCGAGCAGGCGACGGCGCAGCTCTTCGATCTTGCGCGCTTCGGACGGCAGCACGTCCGCAATATTCTCGGGGAGTAACCAGGTCGACATCGGTTGAGTCCTGCCACAATGAGGGCCGCGCGCGGCCAAACGCCACGCGGCCCGATATTTCGGAATCCGTCAAAAACGCCAATCGCACACCGCCTCTGAGGGCGACTGCGGCACGAGGCCGTCAGGTCGCCAGCATCAGCAGGACGAGGCCGAGCCCCATCACGATGAGCCCGCCGATCCTGATGTGATGCGGCGGCCGTTCCGCGATTTTACGGAATGTGTCGCGCCACGCCGTCGGAAAGACGAACGGGAACATGCCCTCGATAATCAGCATCAGCGCGATCGCGAGCAAGAGGGAGCCAGCTATGTCCATGCGAAGAAATACGCCGCGCAGAGCGCGGCGCGTGTGTCTCGTTTTGTCTAGTGTTTGCGCGGGGTGGCGGAAGCGGGAGCGTTGTCCCCGCTATTCGCGCCGCCGTTCGGACCACGCATGAAGCGGAAGAAGTCGCTCGACGAATCGACCACGATGACATCGCCGGGCCGGAAGCTCTCGCGGTACGCGAGCATGCTCTGATAGAACCGGTAGAAGTCCGGGTCGCGCCCGAACGCCTCGGCGGCAATCGCGGCGGCCCGGCCGTCACCTTCGCCCTTGATCGCTTGCGCCTGAGCATAGGCATCGGCCAGCACGCCCTGCTGCTTGCGCTCCGCGTCGTCCTTGATCTGCTGCGCTTCGGCCACGCCCTTCTCGCGAATCTCGGCAGCGGCCTGCTCGCGCGCGGCACTCATGCGCTTGAAGACCGTCTGCGCCAGCTCCGGCGGGTAATCGACGCGCGTGAGCTCGATCGCGATCACGTCGATGCCGAGCGGCGCCGCGGTTTGCCTCAGCGCGTCGCGCGCGCCGTTGGCGATGGCTTCCTGCTGCGCGAGCGCCTCGCTGAGCGTGACCTTCGAGATCGCGTCGCCGAGTGCGTCGCGCGACAGCGACGCGAGACGGTCGGAAAGCGTCTGCGCATCGCCCTTGGTCGCCGCGAAGAGCTTGAGCGGATCGGAAATGCGGTAACGCACGACCGGGTTGACAAGCAGCTCGGTCTTGTCCGAGGTCGTGTAGCGGTCGGCGTCGGGCGCATCGAACGCCTGAATGCGCGTGTCGATGAACGTGACGGTCTGGAACGGCGGCGGCAGCTTCACATGCAGCCCGGGACCGGCGAGCGTGGCATTGGCCCCGCCCGACGAAGAAATGATGGCGACGTGGCGCGGATCGACCATGAAGACGGCCGACGACGCAACCAGCACGACAACCACGACGGCAACGACGAGCGCAATGATCTTGTTCATATCGGCGCGCCCCTTATTGCACGTCGCTTTCGCGGCCGCGCGAGCGGAACGCATCGCGCGAACGGAAGGCGTCGCTCGCGGCGGCTGCCGCGTCGCTGGCCGTGGTTGCGGGAGCCGCGCCCTGCTGCTGCGAGCCTTGCTGCTGGGCGCCCGGCTGGGCCCCTGGCTGTGCGCCTGGCTGTGGCTCGCTGCCCGCTGCCGGCGCGGAAGCCGCATTGGCGTCCGAAGCCGCGCTTGCCGGCGCAGCGCCGGCGCCCGAGGCCGCAGCCGCGCCCGTTGCGCC
Source organism: Paraburkholderia sp. EG287B (assembly GCF_040965595.1). Lineage (NCBI taxonomy): Bacteria > Pseudomonadati > Pseudomonadota > Betaproteobacteria > Burkholderiales > Burkholderiaceae > Paraburkholderia > Paraburkholderia sp. EG287B. The sequence goes on from NZ_JBFRCG010000001.1 coordinate 371,928, forward strand.
CGCCGCCACGGCGGCGCGCTGACGCGTCGTATCGACGAGTTTGTCGAGCGGCAGATAAATCACGTTGTTGCCCGACTTGCTGTCGACGAACACCTTCGTCGCATTCGAATAGATGTGTTGCATCGTCTCGAGATACATGCGCTCGCGAATCACAGCCGGCGCCTTCGCATATTGTTCGTAGACCTGCGTGAAGCGCTGCGCGTCGCCCTGCGCCTGCGAGACCACGCGTTCGCTGTACGCCTTGGCTTCGTCGACGAGACGCGCCGCCTCGGTCTGCGCACGCGGCAGCAGCTGGTCGGCATAGGCCTGCGCGTCGCGCTTCGCGCGTTCGCGGTCCTGGCGCGCCTTGGCTTCGTCGTCGAGCGCGGCCTGCACCTGATCGGGCGCCGAGACGCTCTGGATCGCGACACCGGTCACGCCGAGGCCCGTCTTGTACTCGTCGAGCGAGTGCTGGATCGTATCGGCAAGCTGGGCGCGAATCGGCTCGCGGTCCGCGTACAGCATGTCGTTCGTGCTGCGCGCGCCCACCACGGTGCGCACCGCCGCCTGGGCGGCCTGCGTGACGGTGAGGTCGGGATCGACGCTGCGGAACAGGTAGTCGGTTGGCTGCTTGACCTGGTACTGCACGGTCAGGCGCACGTTGAGAATGTCGCCGTCATGCGTGATGACCGCGGCATCCTTCACGTTTGCCGGACGCACGAGGTTGCTGCGGCCGATCTCGACGGTGCGGATCTGACCGATGTTGACGATTTCGTGAGTCTGGAACGGATAGGGCATGCGCCAGTGCACGCCCTGGCCAACCGTGTGGCGATACTGGCCGAACTGCAGCACGACACCGGCCTGGCCTTCCTGCACGACGAACACGCCGCTGCCCACATAGATCGCGATCAGCACGCCGAGCACGATGCCCACGCCGATGCGCGCGCCATGGCCATTGTCCGGACGCGGTCCGAAGCCGCCCGGACCCTTGCCCTTGCGGCCGAAGAAAGCGGACATGCGGCGGTTGAAGTCGCGCCACATTTCGTCGAGGTCCGGCGGACCGTCGCCCTTGTCGCCGTTGCCACCCTTGTTGCCGTTATTGCCCGGCGGGCGGCGCCCGTCGTCAGAACGCTGGCCATTGCCGTCGCCTCGACCCCAACGCGGGTCGTTCAGCGAGAAAATGGCGCGCGCGCGCTGCCAGCCAGTCCGCTTGTTGTAATCGTTCACCTGTGTTCGTTCACCAGAGTAGACAGCGGGTCAATTGCGTGCGGATTCCGTCGGAGCCGCTGGGCCGGCCTTGCGTGCAAGACAATGCCGGGCGCGCCTCAGCGCTCGTGTTCGGGTTCCCAGCGAGGTTCTTCCTGCACCGCGCTCCAGTCTGCGGCCAGGGACTGCGGCGCATCGGCAAGCGGCTCGGCAGTCGCGATTTCGGCGATGACGGAGCGCAGCGCATCCAGTCCGACACCTGTGCGGGCGCTCAAAAAGACGCGCGAAATATTACCATATTCATCACGCTCGACCGTTCCGCCGCGGGCCGCCAGTTCCGGCACGGCGTCGATCTTGTTGAAGACCAGCACCTGGCGGATCGTGTCCGCGCCGATATCGTGCAGCACCCCGTTCACCTGATCGATCTGATCGAGGCGCACGGCGCTCGACGCGTCCACCACGTGCAGCAGCAGATCGGCCTGCACCGTTTCCTGCAGCGTCGCGCGAAACGCGGCGACGAGCTGGTGAGGCAGTTCGCGGATGAACCCGACCGTATCGGACAGCACGATCTGCCCCACTGCGTCGCCGAGCCAGACGCGCCGCGAGGTCGTGTCGAGCGTTGCGAACAACTGGTCGGCGGCGTAGGCCTGCGCCTTCGTGAGCGCATTGAAGAGCGTGGACTTGCCCGCGTTCGTATAGCCCACGAGCGACACCGACATCGTGCGGTTGCGCTCGCGCTGACGCCGCTGCGTGCCATGCTGGCGACGCAGCTTCGCAAGCTTGCCCTGCAGCATCTTGATGCGCTCGCCGATGAGGCGGCGGTCGGTTTCGAGCTGCGTTTCACCCGGGCCGCGCAGGCCGATACCGCCCTTCTGGCGCTCGAGGTGAGTCCAGGCGCGCACGAGGCGCGTGGCGAGGTATTGCAGCTGCGCGAGCTCGACCTGCAGTTTGCCTTCGTGGCTGCGGGCGCGCTGGGCGAAGATGTCGAGGATGAGGCTCGTGCGGTCGACCACGCGGCGATTGAGCGCGCGCTCCAGATTACGTTGCTGGGCGGGCGACAGCGCGTGATTGAAGATGACGATTTCGATGTCGTTCGCCTCACAGGCGAGACGCAGTTCCTCGGCCTTGCCGCTGCCGATGAACATGGCGGCGTCAGGGCTGGAGCGTCGCCCGGTGAGCGTGACAGCGGGAGTGGCGCCCGCGCTTTTGGCGAGCAGGCTGAGTTCTTCGAGACTGGCTTCGAACTCGGTCTTGCCGAAGTCGATGCCGACGAGTGCGGCGTTGATCAAATTAGAGGATGTCAAAATGAAAGCGGCCGGACCAGAGCTGCCTGCGAGGCGCCCCGGGCCGGCCGCGTCATGGGTCAGGACGCTTCCGTATCCGGGTGGAAGTTCACCGGACGGGCCGGAACCACCGTGGAGATGGCGTGCTTGTAAACCATTTGCGTAACCGTATTACGGAGCAACACGACGTACTGGTCGAACGATTCGATGTTCCCTTGAAGCTTGATGCCGTTGACCAGATAGATCGAAACAGGCACGTGCTCCTTGCGCAGCGCGTTCAGAAACGGGTCTTGTAACAATTGCCCTTTGTTGCTCATAGCAAACTCCGTATTTTTTTGCAGGTTTAACTTATATTGGGGTGAAGAAAAAGAAATCCACCACCAATCGCTACACTATAGCCGATTCTCGTTCCCCCGCGCGGTTCCTGGCGGTTCGGCCAGGAGGCCTTTGCGGGGTAGCGAACGCTATTCAGCAACAGCCTAGTTTTTCTCAGTATAGGGATTCGTCGAGGAGCGAAACTCTATGCGCAATGGAGTGCCGGTGAGCGAGAAAGTTTCCCGGAAACGGTTCTCCAGATAGCGCTTGTAGGTCTCAGTCACGGCGTCGAGTGCGTTGCCGTGAATGACGATGATCGGCGGGTTCTGTCCCCCCTGGTGCGCGTAGCGCAGCTTCGGACGCACGGGGCCGCGGCGGCGCGGCTGCTGGAACTCCACGGCTTCGATGAGCGCGCGCGTGAGCTTCGGCGTGGGCAGTTTCGCCATGGCGGCGGCGTAGGCGTCGTCCACCGAGCGCATCAGCGGGCCGATACCGAACTTCTCGGTCGCCGAGATGAAGCGCATTTCCGCGAAGTCGAGGAACTTCAGCTTGCGCTGCAGGTGGTGCTTGGTGCGCTCGCGCGCGTGATCGTCCATGCCGTCCCACTTGTTCACGCCCACCACGAGCGCGCGGCCCTGCTCCACCACGAAGCCCGCGATATGCGCGTCCTGGTCGGAGATTTCCTGCTGCGCATCGAGCAGCAGAATCACGACGTTGGCGTCGGCGATCGACTGCAGCGTCTTCACCACCGAGAACTTCTCGATCGCTTCGAACACCTTGCCGCGGCGGCGCAGACCCGCCGTGTCGATCAGCGTGTACTTCTTGCCGTTGCGCTCAAAATCCACATAGATCGAATCGCGCGTCGTGCCCGGCATGTCGAATGCGATCACGCGGTCTTCGCCGATCAGCGTGTTGACGAGCGTCGACTTGCCTACGTTCGGGCGGCCGACGATCGCAATCTTGACGCCGTGCTTCGCGGCGTCCTCTTCGCTTTCTTCGGGCTGGTCGGCGTACGCCTTTTGGAGCGCCTCGTTGATCATTTCCGTCACGCCGTCGCCGTGCGCGGCGGAAATCGCGCGCGGGTCGCCGAGACCGAGTTCGTAGAAGTCGGCGGCCACGGCGCTGTACTTCATGCCTTCGGCCTTGTTGACGACGAGGAAGATCGGCCGGCCGGTCTTGCGCAGGTAGTCGGCGATGTGCTTGTCCTGCGGTGCCAGGCCATTGCGGCCGTCGCAGATGAACACGACGATATCGGCTTCTTCCACGGCCTGGCGCGTCTGGCGAGCCATCTCGTGCAGGATGCCGTCCTTGGCGACCGGCTCGAAGCCGCCGGTGTCGACCACGAGATACGGGCGATCGCCCGTGCGCCCTTCACCGTAGTGACGGTCGCGCGTGAGGCCGGGCAGGTCGGCCACCAGCGCATCGCGCGAACGCGTGAGCCGGTTGAACAGCGTGGATTTCCCCACATTGGGGCGCCCGACGAGGGCGATTACGGGTTTCATCTGATCTTTTCTACAGTAAGGCGCGGCGCCGGCGAGTCCGGCGCGCTGCGCGGCAAACCCCGCGCCTGCGGGGCTGCATCAGTTGCAAATTATCACGAAATTCACGGACCGGGCCGTGGCCCCGAGCCGAAAGCGCGGCGCGACCGGGGCGGGACGCCGCGCAACCGCCGGGTGGCGGTAACGGTGAACGGCGGGGTCGTGCACGCCGCATTCCTAAAACGGGCACGGCCGGCTTCAGCCGGCCAGCGGGCAAGGCGTCGGAACCTGCGGGCTCCAGCGCCTCATGCACCTGCATCCATCCGCGCGACGCTCGTGAGGCGCCGCCGCAGACGACGCTTAATGCGGACGCAGACCGTACAGGTCGCCGTCCTTCGTCTGCACGACAAGGGTGTTGCCAGCGAGCACCGGCGCGGCCGCGATCGGGCTGCCGTCGGTCTTCACGCGCGAGACGAAGCTGCCGTCGTCGAGCGAGAGGAAATGCACGTAGCCCTGAAAATCGCCGAGCACGACCGCGTGGCCCAGCACGGCGGGCACGCTCACGTCGCGGCTCTTGAGCTTCTCGTTCGTCCAGGTCGGCTCGCCCGTCGACACGCTGAAGGCCTTCACGACCGACCAGTCGTCGCCGCCCACCACCGTGGTTTCATCCTGCGCGATGCCGCTCGTGCTCGAGAACGGCTTTTGCCACATCGGACGACCGGAATTGGCGTCGAAACAGCCAAGCTGGCCCTGGAACGTGACCGCGCAGGTCGTGGCTCCGACCAGCGTGGGCGGACCGCTCACGTCGTTGATGCGCTCGACTTCCGTCACGCCCTTCGGGTACGAAACCGGCGTTTCCCAGAAGGCGTCGCCGCTTTGCAGGTTGATCGCCGCGAACGAGCCGCCCGGGAACCCGGCCAGCACGGCCTGTTCGCCCGCGAACGTCATGCCGGCCGAAACGCGCAGGTTCAGCGGCACGGCGCGGTTGCGGTAGATCCACTTCTGCTCGCCCGTCTGGCCGTTGAAGGCGACGATCTGGCCGTCGATCGTGCGCACGATCACGAGGCCGTTGCCGACGAGCGGCGGCGAGATGATCTCGCCCGGCGCCTTGGCCTGCCACGAGAGCTTGCCATTCGAGTCGAGCACGTAGACGTCACCCTTCAGGCCGCCGACTGCCGTGAGATTGCCGTCGCTGCCCACGCCCGCCGAGAGGTCGTCCTTGAGCTTGGTGCGCCAGACGTCCTTGCCCGATGCGGCGTCGATCTTCGCGACCGAGCCGTTCTCGCCCGCCGCGTACACAGCGTCGCCCACGGCGACCGGCGCGAACAGATAGCGACCCGCCTTGCCGACACTCGACTTCCACACCTGCTGGACGTCCAGCGCCGGCTTGAATTCGGTCAGCGGCACCGGCACGCGGCGCACGTCTTTCGTCGATGAGCAGGCTGCGAGAGCCAGGACGGTCATCGCGAGCGCGACGGGCACAACGGTTCGTTTCAGCAGATTCATCGGTGAACGACGCATGAATGAAATTGGTTTGAATGGTTTCGCAACGCGGCGCGCACGTCCGGCACGCTTCGCAATTTAGCCAGCGATTCAGCCGCCGAGCGCATCCAGCTTGAACTGGATCAGCTGACGCTCGGAAGCGTCGCTCTTCGGCAGGCTGTCGAGGGCCAGCTTGTAGGCCGCGCGCGCGTCGTCGCGCTTGCCGGCCGCGGCCAGCAGATCGCCGCGACCGTCGGCCACGATGCCCTTGAACGGACCCGAATCGGGTTGCGGAATCAGCGCGAGGCCCTGATCGTAGGCCTTTTCGTCGAGCAGGAGCGAAGCGAGACGCAGCTTTGCGATCTGGCGGAATTCGTCGTCCTTGGCGTGGTCGGCGGCCCATTGCAGCTGTGCCTTCGCGCCGGCCGTGTCGCCCGCCATATAGAGCGCCTTGGCCACGCCGAGCGCCGTCATCTGCGCGTACGCCGTGCTGCCGAAGCGATCTTCCATGTCGGACGCCACGCGCGTGAGCATGGCCTTGTCGCTGCTGTTCGCGGCCTGCTGCACCTGGTCGTACAGCACGGCGGCTTCGGCCGCCTCGCGGCGCTGCCAGAAGTTCCAGCCGTTCCACGCTGCGAGCGCGAGCAGAACGATCAGCACGACCCACGTAGTGGCGTTACCCCACTGCCCCCACCATGCCTTGAAGCTCTCGATCGATTCCTGTTCGTCGTGGTAACTCATCGCGTAGCGATTCCTCGTTTATTCTGAAGCCTGTTTTCGAATGCGCAGCGACCTGGGCAGCCCCACCGGGCGGCCCCTTGGGCGGCCCTGTTAGTCGTCGCCGTCTTCGGCGGATGCAACCATCGCATTGATCAGATATTCGGTCAAGTCCTCAAGCGCTACCGTTTGTTGCTCGCTGCGGGCCTCCGCAGCCGTGCCGCGCAGCGCCTTCACACCGGCCTCGCCCCTGGCCACTTCGTCCTCGCCGAGCACGACGGCAAAGGCCGCGCCGCTGGCATCCGCGCGCTTCATCTGCGACTTGAAGCTCGCGCTCTGACCGTCGGCGCTGCAATGCAAGATCACGTCGAGACCCGTATCGCGCAGACGCTCCGCCACGATGAACGCCTGCTCGCGCGCGGCTTCGCCCTGGTGGACAACGTAGACGTCGCAACCATCTTCTTCCGGCACGAGGTCCTCTTCCTTGAGCAGTTCGAGAATGCGCTCGATGCCCATGGCCCAGCCGCACGCTGCCGTCGGCTTGCCGCCCAGCTGCTCGATCAGCGGATCGTAACGACCGCCCGCCGCGACGGTGCCCTGCGCGCCGAGCTTGTCGGTCACCCACTCGAACACGGTCAGATTGTAGTAATCGAGACCACGCACGAGACGCGGGTTGATCTTGAACGGGATGTTGTTCGACTTGAGAATGCGCTGCAGCCCGTCGAAGTGCGCACGCGATTCTTCGCCGAGGAAGTCGATCAGCTTCGGCGCCTTGTCCGCGATCTCCTGCAGCGCGGGATTCTTCGTGTCGAGCACGCGCAGCGGGTTCGTGTAGAGGCGGCGCTTGCCGTCTTCGTCGAGCAGCTCGACGTGCTGCTCGAGATACTTGATCAGCTCGACGCGATGCGCCGCACGTTCTTCGGCCACGCCGAGCGAGTTGATCTCGAGCTTGATGCCGGTGAGGCCGAGGTCGTCCCAGAGGCGTTGGCACATCAGGATGATTTCAGCGTCCGCATCGGGGCCCGCGAAACCGAGCGCTTCGACGCCCACCTGATGGAACTGGCGATAGCGGCCGCGCTGCGGACGCTCGTGACGGAACATCGGGCCGATGTACCACAGGCGCTTCGGACCGTCGTAGAGCATGTTGTGCTCGATCGACGCGCGCACGGCGGCCGCCGTGCCTTCCGGGCGCAGCGTGAGGTTCTCGCCGTTGAGCGCGTCGGTGAAGCTGTACATCTCCTTCTCGACGATGTCGGTCACTTCTCCGATGCCGCGCGTGAATAGTTGCGTGTGCTCGACGATCGGCGTGCGGATATTTTGATAGCCGTACGAACGAAGCAGCGACTTCACCGTGGTTTCGAAGAATTCCCACAGCCCTGCCTCCTGCGGCAGGATGTCGTTCATGCCCTTCACGCCCGAGAGCTTTTCGGGCTTGCGTTTTTGTTCAGTCATTGCGTTGCGAATTGGCTTTATGCGGTTGTGCGTATCGAGCGACAAGCGGGCTACATGCGAACTACAAACGGATCGACCCGCCTGCTCAGTTCGTCGCTTCGGCCTTGCCGTACTTGCGCGCGACGTAGTCGCTCACGATCTGCTGGAATTCTTCGGCGATGTGCTCGCCGCGCAGCGTCTTCACCTTCTCGCCGTCGATGAAGACCGGCGCCGCGGGGTTCTCGCCCGAGCCCGGCAGGCTGATGCCGATGTTCGCGTGCTTCGACTCGCCCGGGCCGTTCACGATGCAGCCCATCACGGCAACGTTCATCGTCTCGACGCCCGGATACTCGTCGCGCCACAGCGGCATCTGCGCGCGCAGATAGCCCTGGATCTGCGAAGCCAGTTCCTGGAACAGCGTGCTGGTCGTGCGGCCGCAGCCGGGGCACGCGATGACCATCGGCGTGAACGAGCGCAGGCCCATGGTCTGCAGGATTTCCTGGCCGACCACGACTTCGCCCGTGCGCGCACCGCCCGGTTCCGGCGTGAGCGAGATGCGGATCGTGTCGCCGATGCCCTGCTGCAGCAGCACGGAAAGCGCCGCCGTCGACGCGACGATGCCCTTCGAGCCCATGCCCGCTTCCGTCAGGCCCAGGTGCAGCGCGAAATCGCAACGCTTCGCGAGTTCCTGGTAGACCGCGATCAGGTCCTGCACGCCGCTCACCTTGCACGACAGGATGATCTTGTCGCGGCCGAGGCCGAGTTCGACGGCTCGTTCCGCCGAGCCGATGGCCGACTGAATGAGCGCTTCGTACATCACGCTCTGCGCTTCCCACGGCTCCTTGCGCGCGCCGTTCTCGTCCATCATGCGCGCGAGCAGGTCCTGGTCGAGGCTGCCCCAGTTCACGCCGATACGCACCGGCTTGTCGTACTTGATGGCCGCTTCGATCATCTGCGCGTACTGCGTGTCGCGCTTCGCGCCCTGGCCCACGTTGCCCGGGTTGATGCGGTACTTCGACAGCGACTCGGCGCAGGCGGGATAGTCGCGCAGCAGCAGGTGGCCGTTGTAGTGGAAGTCGCCGACGAGCGGCACCATCACGCCCATGCGGTCGAGCTGCTCGCGGATATGCGGCACGGCCGCTGCCGCTTCCGGCGTGTTGACCGTGATACGCACGAGCTCCGAACCCGCCTGCGCGAGTTCCTTGATCTGGATCGCGGTGCCGATGGGGTCCGCGGTGTCGGTGTTGGTCATCGACTGCACGCGCACCGGCGCGTCGCCGCCGATCGTCACCAGCTGGCCGCCCCAGCGCACATGCACGGCATGCGACTTGCGGCGCGGCGCGTGGCCGCCGAGAACCGGCTCGTTCGAGCAGATCTGACTGTTGCTGGTCGAGGATTGCGTTTCGCTTTGCATCGAAAAACCCATTTACGCCTCACGCGCACTAGCGCCGGCTAGCCGGCGGCGGCACTGCGTGAATTGAAAAAGCGTCGCGGCCGGCAATGAGACTTGCCAGGCCGCGACGCATGCCATGTCTTGATCAGGGCAGCACGAAGCGCGCGACATTGCCACGCGCCGACGCGTACTTCGACGTGTCGACCGGCTGGCCGTCGATGGTCATCGACTCGATGCCGGCCTTGTTGCCCACGGTGACCTTGAGCGGCTCGGTGCCGCTGATCTCACGCGCGTCGCTGCCGTGGATCAGCCCCGAGAAAACTTCCTTGCCATCCTTCTGGCGCACGCTGACCCAGGTGTCCTGGGTCACGCGGATCGCGAACGTCGAGGTGTCGGCGCCGTTGTCGGCTGCCGCGGTCTGCGCTGCCGCTGCGGCCGGCGCGCTCGCCGCCTGGGCGCGCGCAGCGCTTGCCGCGTTGGCAACGGCCGCCGCCGGTGCGGCGCTTGCAGCGGCAGGCTTCGCGGCCTGCGGTGCCGGTTGCGCAACTTGAGGCGCGGGTTGCGCAGCTTGAGGCGCCGGTTGCGCAGCCTGCGGCGCGCTCGCCGTAGCGTCCTGATCGGGCGCCGCGTTGGCGTTGGCGTTGTCGCCGGCGTCGTTTGCGTCACCAGCCTGCGGCGCGACGGACTGATCCGCGCCCTGGACGGCCGATGCACCCTCGTTGCCGGTCGCAACGCCCTGCGTCACGGTCGGCGACGACGCGCCCGTCTGCACGCTCGCGCCGTTCGCCATCGCCTTCAGGCGCGCAAACCAGGCCGACGATTCGCCACTGTTCGTGTGCCACATGGAAATCGCGAGCACCGCGATAACGATGATCGCCACGCCCCACAACCACGAAGCGCGGCGGCGCGGAGCCCGCGCGCCACTGCCGCCGAGCGAGAGCGAGACGCGGCCGCGCGGCAGATCGGAGCCCGCCGAAGCCGGCATCGACAGATCCGGCTGCGCCATGCCGCGCTCGCGGCGCAGCGCCTGCGTGAACGGCGCGGAATCGGTACCGAGCAGCTTCGCGTAGGCACGCACCACGCCGAGCGCGAACGTCGTGTCCGGCAGGTGGCTGATATCGCCCGCTTCGAGTTCGCGCAGCTTCGACACCGACACCTTCAGGCGCGCCGAGACATCTTCGATCGCCCAACCCTTGGCCTCGCGCAGCTGCGCAAGACGCGCGCCGGCCGCGGCCATCGTGTCGGGCACTGCCTGCACCGGCGAAGGTGTGGCGCCCGGCGCCGAACGACCTGCGTTGCTGTCAGTTCCGTCTGTCCCGAAAGGGTGCTGCGGCTCGCTCATCCCAAAGTCCTTGCGTCGATTCTTTTCAATACTGGAACCGGTTGGGCGCGTCCCGCCCCGCCTCTACCCGATTCGCAGACCGTTTATAACAAAATGTGCGGCCAGTGTGCCGCTTCCGATCGCTTCTGCAACGTTTCTTTTACTACCGCCCACGGCCGCGCGTTTCCCCCGCACGCGGCCATCGGCCCTCCTGATGCCGGTTCAGTGCTGAACCGGCCGTACTTCGATGACCTTGCCCGCGGCCCGGCCCGTGCGCTCAGCAAGGCGCGTGCGGTCCTTCACTTCGCCGGCGAGCTGCCCGCAGGCCGCGTCGATGTCGTCGCCGCGCGTCTTGCGCACGGTCGTGACGACGCCCGCATCCATGAGGATCTGCGCGAAGCGTTTGATCTGGTCCGATTTCGAGCGCAGCAAGCCCGACTCGGGGAACGGATTGAACGGGATCAGATTGAATTTGCATGGCACGTCACGCGTCACGGCGAGCAACTGGCGTGCGTGCTCTTCCGTGTCGTTGACGCCGTCGAGCATGCAGTACTCGAACGTGATGAAGTCGCGCGGCGCCACTTCCAGGTAACGCTGGCACGCCGCCATCAACTCGCGCAGCGGGTACTTGCGGTTGAGCGGCACGAGTTCGTCGCGCAGCGCGTCGTTCGGTGCGTGCAAGGAAACGGCGAGCGCCACGGGCAGCTCGGCGCCGAGACGATCCATCATCGGCACGACGCCCGACGTAGAGAGCGTGACGCGCCGGCGCGACAGGCCGTAGGCGTTGTCGTCGAGCATCAGGCGCATGGCGGGCACGACCGCGTCGTAGTTCAGCAGCGGCTCGCCCATCCCCATCATCACGACGTTCGTGATGACGCGTTCGCCCTTGCCGTCACCGCCGGTCGCACGGCCTCCAGCCTCGCCCAGAAGCGAGGCGCGCAGGGCGAATTCCGCCATGCGCAGCTGGCCGATGATCTCGGCGGTGGTGAGATTGCGTGAAAAACCTTGCTTGCCGGTGGAGCAAAACCGGCAGTTGACCGCGCATCCCGCCTGCGACGACACGCACAGCGTGCCGCGGTTGTCTTCGGGGATGAACACGGTTTCGACCGCGTTGCCGTTGCCGACGTCCACGAGCCACTTGCGCGTGCCGTCGGAGGAAACGTTGTCGCTGATGATGCCGGGCATGCCGATGGTGGCGCGCCCTTTGAGCTTCTCGCGCAGCGATTTGGCGAGATCCGTCATGCCGTCGAAGTCGGCGGCGTTGTACTGATGGATCCAGCGCTGAAGCTGTTTGGCGCGAAACGGCTTCTCGCCCAGGCTCTCGCAATAGGCGACGAGCCCTTGGGCGTCGAGATCGAGAAGGTTGACGGTGGAACTGCTCGTCATGTCGAATCCTGCCATTTCAGTGCGAGAGCGCGCTCACCGCCCGCGCTGCCCGGCTGCCTGCGCACTTGCGCGGCATCGGGAACTGGACGGTGAGCGTCATCGCCGTTCGCGACCCTATGCTACTACTGCAGTCAGCTCGCGCCGTGCTTAGCGCGAGTAGACGTTGACTTGCGGGAAGAAGAACGCGACTTCCACGGCTGCCGTTTCAGCGGCGTCCGAGCCGTGCACGGCGTTCGCGTCGATGCTGTCGGCGAAGTCGGCGCGGATCGTGCCCTTCTCAGCCTTCTTCGGATCGGTTGCGCCCATCAGATCGCGGTGCTTCAGGATAGCGTTCTCGCCTTCCAGAACCTGAATCACGACCGGACCCGAGATCATGAAATCGACGAGGTCCTTGAAGAACGGGCGCGCTGCGTGAACAGCATAGAACTTCTCAGCGTCGGCGCGCGAGAGGTGAACCATGCGGGAGGCAATGATCTTCAGGCCAGCGTTTTCGAAGCGGCTGTAGATCTGGCCGATCACGTTCTTCGCCACTGCGTCCGGCTTGATAATCGACAGGGTGCGTTCGATCGCCATAAAAACTCCAGAAAATTAAGAGGTTACAGATTCAAATGAATCCGCAATTGTAGCATGTTCCCATGTATGATTGCGATTGAACCCTCATAGCCCGGCAAACCGGGGCAAATGAGCGCAAGCCGGGCACACGCACTGCGCTGCCGTACCATTCAGAGAGGCTTAAGATTGGCGGCATACGCTGTGCAAACATAACGGAAACTGTGTGGCAACCCGTTGAAACTCTGGGTCGGCGCACTTATCTTATGGGGGAGCGGACCGCGCACCTGCGCGCCCTCACCCACGCGTCTCACGCAAGGAGAAAGCATGAACGAGTATCCCTATAACTTCGGCCGCGGCGGCAGCGTCACCTCGGCGGAGACCCGCAACCGCGTACTGCGCAACACCTACTGGCTGCTCGCGCTGTCGATGGTGCCGACGGTGCTCGGCGCGTGGGTGGGCGTCGCGACCGGCTTCTCGCTTTTTGCCGCTACCAGCCCGGCCATGAGCCTGCTCGCGTTCTTCGCGATCGCCTTCGGTTTCATGTTCGCCATCGAGCGCACCAAGAACAGCTCGATCGGCGTGTTCGTGCTGCTCGGCTTCACGTTCTTCATGGGCCTGATGCTCTCGCGCCTGCTGTCGTTCGTCCTCGGCTTTTCGAACGGCCCACAGCTCATCATGCTAGCGTTCGGCGGCACCGGCATCATTTTCACCGCCATGGCCACCATCGCCACGGTCAGCAAGCGCGACTTCTCGGGCCTCGGCAAGTGGCTCTTCATGGGCGTGATCGTGATCCTGCTGGCCGGCGTCGCGAACATGTTCCTGCAGCTGCCCGCGCTGATGCTCACGGTTTCGGTGCTCGCCATCGCGATCTTCTCGGCCTACATGCTGTTCGACGTGCAGCGCGTCGTGAACGGCGGCGAGACGAACTACATCTCGGCCACGCTCGCGATCTATCTGGACCTGTATAACGTGTTCACGAACCTGCTGGCCATCCTCGGCATCTTCGGCGGCAATCGTAACTAAAGTCTAATCAAAGCTTGGCGGGGCCGGATCGATGGATTCCCGCCTCAGCAAGCAAAAAGCCCATGACTTTCGTCATGGGCTTTTTTCGTCTATTCGTTTGGCCGCGTCGCGGGCGCGGGACTCAGAGCGCAATCCAGTCGAAACCCTCGGCTTGCGAAGCGACCCCGATCTGCGTCGCGGCATTTCCCAGAATCGCAGCCATCGCCGCGCGCGCAAGCTCCGGCGTGTTGTTCTGCTGGCTCAGGTGCGCGGCGATCAAATGCCGCAGCTTCGCGCGATCGAGCCCCGCGAGGATACCGCCGGCCGCCTCGTTGTTCAGATGGCCATGCGACCCACCGATGCGCGCCTTGAGCGAAGCCGGATAACGGCTCGCCGCGAGCATCTCGAGGTCGTGGTTGCATTCGAGCACCAGTGCGTCACAACCGCTCAGCACGTTGCTGATATGCGAGGTCGACTCGCCGACGTCGGTCAGTACGCCAAGCCGGCTCGCGCCGTCGCTGAACACGAACTGCAGCGGCTCGCGCGCGTCGTGCGGCACCGTGTAGGGCAATACGCCGAGTTCGCCGATCTCGACCGTCTCGTCGCCCCACAAGACGTTGAGTTCGACGCCTGCGGCGTCGTCGGCGCCCACGGCCTGCGCCGTGCCCCAGCTCATGTAAAGCGGAATCGACCAGCGGCGCGCGAGCGTGAGCGCGCTGCCGACGTGATCGCTGTGTTCGTGGGTGATGAGAATTGCCGTGAGCGCGTCGGCGGCCAGCCCCGCGCGGGCGAGGCGCCGCTCGACTTCCTTCGCTGAGAATCCGCAGTCGAGCAGCACGCGCGTGGGCGTCGTGCCGCTGCCTGCTTCTACGACCAGTGCGTTACCCTCGCTGCCGCTGCCGAGGCTCGCAAATCGCATATCAGCGCACGCTAGTTCAGCTGCGCGTGGAGCGCGGAGACGATACGCTGTGCGTCCGACGAGGTGTCGACGCGGCCGCTCTGGTCGACCACGGCAACCTGGGTCGAATTGCCCGTCGAGCGCACGGCTACGCGGTATTCCGGACCCTGATCCTTCGTGGCCTTCTTCGGGTTGTAGAAAAGCTTGCCGAGCAGGCCGTCACCCTTGAGCTCCTGCATCGAATCGGCGTAGCGCACGAAGTAGAGGCCCTTCTCGCGGTCGCGATTGTCGACCGTAAAGTTCGTGCGGTCGAGCGCGAGGCCCACACGCAGCCACGCGGTGTCGAACGCTTCGGGCAAGTCGAGCGTCGTGCCGTCAGGACCGGCGGCGACCTTGACGCCAGCCGTCGACGGGCGCGCATCGGTCAGCAGTTGCTTGGACTGCGCGTCGGTCAGGCCGAACTTCTGCATGATCTTCGCGAGAAAGGCGGCTTCGAGTGCCGGGTCGCGCGGACGCTCGACCCACTTCGACCCCGTCTTGTCCTGCCCCGTCAGCACTTCTTCCATCGCGTTATGCGTGACGGAAATATCGGTTTGACCGTCCGGGCCGCGCGAGACCAGCACGCGGAAGCGGTCGCGCGTGCCCGACGAGTACGCGAAATCAATCACGCGGCCGATCGTGCGGCGGAACCAGTCGTCCGGAATGTTGGCGCGGTTCTCGGCCCAGTCGGTCGTCATGATGCCCGTGGACGGCGAGTCGGTCGTCAGCGTGAAGCCGTTCTCCGTCCAGAATTCCTGCAGTTGCGGCCAGACGTCGTCAGGCGAGCGGCCGTCCACCACGAGCCAGCGGCGGTCGCCGTCGCGCTCCACGTGCATGCCGAACGGGTCCTGCGCATCCGGCACGCCGAGCGTGGCGTTGCCGGCCGGCATGACCGTGCGCTGAGCGGAGCCGCCAAGCGTGATCGTGGGCGGCGGCGCGACGTACTTCTGGTCGTTCGGCGCCGACGACAGATCCTGCGGCACATTCAGCGGCGGCGCGGTCGGCGTGTCCTTGTAGTTGACGCGATCGGACGCGAACATGTCGTTCAGCGACTCGCAACCTGCGAGCGACCCGAGGGCAAGCGCCAGCACCGCCATGCGGGTTGCGTGGAGGGAAAAAGCGGAACGTTTCATGTGGGCCTTCGTGATACGGGAACGCTAAGCCTTGCTCTTCGAGACGGTGGACCGAGGTCGGTCCGAGGTCTTTCAGTGATTGGGCGGCTGGGCCGTGGCGGCGTCGGTTGATAAATCGGCGGCTGGCTGATCGGATCAGCCAGCCAGACCGGCTTCGCGCAGCGCGGCGCGCACCACGTCGTGGTAGCGCGCGTCGAGCGGCGTGAGCGGCAGTCGGATGCCGCCTTCGATGCGGCCGAGTTCCTGCAGCGCCCACTTCACCGGAATCGGATTCGATTCGATGAACAGGTTCTTGTGCAGCGACAACAGCTTCATATGGATCGCACGCGCCGTTTTCGCGTCGCCGGAGAGCGCGGCCTTGCACAGGTCGCTCATCTGGCGCGGCGCAACGTTCGCGGTCACCGAAATATTGCCGTGGCCGCCAAGCAGCATCAGCGCGATCGCCGTGGGATCGTCGCCGCTGAAAATCTTGAAGCCTTTCGGCGCATGCTTGATGAGGTGCGCGGCGCGGTCGATGTTACCCGTCGCTTCTTTCACCGCGATGATGCCCGGCACTTCGGCCAGACGCAGGATGGTCTCGTTCGCCATGTCCGCGACCGTACGGCCCGGCACGTTGTAGAGGATGACGGGCAGGTCCACGTCCTCCGCGATCTTCGCGAAGTGGCGGTACATGCCTTCCTGGGTCGGCTTGTTGTAATAGGGCACGACCTGGAGCGACGCCTGTGCGCCCACTTCCTTCGCGTGCTTCGTGAGTTCGATCGCCTCGGCGGTGGAATTGCCACCGGCGCCCGCGATGATCGGCATACGGCCGGCAGCGTGCTCGACCGCCGTCTTGATCATCAGGATGTGTTCTTCGACGTCCAGCGTGGCGGACTCCCCGCTCGTACCGACGACGACGAGGGCATCCGTCCCCTCTTCCACGTGCCAGTCGATCAGTTTGCGGAATGCCGGCAGGTCGAGACTGCCGTCCCCGTGCATGGGGGTGACGATCGCGGGAATGCTGCCTTGCAGCGTAATGCCGTCCTGAGTGCCGTTAGCCATGAAACGCCAGAAAAATGAGTCGGTTAAACCGCGATTGTAGCGGATTAGCCGGTCAGATCGTAACGCGTTACGGGTAGGCCCTGGTTCTCAGGTACATTACTGGCTCTTTCGAGGGACACTGAGGTCGTTTTTTCCCGTACCGCGCAGATGCGCTGAATATACGCCTCACGCGGTTCCGAAAGAAATCCGTCCTGATAGGCGACTACCCGCAGCGCAGGCGCACAGACGGCCAATAACTCGCCCGGAGCGAGCAGGAAAGCGGGGTTCGATGGCTTTCCGACGGTCTCGTTGCCTTGCGCGAAGGTTTCGTAAATCAGGACGCCGCCCGGCGCCAGCGCCTCGATGAGACGGGGCACGAGCGGGCGATGCAGGTAGTTCGTGACGACGACGGCCGCGAAGCGGGCGTCCGGTGCGAGCGGCCAGGGCGCGCCTTCGAGGTCGCACTCTAACGTCGCGACACCCGCTACGTCATGCAACGTGGCGAGCGCGGCGGCGTCGCGATCGAGCGCCGTTACCGGGTGCCCCTGGCTGGCCAGCCAGCGCGTGTGCCGGCCCGCGCCGGAGGCCACGTCGAGCACCGTGCCGCCGGGCGCGATGAGGTGCGCCCAGCGGCGCACCCAGCGCGACGGCTCGGAAAGCCCATGGGCGTGCGAACCGGCGGCAGGCGTCGACGTCATCGGCTCGATCAGCTGTACGAGAGGCCCATGGCCTCACGCACGTCGCGCATCGTCTCGTTGGCGAACTTGCGCGCCTTGTCGCAGCCGTCCGCGACGATTGCACGCAGCAGCGAGGGGTCGTCCATGTACTTCTGAGCGCGCTCGAGCATGGGCTGCTGCTCGCGCAGGATGCCCTCGATCACGGGCTGCTTGCACTCCAGACAACCGATCCCGGCCGAACGGCAGCCCTTCTGCACCCAGTCGTGCGTCTGCTCGTCGGTGTAGACCTGGTGGAGCTGCCACACCGGGCACTTGTCCGGATCGCCCGGATCGGTGCGGCGCACGCGCGCGGGGTCGGTCGGCATGGTGCGGACCTTTTTCGTGATCGACTCGGCGTCTTCGCGCAGGCCGATGGTGTTGCCGTACGACTTCGACATCTTCTGGCCGTCGAGACCCGGCATGCGCGAGGCTTCCGTGAGCAGCACCTGCGGCTCCGGCAGGATGATTTTGCGCGAGCCTTCGAGGTAGCCAAAGAGGCGCTCGCGATCGCTCATCGAAAGGCTTTGCGACTCCGAAAGCATCGCGCGGGCCTGTTCGAGCGCCTCTTCATTGCCTTCCTGCTGATAGGCGTTGCGCAGCTCGTGGTAGAGCTTCGAGCGCTTGCCACCCAGCTTCTTCGCCGCATCGTTGGCCTTCTCTTCGAAGCCCGGCTCGCGGCCGTACATGTAGTTGAAGCGGCGGGCCATTTCGCGCGCCATTTCGACGTGCGGCACCTGATCCTCGCCCACCGGCACGAGCGACGCACGGTACAGCAGGATGTCGGCGGCCATCAGCACCGGATAGCCGAGGAAGCCGTAGGTACCGAGGTCCTTGTCGCGCAGCTTCTCGATCTGCTCCTTGTAGGTCGGCACGCGTTCGAGCCAGGACAGCGGCGTGCTCATGCCGAGCAGCAACGCGAGTTCGGCGTGCTCCGGCACGCGGCTCTGGATGAAGAGCGTGGCCTGGTTCGGGTCGATGCCCGAAGCGAGCCAGTCGATCAGGACGTCCCAGACGTTCTTCTCGATGACATCCGGCGTTTCATAGTGCGTGGTGAGCGCATGCCAGTCGACCACGCAGAAGAAGCACGGATACTCGGACTGCAGGCGCACCCAGTTTTTCAGCACGCCGTGATAGTGGCCGAGGTGCAGCGACCCGGTGGGCCGCATGCCGGAGAAGATACGGTCTGGGAACATGATGTTATGAAAAGAGCGACACAAGTGGGGTAAGGATGGCCGTGACCGCGTCGTAACCTAGACTCACGAGCGGGCGCAGCCAGAATCGCGTGAAGATGCCACTCACGAGCAACCCCATCACGATGATGAAACCATAGGGCTCGATACGGGCGAGCGCAATGCTCGCGCGCGTGGGCAGGAGCGCCCCGAGCACGCGGCCGCCGTCGAGCGGCGGCAGCGGAAAGAGGTTCAGCACGCCGAGCACGAGATTCACGCCCACGCCGGCGGCGGCCATGCGCGTGAAGAACGGCTCGTCCACGCCGAGCACCGCGAGCCCCACGCCGAACACGCCCCATACGATGGCCTGCACGAAGTTGCACAGCGGTCCGGCCGCCGCGACCCACAGCGTGCCCCAGCGCGGATTGCGCAGATTGCTGAAGGCGATCGGCACGGGCTTCGCGTAACCGAACACGAACGCGCCGTTCGTCAGGAAATAGAGCACGAGCGGCATGGCGATCGTGCCGATCGGGTCGATGTGGCGCATCGGGTTGAACGAGACGCGCCCGAGCACATACGCGGTGTTGTCGCCGAGCATGCGCGCGACGTAGCCGTGCGCGGCTTCGTGCAGCGTGATCGCGAAGATCACGGGCAAGGCGTAGACGACGATCGTCTGAATCAGATTGGCTTCCATGGCGGGCTATTGTATCAATGCGTCAATGCGCTCAGGCCACGGTCATGCCGCGTTCATGCCGCGCAGGTCTCATCACGCCTCTTCTTCTTCGATGCCGAACGGCGCCAGCGAACCCCGCCCCGGCCGCACGAGCACTGGCTCCTCGCCCGTGAGATCGATCACGGTGGACGGCTCGCACGGGCACGCCCCGCCGTCGATCACGAGATCGAGCTGTTTCTCGAGGCGCTCGCGAATCTCCTCGGGGTCGTTGAGCGGCTCGGTGTCGGGCGGCAGGATCAGCGTGGTGGCAAGCAGCGGCTCGCCCAGTTCCTCGAGAATCGCCAGCGGAATCGGATGACCGGGCACGCGCAGGCCGATGGTCTTGCGCGACGGATGCGAGAGACGCCGAGGCACTTCCTTCGTCGCCACCAGCACGAACACATATGGCCCCGGCGTCACCGACTTGATGAGCCGGTATTGGCGGTTGTCGACCATGGCGAAGTTTGCGAGTTCGGACAGATCCCGCACCATCAGCGAGAGCAGCGCCTTCTCGTCGAGCCCGCGGATGCGCCGCAGACGTTCGGCCGCGTGCTTGTCGTCGATGCGCGCGGCGAGCGCGTAGCTCGAATCGGTCGGCAATGCGATCACACCGCCGTCGCGGATGATCTCCACCGCCTGCTTGACGAGACGCGGCTGCGGGTTTTCTGGGTGAAGCCGAAAGAACTGGGACATGGCAGTAATCAGCTGACGAATGGCGATGAAAACAGCGGGCGATGAAAGCAGCGGGACGATGCGCGAGAACGGCAGGCGACTGCACGTAGTTACCACGAAGCGACGACAAAGCGGGATTGACCTGCGCGAAACGCCTTGCAGCAAACGGGCGGGATCAGTGGGCCGCGCGCCGTGCGCGGCCTACAGCCATCGCTCCCAGACAGGCTTGAGGTCGGAAGGCAAAGGCGGCAGCGTGCCGGGCTCGATCGCGTCGGGCCCGGGCGCATGGAAGTCGGAGCCGCGCGACGCCTCGAAGCCAAAGCGCCGCGCAACGGCCGCGTACTCGCCATACTGGTCGGGCGTATGGCTACCGGTGACGACTTCGATGGCCTTGCCGCCCAGATCGAGGAATTCGCCGAAGAGCGTGTCGAATTCGAGCTGGGTGTAAGCATAGCGGCCCGGATGCGCGATGATCGCCTCGCCGCCCGCCGCCTTGATCCACGCAACGGCGTCGGCGAGCTTGGCCCAGCGGTGCGCAACGTAACCGGGCTTGCCTTCGCCGAGCCAGCGCGAAAACGCGTCCTGGGTGTTCTGCGCACGGCCGCTCTCGACGAGAAAGCGAGCGAAATGGGTGCGCGAGACCAGGTCGGGATTCGAGACGTACTGGAACGCGCCTTCGTACGCGTCGGGAATGCCGAGTTCGCCGAGCCGCTCGCCAATCGCTTCGGCGCGCGCCGCGCGGCCGTCACGCGTGCGCGCGAGCCCGTCGACGAGCGCGGCGCACTCCGGGTCCACATGCAAAC
Source organism: Paraburkholderia sp. EG287B (assembly GCF_040965595.1). Lineage (NCBI taxonomy): Bacteria > Pseudomonadati > Pseudomonadota > Betaproteobacteria > Burkholderiales > Burkholderiaceae > Paraburkholderia > Paraburkholderia sp. EG287B. The sequence goes on from NZ_JBFRCG010000001.1 coordinate 392,635, forward strand.
CGACGATGTGCACCGTACGCGACGCCCAGGTGACCGAGATCTCGACGCCGCTCAGATAGCGCATGCCGAGCGCCTCGGCCGCCTCGCGCGCTTCGCGCTGGCCGCCGAGCACGTCGTGATCGGTGAGCGCCCACAAGCCGACGCCACCCGCTTTCGCCAGCTGCGCGACGGCAGCCGGGGCCAGTTGCCCGTCGGAGACAGTGGAGTGACAGTGGAGATCGGCGTTCATTGGATGCGTGAAAAGGATGAACGTCCATTTTACTGCAACGCAGTGAAGTCGTCGGGCGGCGCCTCGTGCCTCGCCGCCGCCCGAATGTGCACTCGAAGTGCCTTGCACTCAGGCGCAGAACGCCTCGATCAGGCGCGCGACCTCTTCCGGCTGGTCGTGGTGCACCATGTGCCCCGCCCCGTCGACGATCCGTTCGCGCCAGTCGGGAAACGCCTCGAAACGCTTCTTGAATGCGTCGATGGGCACCGCCCCGGCGAGCCGTGCGAGCGTTTCAGAGCCGGCGGCTTCGACGTGCAGCACCCTCGCGCTCACCTGCGACCAGATCGCCATCACCTCGTCGAGCTGGTACAGCAGCGGACCGCGCATCTTGTGCGCCGAATCGCCGAGCAGCACATAGCCGCCCTCGCCGTCCGGCTTCGACCAGTGTTGCGCGAGAAAGCGCGCGCGCGATGCGATCAGACGCGGATTGGTCTTCACGAGCCGCGCGGCCACCTCGTCGAGCGACGCGTACGAGCGCAGTTGCGGCGGCGTGCGCACCTCGTCGAGCCACTCGCGCATGCGGACCGGCGCCTGCCTGGGTGACGGCGCCGGCAGCCCGAAACCCTCCAGGTCGACCACACGCCGCACGCGCTCGGGCCGCACGCCCGCATAGAGGCACACGATGTTCGCGCCGAGACTGTGCCCGACGAGATCCACCTGCCCCTCGGGCGCGTAATGGGCGAGCAGCGCATCGAGATCGGCGAGGTAGTCGGGGAACCAGTAATTGCTGCCCTGCCCCTGCGCAACGGGCCAGTCGGACAGGCCGAAGCCACGCAGGTCGGGCGCGATGACCTGCCAGTCGCCGCCGCGAACATCGAGCGCATCGACGACGAACTGGAACGACGCCGCCACGTCCATCCAGCCGTGCAGCATGAACAGCACGGGCGCGCCCTCGGCGCCCCAGCGGCGCACGTGCAGCCGGATGCCGTTGACGTCGACGAATTCGGACCGGGATTGATTCATTTGCGCCGCCGCAAAAAAGAATGATCGTTCGATTATATAGGCGCTGGGCGCTTGCAGTACGTCATTCGTTCGACTGACGCCCCGTTGACTGCTTCGTGGCGGCCTGCTCCGCGGCGTCCTGGGCCGCCAGCGTGTCCAGTTCGGCTTCGTCGAAGCCCGCCGAGCGGCGCGCCTCGAAGTTGAACGGACCGCGCATGCGCGGCGCGTGGTACTGCTCCGCGAGCGTGAGCCATGCCGCGTGCGGGTCGAGACCGCGCGCCTCGCACAGGTGGCGGAACCAATGGTTGCCGATGCGCACGTGTCCCACTTCGTCGCGCAGGATGATGTCGAGGATCGCGGCCGATGCATCGTCGCCAGCCTGCTTCAGGCGCGCGCGGATGGGCGGCGAGGCGTCGAGCCCGCGCGCCTCCAGCACGCGCGGCACCAGCGCCATGCGCGCGAGCACGTCGGCGCTCGTACGCTCGCACATCTCCCACAGGCCGTTGTGCGCGGGGAAATCGCCGTACGCGTGACCATAGTCGGCGAGCCGCGCACGCAGCAGCGAGAAGTGATACGCCTCCTCCGCCGCGACCTTGAGCCAGTCGGCGTAGAAGGCGTCGGGCATGGCGGGGAAGCGCCAGACCGCGTCGAGCGCGAGGTTGATCGCGTTGAATTCGATGTGGGCCAGCGCGTGCAGCAGCACGACGCGGCCTTGAGGCGTGCTCATGCTGCGGCGCTGCAGCTCGCGCGGCTCGACGAGCGGCGGCTCGGCGGGGCGGCCAGGCAAGCCGGCCGGCGTCGGGATAACGCGCTGCGGCTCCCAGCGAGGCGCAGCGGCCTGCGCCTGACTCTGCGCGTGCAGCGCGCGCACTGCATTGGCCTTGGCGACCGGGTCGCGTTCGCGCAGCGCGGCGAGTGCGGCGAGGCGCCAGCAGGGCTCGACATCGGTGGGTCCTGGGACGTCAGCGCTCGCGCCGGCGGCAGAGAAAACGGAATTCATCGGCAAAAGAAACAGGGACCGAAAAGCGGGAGTGGAAAACTGTCGCGCGGGGGCGCCCGAAAAGCCCCCAAGCGGACCGCGCACGCAACCGTTTACAATACGCGATTCACCTGCCTCGCGTCGTGCGCAGCCGTTGCGCGTCGCCCGCAGACCGGCAGCAGCCCCGAAAGACACAGGAGACTCAACACCGTGGCCATCTACAAGCTTGGCGAAGCCGCACCGACCATTCACGAAAGCGTGTTCGTCGCGGACAACGCGACCGTCATCGGCAAGGTCGAACTGGCCGAAGACTCGAGCGTCTGGTTCGGCGCGACGCTGCGCGGCGACAACGAGCCGATCACCGTCGGCGCGCGCAGCAACGTTCAGGAAGGCGCGGTGCTCCACACGGACCCCGGCTACCCGCTCACGCTCGAAGCGAACGTGACCGTGGGCCATCAGGCCATGCTGCACGGCTGCACCGTGAAGGAAGGCGCGCTGATCGGCATTCAGGCCGTGGTCTTGAATGGCGCGGTCATCGGCCGCAACTGTCTGGTTGGCGCGGGTGCGGTGGTCACGGAAGGCAAGGTGTTCCCCGACAACTCGCTGATTCTCGGCGCGCCGGCCAAGGTCGTGCGCGAACTGACCGAGGCCGACATCGCCGGCCTCAAGCGCAACGCGGATGTCTACGCGCAGCGCCGCGAATATTTCAAGGCGCAGCTCGTGCGCATCGGTTGAGAGCACGCTCTCGCCGTGTGCGGCGCGGGCCGCGCCGCCCCGATTGAAACGAAGGAAAAGATTGTGAACGACCAGTTGCAAAAATTCATGTTCAGCGCAGCGCCGGTGCGCGGCGAGATCGTCTCGCTGGGCAACACGTGGCAGGAAGTGCTCAAGCGCCGCCAGTATCCGGCACCCGTGCGCACGGTGCTCGGCGAGATGATGGCGGCGTGCTCGCTGCTCTCGGCGAATCTCAAGTTCGACGGCACGCTGATCATGCAGATCTTCGGCGACGGCCCCGTGAAGATGCTGGTCGTGCAGTGCGGCTCGGATCTGACGATGCGCGCCACCGCCCGCCTCGGCGAAGACTTCACGGGCGAGAACGCCCTGCCGCTCGGCGAGGAACTCACGTTCGCCGACCTCGTCAATCCGGACGGCCAGGGCCGCTGCGTGATCACGCTCGATCCCGCGAAAAAGCAGCCGGGCCAGCAGCCCTACCAGGGCATCGTGCCGCTGAATGGCGAAGACGGCCCGCTCAAGTCGATCGCCGCCGTGCTCGAGCATTACATGCATCACTCGGAACAGCTCGACTCGCGCCTGTGGCTCGCCGCCAACGACGACCGCGCGGTCGGCATGCTGCTGCAGAAACTGCCGGGCGACGGCGGGATCGTGCCGCACCAGGGCGAGCACGACCTCGATACGTGGGAGCGTGTCTGCACGCTCGGCAGCACGCTCACGCGCGACGAAATGCTCAAGGAAGACGGCGAGACGCTGTTCCGCCGCCTCTTCTGGCAGGAGAACGTCCGTCACTTCGAGCCGCTTGCGCCGCGTTTCCAGTGTTCGTGCTCGCGCGAGAAGGTGGGCGCGATGCTCAAGATGCTGGGCCGCGAGGAAGTCGACGGCGTGATCGAGGAACGCGGTCATGTCGAGATTCATTGCGACTACTGCAATCAGCGCTATGAGTTCGACCCTGTGGATGTGGCGCAACTTTTTGCCGTGACGGGGCTCTCAGAAAGCGTGAGCCCCGCCGCGGAGCGTCGCCACTGAAGCAACCTGAGGCGCACAAGGGCACATTGAGGCGATAACACCGAGGCGGCGCAACGCGAGTTGCGTCGCCGCCCCGCGCAGCGGCACGCAGGCAGGACCGGGAACCGTGTTGAAATGCGGCGCTGCCTTCATCGCAAATTGCTTAGGCGTCCGACAGATGGAGAGAGCATGATCAAGAACAAGCGCTTCATACGTCCCTTCGCACGTCCACTACGCGAGCGCATGCCGCGCGTGAGCGCGTTGCTCGTACTCACAACGCTCGGCGCGGCCGTTGCGTCGACGAGCGGCTGCATGATGGACCCGCCGGGCCCGTCGCCAATCTACAGCCGGCTGCCCCCGGCGCAGTCGGGCCTCCCGGCCAACGCGCCCGTGCTCACGCCCGACGAGAAGGCACGCTACGACGCGATCGACCGTCAGGTCCTCGCCGAGCAGGACAACGCCATGGCTGCGGAAGCTGCCGCACAAGCCTGGTCGCGCGCGTATGCGCCGCCGGTCTCCGTCTACGGCAGCTATTACAGCGGCGGCTGGGGGCACGGCTGGGGTACCGGGATTGGCTACGGCTATCCAGGTTGGGGCTGGTGATCGCGCGGCTTCGCGACGTGAACGCTCAGAACAAAAAAAAGGCGCGGCTCAATGCCGCGCCTTTTTGTTTGCTCCTGGCTTGCTCGCCTGCTCGGCGCAAGCGGACCGCTCAACCCGCCTTCTTCGCTTCCTTCGCGTGCCCGTGTTTCTTCTCCGGCACACGCGAAACGGGGTTCGGCACCACCCTCACCGGCGCCGCCGACATCTCGCCGCGCGTCGAGGTATTCGACGAACCGCTCGGCGTAACCGGCGGCGTCTGGTTCGGCGAGACGAACTGCACGAACACCTCGCTGTCCTTCACCATGCCCATCTCATAGCGGGCCCGCTCCTCGACCGCCGCCGTGCCGTTCTGCAGATCCTGCACTTCGCCCGCTATGCGTTCGTTGCGCAGTTTCTCGTCGTCGTTCTGCTTTTGCTGCTGCGCGAGTTGCTGCTGCAGTTCGTGGACACGCAGCCAACCACCATGGCCCCACCAGAGCGGATACTGGATCAGCACGAGCAGGATGATCAGAACGACAGTGACAAGCCGCATGAAAGGTGCCGGATAAATACACGCCGCCCTGCGCTATACGCAGGGCGGCGGAGAGAGATGACGGAGGGTGACAGCAAGGCTGCTGCCGGCGCTGGGTCCGCTTAGCGGAGGTTATAGAACGCCGACTTGCCCGGGTAGCTGGCGATATCACCGAGATCTTCCTCGATGCGCAGCAGCTGGTTGTACTTCGAGATGCGGTCGCTGCGCGAGAGCGAACCGGTCTTGATCTGACCCGCGTTCAGGCCCACGGCGATGTCGGCGATCGTCGAGTCTTCGGTTTCGCCCGAGCGGTGCGAGATCACGGCCGTGTAACCCGCGCGCTTGGCCATTTCGATGGCCGCGAAGGTTTCCGTCAGCGTGCCGATCTGGTTGATCTTGATCAGGATCGAGTTGGCGATGCCCTTCTCGATGCCTTCCTTCAGGATGCGCGTGTTGGTCACGAACAGGTCGTCGCCCACGAGCTGGACCTTCTTGCCGAGCTTGTCGGTCAGGAGCTTCCAGCCGGCCCAGTCGCTTTCGTGCATGCCGTCTTCGATCGAAACGATCGGGAACTTGTCGGCGAGCGTCGCGAGGTAGTCGGCGAATTCGGCCGACGACAGTTGCAGGCCTTCGCCCGCGAGCTGGTACTTGCCGTCGTGGTAGAACTCGCTCGCTGCGCAGTCGAGCGCGAGCAGGACGTCTTCACCGGCGCGGTAGCCAGCCTTTTCAATGGCTTGCAGGATGGTCGAGAGGCACTCGTCGTTGCTGCCGAAGTTCGGCGCGAAGCCGCCTTCGTCGCCCACTGCCGTGCTCATGCCGCGATCCGAGAGGATCTTCTTGAGCGCGTGGAACACTTCCGCGCCGCAACGCAGCGCTTCGCGGAAGGTCGGCTGGCTCACCGGCACGATCATGAATTCCTGGATGTCCAGGCTGTTGTTCGCGTGCGCGCCGCCGTTGACGATGTTCATCATCGGCACCGGCAGTTGCATCGCGCCCGAGCCGCCGAAGTAGCGGTACAGCGGCAGGCCGGCTTCTTCAGCGGCGGCCTTCGCCACGGCCATCGAAACGGCCAGCATGGCGTTTGCGCCGAGGCGCGACTTGTTGTCGGTGCCGTCGAGCTCGAGCAGGGTCTTGTCGAGGAAGGCTTGTTCCGACGCGTCGAGGCCCATGATCGCCTCGGAGATTTCGGTGTTGATGTGCTCGACGGCCTTCAGCACGCCCTTGCCGTTGTAGCGGCCGGCTTCGCCGTCGCGCAGTTCGATCGCTTCGCGCGAGCCCGTGGATGCGCCCGACGGCACTGCCGCGCGGCCCATCGTGCCCGATTCGAGCAGCACGTCGCATTCGACGGTGGGATTGCCGCGCGAATCCAGAATCTCGCGACCGATGATATCTACGATTGCACTCATGGTTTCCTCAGGAAATGACAGTAATTCTTGCGCGAGCTGCGCCGCCTGCTGCATCGGCCCGCGAGGCACAGTTTCTATGCTCGTTCGGGGCACACCGTCACATGGGACAGGCTGCGTGCTCGCCAGGTTCAACTTGCCGCAGCGCGAGGCTCACGTTCCCGTGACCGATGCGCTGCCACGCTGCCTTGTACATCGAGCGCGGTGCGGTGCGCCGCGCTGCTCCTCCATCGCGCCGCTCATGCAATCGAAGCGGCGCGCCGTACTACGTAATTCCCTGCTCAGCTGAAGTCGTTCTCGAGGAACGGCGTGCGCTTGACCGCCTGATCGAGCGTCACGAGGGTTTCGAGCAGGTCGGCCATCCGGTTCAGCGGCACGGCGTTCGGGCCGTCGGACTTGGCCTGCGCGGGGTTCGGGTGCGTCTCCATGAAGAGACCCGCCACGCCCGTGGCGACGGCCGCGCGGGCCAGCACCGGCACGAATTCGCGCTGACCGCCCGAGCTCGTGCCCTGCCCGCCCGGCAACTGCACCGAGTGGGTCACGTCCATCACGACCGGCGCACCCGTCTCGCGCATGATAGCGAGCGAGCGCATGTCCGAGACGAGGTTGTTGTAACCGAACGAAACACCGCGCTCGCAGGCGAAGAAGCGGTCTTCGGAAAGACCCGCCTCACGCGCGGCTTCGCGGGCCTTGTCGATCACGTTCTTCATGTCGTGCGGCGCGAGGAACTGGCCTTTCTTGATGTTCACAGGCTTGCCCGAGCGCGCGCACGCATGGATGAAGTCGGTCTGGCGGCACAGGAACGCGGGCGTTTGCAGCACGTCCACGACCGAAGCCACGGGCCCGATCTCTTCTTCCGTGTGCACGTCGGTCAGCACGGGCAAGCCGAGCTGACGCTTCACTTCGGAAAGGATGCGCAGGCCCTCGTCCATCCCGAGGCCGCGAAACGACTTGCCGCTCGAACGATTGGCCTTGTCGTAAGACGACTTGTAGATGAACGGAATGCCGAGCTTCGACGTGATTTCCTTCAGGCGGCCCGCCGTGTCGATCGTCATCTGTTCGGATTCGACGACACAGGTGCCTGCGATCAGGAAGAACGGCTTGTCGAGGCCTACCTCGAAACCGCACAGATTCATGCTTTCTCCTCGGCGCGCGCCTCATGGTGCGCGACTGCCGCTTCGACATACGCCTTGAAGAGCGGATGGCCGTCACGCGGCGTGGACGTGAATTCCGGGTGGAACTGGACGCCGACGAACCACGGGTGCATGTCGCGCGGCAGTTCCATCATTTCCGGCAGGTCTTCGGTCGGCGTACGGGCGCTGATGATAAGGCCGCCGGCTTCGAGCTTGGGCACGTAGCCGTTATTGACTTCATAACGGTGACGGTGACGCTCGTTCACGTCCTTGCCATAGATTTCTGCCGCGAGCGTGCCGGGCTTGATCGGGCAGCGCTGCGAACCGAGGCGCATCGTGCCGCCGAGGTCCGAGTCTTCGGTGCGCTTCTCGACCTTGCCTTCGCGGTCGGCCCATTCGGTGATGAGCGCCACGACGCGGTCGGGCGTGTCCGGATCGAATTCCGTGCTGTTCGCGTGCTTCAGGCCCACCACGTCGCGCGCGAATTCGATCACGGCGAGCTGCATGCCGAGGCAGATGCCGAGGTACGGCACCTTCGCTTCGCGAGCGTACTGGATGGCCTTGATCTTGCCTTCTGTGCCGCGACGGCCGAAACCGCCCGGCACGAGGATCGCGTCGAGATGCTTGAGGCTCTCGACACCCTCTTCGTCGATCTGCTCGGAGTCGATGTACTCGATGTTCACCTTCGCCGAGGTCTTGATCGACGCGTGGCGCAGCGCTTCGATGAGCGACTTGTACGACTCGGTCAGGTCGACGTACTTGCCGACCATGCCGATCGTGACTTCGTGCTTCGGATGCTCGAGCTTCTCGACCATTTCCGCCCAGATCGACAGATCGGCCGGCTTGGCGGAGAGCTTCAGTTCGTCGCAGACGATCGAGTCGAGGCCCTGGTCGTGCAGCATCTGCGGGATCTTGTAGATGCTGTCGGCGTCCCACACCGAGATCACGGCGTCTTCGGGCACGTTCGAGAACATCGAGATCTTCGAGCGCTCGTCGTCGGGGATGCGGCGGTCGGCGCGGCACAGCAGCACGTTCGGATAGATACCGATTTCGCGCAGCTTCTGCACGCTGTGCTGCGTGGGCTTGGTCTTGAGCTCACCCGCCGTCGCGATGAACGGCACCAGCGTGAGGTGCACGAAGCACGCGCTGTTGCGGCCAAGGCGCAGGCTCATCTGACGCGCGGCCTCGAGGAACGGCAGCGACTCGATGTCGCCCACCGTGCCGCCCACTTCGACGATCGCGACATCCGGCTCACCGCAGGTCGCCGATGCGGCGCCGCGCTCGATGAATGCCTGGATTTCGTTCGTGATGTGCGGAATGACCTGCACGGTCTTGCCCAGATAGTCGCCGCGGCGTTCCTTGCGGATCACCGATTCGTAGATCTGGCCCGTGGTGAAGTTGTTGGCCTTGCGCATCTTCGTGGTGATGAAGCGCTCATAGTGGCCGAGGTCGAGGTCGGTTTCCGCTCCGTCTTCCGTCACGAACACTTCGCCGTGTTGAAACGGGCTCATCGTGCCGGGGTCGACGTTGATGTAGGGATCGAGCTTGAGGAGGGTGACTTTCAGACCGCGCGATTCGAGGATCGCGGCGAGGGAGGCGGCGGCAATACCCTTGCCAAGGGAGGAAACTACGCCGCCGGTGACGAAAACATATTTGGTCATCGCTGGATGCTCGCGGGAAAAACGGATTATACCTGAAAGCAAGGGCTAACCCTGAATTTTGAGCGAGCCGAATATGGGTCGAACGCGATGCGCGACGCGTCGCCCCGCGCTCCACCCTGCCCCGCAAGCAACCGCGCCGGAAAGCGGCCGCTCAGGCTCCGTTTTCCATGGCGTAAAGCATGCGCTGCACCGCGCGCGCGGTCTCGATCGGACGCTCCATCGGATACAGATGACTGCCCTCGATCCACTCGAAGCGCTCGCCGGCGATGCGCCGAGTTGCCGCAAGCCCGACCTGGCGGACTTCGCGCGACTGCGTGCCCGCGAGGAAGCTCACCGGCACGGGCGAGCCGTGCGCGAGTCGCGCGCCGAGCGTGTGCGGCAGCGTGCGGTAGATCATGTATTCGGTCTGGCGGTCGAAGGCGAGCGTGCGGCCGCCGTCGACCGAAGTCTGAGGAATGCCGAAGTCCACATAGTCGGAAAGCACGCGCTCGTCCCAACGCGCGAACGCCGCCTTCGAATGGAAATGCCGCCAGGCCTCGTCGCGGCTCGCCCAGTCCGTGCGGCGCGTGCGCGTGGCGACGGCTGGCGACAGGCGCTCGTCGAGGCCGGTCCACTGCGAGACCCGCAGCATGCTGCTGCGCCAGCCCGCGATCACCGGCGAATCGAGCATCACGACGCCCTTGACCCACTGCGGTTTTTTCAGCGCGGCCATCAGCGACAGATAGCCGCCGAGCGAATGGCCGACGAGCCACACGGGCTCCTCGTAGGTGCGGCCGATGTCGTCGAGCAGTTGCTCGACGAGATGCGGCCAGTCGCGGGTGACGGGAAAGCGCGCGTCGTGCCCGATGCGCTCGATGTAGCGCAGCTCGTAGTTGTCGCCCAGTTCGGCGAAGAACGTGCGATACGTCGAGGCCGGAAAGCCGTTCGCGTGCGAGAAATGGATGACGTTTTTCAAAGGCGGCGTGTCTCTCTATTTTGTTGATCTCTTTCGTCGTGCGCGCTTTCCTTCACGCTGCTAGCGGCCCGGCACGTCAGTCCTGCGTAGGCGGGTCCATCCAGTAGCGCCGCTGCGTATCGCGAAAGCGCTCGACGGCGAGTGCGCCGGGTCGCGCCTCGACGCGCACGGCGCCATGCGCGTCGCTGCGAGCGAGCACGATCTGGCGGGCCGCGTAGCGCGCGTAGACGCCCGGATGCGGGTGATGAAAGCGGTTCAGATAGCCTACCTGAAATATCGCGACGAGCGGCCAGACAGAATCGAGGAACGGTTCAGTCGACGAGCTGCGGCTGCCATGGTGCGGCACCACCAGTAGCTGTGCGCGCAGCCGCCCGCGGTCGCGCGCGACCAGCGTGCGCTCGCCGCCCGCTTCGATGTCGGCGGCGATCAGCGCGGATACCGGCGCTGCCTGTGCGTCGGACGCGGCGCTGGCCGCCGCCGCCGTCACCCGCAGGACGCAGCAATGCGCATTGGGTTTGCCCGCGAGCGGCCCGGGGTCGGGCCACAGCACCTCGAAGTCGACGCCGTCCCATCGCCAGCGCTGGCCGGCGGCGCACTGCACGGTCTGCGCGCCCTTCATACGCGCGCTCGCCCACAGCGGATGCGCGGGCAGAACGGCCGCCACGAATGCCCCTACGTCGACGGCATCGAGCACGGCTTGTGCGCCGCCCGCATGATCGGAGTCGTCGTGGCTGATCATCAGCGCGTCGAGGCGCCCTATGCCGTGCGCCTGCAGATACGGCACGACGATGCGCTCGCCCGCCTGGGTCGATTCGGGGCCCGGGCCCGCGTCGAACAGCAGGCGATGCCGGGCCGTTTCGACCAGCACCGACGTGCCCTGCCCGATGTCGAGCGCCGTGAGCCGGAAAGCGCCCGGCGGCGGCCCCATGGGCGCGGGCATCAGTAGCGGCAGCCACGTGAACGGCGCGATCCAGCGCAGCGGCCAGCCGCGCGGCGCAAGCCACCAGGCGACGCCCACGGCTGCACTGGCGAGCGGCCACGCCCCGGGTTGCGGCAGCCGCAAAACCGCCCACGGCAAGCCCTCCAGCGCGCTCAGCGCCACAACGAGCCAGTCGAGGCAGATATGCGCCGCGCGCAGCGCGAGGGCGTCGATCGGCGCGGGCATCGCCGCGCTCGCGATCACCAGCGGCGCGACGAGCATGCTCACCCAGGGAATCGCAAAGGCATTGGCGATCGGACCGATGAGCGGTATTTGCGCGAACCAGTAGACCGTGAGCGGCGCGAGCGCCAGCGTCACGGCCCACTGCACGCGAGCGCCATCGCAAAGGCGTGACGCGAGACGTCGCATCGCGCCACGCCAGCCCCCCGGTGGATAGGCGATGGCGGCGAGACGTCGAAGCCAGCCGCCGCGCGCGGTTGGCTCCACTAGTGGCTCAGTTCGCTCGCGCATCGCATCGGCTGCGTCCGCGGCAACATCTTGCGGCGCGTCCCTGTGCAAGCGCGGCACGCCACTCGCTGCGAAGAGGATCGCTGCGACCGCGCAAAACGAGAGCCAGAATCCGGCTGCCGTCACCGCCCACGGATCGCGCAGCAGCACGAGCCCGAGCGCCCACGCCAGCACGTGCGAGCGCGCGACCTCGCGCCCGGCGCACAGCGCGAGCGCAACGACCGCCAGCATCCAGAGCGCGCGCTGCACCGGCACGTTGAAGCCGGCGAGCGCGGCATAGACGCCCGCCGCCAGCAACGCGCCCGCAACGGCTACCTTCTGCGCGGGCACGATGAGCGGCGCCTCGACGCCGCGCCAGCGGGCGCGCCGCCACAGTGCGCCCGCGATCCCCCCGGCGAGCCCCGCGACGAACGCGAGATGCAGCCCGGAGATCGCCACCAGATGGCTCGTGCCCGTATTGCGCATGAGACGCCTGTCCGCGTCGCTGAGCGCGTCCTGCGCGCCGGTGGCGAGCGCGATGACGATGCCGCGATGCGGCGCGTCGCCGAGCACCGCGTCGATGCGCGCACGCAGCGCGGCACGCGCCCGCTCGATGCGCACGCCGATGCCGCTGGCGTCAACGGGCAGACGCACGGCATGCCCGGGATCGCTCACGTAGCCGACGGCGCGCACGCCGCGCGCGAGCAGCGCGACTTCCGTATCGCGCAGGCCGAAGTTGCCGTTGCCATGCGGGCGTTTGAGCCGCACGGCGAGGCGCCAGCGCGCGCCGGGCACGAGCGGCGGCAGCGGCGCTTCGCGCGCCACCCACGACAGTTGAATCAAATGCGGTAGCGGCGCAGCGGCTTTGTGCGTTGCCCAGGATTCGACACGAAAGAGGAAGCTTGCGCCGTTCGCGCCGTAAGAAGGCAAGCTGGAGATATAGCCGGTGATGGTGATGTTGCCCGCCTGCCAGGCAGCGGGAAGCGCCTCAGCAAGCCGCGTTTCGGCGCGCCACGCCGCGTAGCCAAAGCCCGCGCATCCGGCCGCAAGCCACACCGCCGCCCAGCCGAGCGCCATACGCCAGCGTCGCCCGCAAGCCAAGCCGAACACCCGGCGCGCCGCTTCGTGAGATTCGTCCGCCGGCGGCGCGGCGCCCAGCGCCCATGCCGCCCACGCCGCCGCAAGCACGCTTGCCAGAACGAGCGCGACCCACGCGCCCCACCCCGGCAACGCCGCCTGTCGCTGCAACACAATCACGCCCAGCGCAAACCCGCACCAAATCGCCCGCATCCCGCCTCCTCGCAACGAGGGGGCTCAATGCCCGGACCGCGTCAATCGCGCCGCGCCAGATGCACGCCGTGCATGCCACCCTGGAAACGATTATGCAGACGAAAGCGCGAGCCGCGGCAGCGCAGCCGCCGCGTTAGCCGTCGTGCCAAGTGCGAGTTCCTCGGGACTCAAGCCCCGCAAGCCCGCGAGCACGGCGCCGATACGCGGCACCTGATCGGGCGTGTTGCGCGCGCGATAGAGCCAGGCAGGCGAGATATCCGGCGCATCGGTTTCCATGACGATGGCCTCGAGCGGCAACTGCTGCGCGAGCCTGCGAATCTGCAGCGCGCGCTCGAACGTCACATTGCCGCCGAAGCCCAGATGCATCCCTTGATCGATGAACGCTCGCGCCTGCTGGAAGCTGCCGTTGAACGCATGCGCGATGCCGCTTTTCACGCCGTTGCGGCGCAGCCCCTTGAGCACCTGGTCCTGCGACTTGCGCACATGGCAGATCGCCGGCAAGCCGAACTCGCGCGCAAGGCGCAGCTGGGCATCGTAGAAGTGCTGTTGACGGGCCTCGTCGAGGCCCGTCACGAAGTAATCGAGCCCGATCTCGCCGATGCCGACGAAGCGCGGATCATCGAGACTCACCTCGATCTCGCGGCGCAACACTTCAAGGTCTTCGTCGCGCGCCTGCGGCGTATAGAGCGGGTGAATGCCGAGTGCGTAGACCGCGCCCGGGGTGCGGTGCGCGAGCGCGCGCACCACTTCGAAGTTCTCGCGCGCCACCGCCGGGATCACGATGCGCGACACGCCCGCCGCGCGCGCCGCCAACGCGACCGCGTCGCGGTCGGCGTCGAATTCGGCGGCATCGAGATGGCAGTGCGTATCGATCCACATGGCGCTCGCTCGCGGGAAGGCTCAGACCGGCACGACCGGTTCCTCGTGCAGCATGCCGTCGCGCAGGCGCACGATGCGGTCGCAACGCGCCGCGAGGTCGGCATCGTGCGTGACGATCACGAAGCTCGTATCGAACTGGTCGGAGAGTTCGAGCATCAGATTGAAGACGTTATCCGCTGTCGCACCGTCGAGGTTGCCTGTGGGCTCGTCGGCGAGCACGCATGCAGGTTTCGTCACGAGCGCGCGCGCGATCGCCACGCGCTGGCGCTCGCCGCCCGACAGCTCGCCCGGCCGGTTGCGCGCGCGATGCGAGAGGCCCACGCGCTCGAGGATCTGCATCGCCTCGGCACGCGCGTCTTCCTGCGTCATGCGGCGAATGCGCAGCGGCATCGCCACGTTGTCGAGCGCCGAAAACTCCGGCAGCAGATGGTGGAACTGATAGACGAAGCCCAGCGCGCGATTGCGGAGTTCGTTGCGCTCGCGCTCGGACAGCTCGGTGAACGGCTTGCCGAGCACCGAGACCTTGCCCGCGCCCGGCTCGTCGAGTCCACCGAGCACGTGCAGCAGCGTGCTCTTGCCCGAGCCCGACGCGCCCACCACGGCGAGCTTCTCGCCGCGCTTCACTTTCAGATCGGTGTCGTGCAGTACCTGCACGGCAAGCGGGCCCTGGCCAAACACCTTCGAGACACCGTGCGCTTCGAGCACGTACGGATAATCGCCAGCCGCGGCGATCAGCGATTGACGGTCATTCATAGCGCAGCGCCTCCGCAGGACGAACCTTGGCCGCGCGCCAGCTCGGATAGAGCGTGGCGAGCGCGGACAGCACGAAGGCGATCACGCCGATGCGGATCACGTCGGAAGGCACGAGTTCCGAAGGCAGCTCGCTGATGAAATAAACCGAAGGCGGCAGGAACTGAATGCCGAGCAGATGCTCGATCGCCGGCACGCTCCATGGAATGCTCCATGCGATCAGGCAGCCGAGCGCGATGCCGATGGCCGTGCCCACGAAGCCGATCGTCACGCCCTGCACGACGAAGATCTTCATGATCGAGCCCGGCTGCGCGCCGAGCGTGCGCAGGATCGCGATATCGGCCTGCTTGTTGGTGACGGTCATGACGAGAGACGAAACGAGATTGAACGCCGCGACCGCGATGATGAGCGTGAGAATGATGAACATCATGCGTTTTTCGATCTGCACGGCCGAGAACCAGGTCTTGTTCTGCTGCGTCCAGTCGCGGATATAGAGGTCGCCGGAGAGCGTATGCACGAGCTGGCGCGCCACCGCCGGCGCGCGCTGCATGTCCTTCAGGCGCAGACGCACGCCGCTTGGCGCGCCGAGGCGATAGAGCACTTCGGCGTCGCGGATATTGACGAGCGCGAGCGTGCTGTCGTACTCGTAGTGGCCCGACTCGAACACGCCCATCACCGTGAACTGCTTCAGGCGCGGCAGCATGCCGGCCGGCGTGATCGAACCCTCGGGCGCGACGAGCGTGACCTTGTCGCCCACCGTCACGCCCAGGTTCACGGCGAGATCCGCGCCGAGCACGATGCCGAAGCTGCCGGGCGTGAGGTCGTTCAGGCTGCCCGCCTTCATTTCCCGGCCGATGTCCGAAACCTGCGGCTCCTCGGAAGGCTCGATGCCGCGCAGCGCGACGCCGTTGACGCTGTCGCCGCGCGTGAGCAGCGCCTGGGCGTCCACGTAAGGCGCCGCGCCAATGACTTCGGGATTGGTCTTCGCTTCCTTCGCGGTGAGCTGCCAGTCAGGCATCGTGCCGGTGGGCGAAAAGATCTCGATGTGCGCGAGCACGGAAAGCATGCGGTCGCGCACGTCACGCTGGAAGCCGTTCATCACCGAGAGCACGACGATCAGCGCCGCGACGCCGAGCGCGATGCCCGACATCGATATGAGCGCGATGAACGAGATGAACCCGTTGCCGGTCGTGCGTTTGCCGGCGCGGGTGTAGCGCCAGCCTATCTGCCATTCGTAGGGAAGTTTCAAGCGAATCCTTTTGCGTCTTCGTTGCGCTCCGGCGCCGTATTGACCCTGGGGCCAGTGCGCCGGACGGCCGGAGAATATCGTGCCGGGTCGGGCGGCGATCAACCGCGAAGTTTGCCACACTGGCGGCGGGTCACGGATATTCGACGAAGTTCCCCACGCACTTTCGCGCGTGAGAACCGCTACCCGGCGAGGCGTCCGCCCGCCCTCTGCTTCGAGCCGCAATTCGCCCACAAGTGCCGCAGCGCCAGCATAACGGGTCGACGCGATACCGTTGCGGCACGCCCGAGGGCCGCCCGGCGCACGAAGCGCCGAAGTACAATGCGCACCATCATGCCCGCCGACCGACTTCATCTCCTCGTCCCCTTTGCCTTGCCGTCCGCGGCGGCCGCCTCCACCGCGCTCGCGGGCCTCGCATACCCGGCGCTCGCGAAACTGGTTGCGCGCGCGACACTCGGCGAGCAGGTGATCGGCGAAGACTTCCAGCGTACGCTGCCGCACGAGCGCTGGGTCGCGCGCCAGTTCGGCGCGCTCGGTCCGGCGAGCGCGAACCGCGCAAACTCCGCGCCGGCCGCCGACGACGAAGCACCGCTTGCGCCCTACATGCTGCTCGCCGACGGCGGCACGCCCGGCGACGCCAAGTGGGCGTGCGTGCAGCCCGTGCACGTGCGCATCGCGCACGATCACCTGGTGCTGATCGACCCCGCCTCGCTGGAACTCGCCGACGCCGACGCCGCCACGCTCTACACCGTCGCCCGTCCGCTGATCGAAGAAATGGGCGTGCGCATCGAGGCCCCCACGCCGCAGCGCTGGTATCTCTCGTCGGAAGCGTTCGGCACGCTAGCGGGCGCGTCGCCCTTGCGGGCGAGCGGCCGCAACATCGAGATCTGGTTGCCGCACGAGGCCCATTCGGGCCAGCGTTCGCGTGCCTGGATGAAGGTGCAGAACGAAGTGCAGATGGCGTGGTTCGAGCATCCTGTGAACGAGGCCCGCGAAGCGCGCGGCCTGCCCGCCGTCAATTCGATCTGGTTCCACGCCCAGGGCGCGCTGCGCACCGTCACGAGCCCCTATGCGCGCGTGCGCTCCGATGCGGCCGCCACGCGCGGCCTGGCGCTCGCCGCAAAGGCGGAAGTCGGCGCCGCGCCCGCGACCTTCGCTGCGCTCGCAGCTGCGCTCAACAACGGTGCGGGCACGGGCGCGACGCTCGTCGAGCTCGATCCGTTCTCGGCGGCCTTCATCCAGCAGGACTGGGGCCGCTGGAACGCCGCCTTCGCTCAACTGGAGCGCGACTGGTTCGCGCCCGCGCTCACGGCGCTGCAAACGGGCGCGCTCGCCGCGCTCGAGCTCACGCTGTGCGGCGACACCGGCTCGGTCACGCTGTCCATCACGCGCGGCGATTTGCGCAAGTTCTGGCGACGCCGCCTGTTCGCGTCGCTCTTTATCGAATGATCCCCGAATGACTTCTTTCTTCCGCGCTCACGCATGACCCGAATCGTCACCCGCGCCTGCTCGCCCGCCGACACCGAAGCGCTCGTGCGCCACGGCCTGCATCCGGTGCTCGCGCGCCTCTACGCCTCGCGCGGCGTTTGCCAGCCCGACGAGATCGAAACCGGCCTCGCGCGCCTCGTCCCGCCCACAGGCATGAAGGGCCTCGACGAGGCCGCCGAACTGCTCGCCGACGCGCTCGAAGCCGAGTGCCGCATGCTCGTGGTCGCCGACTACGACTGCGACGGCGCGACGGCCTGCGCCGTGGCCGTGCGAGGCCTGCGCATGTTCGGCGCACAGATCGACTATCTGGTGCCGAACCGCTTCGAGTATGGCTACGGCCTCACGCCCGAGATCGTCGCACTCGCCGCGCAACGCAAGGGCGGGCCACCCGACGTCCTGATCACGGTGGACAACGGCATCGCCAGCGTGGAAGGCGTCGAAGCCGCCAACGCGCTCGGCATCGAGGTGCTCGTGACCGACCACCACCTGCCCGGCGACACGCTCCCCGACGCGCGCGCCATCGTCAATCCGAACCAGCCGGGCTGCGAGTTTCCGAGCAAGTGCATCGCGGGCGTGGGCGTGATGTTCTACACGCTGCTCGCGTTGCGCGCGGAGCTGCGCAAGCGCGGCACGTTCAGCGATGGCAAGTCAGAGCCGCGCCTCGACGGCCTGCTCGATCTCGTCGCGCTCGGCACCGTCGCCGACGTCGTGAAGCTCGACTGCAACAACCGCGTGCTCGTCGCGCAAGGCTTGCAGCGCGTGCGCAACGGCCGCATGCAGCCGGGCATCGCGGCGCTCTTCCGCGCTGCGGGCCGGGACGCGAAAAGCGCGTCGGGCTTCGACTTCGGCTTCGCGCTCGGGCCGCGCCTGAATGCGGCCGGCCGGCTCTCGGACATGTCGCTCGGCATCGAGTGCCTGACCACCGACGACGTGGGCCGCGCCTGGGAGCTTGCGCAGCAGCTCGACGGCATGAACCGCGAGCGCCGCGAGATCGAAGCCGGCATGCAGCAGCAGGCGCTCGCCGATCTCGCCGACGTCGATCCGCAAGGCAAGGCCACGCTCACGCTGTTCAACGAAAGCTGGCACCAGGGCGTGATCGGCATCGTCGCGGGACGGCTCAAGGAGCGCTTCCACCGCCCCTCGTTCACCTTCGCGCCTGCCGATGACGACGGCGCACTCGTGAAGGGCTCGGGCCGTTCGATCCCCGGTTTTCATCTGCGCGACGCGGTCGATCTGATCAGCAAGCGCGAGCCCGGTCTGATCCAGAAGTTCGGCGGTCACGCCATGGCCGCGGGCATGACGATCGCCGCCGCCGACGTGCCGCGCTTTGCCGCCGCCTTCGAGCGCGTGGGCCGCGAGTGGCTCACCGAAGAGGCCCTCGCGCGCACGGTCGAAACCGACGGCGATCTCGAAGACGCTTACTTCACGCCCGATTTCGTCGAGATGCTCGACGCCGCCGTGTGGGGCCAGGGCTTCCCGGCGCCCGTCTTCTCGGGCGAATTCGAGGTGGCCTCGCAGGCGCTCGTGAAGGACAAGCACCTCAAGCTGCAACTGCTGCGCGGGCGCCAGCGCTTCAACGCGATCTGGTTCAATCACACGGAGTCGCTGCCGCAGCACACCACGGTCGCCTACCGGCTCGTGCGCGACACATGGAACGGCGTGTCGCGCGTGCAGCTCGTGGTGGAACACGCCGCGCTGTGAGTCCGCTCTGAAGTACACGTTGCGCTGAAAGCGCGGGCCGCCCGAAGCGCCCGCGCCGCCCTTGATCCGGGTCCAATCGGCTATAATTCAATGTTTTACACGCCGGATCACGACACAAATGGAAGCGGAACGTCTCAACGCGATCGAAGCCCTTTTGGCGGACCTGCGCACGCGCGCGGGCGAGCTACGGGGGTATCTTTGACTACGACGTAAAAGCCCGACGGCTCGTCGAAGTCAACAGCGAACTCGAAGACCCCAACGTCTGGAACGACTCCAAGCACGCCCAGGGTCTCGGCAAGGAAAAGAAGCTGCTCGAGGGCGTGGTGCACGTGCTCGACGGCATCGAGAACGACACGCGCGACACCCAGGACCTCTTCGAGATGGCTCGCGAGGAAGGCGATGAAGACACGCTCGTCGCCATCGAAACCGACGCTCACGCGATCGAAGCGCGCGTAGCCGACGTCGAGTTCCGCCGCATGTTCGCGAATCCGGCCGACCCGAACAACGCGTTCATCGACATCCAGGCCGGCGCCGGCGGCACCGAGGCCTGCGACTGGGCGTCCATGCTGCTGCGCCAGTACGTGCGCTACTGCGAGCGCAAGGGATTCAAGACCGAAGTGCTCGAAGAATCCGAAGGCGACGTGGCCGGCATCAAGAGCGCGACGATCAAGGTCGAAGGCGAATACGCCTACGGCTTCCTGCGTACCGAAACCGGCATTCACCGCCTCGTGCGCAAGTCGCCGTTCGACTCGTCGGGCGGGCGTCATACGTCGTTCTCGTCGGTGTTCGTGTATCCGGAAATCGACGACTCGTTCGAGATCGAAGTCAATCCGGCCGATCTGCGCATCGACACGTACCGCGCTTCGGGCGCGGGTGGTCAGCACATCAACAAGACCGACTCCGCCGTGCGTATCACGCACGTGCCGTCGGGCATCGTCGTGCAGTGCCAGAACGACCGCTCGCAGCACCGCAACCGCGCCGAAGCCATGGCCATGCTGAAGTCGCGCCTGTACGAAGCCGAAATGCGCAAGCGCCAGTCGGAACAGGACAAGCTCGAAGCGGGCAAGTCGGACGTGGGCTGGGGTCACCAGATCCGCTCCTACGTGCTCGACAACAGCCGGATCAAGGATCTGCGCACCAACGTCGAAATCAGCAACACCAAGGCCGTGCTCGACGGCGATCTCGACGCCTTCATCAGCGCGAGCCTGAAACAGGGCGTGTAAGCTTGCCGCACGCCACGGGCGCAGCAGTTCACCGCATGCCGCCCTCTCCTGCTGCGCCGCCCGCCTCGACTGCGAGGCGCGCGACGCGCAGCGGGAACCGAAGTCCGCTTATCTGCGCGCAATGCGCGCCGTGTCCCGCGAAGGACCATGCCGGGGCCGCAGCCCCGAAAACTCGCCGTAACACCTGCGAATCAAAGAACTCCGAGCCATCATGACCGAACCGACCCAGCAGAACGCGCCCAGCGCCGCGCCCGAACTCGACGACAACCAGATCATCGCCGAGCGCCGCGAGAAACTGCGCGCGCTGCGCGAGGCAGGCGTCGCCTATCCGAACGACTTCCGCCCGACCCACCACGCCGCCGACCTCGCGCGCGACTACGCCGACACCGACAAGGACGCGCTCGAAGCGAATCCGCTCGAAGTGGCGATCGCCGGCCGCATGATGCTCAAGCGCGTGATGGGCAAGGCGAGCTTCGCCACGGTACGCGACGGTTCGGGCCAGATCCAGTTCTTCATCACGCCCGCCGACGTGGGCGAGGCGACTTACGACGCGTTCAAGAAGTGGGACCTCGGCGACATCGTCGCGGCCAGGGGTGTGCTGTTCCGCACCAACAAGGGCGAGCTTTCGGTGCGCTGCACGGAACTGCGTCTGCTCTCGAAGGCGCTGCGTCCGCTGCCGGACAAGTTCCACGGCCTCGCCGACCAGGAAATGCGCTATCGCCAGCGCTACGTCGACCTGATCGTCACGCCGGAAGCGCGTCAGACCTTCCAGGCGCGCACCAAGGCGATTTCTTCGGTGCGCCGCTTCATGGCCGACTCGGGCTTCATGGAAGTCGAAACGCCGATGCTGCACCCGATCCCGGGCGGCGCGGCCGCCAAGCCGTTCGTCACGCACCACAACGCGCTCGACATGCAGATGTTCATGCGCATCGCGCCCGAGCTTTATCTGAAGCGTCTGGTCGTGGGCGGCTTCGAGCGCGTGTTCGAGATCAACCGGAATTTCCGTAACGAAGGCGTTTCGCCGCGTCACAATCCGGAATTCACGATGATGGAGTTCTATGCCGCGTACACCGACTACGCGTGGCTCATGGACTTCACCGAGCAACTGATCCGCCAGGCCGCCATCGACGCGAGCGGCACCGCTGTGCTCACGTATCAGGGCCGTGAACTCGACCTCTCGAAGCCGTTCCATCGCTTGACGATCGTGCAGGCAATCCAGAAGTACGCGCCGCAGTACACGAACGAGCAGCTTGCCGACGCCGCCTTCCTGCGCGCAGAACTCAAGAAGTTCGGCGTGGACGCGAACCAGCCGCAATTCCTCAACGCGGGCGTGGGTTCGCTGCAGCTGGCGCTCTTCGAAGAGACGGCCGAGTCGCAGTTGTGGGAGCCGACCTACATCATCGACTACCCCGTTGAAGTCTCGCCGCTCGCGCGCGCTTCGGACACGCTGCCGGGCATCACCGAGCGCTTCGAGCTGTTCATCACGGGCCGCGAGATCGCCAACGGCTTCTCGGAGCTGAACGATCCGGAAGACCAGGCTGCGCGCTTCAAGAAGCAGGTCGAGCAAAAGGACGCCGGCGACGAAGAAGCGATGTTCTACGACGCCGACTACATCCGCGCGCTCGAATACGGCATGCCTCCGACGGGCGGCTGCGGCATCGGCATCGACCGTCTGATCATGCTGCTCACGGACAGCGCGAGCATCCGCGACGTGATCCTCTTCCCGCACCTGCGCCGCGAAGACTAAGCCGAACACTGCCTGACAAGACGGGGCGCATGCGGTTCACACCGTGTGCGCCCCGTTTCCGTTGGGGCATCTGAAGTGCACACATTTGTAACCATCGGTAAAATCTGCCGGCGGGCGCAGCGGCGGAGACGGGTACATCAATTGCTGCCCTGTGGAAAACCGCGCTGTGCAACGCTGCGCGACGACCACGCGCTCAGCGTCTGCCCGCACCCACCGCGCGGGGTTACAAATTGAAACGCTCACAGAATTCGATTGGCTCAAACTGGGTCTTACAAGAGAGCCAACTCTGCCAAAGACGGAGCCTGTCATGAACACAACCGATCCGACCACACCGAAACGCCGCCTCCATCCGCTGATCGCAACCGCGGCGGCAGCCGTCATCGTCGCGAGCCTTGCGGCCACGGCGGCCATCACCGGCGTTTTCCCGAAAGCGTCCAGCACCGCCGAACAGAGCGCCCAGGTTCAGACGGGCCAGACGGCCGTGACGGCTTCCCAGCCGCAGGTGGTCGACTCGACGAAGCCGGTGCAGGCCTCGCAATATGCGCAGAACGGGCAGAATGCGCCCGCCGAGTCGCAAGAGGCGCCGGCGCCGGCACAAGCTCAACAGCAAGCGGCCGTGCCCGTCGCCCCGGCGCAGCAGTATGGTCAACAGCCTGCCCAACAGCCGCAGCCTGCGCAGCAGTACGCCCAGGAAGCGCCGCCCGCCCAGCCCGCATGTTCGACGTGCGGCACGGTCGTCGCGATTTCCGCGGTCAAGCAAGAAGGCCACGGCACCGGCATCGGCGCGGTAGGCGGCGCGGTGGCCGGCGGCGTGGTCGGCAACCAGTTCGGCTCGGGTAACGGCCGCACGGCCATGACGCTGCTTGGCGCACTGGGTGGCGGCTTCGCGGGCAACTCGGTCGAAAAGCACCTGCGCAGCACGACGACCTATTCTGTGCGCGTGCGCATGGAGAACGGCAAGATGCGCTACTTCACGTATCACGAAGCGCCGCCGTTCCAGCAAGGCGAGCGCGTGCGCGTGGAGAACGGCACGCTCGTCGCGGGTTGATTGCACTGACGCTGGCCGCGCAATAAAAAAGGCGATTTGCCGTACTGGCAAATCGCCTTTTTCTCGTCTGCGTGCCGGGAATCAGTAGTCCGCGTCTTCGATCCACGCAGCCTGGATCGCTTCGAGAATCTTCTCGTTCGAGCGCTCGGGGTCGTCGTCGAAACCGTCGAGCTGGGTGATCCAGCGGTGCAGATCGGTGAAGCGCACATACTGCGGATCCACTTCGGGATGGGTGTCCGTCAAGGCCATCGCGATGTCCTGCGTATCGGTCCATTTCATGGCTGCACGCTCCTCCTGGTGTTCAGTGGCTCAGTGGTTTTCTTTCGCGTGGTTGATCGAGTAACGCGGAATCTCGACCACCAGGTCGTCGTTCGCGGGCACGATGGCCTGACACGACAGCCGCGACGTCGGCTCGAGGCCCCACGCCTTGTCGAGGAGATCGTCTTCGTCTTCCTCGGACGGCACGAGCGCATCGAAACCTTCGCGCACGATCACGTGACAGGTCGTGCAGGCGCACGACTTCTCGCATGCGTGCTCGATTTCGATACCGTGTTCGAGCAGCGCGTCGCACACGCTCTCGCCCGGTTTGGCGTCGATGACCGCGCCTTCAGGGCACAGTTCGACATGGGGCAGCACCACGATTTGAGGCATTGTGATTTCCGTATCCAATAACTTTCATATCGGGCGCATGCCCCGCCTCCGACGGCGGCATGTGCCCATTCTACTGTCGGTGCGCGCTCAGCCACATCGGGAAAGCACGCACGCGTGCGCCGTTTGCTAACGACGCGTTCGCCTTTAAGCTGTTGAGGCTGCAGGCGCGCTCCTGGCCGCGCCTTTAGCCGATCTCGTCGAGCTTCTTGCCGGCCAGCGCGCGCTTGATGCCCTTGTCCATGCGGCGCGCCGCAAACTCGTCGGTGCCCTCGGACAGTGCCTTGGTGGCGGCTTCGATCGCGCCGGCGTCCTCGCCCTGCGCAACTTGCGCGAGCGCGGCGATCAACGCGTCGACTTGCGCGCGCTCGGCTTCGTCGAGCAGTTCGCCGTCGGCGCCCAAAGCGGCGTTCGTCGCTTCGATGATGCGTTGCGCCTCGACTTGCGCCTCGCGCAGCGCGCGGGCGCGCATGTCGACTTCGGCGGTCTTGAAGCTGTCTTCGAGCATGCGGGCCACGTCGTCGTCGGCGAGACCGTAGGACGGCTTCACCACCACCGAGGCTTCCACGCCCGAGAGCTGCTCGCGCGCGAACACCGACAAGAGACCGTCCGCATCCACCTGGTAAGTCACGCGAATGCGCGCCGCGCCCGCCGCCATCGGCGGAATGCCGCGCAGCTCGAAACGCGCGAGCGAGCGGCAGTCGGCGACGAGTTCGCGCTCGCCCTGCACCACGTGAATCGCCATGGCCGTCTGGCCGTCCTTGAAAGTCGTGAAGTCCTGCGCACGCGCGACCGGGATGGTCGAATTGCGCGGGATGATCTTCTCGACGAGGCCCCCCATCGTCTCCACGCCGAGCGACAGCGGAATGACGTCGAGCAGCAGCCAGTCGTCCTCGCCGCCGCGGTTGCCCGCGAGCAGGTCGGCCTGGATCGCCGCGCCGAGCGCGACGACCTGATCGGGGTCCAGATTCGTGAGCGGCGCCTGGCCGAAGTGCTGTTCCACGGCGCGGCGGATCACGGGCATGCGCGTCGCGCCGCCAACCAGCACCACGCCCTTCACGTCCTTCGCGGCGACCTTCGCGTCGCGCAGCGCCTTCTTCGTCGGCGTGAGCGTGCGCTGCACGAGCGCTTGCGTGAGCGCTTCGAAGCGCGGCTCGTCGATCGTCAGCGCGATCGGCTGGCCGCTCGACAGGGTCGCCTCGATGCGCGCCACGGGCGCGGACGAGAGCGCTTCCTTCGCATCGCGCACGCGGTCGAGCAACAGGCGCACGTCTTCGGGCGCGAGCGTCGCGCGTTCGATGCCGGACTGCTCCAGTGCGTAAGCAAAGAGCGCGTGGTCGAAATCATCGCCGCCGAGCGCCGAATCGCCGCCGGCCGCCAGCACTTCGAACACGCCCTTCGTGAGCTTGAGAATCGACAGGTCGAAGGTGCCGCCGCCGAGGTCGTAGACCGCGTAGAGGCCTTCGGCGCCGCTGTCGAGCCCGTACGCGATTGCCGCCGCGGTCGGCTCGTTGAGCAGACGCAGCACGTTCAGGCCGGCGAGACGCGCGGCGTCCTTGGTCGCCTGGCGCTGCGCTTCGTCGAAGTACGCCGGCACCGTGATGACGGCGCCGACGAGCTCGTCGCCGAGCGTGTCTTCGGCGCGCTGGCGCAGCGTCGCGAGAATTTCCGCCGAGACTTCGACGGGGCTCTTCACGCCGTCGATGGTCTGGATTTGCACCATGCCCGGCGCGTCGACGAAGTCGTACGGCGCGTTGGCCGCGCCTTCGACCTCGGACTTGCCGCGGCCCATGAAGCGCTTGACCGACACGATCGTGTTACGCGGGTCGGTCGCGGCTTCCGCCTTCGCCGTGCGGCCGATGCGCCGGCCGCCGTTCGCGAGATAGCGCACGACCGAGGGCAGCAGCACGTGCCCGGCTTCGTCGGGCAGCACGTCGGGCACGCCGCTGCGCACCGCGGCGACCAGCGAGTTCGTCGTGCCGAGGTCGATGCCGACGGCGAGTCGCCGCTGATGCGGCGCCGGCGCCATGCCGGGTTCGGAGATTTGCAGTAAGGCCATCTGTGTGATCTGCTTTTTAACCTGATGGGCGCGAGCGCCCGATATCCGTTTGCGCGCCCGGTTTCAGCCTTCGAGCCGCTCGATCTGCGAGTCGATTTCGCTCGCCACGCGCTCGATGAACATGAGCTGGCGCACCGCTTCGGCCGCGGGCTGGTTCGAGCCGCTGTCGAGCAGCGCCGCGAGCTTCGTGAAGCGCACGCGTTCGTCGTCGCGCAGCTCGCCCGCGAGTGCGTCGAGCGCATCGACGTTCTTCGCCGCGACCGCGTCTTCGATCGACTCGCGCCACTCCATCTGCTGCATGAGGAACGCGGGCTCCATCGCGGTATTGTTCTCCGCGCCCACGTCGATGCCGCGCAGATGCAGCAGGTACTTCGCGCGCTTGAGCGGATCGCGCAGCGTCTGATACGCCTCGTTCGTGCGCGTGGCCCATTGCATGGCGATGCGCTTTTGCGCCTCGCCGGCCGCCGCGAAGCGGTCGGGATGCACCTGCGCCTGCACCGTGCGGTAGGCATGGTCGAGCACGTTCGCGTCGATCGCGAACTGCTCGGGCAGGCCGAACAGCACGAAGTGGCTGTCGGAGAGCGACCGGGAAGGCGTGGAAGGCGTGCTCATCGGCTGGAACGTTCTTGTGGGGCTATGAGGGGCTGAGAGGGGCTAACCCGCGGCCGTCAAAATCAAAAAGGCGGCACAGGCCGCCTTTTCACCGCTCGACGCGGGCTCAAACGCGGAAGGACTCGCCGCAGCCGCACTCGTCCTTCACGTTCGGGTTGTTGAACCGGAAGCCTTCGTTCAGCCCTTCACGCACGAAGTCGAGCTGCGTGCCGTCGATATAGGCGAGACTTTTCGGGTCGACGATGACCTTCACGCCGTGGCTCTCGAAGACGTTGTCTTCGGGCGCGAGTTCGTCGACGTACTCGAGCTTGTACGCGAGGCCCGAGCAGCCCGTCGTGCGCACGCCAAGACGCAGACCCACGCCCTTGCCGCGACGGGTCAGGTACTTTTGCACGTGCTGTGCCGCTTTTTCAGTCAACGTAATTGCCATAGCATCTTCGCCGCGCCTCGCGCCGCCAGTTGGGCTTTCGCCTTCCCTTGCGTCACGACGCAACCCTGCTGCATCCAAAATCGTTAGTCCCAGTGCGCCGAACTTTCCGGTCCGACGCCGTCCTGCATCTACTACGCCCCAGCGCCGTGCTTTACGCCGCGTCGGCCTTCGCTTCGGTCGTGTGACGCTGGCGATAGTCCGCAACCGCTGCCTTGATCGCGTCTTCCGCGAGAATCGAGCAGTGGATCTTCACGGGCGGCAGCGCCAGTTCTTCGGCGATCTGCGTGTTCTTGATGTCGAGCGCCTGGTCGAGCGTCTTGCCCTTCACCCACTCGGTCACGAGCGAGCTCGAAGCGATCGCCGAGCCGCAGCCGTAGGTCTTGAACTTCGCGTCTTCGATCACGCCGTCCGCGCCCACGCGGATCTGCAGCTTCATCACGTCGCCGCACGCCGGTGCGCCGACCATGCCGGTGCCCACTGCGTCGTCGTCCTTGGCAAACGAGCCGACGTTGCGCGGGTTTTCGTAGTGGTCCAGAACCTTGTCGCTATATGCCATGATCACACTCCTTCAATTCGTGTTTGCCGCGCTGCACGCAGTTGACTGCTCCTTGCGCTGCGGCCGGGTCGTTGTTCGCTGCTAACTGCGCCGCCTTGCTTAGTGCGCTGCCCACTGGATGGTCGACAGATCGATGCCGTCCTGATGCATTTCCCACAGCGGCGACAGCTCGCGCAGCTTGGCGATCTTCGTCTTCAGCAGGTTGATCACGTAGTCCACGTCCTGTTCCGTCGTGAAGCGGCCCACGGTGAAGCGGATCGAGCTGTGCGCCAGCTCGTCGTTGCGGCCGAGCGCGCGCAGCACGTACGACGGCTCGAGCGATGCGGAAGTGCACGCCGAACCCGACGACACCGCCACGTCCTTCACCGCCATGATCAGCGACTCGCCTTCGACGAAGTTGAAGCTGATGTTCAGGTTGTGCGGGACACGCTGTTCCATGTCGCCGTTCACGTAGGTTTCTTCGATTTCCTTCAGGCCACGCAGGAGCTTGTCGCGCAGCATGCGCACGCGCTCGTTTTCCGTGGCCATCTCTTCACGCGCGATGCGGAACGCTTCGCCCATGCCGACGATCTGGTGCGTGGCCAGCGTGCCCGAGCGCATGCCGCGCTCGTGGCCGCCGCCGTGCATCTGTGCTTCGATGCGCACGCGCGGCTTGCGGCGCACGTACAGCGCGCCGATGCCCTTCGGGCCGTAGGTCTTGTGCGCCGAGAACGACATCAGGTCGACCTTGAGTTTTTGCAGGTCGATGGGCGCCTTGCCGGTGGATTGCGCAGCGTCGACGTGGAAAATGATGCCCTTCTCACGGCAGATTTCGCCGATCGTCGCGATGTCCTGGATCACGCCGATCTCGTTGTTCACGTGCATGACGGAAACGAGGATCGTGTCGGGGCGCAGCGCGGCCTTGAACGCTTCGAGGTCGATCAGGCCGTCGTCCTTGACGTCCAGATACGTGACTTCGTAGCCTTCGCGCTCGAGCTCGCGGCAGGTGTCGAGCACGGCCTTGTGCTCGGTCTTCACCGTGATGATGTGCTTGCCCTTGCTCTTGTAGAAGTGCGCGGCACCCTTGATCGCGAGGTTGTCCGATTCGGTGGCACCGGAGGTCCAGATGATTTCGCGCGGGTCGGCGTTGACGAGCGCTGCGACCTGCTCGCGCGCCTCTTCGACGGCGCGCTCCGCATCCCAGCCATAAGCGTGGCTGCGCGACGCCGGATTGCCGAACTGCTCGCGCAGATACGGAATCATCTTGTCCACCACGCGCGGGTCGACGGGGGTCGTCGCGCTGTAGTCCATGTAAATGGGCAGGTGGGGAATGTCGTTATTCATCTATCGCTCCGGGGAATCTTGTGTGCTGCGCTGTACTGTCTGTTTTGCCAACTGCGGCGTTCTGGCGGCGCTCGCAGGCGTTACGAGCCCGCCATGTTGAAGATCGAGTTCGGACCCAGCGGCATCGCCCTGACCGGCTCCACCGCCGGCGCCTCGGCGCGGCGGTCGCGCAGGACGGCGGGCGCGGCGCCTTCGCGGGCGCGCTGCTTGTCCACCAGATCCTTGAGCGACACCGAATCGAGGTACTCGACCATTTTCTGGTTCAGCGTCGACCAGAGTTCGTGCGTCATGCAGTGGCCGTCGTGCTGCTTGGTACCCTCGCAGGCGCCCTTGCCGCCGCACTGGGTGGCGTCGAGCGGCTCGTCCACGGCGATGATGATGTCCGCGACCGTGACGTCCTCCGCGCGGCGCGCGAGGTTGTACCCGCCGCCCGGCCCACGGACCGATTCGACGATTTCATGACGGCGCAGCTTGCCGAACAGCTGTTCGAGGTACGACAGCGAGATGTGCTGCCGCTGGCTGATACCCGCAAGCGTCACCGGGCCCTGCTCCTGGCGCAGCGCCAGGTCAATCATCGCCGTGACGGCGAAACGGCCTTTGGTGGTGAGTCTCATGATGTATGGGAACCGCAATTCTCGACAATTTTCGTCAAGTATAAATACATGACTAGTTTAGTCAAGTATCAACGTCGCGATCTGGGTTATTAGGTGCGCGGCGAATCGCAAAAATGGCGCGATTTCTGCATTCGGCAGATCCGCGCCGCTCATCTCAATCCGCCAGTTGCGGACGCAATGCGGCGAGCAGACCCGCGCAGGCGGCTTCGCATTGATCGAGCACCGTTTCGAAGCCCGCGTCGCCGCCAAAATAGGGATCGACCACGACGCGCGTTTCGGCCTGCGGCGCGAATTCCATCAGCAGGCGGATCTTGTCGCGCTCGCTCGCCGGGCAGACGCCCTGAAGCGCGCTGACGTTGGCGTCGTCCATCGCCACGATCAGGTCGAAACGGTGAAAATCGTCGGCGGCGATCTGCCGGGCGCGCAACGCCGCGAGCGCGTAGCCGCGCAGGCCGCCCGCGCGCTGGGCGCGCTCGTCGGGCGCTTCGCCGATGTGCCAGTCACCCGTTCCCGCCGAATCGACCTCGACGCGCCCCGCCAGCCCCGCCTCGTCGACGAGACGCAGCATCACGGCCTCGGCCGTGGGCGAGCGGCAGATATTGCCAAGACAAACGAAGCAGACGGAAACCTTTTTCATTCGTGGGGGCTGGGGCAACGGAAGGCGTTCAGCGTGCGGCGGCGAATCTTAAATTATACGAAGCGCACGAACAACGCGCTGCGCGGCGCGTTGGCGCCGGCGCGATCATCAGATTGCGTTCGAGCGCGGCAGCGTCGCGATGCCGTTCATCGCCTTCACCGGCGTCTTGCCTTCGCTGCCCACGAGGCCATACGACACGGCGCGTGCGAGTTCTGCCGTAACCTGATCGGCGGCGAGCGGCATTTGCTGCTCGGCGGTCTTCCATGCATGGATCCATGCGATCACCGCAAGCGGCACGATCAGCGCCAGCGGCCAGTACACCGTTATTTTCTTTCTCATGATGCGACTCTCTATCGACTGTGAAGCGACAGGTGCGGACGCACTATCGCCAGGCGAGATGATATAGAGAGTCGCAATCAGGAAAAACCCGGTCCGGACGAACACACTGTTGCGCCAGCTTAAATAGTCGGCAAACCAGACTTGACCGATGCGCGCGTGTCAGGCCTGTTCGGGGCGCTTTGTCGTGTCCAGATGCGTGTGCCGCGCCGCGTACAACTCGCGAAACGTGCGCCCGACCGGCGCGGGCATGTCGCGCCCGGTACTCCAGCCCCGCGCAAATGGCAGCTTGCGAATGAGCCTGGCCTGCCCGCCCATGCGCTCGAGTATGCGCACGCCGAGCTTGGCGAGCAGCGCGTAGGCCGTGGGGTGAAGCGCGAGCCAGCCCCAGGCTGCGAGCGCCGCGCGCTCGCGCCACGGACGCAGGTGCCGCTCTGTTTGCTTCTCGCGCAGTTTGCGCAGCAGGTCCGAAAGCGGGATGCCCACCGGGCAGACGCTATTGCACTCGCCGCACAGCGTTGCAGCCTGCGGCAGATCGAGCGTCTTTTCGATGCCGACGTAGCTTGGCGTGAGCACCGAGCCCATCGGCCCCGGATAGACCCAGCCGTACGCGTGGCCGCCCACCTTCTGGTAGACCGGGCAGTGGTTCATACACGCCCCGCAACGGATGCAGCGCAGCATCTCCTGGAATTCGCCGCCGATCAGGCCGGTGCGGCCGCCGTCCACGAGCACGACGTACATGTGCTCGGGGCCGTCCCGGTCCTCGGGTCCGCGAGGGCCCGTGAGAACCGAAAAGTAGTTCGACGTGGCCTGCCCCGTCGCCGAACGCGGCAACAGACGCATGGCGATGGCGAGGTCTTCGAGCGTAGGCAGCACCTTCTCGATGCCCGTCACCGCCACGTGCACGCGCGGCATCACGGTGCACATGCCCTCGTTGCCCTCGTTGGTCACCAGCACGATCGAGCCCGTCTCCGCGACGAGGAAGTTGCCGCCCGTCACGCCCATGTCCGCCGAGAGAAAATGCGGGCGCAGGACTTCGCGCGCCTCGCGGGTCATGTCGGGGATTTCGGTCAGGCGCGGCTTATCGTGCGTCTTTGCGAAGAGATCGGCGATCTCGTCCTTGTCCTTGTGGACGACGGGCGCAATGATGTGGCTCGGCGGCTCGTTGTCGTTGATCTGCAGGATGTACTCGCCCAGATCGGTCTCGATGGACTGCACGCCCATTTCCGCGAGCACCGTATTGAGCCGCATCTCCTCCGAAACCATCGACTTGGTCTTGATGACCTTGTGCACGTCGTGGCGCCGCGCGATGTCCGCGACCAGCTTCGCCGCGTCTTGCGCCGTTTCCGCGTAGAGCACGGTCACGCCGCGCCGCGTCGCCTCGGTCTCGAACTGCTCGAGCCAGACGTCGAGATTGTCGAGCGCGCGGTTGCGGCGCGCCTTGAGCGCCGCGCGCGTGGCCGGGAAATCGATCGCGGTGATCGCTTCGGCGCGCGCGGAGACGAACTTGGTCGAAAGTTTCTTGAGGTTGTGCTGCAGACGCTGATCGGCCAGCTTCTGACCGGCGCGCGCCTTGAACTGCATCGATTGGACTTGCATGGCGTGAGGGCGAGGTTGAGCGGTGTTCGGCGAGGTCTGGGGTCGAGGTCCGGGGCTATTCGGACGTTCCGCACGAAGCGAGCGGCGGCAGCCGGCGGCGCATCACACGTCGCCGGCCAGCACTTGCGCAATGTGCAGCACGCGCGTAGTGGTGTCGCCGGTGCGGCGCAAACGCCCTTCGATATTCAACATGCAGCCGAGGTCGCCGAGCACCACCGCGCCCGCGCCGCTCGCCTGAACATTCGCGCATTTTTCGTCTGCAATGGCCGTCGAGATGTCCCCGTACTTCACCGCAAAGGTGCCGCCGAAGCCGCAGCAGTGCTCGCAGTCCTTCATCTCGCGCACTTCGACGCCGCGCTGGGCGAGCAACGCGCGCGGCTGCGCCCTGACCCCGAGCTCACGCAGGCCTGAACACGAATCGTGATACGTCACCGGCCCGCTGAACTCGCCTTGCGGCAGCGTGACCTTGGCGACGTTCACGAGGAAATCCGTGAGTTCGTAGACGCGCTCGCGCAACTTACCGTAGCGCGCCATCAATTCCGGATCGTCGCGGAACAGATCGCCGTAGTGCACGCGGATCATGCCGCCGCACGAACCCGAAGGGACAACGAGATAGTCGAACTGCTCGAATTCGCGCAGCGTCTTTTCGGCGAGGTCACGCGCGATGGCGCGCTCGCCGGAGTTGTAGGCCGGCTGGCCGCAGCAGGTTTGCGCGGGCGGCACGACGACTTCATAGCCCGCCTCTTCGAGCAACTTGAGCGTCGAAAAGCCAATTTCCGGACGCATCGTGTCGATGAGGCACGTGACGAACAAACCGACTCGCATGGGAACTCCTCGTGAAAACCGTCCCCGATTATCCTTTGTTTCGCCGCCATGACCAACGCCGGCCTGCATCGCCCTCGCCCGTCGCGCGCGATGCCGCAGCGCAGCGCGAGTCTTGGTCCTGGCGCTTACTTTTTTCACAATACGAGATACAATGCATTTTCCGCCTCACGTGTCAAACGAATCTGAACTCATGAGCGACACCCATCCAGATCCGAAGACCTCGATTCAGGTGATCGAGCGCATGATGCGCCTGCTGGACGCGCTGGCCGCGCACAGCGACCCTGTCAGCCTGAAGGAACTTGCGCAGCGCACCGAACTGCATCCTTCGACTGCGCACCGCATCCTGAACGATATGGTGAGCTGCCGCCTCGTCGACCGCTCCGATCCCGGCACCTACCGGCTTGGCATGCGGTTGCTCGAACTCGGCAACCTCGTGAAAGCGCGGCTTTCGGTGCGCGACGCGGCGCTCACGCCGATGCGCGAACTGCACCGTCTCACGGGCCAGACCGTCAACCTCTCCGTGCGCCAGGGCGACGAAATCGTCTATATCGAACGCGCCTATTCGGAGCGCTCGGGCATGCAGGTGGTGCGCGCGATTGGCGGCCGGGCTCCGCTGCACCTCACTTCGGTTGGCAAGCTCTTTCTGGCCGCCGACGAAGCGAACCGCGTGCGCGCGTACGCCACGCGCACCGGCTTGTCGGGTCACACGCGCAACAGCATTACCGACCTCGGACGCCTCGAGCGCGAACTCGCTCACGTACGCCAGCAATTCTGTGCACGTGATAACGAAGAACTCGAACTGGGCGTGCGCTGCATCGCCGCCGGCATCTACGACGACACCGGCAAACTCGTGGCGGGCCTTTCGCTCTCGGCACCCGCGGACCGCCTGCAGGATTCGTGGCTCGGCCAGTTGAGCAAGACGGCGCTGACGATTTCAGAGTCGCTCGGCTATCACCCGGAGCCCGCCGAAGGCAACGTGCAGCCCGCCTGAAGTCAGGGCGAAGCACATCGAGAAGAGCGGAGGCGTGCCCTCCGCTTTTTTTGGCTTGCTGCCTGCCTCATGCGACCACTTCATCGAGTTTGCGGCTCAGCTTCGTGTCGAGATGGCGTGCTTCTTTTGCCAGATTCACCTGCTTCGCCGTTCGCGCCGTTTCCAGCAGCGCCGAGTCGATGCTGTACGCGTCGCGCCCCTTCAGCCAGGCCAGGATGTCGCCAAGATGCCATAGCGACGGATTGCCCTCGTGCACGGGCAGGGGAAATTCCGCCGCGTGCCCGAGCATCAGCTTGCGCAGGTTCTGGCGGGACATGCCGGTCATGTCCGCGGCATCGGTCAAACCGACAAAGTCTGGTGCGGCTTCCACGAGGCGCGCGGTAGGCACCGCCTGCTTCACGTCCTGCAGCGCCGTGTAGATTGCCGACCATGCGTTCGCACTGTCGCGCGAGAAACTCAGCGCGATTCGGCCCGGCAAGCCCACACCGATCGTCGCGTCGTCGCAGCCGGCAACGGCGAGGCGCTCCACGAGATATTCGTGATCGCTGTCTTCGATTGCCAGCTGGTACTTGAGAGTGAACAGGTAGTTCATGACTTACTCCGGCGCTTCGGCCGCCGCACACGCAGCTGCCGCGTTGATACGATGTGTCGTGCAGTTGTCGACCACGCGTTTGAGCACATAGGCGTGATTGCCTGCATTACGCGGTGTACTCCAGATGTTCGTAATGCAGAATTCCCCGCAACGACAGGCAGCGTCGTTGTATGGGCAGTACATTCGTCCCCACGCGTGCCCATGGCTTTTACCTGGTTTAACTAACCAACCCTGCTTCTCGGCGTAAGCAAGCACGGCCTCGATTTCTTTCTTTGGGTGCGATCGTCTCATCGACAGACTCAGTGTATGCATGATCACCATGGTTGTCAATTGACAACCATCAAGAGCCAGCATCACCGCGCGCCGAAGTCAGGCGGGATTGGACGCCAGGCCACCATTGAATGAACAATGTTGCCGACGAACCAAACGACGAAACAGTCTGCCGATCGTTATAGGACGAACGGCACGCACCAGAAAGCAAAACGCCCCGCGGTTGCGGGGCGTTTGTCCGGAAATCCGCAAAGGCGGGGATCAGGTCCCAGCGCCGCCTGCGTCGGCGCTCGTAATGCGCGGCTGCTGGTCGGCGCCGCCATTGTCGAGCCACGTGCGCACGCGCGTTGCATCCGCGAAGCGCGAGTACTTGCCGCTCGAATCGAGCAGGACCATGATCACCGGACGATTGTGGATCGTCGTCTGCATGACGAGGCACTCACCCGCTTCGTTGATGAAGCCCGTCTTCTGCAGGCCGATGTCCCATGACGCATTGCGGACCAGCGCGTTCGTGCTGTTGTAGGCGAGATTGCGCTTGCCCGTGAATACGTCGTAGCTGCGGTCGGTCGAGAACTGGCGAATCATCGGGTACTGGTACGCCGCGTTCACCATCTTCACGAGGTCACGCGCGGTCGAAACGTTGTGGCTCGTGAGCCCCGTCGAATTCTCGAAGTGCGTATCGGTCATGCCGAGTTGCTTCGCCTTCGCGTTCATCGCCGCGATGAACGCCGGACGCCCGCCCGGGTAATAGCGCGAGAGCGCCGCCGCCGCGCGGTTTTCCGATGCCATCAGCGCGATGTGCAACATGTCCTCGCGCGAGAGCACCGAGCCCACCGAAAGACGCGAACCCGTGTTCTTCTCGTAGTCGCGGTCTTCGTCCGTGACTTCGATCGGTTCCGAGAGCGACTCCTTCGAGTCGAGCACGACCATCGCGGTCATGAGCTTCGAGATCGAGGCGATCGGCACGACGGCGTGCGAGTTCTTGTCGAACAGCGGCTCGAGCGTGTTCTGGTCGACCACGTACGCAACGCCCGAGCGCAGCATCAGCGAGTCGGGGGAATCGTGCAGACCGAACGCCTGACCCACGGTCGGCTGGCGCGGTTCGAACGCGACACGGCGCACCGCCGAGTGGTGGCGACCGTTCATCGTATAAGTGACGCGGCGTTTTTTGGCCACCGGACGCGCATCGTCGTCCTTTGCGGCGACGGTACGGGCGGCGCCCGCCTTCTTGCTGACCTTGGCCGTTTCCGGCTCGGCCTTCGCAACCTTCTTGGTGGCTTTTTTCGCCTTGGCCGTTTTGGCCGGCGCAGCGTCTTGCGACGCAGCAAAGGCGCCCTCAGGCGCCACGAGCGTCGCACTGATCGCGACGGAAACAGCCACCGACAGTGCGGTGCTGATAACCGACGACGGCATCAGTGAGAACGACAGGAGCTTGTCGGATTTCATTAGTGTTCTTGATGGAGCGGCGGGATCGTTCGCCAAGTGTAGTAAAACCACGAAAAATTCGCAAATTGAAGCACTTATAGGCGCTCATTAAACCGAAGTATGACCTCCGATTGAGCTGGCCAATGCACTTCCCGCATTCGATGGAGTCAGACAATTGCCAAGCCACTCCTCTCGCCGCGACGCCGTTTTCTGACAACGTTTGCGGCACGCGCAAAATGCGCTTGCTGCGTTAACGGCGTTCGTCGCAGGAACTTGAACTGAGGAAAAAACGGGTGAGATTTGTCTGACTACCAGTGCCGCCGTGCCGCGCGACGCGCGTTCGACCGCAATGGATCGTTAACGTTCCATGAAGGAATTCGGTGGACGCACCCAGGTGAAATCCTATAGACGCGTTCACGTGATCCATGCCGCATCTTGCCAGAAGCCGCGTTTGCGCGCTTGCCCCACCCTGCGCGCTGCCTTTGTCAACGCGCTGCGAGCCCCGCGCTACGGGGCATTGGCAGGTTGTCGCGGTTGCGCGATGCGCCGGGCATAAGTGATTGTTTAATAATAAATTATCGACATTGTGCGACGCACCAAAAAGCCTTGACTTTCTTCTGGAGCATCCTAAAATCGAATCAATGTTGCGACGCACAAAGCGAGCGACAGAGCACCAGCGCCGTGCCACTTACTTCAGGCGACCCACGAAGGCCGCCGACATCCAGGAGCGTAAACATGAGTCTGCTGACCCCTGAGCAATTCGCCGCTGCCCAGAAAGCCAACCTCGAAACCCTGTTCGGCCTCACCGGCAAGGCATTCGAAGGCGTGGAAAAGCTCGTCGAATTGAACCTTCAGGCTGTCCGCTCGAATCTGGCGGAATCGCAGGAACACGCCCAGCGCGCACTGTCGGTGAAGGACGCGCAGGAATTCCTGGCCCTGCAAACGAGCTATGCCCAGCCGCTGACCGAAAAGCTGCTGTCGTATGGCCGTCATGTGTATGAAATCGCCTCGGCCACCCAGGCTGAGTTCGCGAAGGTCGCCGAAGCCCACTACGAAGAGCAGAACCGCAAGGTTCAATCGCTCGTCGACAACGTCGCGAAGAATGCGCCG
Source organism: Paraburkholderia sp. EG287B (assembly GCF_040965595.1). NCBI lineage: Bacteria > Pseudomonadati > Pseudomonadota > Betaproteobacteria > Burkholderiales > Burkholderiaceae > Paraburkholderia > Paraburkholderia sp. EG287B. Next base: position 429,655 of record NZ_JBFRCG010000001.1, read on the forward strand.
GCTGGCTCGGAAACCGCAGTCGCCGTGATCAAGTCGGCCATCAACGCCGCGAACACGACCTACGAAACGGTCCACAAGGCGACGAAGCAAGCCGTGGAAATGGCGGAAAGCAACTTCAACGCCGCCACCGCTGCTGCGAGCAAGGCTGCCGCCCAGGCGTCGCGCTCGGCTGCCGCTTCGGCCACGGCCAAGAAGACGGTCTGAAGGTTGTAGCTTGATCCGGTGCGTGCGCTGAAGCAGCGTCGCACCGGGCGCCGGACCTGAACGCTCCGGCATGCCGCCCGGCATGTCACTTGCCCGGTCGCCGACCGGGAATCTTTTTTACGCTCCGGCGCCTCTCGCAGCACCTACCGCAGAACCCAAAAGCAAACGGCGCACCCCTCTCGGAGTGCGCCGTTTCTTCATGCGCGCCGCAACGAGCGGCGCGGCACGAACTTACTTCTTCTTCTGCGGCGGCAGGTCGGTACAGACGCCTTCGTACAGCTCGGCGGCCATGCCGATCGACTCGCCCAGCGTCGGGTGCGGATGGATCGTCTTGCCGATGTCGGTCGCATCCGCGCCCATTTCCACCGCGAGGCAGACCTCGCTGATGAGGTCGCCCGCGTTCAGGCCGACGATGCCGCCGCCGATCACGCGATGCGTCTCTTCGTCGAAGATCAGCTTCGTGAAGCCTTCGTCGCGGCCATTGGCGATCGCGCGGCCCGAAGCGGCCCACGGGAACACCGCCTTGCCGTACTTGATGCCTTCGGCCTTGCACTGGTCTTCGGTCTTGCCGGCCCACGCCACTTCCGGATCGGTGTAGGCCACCGAAGGAATCTGCAGCGCGTCGAAGTACGCCTTCTCGCCGTGCGCCGCTTCCGCCGCCACGTGGCCTTCATGCACGGCCTTGTGCGCGAGCATCGGCTGGCCGACCACGTCGCCGATCGCGAAGATGTGCGGCACGTTGGTGCGCATCTGCTTGTCGACTTCGATGAAGCCGCGATCCGTCACCGCCACGCCCGCCTTGTCCGCGCCGATATTCTTGCCGTTGGGCGAGCGGCCCACGGCGACCAGCACGAGGTCGTAGCGCTGCGGCTCGGCCGGGGCCTTCTCGCCCTCGAACGACACGTAGATGCCGTCGTCCTTCGCCTCGGCCTTCGTGGTTTTGGTCTTGAGCATGACGTTCGCGAAGCGCTTCGCGTTGTACTTCTCCCAGACCTTCACGAGGTCGCGGTCCGCGCCGGCCATCAGGCCGTCGAGCATTTCCACGACCTCGATCTGCGCGCCGAGCGTCGCGTAGACGGTGGCCATTTCCAGACCGATGATGCCGCCGCCGATGACGAGCATCTTCTGCGGAATCTGGCGCAGTTCCAGCGCGCCGGTCGAATCGACCACGCGCGGATCTTCCGGCATGAACGGCAGCTTCACGGCCTGCGAACCCGCAGCGATGATCGCCTGCTTGAACTTGACGATCTTCTTGCCGTTCTCGCCCACCACTTCCATGTGGTTCGGATCGAGGAACGCACCGACGCCCGTCACGACTTCGACCTTGCGCGCCTTCGCCATGCCGGCGAGGCCGCCCGTGAGCTTCTTGACGACGCCCGACTTGAAGTCGCGCAACTTGTCGAGATCGATCTGCGGCTTGCCGAAGGTAATGCCGTGCGAGCCGAGCGCTTCGGCTTCGTCGATCACGAGCGCCGTGTGCAGCAGCGCCTTCGACGGAATGCAGCCCACGTTCAGGCACACGCCGCCGAGCGTCGAATAACGCTCGACCAGCACGGTCTTCATGCCGAGGTCGGCGGAGCGGAACGCCGCCGAGTAGCCGCCGGGGCCCGCGCCGAGCACCAGCATGTCGCATTCGACATCGGCGCTGCCGCTGAAGCTGCCGCCTTGCGGAGCCGGCGCTGCGGCCTTCGGGGCTTCGGCGGCCTTGGGCGCTTCCGCCTTGGGGGCTTCAGCCTTCGGAGCCGGCGCCGATGCGCCTTCCGAAGCCTCGACCAGTGCGATCACCGTGCCCTGCGAAGCCTTGTCGCCGGCCTTGATCTTCACTTCCTTGACGGTGCCCGCGACGTCGCTGGGCACTTCCATCGTGGCCTTGTCCGATTCGAGCGAGAGCAGCGTCTGCTCCTTCTCGATGACGTCGCCCGCCTTGATGTTGACTTCGATGACGTCGATGTCCTTGAAGTCGCCGATATCCGGCACTTTCACTTCGACGAGACTCATGGTGTCCCCTACCCCTAAAGGATGACCGGCCGCGCCTGCCGCAGCGCGCACGTCGTGGACGTGCGGCGCGTCGGCGCGAGCCGGTCAGATCGGTTTTACAGAATCACGCGGCGGAAATCGCCGAGGATCGAAGCGAGGTACGCGTTGAAGCGCGCGGCGGCTGCACCGTCGATCACGCGGTGATCGTACGAGAGCGACAGCGGCAGCGTGAGGCGCGGCACGAACTGCTTGCCGTCCCACACGGGCTTCATCGCGCTCTTCGACAGGCCGAGAATCGCCACTTCCGGTGCGTTGATGATCGGCGTGAAGTGCGTGCCGCCGATGCCGCCGAGCGACGAGATCGAGAAGCAGCCGCCTTGCATCTGGTCCGGCTTGAGCTTGCCTTCGCGCGCGAGCTTCGAGAGCTCGGCCATTTCCTTCGCGATGTCGACGAGGCCCTTCTTGTCCGCGTCGCGGATCACCGGGACGACGAGGCCGTTCGGCGTGTCGGCGGCAAAACCGATGTGGTAGTACTGCTTGAAGACGAGGTTGTCGCCGTCGAGGCTCGCATTGAACGCCGGGAACTTCTTGAGCGCCGCGACGCAGGCCTTGATGACGAACGCGAGCATCGTGAACTTCACGCCCGCCTTCTCGTTTTCCTTGTTCAGCTGCACGCGCAGCGCTTCGAGGTCGGTGATGTCCGCTTCGTCGTTGTTCGTGACGTGCGGGATCATGACCCAGTTGCGGTGCAGGTTCGCGCCGGAGATCTTCTTGATACGCGACAGCGGCTGCGTATCGATCGGGCCGAACTTCGTGAAGTCGACCTTCGGCCAGGGCAGCAGGTTCAGGCCCGCGCCGCCCGCAGCCGGTGCGGCGGCAGCGCCGGCCGGTGCTGCGAGCTGGCCCGTCATCACGCCCTTCACGAACGCGGTGACGTCGTCCTGGGTGATGCGGCCCTTCGGACCCGTACCCGTCACGCGGGCAACGTCCACGCCGAGTTCGCGCGCGAACTTGCGCACCGACGGCGAGGCGTGGCTCGGGCGGCGCGAGCCGCCTTCGCCTGCCGGAATGATCGGCGCCTGCGCGAGTGCCGACGGTGCGGCGGCCGCGGCCTTGGCCGGCGCTTGCTGGGGCGCATCCGACGGCTCTTCGACGTGCTTCGCAGCCGGTGCGGCGGCGGGCGCCGCGGCGCCTTCTGCTTCGACGACGACGATCTCGGTGCCTTCCGACACGTTGTCGCCGACCTTGACCTTGATTGCCTTGACGACGCCGGCCACGGGGCTCGGCACGTCCATGGTCGCCTTGTCCGACTCGAGCGTGACGAGCGACTGTTCCTTCTCGACGCGGTCGCCGACCTTCACGCCGATTTCGATGACCGGCACGTCCTTGTAGTCGCCGATGTCGGGGACCTTGACCGACTGCGCGCCGCCGCTCGCGGCGGGCGCTGCAGCGGGTGCCGGCGCAGCCGCTTGCGCGGACGCGGGCGCGGCGGCAGGAGCGGCCTTCTCTGCCTTCGCGGCGGGCGCGGGAGCGGCGGGCGCAGCGCCTGCACCGGCGCCGTCCAGCACCAGCACGAGCGAGCCTTCCGACACGTTGTCGCCGACCTTGACCTTCACTTCCTTGACCGTGCCCGACGCCGGGCTCGGCACGTCCATGGTCGCCTTGTCAGACTCGAGCGTGACGAGGGACTGCTCTTTTTCGACGGTATCGCCCGCCTTCACCAGCACCTCGATCACAGGAATGTCCTTGTAATCGCCGATGTCCGGCACCTTGACTTCGATCGCTTGACTCATTGTTAGTGTCTCCGGGGCCGCATACGACACGCCTCCCCGCTTCGGGGAGGCGCACATGCCATGCACAGGGGTGATGGGTTAGACGGTCATCGGGTTGGGTTTGGACGGATCGAGGTTGTACTTGGCGATCGCCTCGCCAACCACCTTGCGCTCGATCTTGCCTTCGTCTGCGAGCGCGTTGAGCGCTGCAACCGTCGTCCAGTAACGATCGACTTCGAAGAAGTGACGCAGCTTCTCACGCGTATCCGAACGGCCGAAGCCGTCGGTGCCGAGCACCACGAACTTGCGCGGCACCAGACCGCGGATCTGGTCGACCAGCGCACGCACGTAGTCGGTCGAAGCGATGATCGGACCTTGCGTGTCCTTGAGCAGCTTCTCGACGTGGGATTCGCGGCGCGGCTCGCTCGGGTGCAGCAGGTTCCAGCGCTCGACTTCGTGACCTTCGCGGGCGAGTTCGGTGAAGCTCGGCACGCTCCAGAGGTCGGCTTCGACGCCCCAGTCGTTCTTCAGCAGGTCGGCGGCGGCGATCACTTCGTTGAAGATCGTGCCCGCGCCCATCAGCTGAACGCGCGGCGCCTTGGCGTTCGCGTCGGCCTTCCTGAACGAGTACATGCCCTTGATGATGTCGGCCGCCACGCTCTCGCCCTGCGGGATCGCCGGGTGCTCGTAGTTCTCGTTCATCACCGTGACGTAATAGAACACGTCTTCCTGGTCCTGCACCATGCGGCGCAGACCGTCCTGCATGATGACCGCGAGTTCATAGCCGAACGTCGGGTCGTAGCTGACGCAGTTCGGCACCGAAGCGGCCCACAGGAGCGAGTGGCCGTCTTCGTGCTGCAGACCTTCGCCGTTGAGCGTCGTACGGCCCGCCGTGCCGCCCAGCAGGAAGCCGCGCGAACGCATGTCGCCCGCTGCCCAGGCCAGGTCGCCGATACGCTGGAAGCCGAACATCGAGTAGAAGATGTAGAACGGGATCATGATCTCGCCGTGCGTCGAGTACGACGTCGCAGCTGCGATCCAGTCCGACATGCCGCCGGCTTCGTTGATGCCTTCCTGCAGGATCTGACCGGTTTCCGATTCCTTGTAGAACATCAGCTGGTCGGAATCTTCCGGCACGTACTTCTGGCCTTGCTGATTCCAGATGCCGATCTGGCGGAACAGGCCTTCCATACCGAAGGTACGCGACTCGTCCGGCACGATCGGCACGACGCGCTTGCCGAGCGCCTTGTCCTTCAACAGGATGTTCAGGATCCGCACGAACGCCATCGTCGTGGAGATCTCGCGGCCTTCGCCCGTGCCCTTGAGCAACGGCTCGAATGCGTCGAGCGCCGGCACCGGCAGCGACTCGGCCTTCTGGCGGCGAGCCGGGAGGTAGCCGCCGAGGTCCATGCGCTTCTGGCGCATGTACTCGAGTTCCTTCGAGCCTTCCTCGAACGTGAGGTACGGCACGTCGACGATCTGCTCGTCCGTGATCGGCAGGCGGAACTGGTCGCGGAACTTCTTGAGCTGATCCACCTGCATCTTCTTCTGCTGGTGGGTGATGTTCATGGCCTGGCCGGCTTCGCCCATGCCGTAGCCCTTGATCGTCTTCGCGAGGATGACGGTCGGCTGGCCCTTCGAGTTCGAAGCTTCGTGGAACGCCGCGTAGATCTTGTGCGGGTCGTGGCCGCCGCGGTTCAGGTTCCAGATGTCGTCGTCGGACCAGTCGGCGACCAGCGCCTTCAGTTCCGGCGTGTTGAAGAAGTGCTCGCGCACGAACGCGCCCGACTCCGACTTGTACGTCTGGTACTCGCCGTCGACCACTTCCATCATGCGGCGCATCAGCGCGCCCGACTTGTCGCGTGCGAAGAGCGCGTCCCAGCGGCTGCCCCAGATGACCTTGACGACGTTCCAGCCGGCGCCGCGGAACTCGCTTTCGAGTTCCTGGATGATCTTGCCGTTACCGCGCACCGGGCCGTCGAGGCGCTGCAGATTGCAGTTGATGACGAACACGAGGTTGTCCAGACGCTCGCGGCCGGCCATGCCGATCGCGCCGAGCGATTCCGGCTCGTCCGTTTCGCCGTCGCCGAGGAAGGCCCAGACCTTGCGGCCGTCGGTCCTGGCGATGCCGCGCGCCTGCAGGTATTTCATGAAGCGCGCCTGGTAGATCGCCATGATCGGGCCGAGACCCATCGAGACGGTCGGGAACTGCCAGAAGTCCGGCATGAGCCACGGGTGCGGGTACGACGAGATGCCCTCGCCACCCACTTCCTGGCGGAAGTTGTCGAGCTGCTTTTCGGTCAGACGGCCGAGCAGGAACGCGCGCGAGTAGACGCCCGGCGACGAGTGGCCCTGCACGAACACGAGGTCGCCGCCATGCTCAGCCGAGGGCGCGCGCCAGAAGTGGTTGTAGCCGACGTCATAAAGCGTGGCCGCCGATGCAAACGAAGCGATGTGGCCGCCCACGTTCGTGTGCTTGCCCGCGCGCAGCACCATGGCCATGGCGTTCCAGCGCGTGTACGAGCGGATGCGGTGTTCGATGTCCTGGTCGCCCGGGTTCTTGGCCTGGTTGGCAACGGGGATCGTGTTGATGTACGGCGTGTTCGCCGAGAACGGCAGATGCTCGCCGTGCACACGGGCGAATTCGATCTGCTTTTCGATCAGGTAGTGGGCGCGATCAGGGCCGACAGTCGAAATCACGCCGTCCAGCGCTTCAAGCCATTCGGCGGTTTCCTGGGGATCCTCGTCCTTGTCGGCGGCAACGTACTTGAGGACTTCGTCGGGTACAGCGGACATGCTCGTCTCCTGGATGTAGGGCAACGCTGTTGATCGGACCATGCGGGCGGCAACGCTTAAGACGTGACCGGGCCAACCGCAGCAGCTTCGGGGCGATTGTAATGACCCCCCTGACCATTGCGCAACAAAATTTTCGAATTGCGAGATGTGGTTTTATAATGTGAAAAATTGGTGCAGCGCATGCTTAATCGTTCGCGCCCCTGCGCCGATAACGGCCAGTTTGCACCTGTTTATCGGCGATTTACGGCTTTTTTCGCGGCATTTCCGTGTCTTACGCTGAGCTACAATCCTTGCCATGTTGACCGAACGGCTTTTCGCACGCTCGGCGCGGCCGCCCGGAACGCCCGGCGAGTCGTCGCCATCCCGCTGGCACCACGGACCCTGGTGGTCGAATTCCTATTTGCTGACGCCGCTCCTGTCGATCCTCGTGTTCCTGATCGTCATGAGCCTGATCTTGTGGAGCCTGAACCGTCGCGAGCAACAGCAGCAGGAAGACACGCTCTACCGCAACGTCGCATGGGCCCAGCAGCAGATCCGGCTATCCATGACAGGCGCGCAGGAGCAGCTGCAGGCGCTCGCTCGCGACCTCGCCGCGGGCCACAGCGATCCGCAGTATTTCCAGACGTCCACCACGGACATCATGCAGGGCCATCCGGAGATCCTCTATCTCAACTGGTACACGAGCCAGGAGGCGCCGCGCTGGCCCAACACGGCGATGCCGGTCTTCGGCCAGCGCCTGGCGAAGCCCAACGACGCGCAAATGGACGAGGCCGTGAAGGCCGCTTTCGCCGAAGCGCGCGCCACGCGCCGCCAGGTGTATTCGCCGCTTATTTATGACGACGTCGGTAACGGCTACCTCACGCTGCAAACGCCGGTATACCGCGATCGTGAATTTCTTGGGTCGATCGCGGCCGTGTTTTCGGTCGAAGGCATCCTGAAGCACGACATCCCGCCCGAGCTGTCGGCCAAGTACAAGATTTCGATTCTCGACGCGAACAACCGCGAGCTCGCCACCACCTCGACGCGCCCGCGCCTGCCGCGCGACGTCTACTACGACCTGCCGCTCGACCCGCCTGGCCAGGGTGTTTCGGTACGCGTGTACTCGTATCCGCAGATGACCAACTTCACGAACAACACGCTCGTGTGGCTGGTCGCGGGGCTGTCGTGCTTCGTGCTGTGGAGCCTCTGGAGCCTCTGGAAGCACACGCGGCAGCGCTTCGAGGCACAGCAGGCGCTTTACGCGGAGGCGTTCTTCCGCCGCGCGATGGAAAACTCGGTGCTGATCGGCATGCGCGTGCTCGACATGCACGGCCGCATCACGCACGTGAACCCGGCGTTCTGCCGCATGACCGGCTGGGACGAAAGCGACCTCGTGGGCAAGAACGCACCGTTCCCCTACTGGCCGCGCGACGCCTACCCCGAAATGCAGCGCCAGCTCGACATGACGCTGCGCGGCAAGGCGCCCTCCTCGGGGTTCGAACTGCGCGTGCGCCGCAAGGACGGCTCGCAGTTCCACGCGCGGCTCTATGTCTCGCCGCTCATCGACAGCTCGGGCCGCCAGACCGGCTGGATGTCGTCGATGACCGACATCACGGAGCCCAAGCGCGCACGCGAAGAACTCGCCGCCGCGCACGAGCGCTTCACCACCGTGCTCGAAAGCCTCGACGCCGCCGTCTCGGTGCTCGCCGCCGACGAAGCCGAACTGTTGTTTGCGAACCGCTACTACCGCCACCTCTTCGGCATCCGCCCGGACGGCCATCTGGAACTCGCGGGCGGCGGCGGCTTCGATTCGGCGAGCGCCTCTTCCGACTCGATCGACATGGTCGACGCCTTCGCCGGCCTGCCCGCCACCGCGCTCACCGAGAGCACGGCGGACGCGCAGGAGGTCTACGTCGAAAGCATCCAGAAGTGGTTCGAAGTGCGGCGCCAGTACATCCAGTGGGTGGACGGCCACCTCGCGCAGATGCAGATCGCGACCGACATCACCACGCGCAAGCAGGCGCAGGAACTGGCCCGCCAGCAGGACGAGAAGCTCCAGTTCACGAGCCGCCTGATGACGATGGGCGAAATGGCCTCGTCGCTCGCGCACGAACTGAACCAGCCGCTCGCCGCGATCAACAACTATGCCTCGGGCACCGTCGCGCTCGTGAAGTCGGGCCGTGCCGCGCCCGACAACCTGCTACCCGTGCTCGAGAAAACGGCGCAGCAAGCCGTGCGCGCGGGCATGATCATCAAGCGCATCCGCGAGTTCGTGAAGCGCTCCGAGCCCAAGCGCCAGGCCACGCGCGTGGCCGACATCGTCGCCGACGCAGTGGGCCTCGCCGAGATCGAGGCGCGCAAGCGCCGCATCCGCATCGTGACCGACATGCGCTCGCGCATGCCCGTGATCTACGTCGATCCGGTGCTGATCGAACAGGTGCTCGTCAATCTCTTGAAGAACGCCGCGGAAGCCATGGCCGAAGCGCGCCCGAATGCGATCGACCCGGTGATCCGCGTGATCGTGAAGCGCGAAGGCGGCAACGTCTGCATCAGCGTGGTCGATCAGGGCCCCGGCGTCGACGAAGCCACGGCCGAGCGCCTCTTCGAGCCCTTCTACAGCACCAAGTCGGACGGCATGGGCATGGGCCTGAACATCTGCCGCTCCATTATTGAATCGCACCGCGGGCGTCTCTGGGTGGTCAACAACGTCGAATCCGACGGCCACATCAGCGGCGCAACGTTCCATTGCAGTCTGCCTATCGGCGAATCGGACACCCTCTCGCGGAACACCGACGAACCGACTCCACAAACCGTTACGGGAGAGCCATGAACAGCCCAGTCACCACCCAGGAAACCGTCTTTGTTGTCGATGACGACGAGGCCGTACGAGATTCCCTGCGTTGGCTCCTCGAAGCGAACGGCTACCGCGTCCAGTGCTTCAATAGCGCGGAGGAGTTCCTCGAGGCGTACCAGCCGGCGCAACAGGCCGGGCAAATCGCCTGCATGATTCTGGACGTGCGCATGCAAGGCATGAGCGGTCTCGAACTGCAGGAACGTCTGATCGCCGAAAACGCCTCGCTGCCGATCATCTTCGTGACGGGCCACGGCGACGTGCCGATGGCCGTCTCGACCATGAAGAAGGGCGCGATGGACTTCATCGAGAAGCCCTTCGACGAAGCCGAGCTGCGCAAGCTGGTGGAGCGCATGCTCGACAAGGCGCGCAACGAAAGCACCAACGTGCAGCAACAGCGCGCGGCCGCCGAACGCCTTGGCAAGCTCACGGCGCGCGAGCACCAGGTGCTCGAGCGCATCATCGCGGGCCGCCTGAACAAGCAGATCGCCGACGACCTCGGGATCAGCATCAAGACGGTGGAGGCGCACCGCGCCAACATCATGGAGAAGCTCAACGTCAACACGGTCGCCGACCTGCTGCGTCTCGCGCTCTCCAACAAGCCGCAACAGGCGCAGCAGTAAGCGTGCGTCTTTCTCCGGCAGCATTCGCGCGCCACGCCGCGCGAATGCTGCCGACGGCATCTCGCCGCGCCCCTCTTCCCTCCTCCATCGTCCGCTCAGGCCGGAGCACGCCCGCCGCGCGGGTATAATGTCGGCCTTCGAATGGCGCCCGCCCCACGCGCGCCAGCGCTCGCGCCAAAACGAGCCCGAACAGAGCCCGCATTGCCCACTCTCGACCCCGACCGACCATGACTGCCACTATCATCGACGGCAACGCCCTCTCCAAGAAACTGCGTGCGGAGGTCGCCACGCGCGCCGCCGCCCTCACCGCCCGCGGCCATCAGCCGGGACTCGCCGTCGTGCTGGTCGGCGACAATCCGGCAAGCGAAGTCTACGTGCGCAACAAGGTGAAGGCCTGCGAAGACAACGGCCTCTACTCGTCGTACGACCGCTATCCCGAGTCGCTCTCCGAAGCCGATCTGCTCAAGCGCATCGACGAGCTGAATCGCGACCCGAAGATCAACGGCATTCTCGTGCAGCTGCCGCTGCCCAAGCACATCGACAGCCACAAGGTGATCGAGGCCATCGCGCCCGAAAAGGACGTGGACGGCTTTCACGTCGCCAACGCGGGTGCGCTCATGACGGGCCAGCCGCTCTTTCGCCCGTGCACGCCCTATGGCGTGATGAAGATGTTCGAGGAGTACAAGATCCCGCTCGAAGGCGCGAACGCCGTGGTGATCGGCCGCTCGAACATCGTCGGCAAGCCGATGGCGCTCCTGCTGCTCGAAAAGGGTGCGACGGTCACGATCTGCCACAGCAAGACGCGCGACCTCGCGAAGCACACGCGCGACGCCGATATCGTGGTCGCCGCGGTAGGCAAGCGCAACGTGCTGACCGCCGACATGGTCAAGCCCGGCGCGACCGTGATCGACGTGGGCATGAACCGCGACGACAACGGCAAGCTCTGCGGCGACATCGATTTCGCGGGCCTGAAGGACGTGGCCGGCTTCATTACGCCGGTGCCGGGCGGCGTCGGCCCGATGACCATCACGATGCTCCTCGTGAACACGATCGAAGCCGCGGAGCGCGCGGCAGGCGCGTAAGCCACGCGCTGCGACGCGTCGCAGCATGACATTTTCCGAAGCGGCCCACCACGGGCCGCTTTCTTTTTGCGGCGCCGCCCGCGTGTACGAGCGCAGCCGCGATTGCGGCACCGCCCCCCGACATCTGTTAATTTGCTCGGATAACCCGGTTGGAAAGCGCGCCTGGCGCCCCAATACTCTGGCTATCGGGCGCGCGTGCCGCGCCCCCGGTCCCCTAACCCGCGACAGACAGGAACAGGAAGCATCATGGCTACTACCCCCTCCGACAATCCGCTCCTCGACTTCACCGGACTGCCGCGCTTTGGCGAAATCCGCCCCGAGCACGTAACGCCCGCGCTCGACGTCCTGCTCGCGAACGCGAAGGCCGCGGTCGAGCGCGCCGCGCAACCCATGACGCCCGCGCAATGGAGCGACGTGGTCGAACCGGTCGAACGCGCCAGCGAGCCGCTTTCGCGCGCCTGGGGCGTGGTCGGCCACCTGAACGCCGTCGCCGACACGCCGGAACTGCGCGCCGCCCACGGCGAGAACCTGCCGCGCGTGACCGAATTCTGGTCGAGCGTCGGCCAGAATCTCGAGCTCTTCAAGAAGTACAAGGCCATCACGAACCACAACTCGTTCGAGCTGCTTTCGGGCGAGCGCAAGAAGATCCTCGACAATTCGCTGCGCGACTTCCGCCTCTCCGGCGCGGAACTGCCCGAAGACCAGAAGCCGCGCTTCGCCGAGCTGCAGGAGCGCCAGGCCGCGCTCGCCAAAGCCTTCTCCGACCACGTGCTCGACGCGACCAACGGCTACGCGTTCTACGCCACGACTGAAGCTGATCTCGTGGGCCTGCCCGAGGACGTGATCGCCGCCGCGCGCGAAGCCGCCGAGCGCGAGAACAAGGAAGGCTGGAAGTTCACGCTGCACTTCCCCTCGTACTTCCCGGTGCTGCAGTACTCCGAAAACCGCGCGATGCGCGAGACGATGTACCGCGCCTACGTCACGCGCGCGTCCGAGCTTGGCCCCGTCTACGGCGGCGGCAAGGCCGAATGGGACAACACGGCGATCATCGAGGAGCAACTGAAGCTGCGCGCCGAAGAAGCGAAGATGCTCGGCTACAACAACTTCGCCGAAGTCTCGCTGACGCCGAAGATGGCGGAAACGCCGGCCCAGGTGATGAGCTTCCTCGAAGACCTCGCCACGCGCGCGCGCCCGCACGCCGAAAAGGACTGGGAAGAGCTGCGCGAATTCGCCGCGAGCGAACTGGGCCTCACGCAGATCGAGCCGTGGGACATGGCGTTCGCCGCCGAGCGCCTGCGCCAGAAGCGCTACTCGTTCTCGGAAAACGAAGTGAAGCAGTACTTCCCGGAAGACTTCGTGCTGCAGGGCCTGTTCAAGGTCACGGAAACGCTGTTTGGCGTGCGCATCCGCCCGGACACCGCGCCGGTGTGGAATCCCGATGTGCGTTTCTTCCGCGTGGAAAACGCGGACGGCACGCTCGTCGCGCAGTTCTATCTCGACCTCTATGCACGCGAAGGCAAGCGCGGCGGCGCATGGATGGACGACGCCCGCTCGCGCCGCAAGCTCGAAGGCAATGACGTGCAAACGCCCGTCGCGTACCTCACGTGCAATTTCTCGGCACCGGTCGGCGGCCGCCCTGCGTGCTTCACGCACGACGAAGTCATTACGCTCTTTCACGAGTTCGGCCACGGCCTGCACCACATGCTCACGCGGGTGGACGAACTGGGCGTGTCGGGCATCAACGGCGTGGAGTGGGATGCCGTCGAATTGCCCTCGCAGTTCATGGAAAACTTCTGCTGGGAATGGGACGTGGTGCGCGAAATGAGCTCGCACGTCGAGACGGCCAAGCCGCTGCCGCGCGAACTCTTCGACAAGATGCTTGCCGCGAAGAACTTCCAGAGCGGTCTCGGCACGCTGCGCCAGATCGTGTTCTCGATGTTCGACATGGCGCTGCACGTGGACTTCGACGCTTCGAAGGGCAAGAGCGCGAACGACCTGGCACGCGAGATCAACGAGCGCTACCACGTCATTCCGCAGGCACCGTTCTCGCGCTGGCCGAACACGTTCAGCCACATCTTCGCGGGCGGCTACGCAGCCGGCTACTACAGCTACAAGTGGGCCGAAGTGCTTTCCGCCGATGCCTATGCCGCCTTCGAGGAAGCCGCACAAGCCGCGAAGTCGAGCGTGCTCGACGAAGCGACCGGCACGCGCTACCGCAAGGAAATCCTGGAAGTGGGCGGCAGCCGCCCGGCGATGGAATCGTTCAAGGCCTTCCGCGGCCGCGAGCCGAACATCGACGCGCTGCTGCGCCACAACGGCATGGAGCAGCCGCCGGCACAGCAATGACCACGTGACTCGCTCGTAAGCGATCCGAACGAAAACCGCGCATGGGTGGGCAACCCATGCGCGGTTTTTTATTGCCGCGCGTTTTATCGATGCAGCCTGAAATCGACGCTTTGCGGCCGCCCTTCGAGCGCAAGCGCCGCGCGCTGCGCGGGTTGCCGGCTCACCACCGTGCCCCGGCTCACAACCGCGAGCCGCGCCGCGCGCAGCCGGATCGCCTCGACGGGATCGCGCGCGTCGAGCACCACGAGGTTCGCCGCGCAACCGGGCGCCACGCCGTAGCCTTCGAGGCCGAGGATCGTCGCGGCATTCACGGTCACCGCGTCGAAGCAGGCGCGCGAGGCGTCGGTGCCCGTCATTTGCGCGACATGCAGGCCCATGTGCGCGACTTCGAGCATGTCGCCCGAGCCGAAGCTGTACCACGGGTCCATCACGCAGTCGTGGCCGAACGCGACGGTCACGCCTGCCGCCAACAACTCGGGCACGCGCGTCATGCCGCGGCGCTTCGGGTAGGTATCGGCGCGCCCTTGCAGCGTGATGTTGATGAGCGGATTCGCAATTGCCGCGACACCCGACTCGCGCATGAGCGGTATCAGCTTGCTCACGTAGTAGTTGTCCATCGAATGCATCGAGGTGAGATGCGAGCCGGTCACGCGCCCATGCATGCCCAGCCGGTGCGTCTGCGCCGCGAGCGTTTCGATGTGGCGCGAGAGCGGGTCGTCGGATTCGTCGCAATGCATGTCCACGCGCAGGCCCTTGTCGGCGGCGAACTCGCAGAGCAGGCGCACTGATTCGGCGCCCTCCGCCATCGTGCGCTCGAAGTGGGGAATGCCGCCCACCACGTCCACGCCCATCGCGATCGCGCGCTTGAGATTGTCGAAGGCACCGGGGCTGCGCAATACGCCATCCTGCGGAAACGCCACGAGCTGGAGATCGAGATACGGCGCGACGCGGCGCTTCACTTCCAGCAGCGCCTCGACCGCGAGCAGCCGTGCGTCGCATACATCGACGTGCGAGCGGATCGCGAGGAGCCCGCGCGCGACGGCCCAGTCGCAGTACTGCAGCGCGCGTTCGACGAGCGCCTCCTGCGTGAGATGCGGCTTGAGCTCGCCCCAGAGCGCGATGCCCTCCAGCAGCGTGCCCGATGCATTCACACGCGGCAGGCCATACGAAAGCGTGGCGTCCATGTGGAAATGCGCATCGACGAACGGCGCGCTCACAAGCGCACCCGCGGCATCGATCTCCTCGTGCGCCGCCGTCGTGAGCTGCGGCTCGACCGCCGTAATGCGCCCTCCCTCGATGCCGATATCCACCGTGGGATACCCGGCGGGATGCGCATGCGCGAGCACCGCGCGGCGAATGATCAGGTCCATCTGCGGCTCCTTGTTCTGGCGTGGCGCTTTCGTTAAGACTCGCGTCGATTCTATCGACGCCAGAATGACGCCGCCAGCGGCGTGGCCCGCCTCTACGCGCAGGCGTCAGACGGGCGCGATCGGGCCGTCGTCTTCCGCGGGATCGTCGTCGAAGAGTGCGAACTGCCCGCGCAACGCCGGGTTGTCCTCTTCGAGCCGCACGCCCACGCCGAGCAGTCGCACCGCCAGCTTGCGCCGCGCGAGCCCTTTTTCGAGCATTAGTAGCAGTGTGCGCACATCGGTGGCGTCGGCCACACACTCGACCGTCGTACGCTGGAAGTCGGCGAAACGGATCTTCACGAAGAGCTTGCGCACCGCGTGCGCGCAAGCCGCGCGTTCGATGCGCGCGTCGAGCTGCACCGCAAGCCGCTCGAGCTCCTCGCTGCACGCTTCGAGCGTGAGCAGGTCGTTCACATAGGTCGTTTCGACGCTCACCGACTTGCGCTCCTGATCGGCGCGCACGGGCCGGTCATCCAGGCCGCGCGCGAGTTCGTAGAGCCGCTTGCCGAAGACGCCGAAATGCCGATGCAGATCGAACAGCGACCACGTGCGCAGTTGCGCGCAGGTGGTGAGCCCGAGGTTTTCGAGCTTCGCCGCCGTGACCTTGCCGACGCCGTGGATCTTGCGCACGGGCAGCGCGGCGACGAAGGCATCGACTTCAGGCGGACGCACGACGAAGAGGCCATCGGGCTTGTTCCAGTCCGAGGCGATCTTGGCGATGAACTTGTTGGGCGCGACGCCCGCCGATACCGTCACGCCCACGGTTTCGCGCACGCGCGCGCGTATTTCCTCGGCGATCAGCGTGGCGCTGCCCTTGCAGCGCGAGGCGCGCGTGACGTCGAGATAGGCTTCGTCGAGCGAGAGCGGTTCGACGTCGGGCGTGTAGTCGCGGTAGATCGCCATGATCGCGCGCGAGGCAATGCGGTACTTCTCCATCGCCGTGGGCAGGATCAGCAGCTCGGGACACTTGCGCATGGCGAGCGCCGACGACATCGCCGAATGTATGCCGAAGCGCCGCGCCTCGTAGTTGCAGGTGGCGATCACGCCGCGCTGGTCGGGCCGGCCGCCCACGGCGAGCGGACGGCCGCGCAGCGAGGGGTCGTCGCGCATTTCGACCGACGCATAGAAGCAGTCGCAGTCGCAATGGATGATCTTGCGAGCGGCGGCGATAAGTGCGGCGGCGGAGCGCCCCGGGGCGGGCGCAGCCGGCGGCGCGAGGTCGGAGGAAGGCGAGTTCACGGTCTCGATACTGTACAAAAACACAGTACTATTTTCAAGACAAGTGTCCGCGCCCTTTATCGGCTCCCGTACCGCTTCGGATCGGCCAGACCGTCTCTGGACTGCTGGCTGCGCGGGCCTATACTCGTGCGGACTGAACAGGCCACGAGAGCGAGGAACGAATCGATGAAGACGATCGGCGTGATTGGGGGGATGAGCTGGGAATCGTCGGCCGAGTATTACCGGCTGCTGAACCGCCACGCGAAGGCGCGTCTGGGCGGCCATCACAACGCGCGCAGCCTGATGGTGACCGTGGACTTCGCGCAGGTCGAAGCGCTCCAGCGCGCGGGCGACTGGGACGCGCTGGGCGTGCAGATGGCCGAGGCCGCGCAGCAGCTCGAACGCGGCGGCGCCGAGATCGTGCTGCTCGCGACGAACACGATGCACCGCGTGCGCGCGGCGATCGAGGCGACGATCTCGATCCCCTTCCTGCATATCGCGGACCCGACCGGCCAGGCGTTGCGCGCCGCGGGCTTCACGCGAGCGGGCCTGCTCGGCACGCGCTACACGATGGAACAGGACTTCTATGTGGGGCGATTGCGCGAGGCGCACGGCATCGAAGCAATCGTGCCGAACGAACACGATCGCGCGGACGTGCACCGGATCATCTACGACGAGCTGTGTCACGGCAACGTGGATGCGCAGTCGCGGCGCGTGTATCAGCGCGTGATCGAAGACCTCGCGGCACGCGGCGCGCAGGCGGTCATTCTCGGCTGCACGGAAATCACGCTGCTGATTGGACAGAACGACTCGGCACTGCCGGTGTTCGACACGACCGCGTTGCACGCGCAGGCCGCGGTGGATTGGGCGATTGGAAGCGAGGCAGGTGCCTAGCGATGGCGCTCGTTGCAGCTTCAGCCGCAGAAAACAAAAAACCCGCTCAGAGCGGGTTCATTGTTTGGCACGAGGCCTTGTTGCTTAAGACGTTTGGTTGCGGGGGTAGGATTTGAACCTACGACCTTCGGGTTATGAGCCCGACGAGCTGCCAGACTGCTCCACCCCGCGTCCGTCAGAGAAAAGAATTATAGGGTGCCTCAATCACTCCGTCAAGAGTCTTTTTCACACGATTGAAACGTCGCTCGTTCGGACACCGTCGGGCAGGTAATCGCAACGCGATAATTACTTCGGACAACCTGGCACATTTCACTGTGCCTGCGGGGGTTCCACCAGCGTGCGCACCTCTTCCGCCCACGCAAGCCACATCTCCTGCGTATGGATGCCCGCCTTGAGGATCGCGTACTGCAACTGCTGCCCGCGCGTGAGCGATGCCGCGCCAAAATCGCGCTGCTCGATCTCCCGATAGGTCGCGAGCCGCGCACGATTTTCTTCGATGAGCCGCGCGAGTTCCTCGGCGAGGCCGAGCGGCCCGATCACGGCATCGGCACGCAGCTTGAGCAGAAACACGTTGCGCGAGTCGAGGTCGAGCGCGGTCTCGCGCACCCAGCGCGCCACTTCATCCCGCCCGACCGGCAACACGCAGTACACCTTCTTGCGCGACGCGGCGGCCGTCTCGTCTTCGATGACCGAGACCCACCCCGCGTCGACCATGCGGCCCAGTTCGCGATAGATCTGCTGATGGGTGGCGTGCCAGAAATAGCCGATCGCGCGATCGAAGCGGCGCGCGAGGTCGTAGCCCGATGAAGGCTTTTCCAGCAAGGCGATGAGGATGGCATGCGGCGTCGACATGCGGCGATTTTAAACCACGCCCCGCCCGATACCGGATCTGTTGCGGAGCGAATTTTCCCACTATGCAACTGGTTGCATAGTTTCGGCGGCTTTGCTATGTTTGAGCCTGCCAGCCGGCGCGTACGCCGGCGCATCGAATCACGCGACGGCAGCCGCACCCGGCGGCCGCCCCAATCCAGGAGATATGGATGTCCCTGCCCGCCGTGCTGCGCCGCGGCCTGTCGATTCCCGTCGTCGGCTCGCCCCTCTTCATCATTTCGAATCCCGATCTCGTGATCGCCCAGTGCAAGGCAGGCGTCGTCGGTTCGTTCCCCGCACTCAACGCGCGCCCCGAGCACATGCTCGGTGAATGGCTCGACCGCATCACCACCGAGCTCGCCGAGTACAACGCGAAGCATCCGGACGCCCCGGCGGCGCCGTTCGCCGTCAACCAGATCGTCCACAAGTCGAACGACCGCCTCGAGCATGACCTTGGTGTGTGCGCCCAATACAAGGTGCCGATCGTCATCACGTCGCTCGGCGCGCGCGAAGAGGTCAACCACGCGATCCACGCATGGGGCGGCATCGTGCTGCACGACGTCATCAACAACACGTTCGCGAAGAAGGCCATCGAGAAAGGCGCGGACGGCCTCATCGCCGTGGCCGCCGGTGCGGGCGGCCACGCGGGCACGCTCTCGCCGTTCGCCCTCATCCACGAGATTCGCGAATGGTTCGACGGCCCGCTGCTGCTGTCGGGCGCGATCGGCAACGGCAACGCAATTCTCGCGGCGCAGGCGGCGGGCGCCGATCTCGCCTATATCGGCTCGGCGTTCATCGCCACGCACGAAGCGAATGCCGTCGACGCCTACAAGCAAATGATCGTCGAAGGCGGCGCGGGCGATATCGTCTACTCGAATCTCTTCACGGGCGTGCACGGCAACTATCTGCGCCAGAGCATCGTGGCGAGCGGCCTCGATCCGGAAGCGCTGCCGCAGTCGGATCCGTCGGCGATGAATTTCGGCTCGACGCGCGTGAAGCCGTGGAAGGACATTTGGGGCTCGGGCCAGGGCATCGGCGCGGTGAAGAGCGTCGTGCCTGCGGCTGAACTCGTCGCGCGTTTGCAGCGCGAATACGAGGCGGCGCACGTGCGTCTGGGCGTGGTCGCCGCGCCGCAAGCCGAGGAACAAACGGTGGAACAAGCCGCGCTCTGATGCGCGGCGCGAGGCGGGAGCGATCATGCCGCGCCCGCCTCGCCTCGTGCTGCAGCGCCGCGTTTTATGCGTGCGACTTCACGCGCGCGATTTCCTCTTCGACGTCGCGCAGTTGATCCTTGCCGAAGTACATTTCGTCGCCGACGAAGAACGTCGGCGAGCCGAACGCGCCGCGCTCGAACGCCGACTGCGTGTTCGCAAGCAGCGCGGCCTTCACATCGGCGTCCTGAATCGCCGTTTCGAATGCCGTGGCGTCGAGGCCGTCCGCCTCGAGCGCCGCGCGGATCACGGCGGGGTCGTCCATCTTGAGGCCCTCTTCCCACATGTGCGCGAACATGCGGTCCACGTAGCGCTCGAACGTGCCGTTGCGCTGCGCCGCAATGGCGCCGCGCATGATCTGCAACGTGTTCACCGGGAAGTGCGGATTGTGCCGATAGGCGCTCAGCCCATGCCGCCCGATGAAGCGCCGCATCTCGAGCATCATGAACTTGCGTTTGTTCTCGATGTCCGCGAACGCCTCGGCCGGCGAGCGATTGCCGCTCAGCTTGAAGAGGCCGCCGAGCAGGATCGGCACATACTCGAAACGCACCTGCTGGCGCGCTTCGATGCCGCCGATCACCTTGTGGCACAGGTAAGCGTTAGGACTACCGAAGTCGAACAGAAACTGCACCTTGATGTCAGCCATCGTGTCTCCCTTATGTGAATGCGCGCACCTTTGCCCGGGCGCGCCGACGTCCTAAGATACCTGAAACCGGGCCGCTGTAATCGACAGTGAGACAAACACCATGACGCAAAAGAAAGCCGTACTGGTAATCGGCGCAGGCGACGCCACCGGAGGCGCCATCGCGCGCCGCTTCGCACGCGAGGGCTACATTGCCTGCGTGACGCGCCGCAATGCCGACAAGCTCGCGCCGCTCGTCGCGCAGATCGAAGCCGAGGGCGGCGAAGCGCACGCCTTCGGCTCGGATGCGCGCAAGGAAGAGGACATGATCGCGCTCTTCGCGGAGATCGAAACGCGCATCGCGCCCATCGAGGTGGCGATCTTCAATATCGGCGCGAACGTGCGCTTCGGCATTACCGAAACCACGGCGCGCGTCTATCACAAGGTCTGGGAAATGGCCTGCTTCGCCGGGTTTCTGATGGGCCGCGAAGCCGCAAAAGTCATGCTGCCGCGCGAGCGCGGTTCGATCTTCTTCACGGGCGCGACCGCGAGCCTGCGCGGGCGCGAGGGCTTCGCGGCGTTCGCGGGCGCGAAGCACGCGCTGCGCGCCCTCGCCCAGTCGATGGCGCGCGAACTCGGACCGCAGGGCATTCACGTCGGGCAGATCATCGTCGATGGCGCGATCGACACCGAGTTCATCCGCGAGAATTTTCCCGAGCGTTACAAGCTCAAGGAACGCGACGGCATCCTGAACCCCGAGCACATCGCCGACGCCTACTGGACGCTGCACCAGCAGCCGCGCGATGCGTGGACACACGAACTCGATCTGCGGCCGTGGCTGGAGCAATGGTGAGGCAACAGTTGCCCGCTCTGCGAAGCAGGCGATAATGGCGGCGAAGTGCACCGAACGCACACCGTCACCCTATCGAGCCTCACATGAAAATCGCAACGTGGAACGTCAACTCCCTCAAGGTCCGTCTGCAGCACGTCATCGACTGGCTCAACGAGAGCAAGACCGACGTGCTCTGCCTGCAGGAACTCAAGCTCACCGACGACAAGTTTCCGCGCGCCGATCTCGAGGCGCACGGCTATCGCAGCTGGTTTGCGGGCCAGAAGACCTATAACGGCGTGGGCATTCTCGTGCGCGAAGGCCTGTTCGTCGACGAAGCCACCGTTGTGCGCAACATTCCGGGCTTCGAAGACCCGCAGCAGCGCGTGATCGCCGCCACGATCGGCGATGTGCGTATCGTGAGCGCGTACTTCCCCAACGGCCAGGCGCCCGGCACGGAAAAGTTCGCGTACAAGCTGCAATGGCTCGACGCCATGCACGACTGGCTCGCGCAGGAGATGCAGCGCTACCCGAAGCTTGCGCTGCTCGGCGACTACAACATCGCGCCCGAAGACCGCGACGTGCACGATCCGAAGGCCTGGGAAGGCCAGAACCTCGTCTCTCCCGAAGAGCGCGCGCAGTTTCGCCGGCTGATCGAACTGGGTTTCGTCGATGCGTTCCGCCAGTTCGAACAGCCCGAAAAGCTCTTCACGTGGTGGGACTATCGCATGTTCGCGTTTCGCCGCAACGCGGGCTTGCGCATCGACCATATCCTGCTCTCGCCCGCGCTTGCCGGGCACCTCACCGCGTGCGAAGTCGACAAGGTGCCGCGCAAGTGGGAACAGCCGTCCGACCACACGCCGGTGATCGCCACGCTCGACATTGCCGGCTGAACGCGCGCCTTACCAGTTCCCCGCGAGCGTGGTCCACAGAAAGCGATAGACGAGCGCGTCATACTCCGCGCGCTCGAGCGAATCGCTGCCGGGGCCGTGACCGCCTTCGGTGTTCTCCAGATACCAGACATTCGCGTGCCCCTGCTTCGCCATGCGCGCGACCATCTTGCGAGCGTGCGAGGGATGTACGCGATCGTCGCTCGTCGAAGTCGTGAACAGCGACGGCGGATACACGACGCCTGGCTTCACATGGTGGTAAGGCGAATAGGCGGCCAGCGCGCCCGATTCTTCGGAATCCTCAGGATCGCCATATTCGTCGATCCATGACGCGCCCGCATGCAGCAGCGGGTAACGCTGCATGTCGAGCAACGGAACCTCGCACACCACGGCGCCGAACAGCTCAGGGCGCTGCACCATGCAGGCGCCCACCAGCAGCCCGCCATTGCTGCCGCCCTTGATGCCCAGTTGCGCGGCGCTCGTGTAACCATCGGCGATCAACTGCTCGGCCACCGCGATGAAGTCGTCGAACGAGCGCTGGCGATGCTCGCGCTGCGCCTCGACGTGCCAGGCGGTGCCGTACTCGCCGCCGCCGCGAATGTGCGCGATCGCCACCACGCCGCCCTGCTCCAGCCAGCCGATGCCCGAGCCCACGAGATATTGCGGCGTGAGCGCGATTGCGAAGCCGCCGTAGCCCGTGAGCAGGCACGGCGACGCCTTGCGCGACTCGCCTTCGAGCACGGCCTTCGGGCCGATCACGGTGAACGGGACGCTCGTGCCATCCGCCGAGCGCGCGTGCGAGCGGATGACCGTGAGCGGGCCGGAGTCGAACTGCGTGGGCCAGCGGTCGAGCAATTCCCACTGCTGGAGATCGGTTTGCGCGAGATCGGCGAGCCAGTATTCGGGCGGCAGCAGATAATCGTCGACGTCGACGAAAACCTCGTCGTTGAGCGTGTCTTCAATGGGCGAGACATCCACCTGCGAGCTCGCACGCGCAGGAAACACGCGCGACTCCCAGCGCCATGCGCCATCTTCCTGCTGCGGTTGCCACAGCATCGTGCGGCTCTCGACATCGTCGAGCCAGGAGACGATCAGGACGTTGAGCGTATTGGTCCAGTCGCACGCCGACGTAACCGGCGTGGGCGTGAAGAGCGGCGTGAACGCGCGCTCGCCCGAGAGGAACGCGTCTTCGCGGATCGCGAGCAACGCGCCGCCCATGTACGTCACGCCCGCAACGCTCCAGTCGAGCCGCGGCTCGAGCAGCAGCCAGCCATGCCAGGCGCCCACCGAGACATGCGTGGGCACGTCGTACACCTGCCAGTCGCCGCGCTCGTCGAGACGATAGGTGTATGAATCGAAGAAGTCGACGCTGCGCACCACGTCGTGGCGCTTCTCGACCGGATCGTAGTCGCCTTCCACGCTGATGTCGTCGAACTCGCCGCTGAACACCACGGGCGCGTCGGCGAGCGCGGTGCCGCGGGTCCAGCGGCGCACCTCGCGCGGATAGCCCGAGCGCGTGAGCATCTTCTTGCCGATCTTGCCGCCCGCGTCCCAACCCAGGTACACGGTATCGCGATCGATCCACGAAATGATGTGCTTGCCTTCCTTCGCGATGGCGAAGCCATCGCCGAGGAAATCGCGCTTCACGATGTCGAACTCGCGCACGATGACCGCGTCGGAGCCGCCGTCGGAAAGCTGGATCAGCGCGCGGTCGCCGTCCGGGTAGAGGACGTCGATGCCCGCGCACACCCATGGCTTACCCTCTTTCGCGCCGAGCGCGTCGAAGTCGATCAGCGTTTGCCACTGCGGCTTGTGGGCGCGCCAGTCGGCCCAGAGCGCGCGGCGCCACAGGCCCTTGGGATTGTCCTCGTCCTCCCACAGGTCGTAGGCCCACTCCTGCCAGCGGCTCGGGATCACGGGCCGCTCGCGCGGCAAATAGGCCTGCGCAAGGCGCTTTTCGAGCGCCTCGAAGCGCGCACCACCGTGCCACGCGGCGCGCGTGCGCGCGTTCTGCGAGTCGACCCAGACCATGACGGCGGGGTCGTCGAGCGATTCGAGCGAAAGGAACGGATCGGCCTCGGTGGGCCAGGGAGAAGTCACGGGCATGATCGGTCGTCGACAGGAAAACAGCGTCGATTATGCCCTGTGTGCGTGCCGATGGACTGCGCGCCGGGCCGGCTCGCGTGGCGCGAGGCCGGCCCGGTGCCCCATGCTAATCCGCGCTCATTCCAGATTGAGTTCCTGGATCTTGCGCGTGATGGTGTTGCGGCCGATGCCAAGACGCTCGGCCGCCTCGACCTTGCGCCCGCGCGTAAAGTCGAGCGCCTCGCGGATCACGGCGGCTTCGAAGCGCCGCGAGAGTTCGTCCATGACGTCGGCGCTGTTTTCGCGCAACAGACGCGCGACTTCCGTGCGCAGACCGCTCTCCCACACGCTCAGCGGCGAGACCGCGGCAGCAACGCCGTTGGCCGCGCCGAACGCCGGCGTGCCGAACACCACGCCGCCCGGGACGCCGCCGATCGCGCCGGGCAAGCCCGCGCCGGCCAAGGCGCCCCCAACCGGCGATACGCCGCCCGCGCCATTGGTCCCCGCGCCCGCTTCGGAAGCGGCCGAAGCATCGGCGAGATGCACCACCGAACCCGCCGAGCCGTGCGCAGGCACGAGGTCAGGCGGCAGATCCTTGATCTCGATGGTTTGCGCGGGCGCCATCACGGTGAGCCAGTTCGCGAGATTCTCGAGCTGGCGCACATTGCCGGGAAACGGCAGCGACGACATCCACGCCAGCGCCTCGTCCGACACGCGCTTGGGCTCGACGCCCAGCTCGCGCGCGCTTTTCTGGAGGAAGTGGCGCGTGAGCAGCGGAATGTCCTCGCTGCGTTCGCGCAGCGCAGGCAAACGCAGCCGAATCACGTTGAGCCGGTGATACAGGTCCTCGCGGAACAGCCCCTGGCGCACGCGCGTTTCGAGGTTCTGGTGCGTCGCGGCGATCACGCGCACGTTCGCGCGCAGCGGGTTGTGCCCGCCCACGCGGTAGAACTGCCCATCGGAGAGCACACGCAAGAGGCGCGTTTGCAGATCGAACGGCATATCGCCGATTTCGTCGAGGAACAGCGTGCCGTTCTCGGCCTGCTCGAAGCGGCCCTGGCGCATGGCCTGCGCGCCCGTGAACGCGCCGCGCTCATGGCCGAACAGTTCGGATTCCAGAAGATCCTTCGGGATCGCCGCGGTGTTCAGCGCAATGAACGGACCGTTCGCGCGTGGGCTATGTCGGTGCAAGGCGCGCGCGACAAGCTCCTTTCCGGTGCCAGACTCGCCGGTGATGAGCACGGTCGCGGCCGAATGCGAAAGCCGGCCGATGGCGCGGAACATGTCCTGCATGGCCGGCGCCTGGCCGAGCATCTCGGGCGCTTCGGCGGGACGCTCGTCCCACTGCTGCTCGCCGCGCATGCTTTCGTCCACGGCGCGGCGAATCAGCTCGACGGCCTTGTCGACGTCGAACGGCTTGGCGAGATACTCGAACGCGCCGCCCTGAAACGCGGCAACTGCGCTGTCGAGGTCGGAGAACGCCGTCATGATGATGACGGGCAAGCCCGGCACACGCTCACGCACGGTTTGCAGCAGCTCGAGGCCCGAGCCGCCCGGCATGCGGATGTCGGAGACGAGCACCTGCGGGCTGTCGTGATCGAGCGCGCTCGCGGCTTCGCGCACGTTCGAAAAGCTGCGGGTGGCGAAGTTTTCGCGGGCAAGGGCCTTTTCGAGCACCCAGCGTATCGATTGGTCGTCGTCTACTATCCAGATCGGCTTCATAAGATCGGTCAGAAGTCCTGGTGGCGTGCGGTATCGGTAAATCTAAATTCAGGCTTGGCTATCGATGCAACGGATTCAACTATCGAGCGGCAGCAAGATCTGAAACTCGGTGTGACCCGGCCGGCTATCCACTTCGATGAGTCCGTCGTGCTGCTGGACGAACGTCTGCGCGAGCGTGAGGCCGAGACCGCTGCCATCCTCGCGTCCGGAGACGAGCGGATAGAAGATGCGGTCGCGAATATCCTCGGGAATGCCGGGTCCGTTGTCAGTGATATGCAAGTCCAATGCCAGCTTGCACAGGCGTTTGGAAATCGTGACCTTGCGCGCGATGCGCGTGCGCAATTCAATGCGCGCGTCGCCCTGCGAAATGCGTTCGCGCAGCGCCTGCGCCGCATTGCGCACGATGTTCAGCAGTGCCTGGATCAACTGCTCCTTGTCGCCGCGCAGGTCGGGCACGCTCACGTCGTAGTCGCGCTCGATGGTGAGGCCGCGCGGGAATTCCGCAAGGATCACGGCGCGCACGCGCTCGCACACTTCGTGAATATTCACGTCGCCGACGATATGCGGATGCCGGTGCGGCTCCAGCAGCCGGTCGACGAGCGTCTGCAGGCGGTCCGACTCCTTGATGATCACCTGCGTGTACTCGCGCAGCTCGTCGCGCTCCAGCGCGCCGAGTTCGAATTCGAGCAACTGCGCCGCGCCGCGAATACCGCCGAGCGGATTCTTGATCTCGTGCGCGAGATTGCGGATCAGATGCTTGTTCACGGCCGTGAGGTCGTGAATGCGCTCCTCGCGGTCGCTGCGCAGATGCCGCTCGTTCTCGAAGAGTTCGAGCAGCACGTAATCGGGTGTGCTTTCGAGAAAGCCCACGACCACATGCACGTTCAGCGGTTCGCGTCCGGGGCGTTCCAGCGAAGCGTCGAGCCGCGTCGCGTGAAAGCGATGCTCGGCGATCGACGCGATCGTCGAGAGCAGTTCGTCCGCGTTCGAAAAAAGATCGGACCACGCCATCTGCGCGAGCTGACGGCGCGAGAGATCGAGCATCGCCTCCGCCGAAGGATTCGCGAAGGCCACGCGCAGTGTGCGCTTGTCGAGCACGAGCACGACCGTAGGCAGCGCCTCGAAGCCGGGCAACAGGCCCGACTCGACGAGCGGCGCGTCGTCGGAGAGCGGTTCGGCGTGGCCCTTTCTTGCCCTGATCAGATTCTTGAGCACCATGTTTCAGGCCGGCCGCCATACGGCGCGCCAGCAACGGTCCTGGTCGTTAATTCTGGTCAATACGCTGGTCAACAAGCGGGTCGATACGCCTCGTCGACGAGCGACAAGGCGTCCCAACGAAAAAGGGACGGCACCGCCGTCCCTTGGAGACCCAACGCGCACGCGTCCTGCGAGTCGAAGACACTGAACCGGCGCTTCGCTGTGTAGCAGGCAGCGAAGCGCCATCGCCAATTACAGCGAGTAGTACAGTTCGAATTCGACCGGGTGCGTGGTCATACGCACGCGTTGCAGTTCGCTTTCCTTCAGCGCGAGGTACGCGTCGATCATGCCGTCGGTGAACACGCCACCGCGCGTCAGGAACTCGCGATCCTTGTCGAGCGCTTCGAGAGCCTGGTCGAGGCCGGCGCAAACGGTCGGGATCTTTGCATCCTCTTCCGGCGGCAGGTCGTACAGGTTCTTGTCGGCGGCTTCGCCCGGGTGGATCTTGTTCTGCACGCCGTCCAGACCTGCCATCATCAGTGCCGAGAAGCACAGGTACGGGTTGGCGAGCGGATCCGGGAAGCGCGTTTCGATACGGCGGCCCTTCGGGTTCGACACGTGCGGAATACGGATCGATGCCGAACGGTTGCGTGCCGAGTAAGCGAGCTTGACCGGCGCTTCGAAGTGCGGCACGAGACGCTTGTACGAGTTCGTACCCGGGTTCGTGATGGCGTTCAGCGCGCGAGCGTGCTTGATGATGCCGCCGATGTAGAACAGCGCGAATTCCGACAGGCCGGCGTAGCCGTTACCCGCGAACAGGTTCTGGCCGTCCTTCCAGATCGACTGGTGAACGTGCATGCCCGAACCGTTGTCGCCGACGACCGGCTTCGGCATGAACGTCGCCGTCTTGCCGTACGTGTGCGCGACGTTGTGGACGATGTACTTCAGCTGCTGCGTCCAGTCCGCGCGCTGAACCAGCGTCGAGAACTTCGTGCCGATTTCGTTCTGGCCCTGGCCCGCCACTTCGTGGTGGTGCACTTCGACCGGAATGCCGATCTGCTCGAGCAGCAGACACATTTCCGAGCGGATGTCCTGGAACGTGTCGACCGGCGCGACCGGGAAGTAGCCGCCCTTCGTGCCCGGACGGTGACCCGTGTTGCCGCCTTCGATTTCGCGGCCCGACGACCACGGTGCTTCATCCGAGCCGATCTTCACGAAGCAGCCCGACTGATCCGTGTTCCACTGGACCGAATCGAAAATGAAGAATTCCGGCTCCGGACCGAAGAAGGCGGTGTCGCCGAGGCCCGTGCTCTTCAGGTACGCTTCAGCGCGCTTGGCGAGCGAACGCGGGTCGCGCTCGTAGCCCTTGCCGTCGGCCGGCTCGACCACGTCGCAGGTCAGCACTAGCGTCGATTCTTCGTAGAACGGGTCGATGAAGGCCGTGTTCGGGTCCGGCACGAGCAGCATGTCCGAGGCTTCGATGCCCTTCCAGCCGGCGATCGACGAACCGTCAAACGCATGACCCGACTCGAACTTGTCTTCGTCGAATGCCGACAGCGGAACCGAAACGTGCTGCTCCTTGCCGCGCGTGTCCGTGAAGCGGAAGTCGACAAACTTGACGTCTTCGTCCTTGACGAGTTGCATGACGTCGGCCACGGATTTACTCATAACCTATTCTCCTGATTAACGATTTCGGCGAACGCTGCCGCCGTCCCAATCTTGTTGATCCCCCGCCGGCCGCCTCCGTCCCGGGTCTGTCCTGCTGACCCCGGTTGGCCGGCTGCGAATCGATCGAGACGTATAAAGCAGCTTCCGTGCCATGCATGCGCCAACGTGGCGCAAATCCCTTTCGCGACACACACTTGGAGTCAAAAATCGTGCGCCGCGCTTTTATGGAGCCGCCAGCGTGGCGGCTCATCGGCACCAAATTCGTGCAATCCCGAATTTGGCGCGCGAATCTCTCTTCATTATGGTGCAAAACACCTCGCATGCACCATTTCAATGCGTCCCGCCCTTTGTACCGCGCAGAGCATCGCTTGCGCCCGGTTTCACAGTGCCGGGATCGTCCTGCCCGCTCCGTCCCCACGCGCTAGAATGGTTTTTTGGTCCAACGCGAAACAGGAGATCCGTTGTCATGAGTACGCTCGAACAGTTGTACGCCCAGGCCGAGAAACGCCGCGTCGAGAACCAGCTGCCCTACGCGGGCGCGGTGTCGCCCGCAGAGGCATTCGAGCTTCTGCAGCTCGACCCGCGTGCGCGCCTCGTCGACGTGCGCACACGCGCCGAACTCGACTGGGTCGGCCGTCCCGTCGTGGGCGACGGCCAGTATTCGCATGTCGAATGGACCCGCTATCCGGGCGGCGTGCCCAACGCCGAGTTCCTCACCCAGCTCAAGAGCGCCGTGGAAGCCGACGCGCCAGTGCTGTTCCTGTGCCGCAGCGCCGCGCGCTCCAAGCTCGCCGCCATCGAGGCCGCCAAGGCCGGCTTCACGAAGGCCTATGACCTGCTCGAAGGCTTCGAAGGCGAGAAGGACGGCCAGGGGCATCGCAAGACCGTCACCGGCTGGTGCTTCCGGGGCCTGCCGTGGATCGGCGCCTGACACCCTGAAAACGCCCCGCTCCAACCCAACGGGCCACTCTGAGCGCCGCGTGTGACATGCAGATGATGCGCCGCCAGCCCTACCGCCGCACGCGGCGCCCCTTCACTCGCTGAATCAAAAACCGGCGCGCGGCCCGCTGCGGCGCTCGCGATCGGGCGACCCGTCGCCCGGCGCCGTCGGCTCGACCACATCGCCGCCCAATTCGTGCACGCCTTCGCGCAGCTTCACGAAGGCGGCCGCCACGGCCTCGGGCTCGCCCTTCACGCCCAGATCGATGTGCCGGCGCGCATAAATGCCGCCGCGCTCCGTATCGCCCACGCTCGGCAGGCTGAACACCCGCACGCCCGGAAAATCGCGCTCGATGCGCTCCATGAGCGGCGTGAGCGTCGACTCCGGCAGCTCGAACACGAGCAGCGACTTCTCGGCGTGCGGCGTCTGGTGATGCAGATGCGCGTACTTCGTGTCGAGCACCCACTCGATCATCGGCCAGGCCATCACGGGGAAACCGGGCACGAAGTAATG
This sequence comes from Paraburkholderia sp. EG287B, assembly GCF_040965595.1. Lineage (NCBI taxonomy): Bacteria > Pseudomonadati > Pseudomonadota > Betaproteobacteria > Burkholderiales > Burkholderiaceae > Paraburkholderia > Paraburkholderia sp. EG287B. The sequence continues at coordinate 459,353 of NZ_JBFRCG010000001.1, forward strand.
ATCGCGAATCGAAAAGCCCGGAATCTTGTTGTAGCCGTTCGGGATGATCTCGCAGCCCTGCGGGAACGTGCCCATCTGGAAGCGGTGCAGATTCTCGGGCGACTGGTAGTTCACGGGATCGGCGCCCGTGTGCATGTCACGGATGCGCTCGCGGATCGCCACCTCGGCGTCAGGGTGCAACGCGAGCGGCACGCCCAGCGCCGCCGCCGCGCACTGGCGCGTGTGGTCGTCCGGCGTCGCGCCGATGCCGCCCGTCGAGAACACGATGTCGCCCGAAGCGAACGAGCGCCGCAGCGTCTCGGTGATGCGCTCGGGGTCGTCGCCCACGTACTGGGCCCACTCGAGCGAGAGGCCGCGCGCGCCTAGCAGTTCGATGACCTTGGGCAGATGCTTGTCGGAGCGGCGCCCCGAGAGAATCTCGTCGCCGATGATGATGACGCCAAATGCCATGGGCCGCCTCGTTGGATTGTCTTGATGATTGAGCGTTAGTGCACGATCGTCACGTCGCCGGACGCCTGCTGCACATCGTGGGCACGCATGCGCTGCAGCGCCCGCAGGCAGTAGTGCCCGAACCAGAGCGCCGTGAACACCAGAATGAACGCATAGATCCAGATGGTCACCGCCGCCAGCACCGGGAAGAACAGCAGCAGCCACGCGGACACGGCCCAGATGGCCGTGGGCAGCGAGCCGAGCAGTCCGCTCACCACGCCGATCACGAGCAGCGGCAGCCGGTGGCTGCGCACCAGCGTGCGGCGCTCTTCGACGGTTGCGTGCAGCGCGAGCGCATCGTAGGTCATCACCCGATACGTGAGCCAGCCCCACAATAGCGGCGGAATCAGCGCGAAGAACGGCGGAATGAGCCACAGCGGCAGCGTCACGATCATCACGATCAGGCAGACCAGGGTGGTGACGAGCGAATAGAACAGGCTGCCGTACCAACTGCCGCCGTGCCGCATCTCGAGCATCCCATACTGGCGCTTCGACAGATGGCCGATCACGCGCGGCATCGAAATCGCGACGATCAGCAGCAGCACCGTAATCACGATGAGCGGAATCGTCAGGATGATGACCAGAAACGGCGCGATCGTCGCGCGCAGCCAGCCGAAACCGAGCGCGTCGAACAGATGATAGAGGTAGGCCGTCGACGACCAGTTCGCGAGCGCGCCGCGCATCAGGTCGAGCAGCGGCTGCCAGAACACATAAAGCACGGCGCCCCACACCGCCGCCGCCACGAGAAATGGCACGAAGGTGAGCAGCAGCATGGCGGGATGGAACACGCTCGCGAGCGCGCGTCCGAACGAGCGCAACAGGTCATTCATGCGAGCGGAATACGGCGAAAAGAACGGGTGGAGAACACGGTGTCGGCGAAATCGGTGCGACCAAGCCGACAGCATAAACCACCGCGCGCATGGCGGGTAAGACGGGTGCGAGGAAGTGCAAGGGCCGTGGCGGCGCTCAGGTCACGGTGGCGTCGTCGCGCGCCTCGGCCGGCGCGGCGGTGGCGGCGTGGGCGCGCGAACGCAGGCGCCGCGCGATGCGGCCGAACGCATAACCCTGCTGCGCCCAGAAGCCCTCGCCATAGCTCACGCCTTCGAGCTGGTCGCGAATGCCCGTGGGCTCGATCTCGCGATTGAACGACGCGCTGCCGAACAGCATGTCCCACCAGGGGAACAGCACGCCGAAGTTGCAGCCATAGTGGGTGCCTTCGTGGCCATAGCCGATGGCGTGATGGCGGCGGTGAAAGCGCGGGCTCACCAGCAGCCGCTCGCCGAGCCAGCCGAAATGCACGCGAATATTGGCATGCTGCACGCTCTGCACGAAGTTCGTGAGCGCGACGAGCACCACGAATTGCGCGGGCGGCACGCCGACGACGAGCGCCACGGCGGCGAACATGCACGACTGGCCGATCACGTCGAGCAGGTGGTTGCGGTCATCGCACCAGAGCGACATCTTGCGCTGGCTGTGATGCACGGCGTGCAGCTCCCACCAGACGCCGTACCGATGCGAAAGCCGGTGATACCAGTAGCTGAAGAAGTCGAGCACCACGAGGTAGATCGCGAACGCCACGAGCGGCTGCGTGGTCACGCCCGGCCAGAGATTGTCGAGGTCCACCGTCTTCACGCCCATGAGCCGCAGCGCGCCCTGCGCACGGTCGAAGAACGGCTGCATCGTGAAGAAGAACAGCAGGTTCAGAATGCCGAGACGCGTGATCCACGTGTAGAGCGCATCGACGCCCACGCCCTTGCGGTCGCGCCACTTCTCCGCAGGCACGAGCGCTTCGAGCGGGCGCAGCAGCGCGTACATCAGGCCCACTTCGAGCAGGCCCACGATCACCCAGTACAGCGCGTCGTAGGTGTCTTCGTCCACGTTCATCATGCCGATGCGGAAGAGCAGCGGCTGAATGACGTCGATGTAGAGGAGCGTTTGCAGCCAGGAGACGAGGTCGTCTGCCGACGCGACTACGGACTGCCCCGCGTGCGCGACGACGGCCAGCAGCGACGCCACCATATCCATGCGCGCCCCCCGCTGCCTTAAGCCCCGTTCGGCGCCGTGACGGGCGCGCGATCGTAGAAGTAGATGCCATGCGGCGAGCGGCCCACGGCGATGGTCTTGATGAGCTTCCTCGTTTGCATGTCGATGAGGCCGATGTGCTTCGCGAAACGGAACGTCACCCACAGGTAGCGCTTGTCGGCGGTCAACTCCATGTCGTCGGGGCCGGGCATCAGGCCGCTGATCTCGCCGGTCTTTTCGAGCGTGTCCTCGTCGATGATGCTGATGACGTTCGCCACGCGGCTCGACACCAGCACGTGGTGGCCGTCGACGAGCGAGCGGAAGTTGTGCGCGGCCTTGCCCACCTGGATCGTCTTGACGATCTTCTGGTTGCGCCAGTCCACCACCGCCACGTAGTCGGCGCCCGTCATGCCGATCAGCAGGTACTTGTCGCCGGGCGTGAGCCACAGGCCAGCCGGCGCGGCGCCGACCTTCATCTTCCAGAGCACCTTCTGCGTCGGCAAATCGACCGCAGCGATTTCGCCCGACACCTGCAGCGAAACGAACACGGTGCGGCTGTCGTTCGTGAACGCCAGGTGGCTCGGCATGGCCGAGAGCGGCAGGCGCTTGGCGAGCGTGATGTTGCTGCCGCCCGCGTAGTTGTAGATGTCGAGGCGGTCGAGGCGCAGGCCCGTGGTCACGAACCACTTGCGGTCGGGCGAGAAGCCGAGCTGGTACGGGTCTTCGACGTTTTCGACCCAGCGCTGCGGCTTGCCGGTTTTCGGATCGACGAACAGGAGGTTGTTCGACACCGAGTTCGCGACGATCAGCGAGGTGTTGTCCGGCGTGGGAAAGAGGTGATGCGGTTCCTTGCCCGTGGGCACGGTGCCGACGACTTCGTGCGTCTTGTCGTCGATGAGGCTCAGCGTGGCTTCGCCCGAATTCAGGACGATGATGTTGTTCGCGTAAGCGGCCGTGGAGGCGAAGGTGGCAACCGTCGCTGCGCAGGCGAGCGCAAATATTGCGGCCTTGGAGGCGACGCGGCTAAAAGTATTGTTGTTCGACATGAAGAATCGTTCCCGGGCAGATTCGTGATTGTAGAACGTCTACCCGCACGCAAGGTTGACGTAGGGCCCTTGAAATATGCAAGGGGGCAATCAAGCGCCCCTTTTTCGAACCATTCGAACCACTGTTATGGCCCGCAATGCGCTTTATCGCTGCATTGATTCCCATACCTTGTGGAGACGCTTGACCGAGACCGGCATCGGCGTGCGCAATTCCTGCGCGAAGAGCGAGATGCGCAGCTCTTCGAGCAGCCAGCGGAATTCGGAGAGACGCGGATCGAACACGCCGCCGCGCTGCGAGAGCGCACGCTGATACTGCTGCGCGAGCGGCTGGAATTCGGCGGCCTGGCGCGCGTCGCGCGCGGGGTCGGCGCGCAGCTTGTCGATGCGCAGCGCGACGCCCTTCAGATAGCGCGGGAAATGCACGAGCTGTGCATAGGGCGTCTCCAGAATGAAGCGCTTGCTGATGAGCGCGTCGACCTGCGCCTGCATGTCCGCGGCTGGCGCGCCGAAGGCCTTGGCCTGCACGAGCTTCTTCGCCAGCGACGCATATTCGGCAAGGATCTGCCCCACCAGACGCGCGATTTCCTGCGCGAGCAGCGAGAGACGTCCGCGGCCTTCGTCCTTGCGTGCGTGGAAGCTCGCGTCGTCGTCGGGCAGCGGGTCTTGCAGGCAGGCGCGATCGAGCGCGAGTTCGACCAGCTGGTCGCGCAGCTCCTCCTGCGTGGCGCGCGCCATGAACTGCATCGCCATCTCGCGCAGACCCGGCAGGTTCTTCTCCAGGTAGCGGATCGGCTCGCGCAGCTGCAGCGCGAAGAGCCGCCGCAGCCCGGCGCGATGGATGCGCGCAGCCTCCTCCGGCGAATCGAACACTTCGACGTCGCAATGCGTGCCGCGATCGACGAGCGCCGGATAGCCGAACAGCGTCTGTCCGCCGCGGCGGATTTCCAGCAGCTCGGGCAGCTTGCCGAAATTCCACGTCGTGAGGTTTTCGTAGAGCGCCGTGGCAGGCGCGGCGTCGCCCGGCGAGGCCGTGTGCGGCGCATTGCTCTTCTGCGGCGCGTTGCCGGTCGCATCGCGCCCGATCTGAGCGTTCTGCGGTGCCTCACCGCCCTGCGCGTGCGTTTCCAGCGCCGCGAGCGCCGTCGCGCTCGCGAGCTTCTGGAATTGCTGCTGCGCCTGCGCGCCGAGCTCGGCGCGCAGCTGCGCGAGGTTGCGGCCCATCGCGAGCTGGCGACCGTGCTCGTCGATCACCTTGAAGTTCATGAAGAGGTGCGCGGGCAGCGTCTCCAGCTTGAAGTCGGCTGACTTCAGGGCGATCTGCTTTTGCTCGCGCACGTCGGCGATCAGCGCGTCCAGCAGGCCGCCCGCGCCGAAGCGCTCGCCGCCCACGCGCTCCGCGAAGCCGGCCGCGTATTCGGGCAGCGGCACGCAGTGGCGGCGCAGCTTCTGCGGCAGCGACTTCAGCAGCAGTTGCGCCTTCTCCTTGAGCATGCCCGGCACGAGCCATTCGCAGCGGCGCGCATCGACCTGGTTGAGCGCGTAGAGCGGCACCGCGAGCGTCACGCCGTCGCGCGGCGAGCCCGGCTCGAAGTGATACGTGAGCGCCATCGCCACGCCCGACATCGTCATGCGCTTCGGGAACAGTTCGGTCGTCACGCCCGCCGCCTCGTGGCGCATCAGGTCGTCGCGAGAGAGGTACAACAGACGCAGCTTGTCCTCGGGCTCGCCGCCCTTCCTCACCTCGTCGCGATACCAGCGCTCGAACGACGCGCCCGAGTAAATGCCTTCGGGAATCGCCTGATCGTAGAAGCCGTAGATCAGCTCATCGTCGACCAGCACGTCCTGGCGGCGCGACTTGTGTTCCAGTTGCTCGATATCGGCGAGCAGCTTGCGGTTGTGCGCGAAGAACGCGAGCTTCGTGTCGAATTCGCCTTCCACGAGCGCGCCGCGAATGAAGAGTTCGCGCGCACGCGCCGGGTCCTGCTTGCCGAACGCCACGCGCCGGCGCTGATAGACCGGCAGGCCATACAGCACGCCGCGCTCGAACGCGCTCACCTGCGCCGCGCGTTTTTCCCAATGCGGCTCGGAGAGCGACGTCTTCAGCAGATGCGCGCCGACCTTCTCCAGCCACTCGGGTTCGATCTTCGCGATGCAGCGCGCGTAGAGGCGGCTCGTCTCGACGAGTTCCGCGGCCACCACCCAGCGCCCCGCCTTCTTCACGAGTGCCGAGCCCGGCCACAGATGGAACTTGATGCCGCGCGCGCCGAGATAATGCGGCTCGTCGTCGGCCTTCAGGCCGATATTGCCGAGCAGGCCCGTGAGCAGCGCGTGATGGATCTGCTCGTAGGTCGCATCCGCTTCGTTGATGCGCCAGCCATGCTCGCGCACCACCGTCAGCAATTGCGAATGCACGTCGCGCCATTCGCGCAGACGCAAGTGGGACAGGAAATTCGCGCGGCACGCATCGAGCAGCTGCCGGTTGGACTTCTTGTGCGCAACGGCCTCTTCGAACCAGGCCCAGATCTTGAGCCACTGGAGAAACTCGGAGCGCTCGTCGGCAAAACGGCGATGCGCCTGGTCCGCCTGCTCCTGCGCTTCGATCGGCCGGTCGCGCGGATCCTGCACCGAAAGCGCGCTCGCGATGATCAGCACTTCGCGCAGCGCCTGCTCGTCGCGTGCGCCGAGAATCATGCGGCCCACGCGCGGATCGAGCGGCAAGCGCGCGAGTTCGCGGCCGAGCGGCGTGAGCGCGTTGTCGTCGTCCACGGCGCCGAGTTCATTGAGCAGCTGGTAGCCGTCGGCGATCGCGCGGCCCGGCGGCGGCTCGATGAACGGGAACGTCTCGATCGCCGTGAGATGCAGCGACTTCATGCGCAGAATCACGGCGGCGAGCGACGAGCGCAGGATTTCCGGATCGGAAAAGCGCGGCCGCGCGATGAAATCCGCTTCCTCATAGAGCCGGATGCAGATGCCGTCCGCGACGCGCCCGCAACGGCCCGCGCGCTGGTTCGCCGCCGCCTGCGCAATCGACTCGATCTGCAACTGCTCGACCTTGTTGCGATACGAATAGCGCTTCACGCGCGCGAGGCCCGTATCGACCACGTAGCGGATACCCGGCACCGTGAGCGACGTTTCGGCCACATTGGTCGCGAGCACGATGCGGCGCGCGTTCGACGGCTTGAAGACGCGCTCCTGCTCCTGCGCGGACAGCCGCGCGAACAGCGGCAGGATTTCCGTGTGCGGCGGATGATGCTTGCGCAGCGCTTGCGCGGCGTCGCGAATCTCGCGCTCGCCGGGCAGGAACACGAGCACGTCGCCCGAGCCTTCGCGGCAGAGTTCGTCGACGGCATCGACGATGGCTTCCATCAGGTCGCGGTCGGTGTCGCGTTGCGACTTCGCGCCTTTTTCACGGCCGGTCGTGCCCTGCGCGGCCTTCACCGCCGGGCTGTCTTCCTGCACCGGGCGATAGCGCACCTCGACGGGATACAGCCGCCCGCTCACCTCGATCACGGGCGCGGGCTGCTCCTCGCTGCCGAAGTGGCGCGCGAAGCGATCGGCGTCGATGGTCGCCGACGTCACGATCAGCTTGAGGTCGGGCCGGCGCGGCAGAATCTCCTTCAGATAGCCGAGCAGGAAGTCGATGTTCAGGCTGCGCTCGTGCGCCTCGTCGATGATGATCGTGTCGTAGGCCTTGAGCAGGGGATCGGTTTGCGTCTCCGCGAGCAGAATGCCGTCGGTCATGAGCTTGACCGAAGCGCCCGGCGAGAGATTGTCGGTGAAGCGCACCTTGTAGCCGACCACTTCGCCGAACGGGGTATTGAGTTCGTCGGCGATGCGCCGCGCCGTGGCCGAAGCCGCGATCCGGCGCGGCTGCGTATGACCGATCAAACCCGTGCCGCCCGCGCCGAGGCCGCGGCCCAGCGCGAGCGCGATCTTCGGCAACTGCGTGGTCTTGCCCGAGCCCGTTTCGCCGCTCACGATCACGACCTGATGCTGCGCGATCGCACGCGCGATTTCTTCGCGGCGGCCGGAGACCGGCAGCGCTTCGGGGAACGTGATGGGCGGCACCTTGTTCGGCTCGACGTTCGTGCGTGGCGCACGCGGCGGACGCTCCTGGCGTTCGGCGCGCGGCGGACGTTCATGCTCGCCTTCGTTGCCGGCGCGCGGCGCGTGTTCGGATTTCGGCTTTGCGGGTCGCTGCGGATTCGGCGGGTTCTGCACTTTCGCCTGCTTCGGAGGCTGCTGCGCGCGCGGCGGTTGATTGCGCGGCGCCTCGGCGCGCGCCTCGCGCGATTCGTTGAAGCGATCTCGCGGCGCGTTTCGCTGCACCGGGCGTCGATCTTCGCGCGCCTCGCGCGGCCTGGCCGGCTGCGCGGCGCCACGCTCCGTACGCGTTTCGCCTCGCGATGGCGATTGTGACGGCGGCGCGGCTTTCGTTTCGCTTCGCTGCTCAGGGCGTTGATCCGGGCGCTGCTCCGCGTGCGGCGGCGTCTGCGGTTGAGGCTGTGGTTGCGTCTGCGTCTGCGTCTGCGGTTGCGGTTGCGGTTGCGTCTGCTCCGCACGCTTGTCCTGCACGCGCGCGCCGCCCAGCGCGCCGCCGCCCATCAGCGCGGCAAGCTTGTCCGTCGACGCGAGCTTTTGCCCGTCGCCATACTTCTGCGACGCGCTTTTCGCTTTCGCGCCGTCCTGCGCCGTTTCCTTCCCGGCCGGGGTGTTGCTGCCCTGCGCCGAGGCAGGTCTTTTGGGTACATTCGACATGGGGGCGCATTATAATCCCGGGCATGAATTCCCAAACCGACCTCGTCCCCGCCACCGCCACCGCCAGCGCGCCGGCCTCCGCCGCCGCTGCGGATTCCGACTCGCAGATCATGGCGCAGCACGCGCAGTTCGTCGACTGGATGCGATCGGTCGCGCCCTACATCCACGCGTTCCAGGGCAAGACGTTCGTCGTCGGTTTCGGCGGCGAGGTCGTGCACCAGAACCTGCTCAACGCGCTCGTCGCCGACATCGCGCTGCTGCAGGCCATGGGCATCCAGATCGTGCTCGTGCACGGTTCGCGCCCGCAGGTCGAAGAGCAGATGAGCCTGCACGGCGTCGAGTCCGAGTTCTCGCACGGCATGCGCATCACCAATGCCCGCGCGCTCGAATCGGCGAAGGAAGCGGCCGGTGAAGTGCGTCTCGACATCGAGGCCGCAATCAGCCAGGGGCTGCCGAACACGCCGATGGCGCACGCGCACATCAGCGTGGTGTCGGGCAACTTCGTCACGGCACGGCCGGTCGGCATTCTCGACGGCGTGGACTTCCAGCATACGGGCGTGGTGCGCAAGATCGACGCCGATTCGATCCGCCACTCGCTCGCGAGCCGCAAGCTCGTGCTGCTCTCGCCGCTCGGTTTTTCGCCCACAGGCGAGGCGTTCAATCTGTCGATGGAAGACGTCGCCTCGGCGGCGGCCATCGCGCTGCGCGCCGACAAGATCATTTTCCTCACGGAAACGCAGGGCCTGATCGACGAGGAAGGCGAGCTGATCCGTGAAATGTCGCTCGACGACGCCTACAAGCTGCAGGAAGGCGGCACCGTGCTCGGCGACGAGGGCTTCTACCTGAAGCACTCCATTCGCGCCTGCCGCGGCGGCGTGGGCCGCGCGCACATCATTCCCTACGCGCTCGACGGCGGCTTGCTGCTCGAACTGTTCCTGCACGACGGCGTGGGCACCATGATCTCTTACGAGAATCTGGAAAGCCTGCGCGAAGCCACGCCTGACGACGTCGGCGGCATTCTCACGCTGATCGAGCCGCTCGAATCCGACGGCACACTCGTGCGGCGCGGGCGTCACCAAATCGAGCGCGACATCGACCACTTCTCGGTGATCGAGCACGATGGCGTGCTGTTCGGCTGCGCGGCGCTTTATGCGTACTCGCAGGAGCGCATCGGCGAAATGGCGTGCCTCACGGTCTCGCCCGAAGCACAGGGCTCCGGCGACGGCGAACGCCTCTTGCGCCGCATCGAGCAGCGTGCACGGGCACGCGGCCTCACGCGCATTTTTGTGCTCACCACGCGCACCGAACACTGGTTCCTGAAGCGCGGCTTCGTCAAGGCAACGGTCGACGACCTGCCCGAAGACCGCCGCCGCCTCTATAACTGGCAGCGCAAATCGCTCGTGCTGATGAAACAGCTCTGAGCGCGCCGCCACCCACACATACGACTACAGGAGAAGCACAGCATGGCCCGTATGATCCAATGCGCGAAGCTCGGCAAGGAAGCCGAAGGCCTCGACTTTCCGCCGCTGCCGGGCGAGCTCGGCAAGCGCATCTACGAAAACGTCTCGAAAGAAGCATGGCAGCAGTGGCTCAAGCAGCAGACCATGCTCATCAACGAAAACCGCCTAAACATGGCCGATCCGCGCGCGCGCCAGTACCTGATGAAGCAGACCGAGAAGTTCTTCTTCGGCGAAGGCGCCGACCAGGCTTCGGGCTACGTGCCGCCGACCGAAGGCTAACGCCTTCCGCTGCGTGCCGGGATCTGTCCCTGAGGCGCACAAACAGAGCAGATTGCCCTGCAAAAACCGCGCCCCCGGCGCGGTTTTTTTATGCGCTTCATGGGCTTTCCGGGCCGCGGAAACGGTTCCATCGAAACGGCGCAATCCCCCGCCCCATGGGGCTTCCAGCCCGCGCCCCGAATCCCCGCAGATGCCGGGGTTTGCGCGATCTTCCGTTATCGTGCTAACATGTGGCCTCGTTCAACAGGCATTAGCCATCAACTGCATTTGGAACGGCACCCCAAAACGCTAGTATCCCGAATGCGCATATGACAAAAGGAACGCTCCGCCACGCGGGCTTCTTTTTCGTTTCAGCGGCGCTTTGACCAGGTAACCCAGGCACCTCGTGCCGGTCCAGCGTCCTCATGCGACCTGCCCCCCATCCACGGCCACGCAGGCGCAACGTTAACCACAATTTGTCCGAGTGTCGTTTCGCGACACTTCAGCATTGCTTTCGTGCGCCGCTCGCCTTGTGCGATGCACCATCGGCCCGCCCTCGCCTCAGACGCACCGTGGCGTGCCGTGCGCGAAATGTCGCCGCTATCGCGAAACGGTACTCTCCGGCAACCGTGGCGGGCCCACGTGGGTTCGTCGCAGTCATTGGAGATGCAGACCTTGACCGCTTCCACTTCCGGCGCGTCGGCCCAGACCGACCTCACCCTCGACGACATCACGATCGTCGATAAAAGCCTCCTCAAACGCGCCGTCGGCGCCATGGCGCTCGGCAATGCCATGGAATGGTTCGACTTCGGCGTGTACAGCTACATCGCCGTCACGCTCGGCCAGGTGTTCTTCCCGTCGAGCAGCCCTTCGGCGCAGCTCATCGCCACGTTCGGCACGTTCGCGGCCGCGTTCCTCGTGCGCCCGATCGGCGGGATGGTGTTCGGACCGCTCGGCGACCGCATCGGCCGCCAGCGCGTGCTCGCGATGACGATGATCATGATGGCCTGCGGCACCTTCGCCATCGGCCTGATTCCCTCGTACAAGTCGATCGGCATTGCCGCGCCGGCGCTGCTGCTCGTCGCGCGTCTGGTTCAGGGCTTCTCGACCGGCGGCGAATACGGCGGCGCGGCGACCTTCATCGCCGAATTCGCCACCGACAAGCGCCGCGGCTTCATGGGCAGCTTCCTCGAGTTCGGCACGCTGATCGGCTATGTGTTCGGCGCGGGCACCGTTGCCGTGCTGACCGCCGTGCTTTCGCACCAGCAGCTGCTCGACTGGGGCTGGCGCGTGCCGTTCATGATCGCGGGTCCGCTCGGCCTCGTGGGTCTCTATATCCGCATGAAGCTCGAGGAAACGCCCGCGTTCAAGCGCGAAGCGGAACTGCGCGAAGCCGAAGAGCACACGCGCCCGAAGCTCACGCTGCATTCGCTCCTCACGCAGCATCTGCGCCCGTTCCTGCTGTGCGTGGGTCTCGTGCTGATCTTCAACGTGACCGACTACATGGCGCTCTCGTACCTGCCGAGCTACCTCTCGGCGACGCTGCACTTCAACGAGACGCACGGCCTCTTCCTCGTGCTGATCGTGATGGTGCTGATGATGCCGATGACGCTCGCGTTCGGCCGCCTGTCCGACGCCGTGGGCCGCAAGCCCGTGATGCTCGCGGGCTGCGTGGGCCTGATCCTGCTGTCGATCCCGTCGCTCACGCTGATCCAGACGGGCGCGCTCGTGCCGGTGTTCTTTGGTCTCCTGATTCTCGGCGCGCTGCTCTCGTGCTTCACGGGCGTGATGCCCTCGGCGCTGCCGGCGCTGTTCCCGACCGCGATCCGCTATGGCGCGCTCGCCATCGGCTTCAACGTATCGGTGTCGCTGTTCGGCGGGACCACGCCGCTCGTGGCGGCATGGCTCGTCGAGCACACGCAGAACCTCATGATGCCCGCGTACTACCTGATGGGCGCGGCCGTGATCGGCATCGTCTCGGTGCTGGCGCTGCATGAAACGGCGCGCCGCCCGCTGCCGGGCTCGGCGCCGAGCGTGAGCACCAAGGCGGAAGCGCACGCGGTACTGCGCGGCGTGCGTCTCGCGCGCGAACTCGACGAGGAATACGCCGTCGCCAACGCCGTGCGTGCCTGATACGGCACCACTGAAACGCAAAAAGGCCAGCTTCGTGCTGGCCTTTTTTCTTGTGCGCCCGCTTGGGGCTATTCGACGAGCTTGACGTGCTCCACGTCCAATGCGCCGTCGCGGCCGACAGTCAGCATCGCCGCCGAGATCGGCAGTTTGAAGCGGCGCGGTCCGGCGCTGCCGGGGTTCGCGTACAGCACGCCCTCGCGCGTTTCGAGCGCGGGCTTGTGCGAATGGCCGCTCACGACCACGGCAATGCCATCGGCGGCGGGATCCCCCTGCAGGTCGGGCAGTTCGTGGACCACGGCAAGCCGGACCCCACCCAGCGCGACGGTGGTCTGCACCGGCAACGCCTCGGCCCACGCGCCATGATCGTTGTTGCCGCGCACGGCGGTGAGCGGCGCGATGGCGGCGAGCGTGTCGAGCACGCGCTGATCGCAGATGTCGCCCGCATGCACGATGGCGTCCGCGCCCTCGACGAAGGCGAGCAGCTCCGGACGCAGCAGACTGTGCGTGTCGGACACCAAGGCGATACGTAGCGGAGGTAGCGGATGTTTCGCGGACATGACGTTGCGCTTCGGTTGAATACTGCCGATTATCGCCGCGCTCACGCCTCGCCGTCGCCTTCCCCAGGCGCTGCGCCGATATACACCGCGAGCCACACGCTCGGCACCGTCGGATCGGTCCACGACACGCGATGCCGGCAGTGCGCCGGAATGTGCACACAGTCGCCGGGCAGCAGGCGTCGCGGCGGCTCTGCCGGGTCCTCGAATTCCAGCGTCGCCGCGCCGGCGAGAAGCGCCACCCATTCCTCGCGCGCGTCGTCGTACCAGAAACCCGGCGGGCTCGCCTGGCCCGTGGAGACGATGCGCTCGATGAGCACGCCGTCGCGAGAAACGAGCGTATCGAAGCGCTCTTCGTTGGCGTTGCAATCGATGCGCGTGAAGAGATTTCCAAATGCAAGCGTGTCCGGTTCGTTCATGCAATTGCGCTCACTTGAGAGGCCTCAAGCCGTCGAGCAAGGTCGGCACCAGCTCGCTCACGGTCGGGTGGATGTGCATCGCGTATTGCAGCGTCGTATACGGCGCGTCGGCCGTCATCGTGTCGATGAACGTATGGATCGCCTCGTCGCCCTCGATGCCGAAAATCGCCGCGCCGAGAATCCGTTGCGTCTGCGGGTCCACCAGCGCCTTCATGAAGCCGTCCGTCTCGCCGCGTTCGCGCGCGCGGCCCACACGCGACATCGGCATGGTGGCGATGAGCGCGGGTTTGGCGCGCTCGCGCACCTCGCGCTCGCTCATGCCGACGCGCGCGAGCGGCGGATCGACGAACACCGCGTAGGCGGGAATGCGGGTGTCGGCGCTGCGCGCCTTCCCGTCCAGCAGATTCGCCGCGACGATCTGAAAGTCGTCGTATGAAGTGTGCGTGAACGCGCCGCGGCCATTCACGTCGCCGAGCGCCCAGACGCCCTCGACGCGCGTGCGCAACTGGCCGTCCACGGCGATGAGCCCGTGGGCGTCGCGCTCGATACCCGCGGCGTCGAGCCCCAGATCGTCCGTGTTCGGCAGGCGCCCGGTCGCAAAGAGCAGATGCGAAACATCGAGCGGGCCGGTGTCGAGCGCGATGCGTACGCCCGCCTGGCCATCGAGCGGCGCGACGCTGCGCGGTTCTGCGCCAAAGCGAAATTCCACGCCTTCGCGCGCGAGCACGTCCTGGACCGCGCGCGAATAATCCTCGTCCTCGCGCGCGAGCACGCGCTGCCCGCGCACGAGCACCGTCACGCGGCTGCCGAAGCGGCGGAACATCTGCGCAAATTCGAGCGCCACGTAGCTGCCGCCGCAGATCGCCAGATGCTCGGGCAGCTGCTCCAGCGCGAGCAGCGTCGAGTTGGTCTCGTAGCGGATCGTCTCGACGCCGGGAATGGCAGGAATCAGCGCGCGCGTGCCCGTGTTGATGAAGATCTCGGGCGCTTCGAGATCGACCTGCGCGCCGTCGTGCGCCGCCACGCGCACCGCATGCGCGCCCGTGAAGCGCGCGTGCCCCTTGAACACGCTGACGTTCGGCGCATGGCGCAGCCACTGCTCGACGCCATCGCGCGACGCCCCGATGATGCGCTCCTTGCGCGCCTTCACGAACGCGAGATCGACGCGCACGTCGCCCGGCTGCGCGCCCTTGCCGATCTGCACGCCGAAGTCCGCCGCATGGCGCGCGACGTGCGCGGCACGCGCGCAGGCGACATACGCCTTGGTCGGCGTGCAGCCCACGTTCACGCAGGTCCCACCGAATGACGCGCGCTCGATCACCGCGGTCTTGCGGCCGCTCTTGCCGAGCCGCACCGCGAGAGGCGGGCCGCTCTGCCCCGTGCCAATCACGATCGCATCGAAACGTTGTGCCATGCCGCTCTCCTTTGCCGTTGACGCGAGTTGAGCCGCGAGTCGCGAAAGGCGGCCGATCGCGCCATCTTACGCGCGACGAATGGCCACCGCGCGCAGCGTGATGCTGCGAATCGGGTACGCATCGGTGTGTATTGCGGAGGGAAACGAGCGCGCAAAAAAAGAGCCGCCTCGCACGTCGAGGCGGCTCACAGGGTGACGCTACAACAGCAAACGGGCGAAGCCGCTGCGCGTCAGGGGGATCGTCGAACGCACGGCGCGCTTGCGTCAGGCGTTCGGTGTGATGGGCAATTCAGTCGTTAAGGTTTTGGGGAAACTCAGTGCGTGCCATCAGTGCACGCAATCGGTGGCCGCACATTCTCCGTGGCCCGCGTTCCAAAGTTCGCGCGAGCGCAGGAATGCGGCGCGCGCGCCGCGCGTCGCCATCATCAGTCCGACTTGCCCCATGTTGAAGTCGTGCGACACCATCAACTGCATCAGGTCCACCATCGGCAGGACCAATGCTGGCTGATATAACTGTCGTTCGATAAAGGATTTCATGACCGCTCCCGCTGCATGCCCCGCGTCCTCCTGACGCAAGGTCATTCGATGGTTGTCATTCTAGGAATGCAGCGTGCGCGGATAAATGGGCCGCCCGCGAAGTCACTTGTCGAAAATTGCAAACAATCGACCCGGATGCGGAGGCGGAGGGCGCGGCGGTGCGCCCGCCGTGCCCGCCGGGCATCGCGCGCGGCCGCGCCACACGGTGCTTTGCACGAATGCTGGCCGCGCGGACGCGCTTCAGTCGAGGGGTGTCGCGACGAATTCCGGCAGCGTCTCGGCGCGCGCAGAAAGCGCGGCGATCGCCGGATATCGGGCGGGATCAGCGCAGCCAGGCAGCATGTACTGGTTGAAACGCCACGCAACGGCCGCGGTGATGTCGGCCTGCGTGATGCGGCCCGCGCACAGCCAGCCGTCGCGGCCCGCGACGAGCTGGTCGAGCACAGCCCAGGCGGCATGCATCTGGGCGTTCACGCGCTCGAACCACGGCTCGTGCTGGCGCTCCGCGGGTCGCAGCTGGCGCTCATAGACCTGCTGCACCGTCTTTTCCATGGCCGCGAGCGCGAAGCCGTTCACGCGCAGCGCGAAAGTCCGCTCCTGCGTCTCCTCCGGCATCAGCCGCCGCGCGGCGGGCACTTTGCGGTCCAGGTAGTCGAGGATCAGCGTCGAGTCGATCAACTGGGTGCCGTCGTCGTCGATGAAGGTCGGCGCCTTCACGACGGGATTGATCTGGGCAAATTCGTCGTACTGCCTAAATACCGAAATGCTGCGATGCTCGAACTCGAGCCCAAGCACATGGAGCGAAATCGCGACGCGACGCACATAGGGGGAGTCCATCATGCCGATCAACTGCATGGGTTCACCTCGCACAGAAAAAAGGGATCGGACGTCGATCTTGCAGGAAGCCCCATCGCATTTCAAGACACGTTGAGCCCACCCGGATCGACGTCATGTCGACGCGGCGCGTTGTGCAAAAACACACCGTGTCGATGTGCCACGTCGGGCTCGCCGCACAACGGGGCTACATTTGTTAGCAGACGTCGAATCTGACGCGGCGCGGCATTGTTGCAACGCAGCGCCCCGCCCTGCGTACCGGCGCTTTTTTACCGTGCCGCGCTGCTCAAGGCGCAGCGGTGCGCGCGGTGCAAGCGAAGGATGCCGAAGCATTACGCAGACCGCATGAAAGCGGGTTTTTGCGCGCCACATGTGCTGCAGTGCATCGCCGGGAAACTCCTGGATTCGGACGCCGAACGGCTGAGATAGTCTCAATGCACAAGGAGACGAAATCATGAGACAGGCATTCAATGTTGGTGTTGTCATCGTCCTCGCCCTCCTCCTCGCGAATCGTGCCATGACACGTGTGCAGGCTCACGAGGCTGGCTCGCTTACCTGTGCCCAGGGCTCCGCACTCGTCAAGGCCGAAGCACTCGTGCGCGGTTTCGGCGAACGCGGCGCGAGCGCCCAGAGCGAAAACTTCCTCTCTTCCTGTCTCGTTTCGGGCCAGGGTCAAGTCGGCGACCTGATCGCCCACGACTGAGCGCCCTGCGCGCCGCGACCGCCCTGGCGCGTTTCGCGGTTCGGGCGCCGTTCAACGGCGCGGCGCGTGGTACTCCCAGGGTCGCTTGCGGCGCCACCGCCGATGCGCGCTCGTGACGAACCCGCAACGCCGTACATCATCCGGCTGAACCGGGCTACACGCCCGCCGCCGCGGACCACCCTGGCCGCGGCCGCCCCGATTACCCGCCAGAAGTGAACGCCTCGCCGCGCGTCACACTCGGGCGTCGCCCCGGGGCGCCTGTACCAGTAAATTCACGCGCTGCCTGCCGGAAACCGGCTCGCCCGTGGCCGCCAGGTGGGCGAAGTTCGCCGCCACACTCCCCGAAATCGATACCCGCGCTGGTGCGGCTCGATCGCTCCCGCGCGACGACGCCAGCGCCAAGGCGCACCGACGCGGGTTGCCAATGTCCCGGGTTGGCGGCGAGAATGCTCGCGGACCACGGAGAATCTATGAAAGGTTGCATCCTGTTGTTTGGAGTCAGCATGCTGGCGGCGTGCACATCGGTGACGGCCGTCAATTCGAGACAGGATGGCCATCTCACCGTCACGAGCCGCGCGCGCTGGGATCTGGTTTCGTGGAACCACGTGCGCGCAGCCGGGCTCAGCGAAGCCGAAGACTACTGCGAGAAACAGAAGAAGCAGTTGCACACGGTCGAGATCCACAGCGAAGGCCTGCGCGGCGTGACGTCCCAGACAGTAGAAGTCATCTTCGACTGCATCTGATGGGGGCCGCACTGTCTTCTCGCTCATCCGCGCCAAACGGGCGTTGCAGCCCGTTAGCGCGCTGTTGCAGACGAAATTGCTCGCGATAGCGCAATAGTTTGTTGTCGTTCACCCTGATACTCAAAACGCATGACAGCGCTAAACTGACGATACATTTTGTTACGTTTAGGGCCGAGTCACATGTTGACCGCATTCTTCATCGCTTGCCCGTTTGGCATCGCGGCATTGTTCGGATTCGCAAGGCTGATCAATCCGCTGACGGGGAAGATCGGTAATCGTTGAGTGCGCAAGCGCCTTGTTGCGGCGCAGCGCCCGGCCGATCCTCGCGCCGCCATTCTGCGCGGCTGCTGCGGGTTTTTCCCGCCCTCTCCTGTTTTTCCCTTCGCCGTAGCCAGATCTCTTCGTGCGCCCCCGCACGGATTTAGCCATGCCAATAAAAAACCCGCGAAGCGTCAAGCCATCGCGGGTTCTCGGAATCCAGTGCAATTCACTGGAACAACATCTGGTGCCGGGGACCGGACTCGAACCGGCAAGCCGTTAGGCGGCGGATTTTCGTCACACCACGTCTTTCGACGCCTCGCGTCCCGCCTGGACGCGCGTTCGTGCGCTGGACTATGCCTTCGCCGTCGCCCAGCGCAGCGTATCTCACGCCGCGCCTGGCCTTAGGCGCCCCCCGTCTAGTCTCTACACCTTCCTGATCGCCGCTTTGCGCAGCAGCCGGCTTGGCTCGGCGTTGCCTCGGCGCCTCGCGCGCAACGCGCTTCCAGGCCCAGGGGGTTCGCCGAATTTGAGGGGTTCTGCACCGGCCGTTTCCGGTCGGGCACTCAATCGTTTCTTAAGTCCGCTATGTTTACCAATTTCATCACCCCGGCAGGGCGGACGCGATTCTACCATTGCCCGGCGCGCGTCCCAAAGGCGCGACGGGGGAAGGCAGTCGTCATCTGCCGGTCATACGCGTTTTTCATAATCGGCCCCATCGAAAACGTTTACATACGACGCCGGGGCCGCTCGCATGACGCCAACCATCAAGGATGTCGCCGCACACGCCGGATTCTCGATTGCCACCGTGTCGCGCGCAATCAACGCGCCTCACACCGTCAACCCCATCACGCTCGCGCGAGTGCGCGAAGCGATCGACGCGCTGAAGTTCCGCCCGAACCCGCTCGGCCGCCAGTTGCGCGGCGAGCGCACGCGCCTGATCGGCGTGGTGCTGCCCACCCTCGCCAATCCGGTGTTCGCGGAGTGCCTGCAGGGCATCGACGAACTGGCAGCGGCGCAGGGCTTTCGCCTCATGCTGATGACCACGCAGTACGACGCGGAACGCGAGCGTCATGCGATCGAGACGTTGCGCGCGCAACGTGTCGAGGGTCTGATCCTGACCGTCGCCGACGCCGACACCCACCCGCTGCTCGACGAACTCGACGCGGACGGCCCACTCTACGTGCTGATGCACAACGACACGAAGCGCCGCCCTTCGGTGTCGGTGGACAACCATCAGGCCGCCTGCGACGGCGTGCGCATGCTCATCGCGCACGGTCATCGCCGCATCCTCATGCTGGCCGGCACGCTGGCCGCCTCCGACCGCGCGCGCCAGCGCCATGCCGGCTATGCCCTCGCGATGCAGCAAGCCGGCCTCACGCCGGCGCCGGCCCTCGAAGTCGATTTCAACGCGCAAGAGCTCGCGCCTTCGGTGCTCGCGCATCTGACGAGCGGGCCCGCGCGCCCCACGGCCCTCTTCTGCAGTAACGACCTGCTGGCCATGGTCGTGATGCGCGGACTGCGCCGCGCCCGCCTGCGCGTGCCGCAGGACATGTCGATTCTCGGCTTCGACGGCCTCGCGATGAGCGAACTGCTCGCGCCGCCGCTCGCGAGCATCGGCACGCCGAATCGCGACATCGGCTGCGAAGCGTGGCAATGCCTGATGGCGCGCATCGGCGGCCAGTACGCGGGGCCGCTCGCCAATACGCTGGCGCACACCTTGCGCACGGGCGGCACCATCGCAGCGATCGCGCACGCGCCGCTCGGCGCACGTGGGAGCCCGATCGACCGCGACCTCGAACTCGGCGGCGCGCGCTCGTGAGTCCGTCGCGCGTCTGAAGAACAAACCAAACCAACCAGACAATCCGGGCCGTGCACGCACGCGGCCCCCATCCACCAGAACGCTCTCGCAACCGACCTGGAGACCTGCCGTGACCAGCCGATTCGCCTTTGCCGGCCCGCTTTCGCTTGCGCCCGTGCGCGCCGTCCTGCGCACGCTAGCCGCACCCGTGCGGCGCCTGACCCGCTTCGCCCGCTTCTCCCGCTTCTCCCGCGCGCTGCCGCTCACCGCGAGCGCCGCCGCCCTCGTAGCCGGATTTGCCGCGCCGCTGACGGCGCAGGCCGATCAGACCGCCATCTGCTACAACTGTCCGCCCGAATGGGCCGACTGGGCGAGCCAGATCCAGGCGATCCAGAAAGAGACAGGCATTCGCGTGCCGTTCGACAACAAAAACTCCGGCCAATCCATCGCACAACTAATGGCCGAGCAGAAGAGCCCGGTCGCCGACGTCGTCTACCTCGGTGTGTCTTCCGCGTTCCAGGCGAAGGACAAGGGCGTGATCACGCCGTACAAGCCGGCGCACTGGAACGACATTCCCGCCGACCTCAAGGACCCGCAAGGCTACTGGTTCGCCATCCATTCGGGCACGCTCGGCTTCTTCGTCAACAAGGACGCGCTCGAAGGCAAGCCGGTGCCGCGTTCGTGGGCCGATCTCCTCAAGCCCGAGTACAAGGGCATGGTCGGCTACCTCGATCCGTCGAGCGCCTTCGTGGGTTATGCGGGCGCGGTAGCCGTGAATCTCGCGTTGGGCGGCACGCTCGACAACTTCCAGCCCGCTTTCGAATGGTTCGGCAAGCTCAAGGCCAACCAGCCGATCGTGCCGAAGCAAACCGCCTACGCGCGCGTGCTTTCGGGCGAGATTCCGATCCTGCTCGACTACGACTTCGACGCCTACCGCGCCAGGTACAAGGACCACGCGAACGTCGAGTTCGTGATCCCGAAGGAAGGCACGATTTCGGTGCCCTACGTGATGAGCCTCGTGAAGAACGGCCCGCACGAAGCGAACGGCAAGAAGGTGCTCGACTTCGTGCTGTCCGACGAAGGCCAGAAGCTCTGGGCCAATGCCTACCTGCGCCCGGTGCGCGCAAGCGCGCTCTCGCCGGAAGCGGCTTCGAAGTTCCTGCCCGCGAGCGATTATGCACGCGCAAAACCCGTGGACTTCGCGAAGATGGCGGCGCAGCAGCAGGCGTTCGGCGAGCACTATCTGCAGATCATGCACTGATACCCCGGCCGATCACTTCCATGCATGACCTCACTTTTCCGCTGCGCTGGCGTGTGGCGCTCATCGCGCCCGCGCTCGCGGTGTTCCTCGCCTTCTGGCTGCTGCCGATGATCGCACTCGTGCAGGTGAGCGCCGACGGGCACTTCATCGAAACTTATCGCGCACTGCTGACGAATGGCCGCTACATGAGGAGCCTTGGCGCGACTATCGCGCTCTCGGCCGCCGTGACCGCGGCAACGCTCGTGATCTCGACGATCTGCGGCCTTCTGCTCGCACGGCGCACGTTTGCGGGGCGCCGCGCACTCGTCGCGCTGCTCACGTTTCCGCTGGCGTTTCCCGGCGTAGTGGTCGGCTTCATGGTGATCATGCTCGCCGGCCGCCAGGGGCTCATCGGCGCGCTTTCGCTGCGGCTCACCGGCGAACGCTGGGTGTTCGCGTACTCGATGGCGGGACTCTTCGCGGGCTATCTGTACTTTTCGATCCCGCGCGTGATCGTGACCGTGATGGCCTGCGCAAGCCAGCTCGACGGCTCGCTCGAAGAAGCTGCGCGATCGCTTGGCGCGTCGTCGTGGCGCGTGCTCTGCGACGTGATCCTGCCCGCGCTCGCGCCCGGCCTCGTCGCCGCTGGAGCAATCTGCTTCGCGACCGCGATGGGCGCGTTCGGCACGGCCTTCACGCTCGCCACCGACATCGACGTCCTGCCGATGACGATCTATACCGAGTTCACGCTCAACGCGAACATGGTCACGGCGGCCGGCCTCTCGATCGTGCTCGGACTCGTCACGTGGGCGGTGCTCACGCTCGCGCGCAGTGTGACGGGCGCGGCCGTCGCGGCCACGGCATGAGCACGCGGTGGTTTTCGAGGACTCCAGAATGAATTCGGTCGTCAATCCCGCCGCAACGGCTGCGCAAGACATGCACGAAGCGCCCGGCCAGCCGCCCGCCGCGCGGCGGCGCCTGGCGCTCCCCTCGGCGCGCGCCTGGATTACGTGCGCGCAATGGCTCGTCACGCTCGCCACCTGCGCGTTTCTCATCGTGCCCGTGGTGATGTCGATCCTCGCGGGCCTGACCGTCAACTATTTTCGCGGCGTGGCGAGCGGCCTCACGCTGCGCTGGCTCGACCAGGTCTGGACGCAGTATCACGCGAGTGTCTTTCTCTCGCTCGAAGTGGCGGCCGCCACGCTCGTCATCACGCTCGTGACCGGCGTGCCCGCGGGCTATGCGCTCGCGCGCAGCCGCACGCGCCTGTCGCGCCTGATCGAGGAATTGCTCGTGCTGCCCGTGGCCCTGCCCGGCCTTGCTTCGGCGCTCGCCCTGCTCGTGGTGTACGGCGGCTTCAGCGCGTTTCGCATGAGCGCGGCGTTCATCGTGGTCGGCCACGTGGTGTTCACACTGCCGTTCATGGTGCGGCCCGTGGCGGCCGTGTGCGCGTCGGCAGACCTGCGCACGCTCGAGGAAGGCGCGGCGAGCCTCGGCGCGAGCTTCTGGCAGCGCTTCACGACCATCGTGCTGCCCAACGCGCGGCCCGGCATCGTGGCGGGCGCGCTCGCGGTGCTCACGCTTTCGATCGGCGAATTCAACCTCACGTGGATGTTGCACACGCCCGACACCAAAACGCTGCCAGTCGGCCTCGCGGACACTTACGCGTCGCTGCGCATCGAAGTGGGCAGCGCCTACACGATCCTCTTCTTCGTCATGACGATGCCGCTGCTCGTGGCAATGCAATGGCTCGGCGTGGACGTGCCCGGCTCCTCGGGAAAGCCCTCTGGCAAGCAGCGCCTCGCAGGCCGGCAAAATAACAACAAGGATTCCGAATGAAACTCGAACCGATCCCGATCACACTCACGCGCTGCGCGAAGACGTTTCGCGGCACGCGCGTGCTCGAGCCGCTCGATCTCGCGATCGGCGCAGGCGAGACGCTCGTGCTGCTCGGCCCTTCGGGCTGCGGCAAGACCACCACGCTGCGCATGATCGCGGGTCTGGAAACGCCCGACGCCGGCGGCCGCGTGGCCTTTGGCGACGAAGACGTGACCGCGCAGCCCATCGAGCGGCGCAAGGTCGGCATGGTGTTCCAGAACTACGCGCTCTTTCCGAACCTCGACGTGCGCGGCAACATCGGCTATGGCCTGAAGATCCAGCGCGTTCCCGCCGCCGACGTGCGCGCACGCGTCGACGAGCTGCTCGCGATGATGCGTCTCGAAGCGCACGCGGCCAAGCCGATCAACCAGCTTTCGGGCGGCCAGCGCCAGCGCGTGGCGCTCGCACGCGCACTCGCGCCGCGCCCGCGTGTATTGCTGCTGGACGAGCCGCTCACCGCGCTCGATGCGCGCCTGCGCGACACCTTGCGCAGCGAGATGAACCTGCTGTTGCGTGAGCTGGGCGTGACGACGGTCTACGTCACGCACGATCAGGCCGAGGCGATGGAGCTGGGCGACCGCATCGTCGTGATGAGCGCGGGCCGCATCGAGCAGATCGGCACGCCGCGCGAGATCTACTTCCAGCCGGCGAGCCGTGCGGTCGCGCAGTTCGTCGGCACGCTCAACCGGATCGCCGGAGAATGGCAAGGTGGCATGCTGCGCACGAGCGGCGGCGCCGTGCCGGCCAGCGCGTCCCAGACCAGCGGCGCCGCCGAGCTGTATTTCCGGCCCGAAGACGCCACGCTCGCCGACCCTGTCGGCGCGCAACTGCGCGGCGTGATCGAGCAGGCGACTTTTCTCGGCGAGCGCACGCGTCTCACGATCGGCGGCGCGGCACCCGATGCCCTGCTCGTCGACGTGGCGGGCCGCGTCGAGCTGGCGCGCGGCACGCCGGTCGGCATTTCGATCGCCCCCGAAGCGCTCATCGCGCTCGCGTAACTTTTACTAACGAGGACTACCATGCTGCTCGCCCAGATCAGCGACCTGCACATCAAGCCACCGGGCGCGCTCGCCTATCGCCGCGTCGATACGGCCGCTAGCCTCGCGCGTACCATCGCGCGGTTGAACGCGCTCACGCCACGCCCCGACGCCGTGCTCATGACCGGCGACCTCGTCGACCAGGGCTCGGTCGAGGAATACCGGCACCTCAAAACGCTGCTCGACACGCTCGAGATTCCGTACTGGCTCCTGATCGGCAACCACGACGCGCGCGAGCCGCTGCGCGAAGTATTCGCCGACCGGCCCGAACTGCGCGAAGGCGGCGAGTTCGTCCAGTACGCCGTGGACCTCGGAGCGCTGCGCGTGATCGCGCTCGACTCGATGCAGCCGGGGCAAAGCGCGGGCACACTCTGCGCGGCGCGCCTCGCGTGGCTCGCGCAGCAGCTCGACGCGGCGCGCGGCAAGCCCGTGATCGTCGCACTCCATCACCCGCCGTTCGACTGCGGCATCGGCCATATGGATGCGATTCGGCTCGACGACAGTGCCGCCCGGGCACTCGAAGCGCTCGTGGCGCAGCATCCCAACGTCGAGCGCGTGCTGTGCGGTCACGTGCACCGGCCCATGTTCGTGCGCTTCGGCGGCACGATCGCTGCGGCGGTGCCCGCGCCGGCCCACCAGGTCACGCTCGACCTCGCGCCCGATGCGCCCTCCACCTTCACGCTGGAGCCGCCCGCCTTCGCGCTGCATCGCTACGATCCGCAGGGCGGGATCGTAACCCATCATGAATACGTGGAGACATTCGACGGACCGTATCCGTTCTACGAGCCCTCGGGCGAGCTGATTGCCTGAAAGCGCGACTGGCGGCGCGCTCCCGGGCCGCCAGCGCGATTGTGCGCGCTCCGGTATGATCGGCACGCTCGAAGCCTGCCTTTCGTATCACCGGGCGCCGCCCGCATTCGCACATGTCCACACCTGATTCCGCAAACGCTGGCGCAGGCCAGTCGCTGCGCGGCCTGCTGCTCCTGCTCGCGACCATCGCGGGCGTCACGGTCGCGAACATCTACTTCAACCAGCCGCTGCTCGACGATTTCCGCCAGAGCTTCCCGGCCGGCGCCGCGTGGATCGGCGCCGTACCGGCCGGCACCCAGCTCGGCTACGCAGCGGGCATGCTGCTGCTTGCGCCGCTCGGCGACCGCTACGACCGCCGCCGCATCATCCTGCTGCAAACCGCCGGCCTGTGCGTGGCGCTGCTCGTCGCGGCCACGGCGCCCTCGCTTGCCGTGCTGGTCGGCGCGAGCCTCGCGATCGGCATCCTCTCCACCATCGCGCAGCAGGCCGTGCCGTTTTCCGCGGAACTCGCGCCGCCCGAGGCGCGCGGCCACGCGGTGGGCACGGTCATGAGCGGCCTCTTGCTCGGCATCCTGCTCGCGCGCACGGCGGCCGGTTTCGTCGGTCAGTACTTCGGCTGGCGCGCGGTATTCGGCGCGTCGATCGTCGCGCTGCTCGTGCTCGCGCTCGTGATCGTGAAGAAGCTGCCGAAGAGCCAGCCGACCTCGACGCTCGGCTACGGCAAGCTGCTCGGCTCGATGTGGCATCTCGTGCTGGAATTGCCGGGACTGCGTGAAGCATCGGCGACGGGCGCTTGCCTCTTCGCCGCGTTCAGCCTCTTCTGGCCCGTGCTCACGCTGCTGCTCGCGGGCGAGCCGTTCCATCTCGGGCCGCAGGCGGCGGGCCTGTTCGGCATCGTCGGCGCGGCGGGCGCGCTGGCCGCGCCGATGGCGGGCCGCTCCGCCGACAAGCGCGGGCCGCGCGCGGTCATCACGATGTCGATCGTGCTGATGGCGCTCGCGTTCGTGATCTTCGCGTTCTCCGGCACGAGCCTGATCGGCCTCGTGATCGGCGTGATCGTGCTCGACGTGGGCGTGCAGGCCGCGCAGATCTCGAATCAATCGCGCATCTACGCGCTGCGCCCCGAGGCGCGCAGCCGCGTGAACACAGTGTTCATGGTCTGCTACTTCATCGGCGGCGCGACCGGTTCCGCCGTGGGCGTAACCGCGTGGCACGCATTCGGCTGGATTGGCGTGTGCGTGGCGGGCATCGCATTCACGGCGCTCGCCGGCTGGATTCACCATGCGACGCGCCCGCGCATGGGCGCGGGCGCGCAGACCTCTTCCTGAGCGCTAGCGGCAAGCGCTATTTGCGGAACAGCAAGTCCGTCATATCGTCGGCATGCTCTTCCTCCGTCGCGAGGATCTGCTCGAAGATGCGCCGCGTGGTGGTGTCGTCGTGGCCGAGATAGTTGATGATCGCGCGATAGCTCTCGATGGCGATGCGCTCCGCAACCAGATTCTCGCGGATCATGTCCTTCAGGTCGGATCCTTCCTTGTATTCCGAGTGCGAGCGCTCGACCAGCGTTGCCGGCGAGAAGTCGGGCTCGCCGCCGAGCTGCACGATGCGGGCCGCGAGCATGTCGGCGTGCTGCTGCTCCTCGGTCGCGTGCTGGAGAAACTCGGCGGCCACCGACTCGGACTCGATGCCCTTCGCCATGAAATGGTGCCGCTTGTAGCGCAGCACGCACACGAGCTCCGTGGCGAGCGAATCGTTGAGCAGCTTGAGCACGGTCTGGCGATTCGCGGGGTAATCCGGCGTGACCGGACCCTGATCGAGATTGCGGCGCGCCTCATCGCGCACGCGCTTGAGATCGAACTCAAACGAAGCGTGTGTCTTCGACATCTGACTCTCCTTCGAACATGGCATGCATGAGTGGGATGGGCTTTGCATTGCGCGCGTCATCGGTGCATCACGCCTAGCAGCAGCGTGACCACGAAGACCACGAGGAAGATGTAGAACAGAATCTTGGCGATTTCGGCCGCGCCCGCAGCGATGCCCGTGAAGCCGAACACGGCGGCGATGATCGCAATGATGAAAAACACGATGGCGTAGTGAAGCATGGCGTAGTCCTCCTTGTGGGCGGATGCGCTGCGCTATGTCGCGCCTGCATCGGCGCTAGCGCAAGCAGCGGACCCGACGCATGCGTCCACGCCGACGCATGGCGGCACAAATGACCGGGCACGCGACATGCTGGTGAGTCGTCTCCTTTGACACCGTGGAGGACTTCCTCATGAAACGCCTGATTG
Source organism: Paraburkholderia sp. EG287B (assembly GCF_040965595.1). Lineage (NCBI taxonomy): Bacteria > Pseudomonadati > Pseudomonadota > Betaproteobacteria > Burkholderiales > Burkholderiaceae > Paraburkholderia > Paraburkholderia sp. EG287B. The sequence continues at coordinate 486,035 of NZ_JBFRCG010000001.1, forward strand.
CCCTCTTTCTCGTTACCGCTTCTGTGGCAGCGCTCTCGGCCTGCAACACGATGGCGGGTGCCGGCGAGGACGTTTCCGCAGGCGGCCACGCCCTCACGAACTCCGCGGAAAAGGCGAAATAGTGTCTGGCAGACGGTAAAGGCGCCGGGATGACGGCTAACGCCCGAAAGGCTGCCGGTCACCGGTGAACGATGAAGTCGCGGCCGCTGCTTGCCTCACGTGCGCAGCGGCCGCGCGCGCAACGCAGCGCGATGATGCGAAACGCGTCGCGAAGTCAGGATGAACTCAGGACGTGCGGCGGCGGTCGTCGAACAGGAACGACAAACCCACGCTGCCGAGAATCAGCACGGTCGCGACGACGGTTGCACTCGTGACCGGCTCGCCGAGCAGCAGCGCGCCGAGCGCGACGGCCACGACGGGATTCACGTACATGCAGCTGCTCGCGACGAGCGGGCTGGTATGGCGGATCAGGTAGCCATACGCGACATAGGCCGCCATCGTGCCGATGAAAAGCAGGTAGAGGAACGCGAGGAGCGGCAGGAAATGCAGCTCGCCCATGCGTTCGCCGCTGATCCACGCGACCGCCGTCGAAATGGCGCCGCCGAGGCCGATCTGCAGCGCCGTCGCGAGGAAGAGATCGGTCGGCAACGTGAGCTTGCCCGCCAGATGCGCACCGATTGCCCAGAAGAGCGCGCCGCACAGAATCGCGAGGCTGCCGCCCGCCGAGCCGGACGCGGCCCCGCCGTGGCTAAGGACGGCAATGCCGACGAGGCCGAGCGCGACCGCCGCCCATTCGGCCTTCGCCACGCGCCGCCCGGTGACCGCCGAGATCACAGTCGCGAACAGCGGCACCGTGGCGACCATCACGGCCGCCTTGCCGGTGCCCACCGTACGCATGCCGTAGGCGAGCATGCCGCTCGACAGGCCCACGAGCAGCGTGCCCACCACGCCCGCGTTGCGCACTTCGAGCAGCGTAGGCATGACGGGCCGCCTGCGCATGGCGAAGACGAACAGGCCGATCCCGGCGAGCAGATTACGCAAGCCGGAGAGCAGGAGCGGCGGGAACGAATCGAGTGCGACCTTCACGCCGAGATACGTCGAGCCCCAGACGAAGTAGACGACGGCGAGCGAGAGCGCGACGCGTCCGGTGCGCGATTGCGGCAGCCGTACGGCGCGCACGAAACGCCATAGCGCGGCTGCAACCTGCCGGGCCCCGGCGAATAAAGTTCGAGTGTTCACGTGGAAAGGCAAACGGGGAGGCATCGTCATTTCACCGCGGCAGGTGAAAGGCAGGACCGCGGGCGCCCCGGCAGCAAGGTGGCGGGACGGGTGAAGCTCGACGGCATGGTGCAGATGCGCAAGAACGCGAAAAAAGACGGAGTACGAAGGACACCCGGGACGGGCGAAGCGCATTATGCAACAACGCCGGGCGTTGCGGATGCTTTCAGGATGCTTTATGCGCGGCGATTCGTTGCGTGCGCGTCACAGTGGCAGCGGCGCAAGGCAGCACGGCCGATCGCGCACCATATCGACGTTCGCCGACCGGGTCACGCCACGCCGGTTGGATCGTGCTAGCATGACGCAACCTTTCGTTTAACTTTCATTAATCAGGTTTCGTACACGTCGCTCGCCATGCTTTCGCTCGTTTCGCGTCCCGTATTCGCCTTGCCGCCGCGCCGTTTGCGCGGCGCGCCAGCGCGTGCACGCGCAAGGCGCGAGCGAACGGCGCCGTGGCCTCTCGACACCCGAGCGCGCACCCTGCCGCCCCTTTCCGCCCCGCTCTGCGCCGCCCGGCGCCCGCACTGAACCCGTCTCCCCCAATCCATCGGAGCCGTTCGGTCGGGCTCCGGGCCGATCCGTTACGCCCCGTTATGCCCCGCTGCGGCCCGCGCCCGATTGCGCGATTTCGCCCGCCGGCCCTCGCCGTTACCTCGAATCTTTTCTGGATCGCAAGGAAAACTGCCATGTCGAAGAAAATCCGTTACTTCACCGAACTCGATGTTGCCCGTCTCGAAAGATGCGCCGCCGAACCCGGCGCCGCCCCCGCGCGCCAGGCCATGCTCGACGAGCTGCTCGAACACGCCGTGATCGTGGAGGCGCGCGACATGGCCGCCAACGTCGTGACGATGAACTCGCAGGTCACGCTCGTCGATGAGCGCAACGGCGCCTCCCTCACGTACACCGTCGTCTATCCGCATGAGGCGAACGTCGACGCCGGGCGCCTGAACGTGTTCTCGCCCGCGGGTCTCGCGCTCCTCGGCGCGAAGCGCGGCAACGCCGTGCGCTTCACGACGCCGGGCGGCGCGGTCGAAACGCTGAAGATCGAACGCATCCTGTTTCAGCCGGAAGCCTCGCAGGATTTCACGCTGTAAGTTCCGCCGGCACGAAACACCGCGCCACACCGTGCCTGGCACATCGCACGCGAGATGACACTTGCCAGATCGTCGCAGCGCGGTGTATCGTTTGGCCTTGCTTACGCGGGGGTCCTGCGTCATGCGCCGCATCGAACGAAAGTCGTGCAGCGTATTGCGCGGGTGAGAAATACCCTTTGAACCTGATCTGGATAATGCCAGCGCAGGGAAGCGTCCGGACTTCGCAACATCGCTCAGTGCCTCATCTCATCACAGCGAAGTCCGTCCACGTTCCGTCTCGTCTCCTGCTAAGCCGCTGTTCCCACTTTGCTTTGCATGGAGAGAGAGACGCATGAACGCGAATCCCAAGTTCATTTCCGCCAACGCGCACGTCGACGAAGCCGCGATCGCGCCGCTGCCCAATTCCCGCAAGATCTACGTGACCGGGTCGCAGCCCGATATCCGCGTGCCGATGCGCGAGATCACGCAGGCGGATACGCCCACGGGCTTCGGCGGCGAGAAGAATCCGCCGATCTACGTCTACGACACCTCGGGTCCGTACACCGACCCTGAAGCGAAGATCGACATTCGCGCGGGCCTGCCCGCGCTGCGTCAGAACTGGATCGAAAAGCGCGGCGACACCGAAGCGCTGCCGGGCCTCTCCTCCGAGTACGGCCGCGAGCGCGCCGCCGACCCCGCGACGGCCGAGCTGCGCTTCCCCGGCCTGCACCGCACGCCGCGCCGCGCGACGGCCGGCAAGAACGTCACGCAGATGCACTACGCGCGTCAGGGCATCATCACGCCGGAGATGGAATACATCGCGATTCGCGAGAACCAGCGCCGCGCCGAGTATCTGGAAAGTCTCAAGGCCAGCGGCCCGAACGGCGCGAAGCTCGCCGCGATGATGGGCCGCCAGCATCCGGGCCAGGCGTTCGGCGCAGCCGCCTTCGGCGAGAACGCGCTCAAGGAAATCACGCCCGAGTTCGTGCGCGACGAAATCGCGCGCGGCCGCGCGATCATTCCCGCGAACATCAACCACCCGGAAAGCGAGCCGATGATCATCGGCCGCAACTTCCTCGTGAAGATCAACGCGAACATCGGCAATTCGGCGGTCACCTCGTCGATCGGCGAAGAAGTCGACAAGATGACGTGGGCGATCCGCTGGGGCGGCGACACGGTCATGGACCTCTCGACCGGCAAGCACATTCACGAAACGCGCGAGTGGATCATCCGCAACTCGCCGGTGCCGATCGGCACGGTGCCGATCTACCAGGCGCTCGAAAAGGTCAACGGCAAGGCCGAAGATCTCACGTGGGAAATGTTCCGCGACACGCTCATCGAGCAGGCCGAGCAGGGCGTGGACTACTTCACGATCCACGCGGGCGTGCGCCTGCAGTACGTGCCGCTCACCGCGAACCGCATGACGGGCATCGTCTCGCGCGGCGGCTCGATCATGGCCAAGTGGTGCCTCGCGCATCACAAGGAGTCCTTCATTTACGAGCATTTCGAAGAGATCTGCGAAATCATGAAGGCCTACGACGTGAGCTTCTCGCTCGGCGACGGTCTGCGTCCCGGCTCGATCTACGACGCCAATGACGAAGCGCAGCTCGGCGAACTGAAGACGCTTGGCGAGCTCACGCAGATCGCGTGGAAGCACGACGTGCAGGTGATGATCGAGGGCCCGGGCCACGTGCCGATGCAGCTCATCAAGGAGAACATGGATCTCCAGCTCGACTGGTGCAAGGAAGCGCCCTTCTACACACTCGGGCCGCTCACCACCGACATCGCGCCGGGCTACGACCACATCACCTCCGGCATCGGCGCCGCGATGATCGGCTGGTTCGGCACGGCCATGCTCTGCTATGTCACGCCGAAGGAACACCTGGGCCTGCCGAACAAGGACGACGTGAAGGAAGGCATCATCACGTACAAGCTCGCGGCGCATGCGGCCGATCTCGCGAAGGGTCATCCGGGCGCCCAGGTGCGCGACAACGCTTTGTCGAAGGCGCGCTTCGAGTTCCGCTGGGAAGACCAGTTCAACCTCGGCCTCGACCCGGACAAGGCGCGCGAGTTCCACGACGAAACGCTGCCGAAGGACTCGGCCAAGGTCGCGCACTTCTGCTCGATGTGCGGCCCGCACTTCTGCTCGATGAAGATCACCCAGGACGTGCGCGACTTCGCGGCCAAGCAAGGCGTGAGCGACGACGAGGCCCTCAAGAAGGGTATGGAAGTGAAGGCGGTCGAGTTCATCAAGCAAGGCGCCGAAATCTATCAGCGCCAGTAAGCGCTGACTTCGGGCCGACTCAGGGCTCACTACGCCCCGGCGGGCGCTCGCCGTCCGCCGAAACATTTTCTAACGACTCCCACAACTCTCTGACAAGCGCACACACCCGGATACGGGTCGCGTGGCTAGGATGGGGATATCGAAGGTGTGGCGTGCGCGCCAGCGCACGTCGGACCGCCCACTCGAACGCATCATGCGTGGGGAGTCGAACAATGAATACGCTCAAACGTGCACGCACGCTACTCACGGTGACGACACTCGTCGCCGTGCTGGGCAGTCTTGGCGCTTGCGACAACATGTCGAGACGCGACCGCGATACGGTGATTGGCGCGGGCGTGGGCGGCGTGGCCGGCGCGGCGATCGGCGGCAATGCGCTCTCCACCGTGGGCGGCGCAGCGGTGGGTGGCGTGATCGGCAATCAGGTTGGCAAGTAAGTGGCAAACAGGCATTAGCGCCAGTACGAAGCGACGATGCGGCTGCACGACTGGCCGCACGATCGAAGCGACGGCACGCAACAGAAACGACACGGCAGGCAACACGCCATCCCAGGCGTGCATCAGGGAAGGATGCGCGGCGCAGACCCTCACGGGCTGCGCCGCGTTTGCTTGGGTCGATGCCATCGCAGCCACCGTGCTACGCGAAATATTCGGTTAACGATGCACAACACAAAGCGCGTTCGTACGGCGTAAGCTCAAGCGATCAGACGGCTCGGGCCTGATGGCGATCATCCTGCGCGGCCGTTCGCCACTCGCGGAGCCCGCCATGTAACGTCCGTCTGTGTTTGTGATCGCCGCCGCGAGCGCGCTCCCCGCGCTTTCCGGCTGCTACTACTACGCCCCCTACGGCTACCCGCCCTACTACTACGGCACCGTGCCCGTCGCGGCCACCCAGCAGGAAACCGTAGTCGCGCAAACGGCGCCGAACCCGGCTCCGGCCGCCATGCCCGACTCACAGTATCCGGGGCCGCTCTATCCTTCGCCGCCCGTGGCGATCGCCGTGCCCGCGTGGCCGGCCTATCCCGCTTATCCCGCCGCGTATCCCGCGTACTACCCTTACCCCGCGTACGGCTGGGGCTGGGGCGCGCCCGCCGTCTCGTTCGGCTTCGGCTACTGGGGCGGCGGCGGTGGGCACTGGCATCACTGACGCTCACGCTGCGCGCCACGCCGGCAAATGCGCCGCAAAACAGTGCCGGACCGTACTTTCCCTCCTTGACGCTCCCGTGTCGTTATCTATCCTCCAAGTGGGCTAGCGGGGATTGAAGCACCGCCTTAACTCGGCCACCTGGCCGCGCACTGAACTCCACAGCCGACGACGCGCCCCGGCGCACGCTGTCACTGCTGCGCCGATAACGAACCAGCATAAAGGAGACGTGATGTTCCACCAGCTGTTGACCCCCATCGGCAATTCGCTGCTGTTTTCGTTTCTGATCGCCGTGCTGCCGATTCTCACCGTGCTCGCCCTGCTCGGCTGGGCGCGGCGGCCCGCATGGCAAGCCTCGCTAGCGGGGCTCGTAGTCGGTCTGATCGTCGCGATCGGCGGCTGGCAGTTTCCGGTCAATCTCGCGATCAGCTCGGTGCTCGCGGGCGTGGTGTTCGCGCTCTGGCCGGTGATGTGGATCGTCGTCACCGCGATCCTGCTCTACAACATCGCGCTGCGCTCAGGCCGCTTCGCGGCCTTTCGCATGTGGCTGCTCGACAATCTGCCCAACGACCGGCGCATCGTGCTCGTCGTGGTCGGCTTCTCGTTCGGCGCCCTGTTCGAAGGGATTTCCGGCTTCGGCACGCCGATCGCTATCACAAGTTCGCTGCTCATCATGCTCGGCTTTCCGACGCTCGAGGCGCTGACCTTCACGCTGATCTTCAACACGGCGCCGGTAGCGTTCGGCGCGCTCGGCGTGCCGATCACCGTGCTCGGCGCAGTCACGCACCTGCCCTCCGATCTGCTCGGCCAGATGGTCGGCCGCCAGTTGCCGTTCTTCGCGTTGCTGCTGCCGTTCTATGTCATCGCGATCTACGCGGGCATGGGCGGCATGCTGCGCATCTGGCCGGTGCTGCTCGTCTCGGGCGGCAGCTTCGCCCTCACGCAGTTCGTCACCGCCAACTTCATCAACTACAGCCTCACCGACGTGCTCTCGTCGCTCGTCTCGCTGATCCTCACCATCCTGTTCCTGCGCGTGTGGAAGCCCGCGTCCGATCCGCGCTTCGCCATCAAGGTCGATCGCGCGAAGGAAGCGCGCGGCGCCGTGCCGGGCGCTCAGGGCTGGTATCCGTGGATCATCGTCGCGGCCGTCGTGATCATCTGGACCGTCGCGAAGGTCTTCACGATCGGCGAGGTGAAAGTGCCGTGGCCGGGCCTCGACAAGGCCGTCTACATCACGCTCTACAACACGCCCTATGGCGCGATCTGGGACTTCCAGCCGCTCGCCACCGGCACGGCGATTCTCGTCGCGGCGATCATCACCGCATTCGTCGTGCGCCTGAAGCCCGCCGATTTCGGCGTCGCGATCGTCGATACCTGGGTGCAGACGCGCATCGCCATCCTCACGGTCGCGACGATCGTCGGGCTCGCGTTCCTGATGAACTACTCGGGGCTCACGTATACGCTGGGTCTCGCGGTGTCGTCGGTCGGCGCGTTCTTCCCGCTCGTTTCGGCCTTCCTCGGCTGGGTCGCGGTGTTCCTCTCAGGCAGCGACACCTCGGGCAATGCGCTGTTCGGCAACCTGCAGGTGGTGGCCGCGAAACAGCTCAACCTCAACCCGATCCTGATGGCGGCGACCAACTCGTCGGGCGGCGTCATGGGCAAGATGATCTCGCCGCAGAACATCGCGACGGGCGTCGCCACTACGGACCTCAAGGGGCAGGAAGGCATTGTGTTCGCGAAGACCTTCAAGCACTCGATCCTGTTGACGGTGCTGCTCGGCATTCTCGTGTGGCTGCAGCAGAACGTGCTCACCTGGATGATTCCGCACTGAGTACGGCGCGCGGGCATGAAAAACCCGCCTGCGCGGGCAAGCGCAGGCGGGTTTTTCTTTTGCAGTCTTGAGCCAGACTACGCTGGCTCAGGCGCAATGCTTAGTGCAGTTCGTCGACCACGAGGCTCATGATCTCCTGCGCCGGGCGCGACGAGTCGATCTGGCCGCTGTCGTCCACGATCGCGACGCGCGTCTGGTTGTCGGTCACGGCGCGCACGTTGAGCTTGTACTGCTTCGCGGTCTTTTCCTTGCGGCCGTGGAAGATCTGGTTCCAGAACCCCTGCTCGTCCGAGCTGTGGTCCTTCGGATCGACGTAGCGCACGTAGTAGATGCCCTTCGTGCGGTCGCGATCGTCCACCGTGAAGTTGGCGCGATCGAGCGCGATGCCCACGCGCACCCACGCGCGGTCGTACGGCTCGCCGAGCGTGAGCTCCGACGAGGCGTACTGGCCAGACGTGCCCTGCGCGTTCGACGAGCCGCTGCCCGATTGCTGGCCCACGGCTGCGACGTTCTGCGCGGCCATGGCGGCCGCAGCGGCGTCCGGAGCCTTCGACTTCGCGTCGGTGCCCTTGCTGTTGGCCTTGGCGTCGGCTTCGGCCGCGACCTGCGCGTCGGGCACACCCGGCTTCGCGTTCGCGAGCGTCATCATGAGGCGCTTGAGGTATTCGGCTTCGAGCGCGGGATCGTTGGGTTTCGGCACCCACTTGCTGGTGTCGTTGTTGGTGCCCGAGAGCTGTTCGCTCAGACCCTTCTGGCTGATGAACACATAGGTGCCGCCAGTGGGCGACGTTTCGAGGCGCGTGCGGTACTTGTTACGCTCGGCGGTCACGTACGAGTTGCCCGTGGCCCACGAGAGCGTGTTGCGGATGAGGCCGTCGCTGATCTTCGGATGGGTTTCGTTCCAGTCCGTTTCCATCACGCCCTTGTCGCGCTGGTCGACCACGAGCAGGAAGCCCTGTTCCTGCCAGAAGCGGCGCACTTGCGCCCAGACCTGGTCGGGCGTGCGGCTGTCGATCACGAGCCAGCTCTCCGTGCCGTCACGCTGGATATGCATGCCCGGCACCTGCGGAACCACCTGGGCTTCGTCGGACTGCGGCGCGGCGGCCTGGGTCTGCTTGAGGGAAGACAGCGAGGTTTCGCCGCCCTGCGGCGCGAGCGAGCGCTGGTCGGACGCTTCGTCGAGCATGTTCGGCGGCACAGCGAGCGAGGACTGCTTCGCCTTGGCGTCACTACGGTAATCGATCTTGCCCGGCGTCGGCGAGCTGCAGCCGGCGACCAGCCCGCCCGCCATCAGAAGCGCGAGTGCGCGTGCGGCAAGACGTTGATGAAAATCACTCATGTTCGGGTAATCCCTTCGGCTACGCCACGGCCAGTTTCCGTGGATCAACCAAACATTTTACCGGTCCGGCGGCCCGCTGTGCAAAAACCACGGGGTGGCACGCGATCCAGGCCCGGTATCCGCCGCGGCGACGCGCGCCGAAACGCGAGCTCGGCTCCCCAAACCGCCCGCGCCGTAACATTCATCGACATTCGATCCGGCGCAGCCAGCCTGCTGAAAAGCCGCCAATTTCCTTTTGGATCAATGCATTAACTCCGCTCCACGCCAAAACGTTGCTTTGCGCTATGCCGCCCTTCCACTCCGGGACGCTCGCAAGAACGACCCTGGTGCTAATTTCATTTCGAAATCTCAAAAAAGAGATTCATAAAAAGCAGGACCGGAGAGCGTCATGAAAACCTGTAATCTCACCCAGGCGGGCCGCGCCGCAGCCTTCGCCTGCGCGCTCAGTTGCCTCGGCTTCACCGCCGTGCCGGCCCGCGCCGCGCTCGGCGACACCGCAGCCGTGCCAGCCGGCGCCGCCCTGCGCAGCGTCGGTGGCGGCGCCGGCCGCGTCGTCAGTTACGTCGACGACAACGGCACGACCATCAACGCCTATGTGGGCAGCGCGACCGGGACGGTCTTCGCGTACACGTGGCAGGGGCCGGCTCAGCCCAACGTGGAGGCGCTGCTGGGCCGTTACGCAGCCGACTGGCGCAGCGCCGCCGCGGCGCTTCACGCCACAGGCCGCAACGGCCTGCATGCCGCGCGCGTGGACGGCGCGCAGGTCGTGGTCGAGACGGCCGGCGGCCATATGCGCGCCTACGCGGGACGGGCATGGCTGCCCGCCGCGCTGCCCGCGGGCGTGAGCGCCGGGGATCTCCAATGAAAGCCCGCCCTCGGCGCCTCGCCCCCCACGCCCCCCACGCCCTCCTCGCGCTCCTCCCGCTTTGCGCCGCGCTCACGGCTTGCGGTGGCGGCGATGCCGGAACAGCGTCCGCGACCACAGGCGCCACGGCGCCCGCCAGCGTCCCGGGTGTCGCAAGCGCGCCGCCGACCACCGGCACGAGCGGCACCGTGCCGCAATCGACCACGCCCAATGTCGTGGCCGTCACGGTCGGCCCGACGCCCACCTCGACGCGCAACATGCTGATGACGAGCGTCACGGTCTGCGTGCCGGGCACCGCGGACTGCGCGAGCGTCGACCACGTCCAGGTCGATACCGGCTCGCAGGGCCTGCGCCTGCTCGGTTCGGCGCTGCCGGCGGGCCTCGCGCTGCCCGCCGTGCCAGCCGGCGCGGGGGCCGACATCGCCGGCGAATGCGCCGTGTTCGGCACGGGCTACACGTGGGGCGCGGTGCGCAGCGCCGACGTGAAGCTCGCGGGCGAAATCGCCGCCGCGCTGCCGATCCAGGTGATCGCCGACCCGGCCGTGCCCGCCACGGCGCCGGCCGGCTGCGCCGGCAGCGGCCTCGCGATGAACAGCGCCGCCACGCTGCGCTCGAACGGCATCCTCGGCGTAGGGCCGTTCAGCGCCGATTGCGGCGTGTCCTGCGTCAGGGCGGCAGTCACGCCGTGGTACTACGCGTGCCCCGCGAGCGGCTGCACGGCGAGCACGCAACCGCTTGCGCAACAGGTCAGCAACCCGGTGGCGGGCTTCGCCACCGACAACAACGGCGTGATCATCGACTTGCCGGCGCTGGCCGACAGCGGCGCGTCCGGGCTGCGCGGGTCGATGATCTTCGGCATCGGCACGCAGGCGAACAACGCGCTCGGCAGTGCAACCGTGCTGCGCGCGAACTCGGGCACGGGCTATGTGAAGACGACGACATCGGACGGCACCGTCTACTCGCTGAGCTATCTCGACACGGGCTCGAACGCGCTGTACTTCAACAGCCCGACGATGACGCGCTGCGGCTTCTGGTATTGCCCGAGTTCGCCTGTCAGCCTCAGCGCGACGATAGCCGGCATCGACGGCGTGGGCGCTCCCGTGACCTTCGCGGTCGCGAGCTCGACGACGCTGCTCGCCACCGGCAACTGGGCCTTCAGCAATCTCGCGGGCTACAACGGTCGCGCGTTCGGCTGGGGACTGCCGTTCTTCTTCGGGAGGCGCGTGTTCACGGCGATCGCCTCGCAGGCCACGCCAGCCGGCAGCGGACCTTTCTTCGCGTTCTGAGCGCGCCGGCGGCCGCCTACGTCTCATCAGTCACAAACGACGAAGGCCTCCTGGGAGGCCTTCATGAGCGCAGATTGCGCCAGCGACGGGTGCCGCCGCAGCCGCGCCACGGCGAGCCGCGTGCGTTCGATTTAGTCGTTCGCGGCGTTCGGGTCGGGCGTGGTCTTCGCGAGCTTCGGCGGCGCGAGCCAGCGGAACGTCGCGAGGCCCGATTCGTTGAAGGTGCACTCCGCAGCCGCCGGCGTGACCGCGGCCTTCTTGATGCCGAGCTTTGCGGCCAGCAGCGCGACCGGCGTAGTCGGCTTGCCCTCCGCCGCGCCGCCCTGGGCGACCGGAGCGGTGGGAACCGAAATCGTGCCGGGCAGCGCTGCCGCCTGCACCGTCGGCGCCGTAACCGTGGTCGCCTCGTTGGCGCCCTGCGCCGCGGTGGACGACGCTGCCGATGCGGCCGAAGCCGCCGAGGCAGACGGCGCCGATGCTGCCACGACGGCCGACGCCGCGCCGTTCTCGAGGCGCCCTTCGACCACCACGCGCGCGCCGCGATACGTCGTCGCGCTATGCGTGACTTTGAGGTCGCCGAGCGTCGTCTCGGCAAGGCGGCTACGCATCGCCTCTTCGCAAGCGCTGGTGTTGCGGTACTGCGCCGCGCATCCCGCGAGCAGGGTGACGGCGGCCGCGAGGCCGGCTAAGCATGCGTTACGTGTGTTCATCGCTCATCCGATTTTCAGGCTGCGGCAATTGTAGCGTACGGGGCGGGGAATCCCTGACGGCGCTCGCGCTCACGCGCGACCCTGCTATCATCGCCGCTGTATATCCATACAGTGCCGCGCGTGCTTCCCGACTCTCCCGATCCGTTCTACTACCTCGCCAACTTCGAGCGTGCGCTAGCGTGGCTCGACACGCGCTGCGCCGACCTGTTCGACGACGCCGAGCGCCGCTTCGCCGACGATTTCGCCCAGATGCCGCAGGCGTCGCGCGCGCTCTTCGTGCGCATGCTGATGCGCAAGGGACCCCATTTCCGCGCGAGCCGTCTCGCGTACGACGAGATCGGCTGCCCCCGCGCGGCGGCGGCACCGCTCGTCGCGGCGGGCTGGCTCGACGACGCACCCGCGCTCGATCTCGACGCGCTCGCCGCGCTGGTCACGAAAGCCGAACTGCAGACGCTCGCCCCGCGCCTCGGCATCGCGCTCGAAGCGCGCGCCACACGCTCGGCGACGCTCGAGGCGCTCGATGCACACTATGCCGCCGCACCCGAGCCGCGCGACTGGCATGCTTGGTTCCCGGCCTCGCCCGACACCGTGCTGCGGTTCGCGAGCGCCCCGCTCTGCGAGCGCCTGCGCCTGATGTTCTTCGGCAACCTGCATCAGGACTGGTCGGAGTTCGTGCTCGCCGACCTCGGCGTCTTTCGCTACGAAAGCGTGCCCTTCGATCGCGCCTCGCGCGCGTTCCAGCGCCGCGAGGACATCGACGCGTATCTGGCGCTGCGCGATTGCCGCGACGGACTCGAGAGCGGCGCGGGGACCCAGGACTTCGACGCTGCCGCTGCCATCGGCGCAACCCTCGAAGCGCTCGACACGCTGGCGCCGCGCACGCAAGCCAACGCGTGGCTGCGCGCTCGCCACGACAAGCTGCGTCACGCCGCGGGGCTCGCAGCCGAGCGCGCGGGCGAAGCCGAACTCGCGTGGCGCGCTTATCTCGACTGCGGTCATCCTGAATCGCGCTATCGCCGCGTGCGCGTGCTCGAACAGCTGAACCGCCGCGAGGAAGCGCTGGCGCTCGCGCAGACCCTTGCCGATGCGCCCGCGAACGAAGAAGAAGCGCAGCGCGCGGCACGCACACTCGGGCGTCTCGCGCGCACGCGGGCAAAGTCGAAGACGAGCGCGGAGCCGGGGTTCGCGCAGCTCGAACTCACGCTGCCCGCGGCGCCCGGCGCGCTGCGCGTCGAGGAAGCCGCCCGCATCGCGCTCGCCACGCCGCAAGCGCCCGTGTTCTATGTCGAGAACACGCTGATCAACGCGCTCTTCGGCCTGCTCTGCTGGCCCGCGCTGTTCGCGCCGCTGCCGGGCGCGTTCTTCCACCAGTTCCAGCGCGGCCCCGCCGACCTGCACGCCGCCGACTTCGTCGCACGCCGTGCCTCGCAGTTCGCAGCCTGTCTCGCCGAACTCGAAACGCATGCCTACCGCGACTCGATTCTGCGGCGCTACGCGGAAAAATCCGGCACCCAGTCACCGTTCGTCGCGTGGCCCGCGTTGAGCGACGAACTGCTCACGCTCGCCCTCGACTGCTTCCCCGCCGCCCATCTGCGCCTGTGGTTCGAGCGGCTGCTGCGCGAACCCGTTGCCAACCGTTCGGGGCTGCCCGATCTCGTGCGCTTCTGGCCGCACGAGCGGCGCTACGAACTGATCGAGGTGAAAGGCCCCGGCGACCGTTTGCAGGACAACCAGCGCCGTTGGCTTGCCTATTGCGTGCAGCACGGCATGCCGGTTTCCGTGTTACAGGTGCGCTGGCCCAACCTGCCCGACGCAGCCGACGAAACCGGCGACGGCGTCGCCCAGGCGCCGCGCGCGCCATGAGCTACACCGTCGCCGTCCGCACGCTGTGCGAGTTCACCGCGAAGCGCGGCGACCTCGACTTGCGCTTCACGCCCTCGCCCGACGCAAGCGATGGCCGCGCCGGCCACACGGCCATCGCCGCGCGACGCCCGCCCGGCTACGAGACCGAGATCGCGCTTTCCGGCACGTTCGAGTCGCTCACCGTGCGCGGCCGCGCCGACGGCTACGATCCGGCACGCCGCAGGCTCGAAGAATTCAAGACCTATCGCGGCGACCTCGATGCGATGCGCGAGAATCAGCGCGCGCTGCACTGGGCGCAGTTGCGCGTCTACGGCGCCCTCCTGTGCGACAAACTCGGTCTCGACGCGCTCGAACTCGCTTTGGTGTACTACGACATCGGTTCGGGCCGCGAGACGGCGCTCGTCGAGCAGGCGAGCGCCTCGGAATTGCGCGCCGCGTTCGAAACGCAATGCCGTCGCTTCGTTGCATGGGCCGAGCAGGAAAGCGCACACCGCGCCGCGCGCGACGCCGCGCTTGCCACACTGCGCCTGCCGCATCCGCAGTTTCGGCACGGCCAGCGCGATCTTGCCGAAGCCGTCTGGCGCGCGGCGACACAGGGGCGCTGTCTGCTCGCGCAGGCCCCCACCGGTATCGGCAAGACCATCGGCACGCTCTTTCCGCAGTTGAAGGCTTGCCCGCGCGCGGCGATCGACAAGGTCGTGTTTCTGAGCGCGAAAAGCTCAGGGCGTCAGTTGGCGCTCGATGCGCTAGCTAAGCTGACAAGCACACAAGACGAAGCAAGCGCCGATGCGCAACGAACGCACGTGCCCGTGCGCGTGCTCGAACTCGTTGCGCGCGAGAAGTCTTGCGAGCATCCCGAAGCGGCATGTCATGGCGAATCGTGCCCGCTCGCGCGCGGCTTCTACGACCGTCTGCCGGCCGCGCGTGCCGCGGCGCTCGAACGCGTGCGGCTCGATCGCGCGGCACTGCGCGAGGTGGCGAGCGAGCATGCCGTGTGCCCCTACTACCTTGGCCAGGAACTCGCGCGCTGGAGCGACGTGATCGTCGGCGACTACAACTACTGGTTCGACGTGAGCGCCATGCTGTTCATGCTCGCCGCGCACAACCAGTGGCGCGCGAGCGTGCTCGTGGACGAAGCCCACAACCTCCCCGAGCGCGCCCGCGCGATGTATTCGGCGGAACTCGTGCAAACGCGCATCGACGCCGTGCGCCGCGCCGCGAGCGCACCGCTCAAGCGCGCGCTCGCGCGCCTGCAGAAGCACTGGAACGCACAGAACGCCGTCCAGCCGGGCGCCTGGCGCGCGAGCGACACCTTGCCCGAAGGCCTCGTTGCCGCGCTCGGCGACGTGATCGCGGCGATCGGCGACCAGCTCGCCGAACCCGCGCTCGTGCGCGACCCCGAACTCGAGCGCTTCTATTTCGACGCCCTGCACTTCACGCGCATTGCCGAACGCTTCGATACGCATTCGCTCTTCGACGTCACGCCGCTGGCGCATCAGAACGCGCGCTGCCCGCGTTCCACGCTCGCCATTCGCAACATCGTGCCGGCGGATGCATTGCGCCCGCGCATCGCCACGGCACACAGCATTACGCTTTTTTCAGCGACGCTCTCGCCCACGCATTACTACAGCGACATGCTCGGCCTGCCCGCCAACACGGTGAGCATCGACATCGACACGCCGTTTCGCGCCGAGCAGCTCGACGTCCACATCGCCCGCCATATCTCGACGCGTTATAAGGACCGCGAACGTTCGCTCGAAGGGCTGGTTGAGCGCGTGGCCGCGCAATTTGCCGAACGCCCGGGCAACTATCTGTGCTTTTTCAGCAGCTACGACTATCTGCAGCAAGCCGTCGACGCGTTTGCGGCGCGCCATCCAGAGGTCGACGTCTGGATTCAGTCGCGCGCCATGGACGAGGCGGGCCAGCAGGCCTTCGTCGCACGCTTCGTGGAAGGCGGCTGCGGCATCGGTTTCGCCGTGCTGGGCGGCGCGTTCGGCGAAGGCATCGATCTGCCGGGCACGCGCCTCATCGGCACGTTCATCGCGACGCTCGGCATGCCGCAGGTGAACGCCGTGAACGAGGCGATGCGCGCACGCATGGATACGCTCTACGGCGACGGCTTCGACTACACCTACCTGATCCCTGGCCTGCGCAAGGTGGTGCAGGCCGCCGGGCGCGTGATCCGCACCGAGCACGATCGCGGCGTCGTGCACCTGCTGGACGACCGCTTCGCGCAGCCCGGCGTGCGCGCGCTGCTGCCCACATGGTGGCGTATCGCCGCCAGTTAATCTGGATTCCATATCAATCAGAAGGGAAAAAAGCTGGCGCACGTTCCGGTGCGCCAGCCGTCGCTCCACTCAATCAAGCAGGCTTCGCCTTGCCCCCGCCCTTGCCGCTCTTCTTCGGCGGCGGCGGTGGATCGCCTTCCATGTCGTCCGCGGCCATTTCGCTCGCGATTTCGTCGACCGGCGGCGTCGCCGTTTTCTTCGCCTTCTTCGCCGGCTTGTCCTCCTTCACGTCGGGCGGCACGGCGACCTTGCTGATCGTGACTTCTTCGTTCGTCTTGTCGTAGCCGATCTCGACGGTATCGCCGGACTGCAGCGCGTCGCCGAGTATCTCTTTGGCCAGACGCGTTTCCACTTCCTGGCGAATCTGCCGCTTGAGTTCGCGCGCGCCGAACTCCGGCTGATAGCCGGCCTCCACTAGATGATCGACAAGCGTCTGGCCCATATAGAGCGTGATGCCCTGCGCGGCCGCCGTGCGTGTGACGCGCTCGAGCTGGATCTGCACGATCGCGCGGATGTTGTCGCGCGAAAGCGCATGAAACACGATGATTTCATCGATGCGATTGAGGAACTCGGGCCGGAAATGGCCCTTGAGCACCTTCATGAGTTCGGCGCGGATCGTCTTGTCGTCGAGACGCGACTTCTCGGGGCGCTCGAGGTTGTCCATGATGATCGACGCGCCGAGGTTGCTCGTCGCGATCAGGATCGTGTTGCTGAAATCGACCACGCGACCTTTGCCGTCGGTTAACCGCCCGTCGTCGAACACCTGCAGCAGCACGTTGTAGACGTCGGCGTGCGCCTTCTCGATCTCGTCGAGCAGAATCACGCTGTACGGGCGGCGCCGCACGCGCTCGGTAAGCTGGCCGCCCTCGTCGTAGCCCACGTAGCCCGGCGGCGCGCCGATGAGCCGCGCCACCGCATGACGCTCCATATACTCGCTCATGTCGATGCGGATGATGGCCTGCTCGTCGCCGAACACGGTTTCCGCCAGTGCCTTGGCGAGCTCGGTCTTGCCCACGCCGGTCGGCCCGAGGAACAGGAAAGTCGCGATCGGCCGGTTCGACTGGCCGAGACCCGCGCGCGACAGGCGCACGGCGTCGCTCACGGCGACCACGGCGTCCTCCTGGCCTACCACGCGCTCGCGCAGCGTCTCTTCCATCTTGAGCAGCTTCTGGCGCTCTTCCTGGGTGAGATCCGCGACCGGAATGCCGGTGAGCCGCGACACGACTTCGGCGATCGACGCCACGGTGACTTCGAGCGTTTCCGAGCCCGTCTTGCGCTGCCACGCCTCGGTCAGCTCTTCGAGCTTTTCCTGCTTTTCGTTGATACGCTCCTCGAAACCCTTGGCCTCGTCAAAGCGCTTGCGCGACGCCGCGTAGTCCTGCTCGCGCTTGAGCTGGGCGATCTCCGCTTCGAGTTCCTGCATCTCGGCGGGACGCGAGGTCGAACCGATGCGCACGCGCGCGGCCGCCTGATCGATGAGATCGATCGCCTTGTCGGGCAAGAAGCGCGACGTGATGTAGCGATCCGACAGCTCGGCGGCGGCCACGAAGGCGTCGTCGGCGAAGGTCACCTGATGGTGCGCTTCGAGCTTGTCGCGCAGGCCGCGCAGGATCACGATGGTTTGCTCGACCGTGGGCTCCGGCACGAGCACGGGCTGAAAGCGACGTTCGAGCGCCGCGTCCTTCTCGATGTACTTTTGATACTCGTTCAGCGTCGTCGCGCCGATGAGACTCAACTCGCCGCGCGCCAGCGCGGGCTTCAGCACGTTCGCAATGTCGAGCCCGCCTTCGCCGCCGCCCTGACCCGCGCCGACGATCGTGTGCAATTCGTCGATGAAGAGAATCAACTCGTCGTGCTTCGCGCTCACTTCGTCGATCAGCTGCTTCGCGCGTTCCTCGAACTCGCCGCGGTATTTCGCGCCCGCGACCATCGAATTGATGTTCACCTCCACGAGCCGCTTGCCGCGCAGCACCTCAGGCACGTCGCCATTGACGATGCGCTGTGCGAGCCCTTCCACGATGGCGGTCTTGCCCACGCCCGGCTCGCCGATCAGCACCGGGTTGTTCTTCTTGCGCCGCGCGAGCACCTCGATCGTGCTCTCGATTTCCTGCGCGCGGCCCAGCACCGGATCGAGCTTGCCTTGCCGCGCCATGGCCGTCAGGTCGCGGCCGAACTTGTCGAGCGTGGGCGTGCCCGTGGGCGCATCCACGCGGCCGTCTTCCGCGCCCTTGCCCACTACCTTCACGACCTTCTGACGCAGCGCCTCGGGCGTCACGCCGTACTTCTTGAGCAGCGCGCCCGCAATGCTGTCGGGCACCGCGGCGAGACCGATCAGCAGATGCTCGGGGCCGACGTACGAGTGGCCGAGATCGCGCGATGCCTGAAACGCATATTGAAACGCTTTTTTCAGGCGCGGCGAGATCGTCATCTTGTCGATAGGCGCGTCGGGCGAAGCCGTGCCCTTTTGCGCATGCTGATCGATATAGCCTTTGATGTCCTGCGGCGAGAGCTTCAGCTCCTTCAGGAGTGCTGCGCAAACATCGGTGTCCGCCAGTACGTACAGCAGGTGTTCCGTATCGAGTTCATTGCGCTGCAGTTCATGGGCTTTTTCCGCGGCGCGCTGCAGGATTTCGAGCGTCTGCTCGCTGAACGCATCGGTCGCATCGACGGATTCGCGCGGCACCTCGGCGGCGAGGTCGTGCCCCTCGTCGTCGTGCTCGTCCTCTCCGCCTTGCCCGCCGAAAAAGCGCGACAGGCCGCTGCCGCCCAGCAGCGAATCGAACGGGTTGAGCATGCTTTGGTGACGCATCAATTGGCGGTAGTCGTAGTCGCAGATCGACATGGACTTGCGCTGCCCGTTTTGCACGACAGTCACGCGCGCGACTGCAGGCCGGGAATTACAGATTTCGCAAAGAGTGGGCATGGTCGGCTTGTCTCCGGAGGATCGGAATCGCGCCGCCGAAGCTGGCAAAACGCTGGCACAACCTCGCGGCCTGATTCGGTGCAACGCGAGCGCTCACGCGGCGGTTGCACCAGCAAAGCGACAAATCGGCGAGCACGCGCCGGAGCATGACGACGCGGTGCTGTGGCTGACGATGACCTTGCAGAGGGCATGATTCGCGCGCATCGCGTGCGTACGCCGCCCTGCACGGGTGCGAACGATTGTGGCAGGAAACGATTGCCGGCGCGTCGAACCTGCGCCGTTCAGCGCGAGGTTTTCGATCGGCCACAGCAAAGAAAAAGGGCGGGACATGCGTCCCGCCCTGAGAGCGCGCTCGGGGCGCGCGAGGAGAGCAACTGCACGTGGCAGTCATCCGCGAGAGATCCGTCGCGGTGTCACGCGCGATGCAAGAATACGGTCAAAAATTTCATGGCGCCGGCAGGTTTGCAATCGTGTCTGCTGTGCGTTTCTCAGCGGCGGTTCGAGCCCGACACCACATCGATCCACACGGCGAGCACGAGAATGCCGCCCTTCACAATCATCTGCCAATACGCGTCCACGTCGAGCATCGACATGCCGTTGTCTAGGCTCGCCATCACGAGCGCGCCGATCAGCGCACCATACACGGTGCCGGAACCGCCGCGCATCGACGTGCCGCCGATAAAGCAGGCCGCGATCGCGTCGAGTTCGCCCATCGTGCCCGCCGAGGGCGAACCCGCCGCGAGACGCGCTGTATTGACGATGCCCGCGAACGCACACATGAGGCCCATCAGCGCGAAGATGACGAGCTTCACGCGGTTCGTATTGACGCCCGAAAGACGCGTAGCTTCGAGGTTCGAACCCACCGCGTAGATGCGGCGGCCGAACACGGTCTGCGTGGCGATCCATGTGAAGATACCGAGCAGCGCGAGCAGCAGCAGCACGGGCACAGGAATGCCGCCATAGCTGTCGAGCATCAGCACGAAGGCAAGCAGGATCGCGCCCGCACCGACGATCTTCACGCCGTCTTGCCAGAGCGGCACGACGCTCAGCTGATAGCGCCTGCGGTTCCCACGCTGGCGTACCGTGAGCACGGCGAGCAGCACGAAGAGCGCGAGCGCCAGCACGTCGCCCGCTACGCGCGGCAAGTAGCCCTGGCCGAGAAACACGAAATGATCGGACACCGGCGCAATGGTCGAGCCGCCCGTGATGCCGAGCAGCACGCCGCGAAACGCGAGCATGCCGCCGAGACCCACGATGAACGACGGCACGCGGCGGTACGTCGACCACCAGCCGTTGAAGAGTCCGACGAGCACGCCAAGCGCGAGCACCGCCGGCACGGTCACGCCGATGGGCCAGCCGCGATTCACGTCGAGAATCGCCGCGACGCCGCCGAGCAGGCCCAGCAGCGAGCCGACCGAAAGATCGATCTCGCCCGCGATGATGACGAACACCATGCCGCACGCGAGCATGCCGGTGATCGACATCTGCCGCAGCAGGTTCGACACGTTGCGCGGCGTGACGAACGCGCCATGCGTGAGCAGCGAAAAGAACAGCCAGATTACGGCCACTGCGAGCAGAAGCGCGAGGATCTTGTAGCGCGCGAAGAGTTGCTGAAAACGCATGGCGAAGCCATTGCCGCCTTGCGGCAGGTCTTCGCGTGCGCCTGGGGTCGTGACGTCGGGGGTCATACTGCACTCGCTGTATCGGGTTGGGCGCGCACGCTCTGGATCGCCGCGCCAAGAATGTCTTCCTGCGTGAGGTCGTCATTGACGAAGTCGCCGCGCAACTCGCCCTCGCCGATCACGAGCACGCGGTCGCTGATGCCCAGCACTTCGGGCAGTTCGGACGACACCATCACGATCGCCACGCCGCGTTTGGCCAACTGGAAGATCAGCTTGTAGATCTCGTACTTCGCGCCGACGTCCACGCCGCGCGTCGGCTCGTCGAGGATCAGGACCTTCGGGTCGGTGAGCAGCATCTTGGTGAGCACCGCCTTCTGCTGGTTGCCGCCCGAGAGGCTCGCAATCGACAGCATGGGGTTCGCTGCGCGCACCGACAGGCGCTGCATCTCCGTGCGGATCGTATCGAGTTCGGCGGCCGTGTCGATGCGTCCGCGCCGCGAAAAGCGTTGCAGCACCGAGAGCGTGATGTTGTGGCCCACGCCCAGTTGCGGCACGATGCCGTGGCGCTTGCGGTCCTCGGGCACCATGGCGATGCCCGCGTTGATCGCGTCGAGCGGCGAACGGATTTTCAGCGGCTTGCCTTCGAGCAGGACCGTTGCCGTGCAGGTGCCCGCATACGCACCGAAGATCGCCTGCATGGTTTCCGTGCGGCCGGCGCCGACGAGCCCGGCCACGCCCAGAATCTCACCGCGACGCACCGAGAACGAGACGTCGTCCACGCGCTTGCGGCGCGGGTTCGTCACGTCGTAGCAGGTCACGTTGTGGGCCTCGAACACGACCTCGCCAATGTCATGCGGCTCGCGCGGAAAGAGATTGCGGATCTCGCGCCCCACCATCTGCGCAATGATGCGGTCGGTGGTGAGCGTCGCCATCGGCTCGGTGGCCACGTGACGGCCGTCGCGAATCACACTCACCGTGTCGCACACGGCTTCGACTTCGTCGAGCTTGTGCGAGATGTAGACGCACGCCACGCCGCGGCGCTTCAGGTCGCGCACGATGTCGAGCAGGATCTTCGTTTCGGCCGCCGTCAGCGAAGACGACGGCTCGTCGAGAATCAGGAGCTTCGCGCGCTTGTTCAGCGCCTTCGCGATCTCGATGAGCTGCTGATGGCCGCCGCCGTAGTTCATCACCGGCTGCGCCACGTTGATGGCGTCGATGTTCAGCTCGCGCAGCAATTCGTCGGCGCGCTGGTACATCGCCGCGTAATTCATGCGCCCGCCCGGCAGCGTGATTTCGTTGCCGAGAAAGATGTTCTCGGCCACCGACAGCTCGGGCACGAGCATCAGCTCCTGGTGGATGATGACGATGCCCGCGCGTTCGGTGTCGCGCACGCTTTGCGCTTCGAGCGGCGCGCCTTCCCAACGGATCTCGCCGCTCCAGGTGCCGTGCGGGTACACGCCCGAGAGCACTTTCATGAGCGTGGATTTGCCGGCGCCGTTCTCGCCGCACAGGCCCACACATTCGCCGGGCCGCACCGTGAGGTCGATGCCGTCGAGCGCTTTCACGCCCGCAAAGGACTTGACGATGCCGCGCATCGTCAGCAAGGGTTCGGTCATACGCTGGTTACTCGCTGCGATGGCCCGCGCGCGCCGCGGTGGCCACATTCGTGGCCATACTCCTGGCGCGCGCGGGCCGTCAGGCCATAAGCGTTACTGGCTTGCCAGTTGCGCCTGCGTGTAGAAGCCGTCCTTCACGACGACGTCCACGTTGCTCTTCGTGAGCAGCGTCGGCTGCAGCAGCACCGTATCGACCTTCTTCTTGCCGTTGTCGTACTGCGCGTTGTACGCCGGTTTCTGGCCCTTCGCGAGATCGACGGCGAGCTTCGCGGCTTCGCCCGCGATGAGCTTGAGCGGCTTGTAGACCGTCATGGTCTGCGTGCCCGCCACCACGCGCTTGACCGCCGCGAGGTCCGCGTCCTGGCCCGACACCGGCACCTTGCCCGCGAGATGCTGCGCGGCGAGCGCCTGGATCGCGCCGCCCGCCGTGCCGTCATTCGAGGCGACGACTGCGTCGATCTTGTTGTTGTTCGCGGTGAGCGCGTCTTCCATGATGCGCAGCGCCGTCGAAGCGCTCCACTCCGGCACCCACTGCTGGCCGACCACCTTGATGTCGCCGCGGTCGATGGCGGGCTTGAGGACCTTCAGTTGTCCTTCACGCAGCATCTTCGCGTTGTTGTCGGTGGGCGCGCCGCCTAGCAGGAAGTAGTTACCCTTGGGCTGCGCGTCGTAGACACCCTTCGCCTGGAGCTCGCCCACCTTCTCGTTGTCGAACGAGATGTACGCATCGATATCGGCGTCGAGAATCAGACGGTCATACGAAACGACCTTGATGCCGGCCTTCTTCGCTTCGGCCACGACGTTGGTGAGCGCCTTCGAGTTGAACGGCACGATCACGATCACATCCACGCCGCGCGAGATGAGGTTTTCGATCTGCGAGACCTGACGCTCTTCGCTCGCATCGGCCGACTGCACCGACACCTTCGCGCCCATTTTCTCCGCGGCCGCGACGAAGTAGTCGCGGTCGCGCGACCAGCGCTCGACACGCAGGTCGTCGATACAGAAGCCGATCTCGGGATGATCCTTGCTCGCGTGCGCGAGCGGTGCGGCAAGCGACAGGCTTGCGAGCACGGCCCCGCATACGAGCGAACTCAGAACCGAACGACGTTTGGCGAAATTCATGTCTCCATACTCCTCTTGATGCCGGTGCACAGGCGCGCGCGAACGCGTCGCCGCCGCGGCGATGGTTATCAGGGTGTTGCCGATATCATTGCGGAACACACGCGAAACGGCACAGCGTGCGGTATAACCGTAGGACGACTAATCAGCTGCACGACTACACTGGCCGTGCAGTTTTTTCTTCGCCGGCGCCGCTAGTCAGGCGCCGGCGAAGAAAACCGGTTCGAGCGCGCGATACAGCGCGCTAAAGGTTGGACGGCGCGCCTCGCGATACCAGGCGTGGCGTGCGGCGTCAGGTTCGCGAACCGCCAGCACGGGCGGCTGTGGGCACACTTCGTCGAGCGTCGCGCCGGGTTCCAGCGCGAGATGCGCGAGGCGCGCGGCGCCCAGCGCCGGCCCCACCTCGCCGCCTGCGCGCAGCGTGAGCGCGCGGCCGCTAATGTCGGCGAGCATCTGCGTCCACCAGGCGCTGCGCGAGCCGCCGCCGATTACGGTGATCGTGTCCGGCACGAGCCCCGCCGCATGCAGCGCGTCCATGCCGTCGAGCAGCGCGAAACCCACGCCTTCCAGCGTTGCGTTGGCGAGATCGGCGCGCGCGGTCTGCGGGGTCATGCCGTAGAACACGCCCTTCGCGTTGACGTTGTTGTGCGGCGTGCGCTCGCCGCTGAGATACGGCAGGAACCACGGCCGGCGCGCGTCGCGCTCGGCGGTCGAGTTCGCCTCGGCGTCGGCGAGCAACGCGGCAACGCTTTCGTAACCCGTCAGTTGCGCCGTGAAGTCGAGGCAGCTGGCCGCGTTGAGCATCACGGACATCAGGTGCCACGTATGCGGCAACGCATGGCAGAAGCTGTGCACCGCGGAATCGGGATTGGCGAGAAAGCCGTCCGAGACCGCGAAATAGACGCCCGACGTGCCGAGCGACAGCATCGCGTCGCCGGGCCGCACGATACCCACGCCCACGGCGCCCGCCGCGTTGTCGCCGCCGCCCGCCACCACCGGAATTTCGCGCAGGCCGAACTGGCGTGCGAGTTCGGGCCGCAGTGTGCCGGTCGCCTGGTTGCCTTCGAACACGTCCGGCATGTGCGCACGCGTGAGGCCGCAGGCTGAAAGCAGCGTGTCGCTATAGTCGCGCTTCGCAATGTCGAGCCACAGCGTACCGGCGGCATCGGACGGATCGGTGGCGAACACGCCCGTGAGCAGCCAGCGCAAATAGTCCTTCGGCAACAGCACGTGCGCGATGCGCGCGAAGATCTCCGGCTCGTGCTTGCGCACCCACAGCAGCTTCGGCGCCGTGAAGCCCGGCATCGCGAGATTGCCCGCAATGGCGTGCAACTGCGGCACGGCGCGTTCCAGTTCGATACATTCGGTATCCGAACGACCGTCGTTCCATAGAATGGCGGGACGCAGCACCTCGCCCTGCGCGTCGAGCAGCGTCGCGCCGTGCATCTGGCCGGTCAGGCCGAGCGCCTCGATGCGCGCCGCGTCGATACCGCGCCCGCGCGCCTCGTCGACGAGTGCGCGCAATGCGCTCTGCGTGGCGAGCCACCAGTCTTGCGGCGCCTGTTCGGACCAGCGCGGCTGCGGCCGGCTCACGGTGAGCGGCGCGCTCGCGCTGCCGAGCACATCGCCCGCGCGGTCGAGCAGCACGGCCTTCACTCCCGACGTGCCGAGGTCGATACCGATGAACATGTCTCCGTCCTGATTTTTTTCGTCAGTTTGCCTTCAACGGCAAACGGCGCAATTGCGAATTTGACGGCGCGCGCTAATGTTTTTTCGCGCGCGCCGTGGCACCGCTAGCGCTGGCCGTAGACGGCCTGGTTCACGACATTCTCGAGTCGCTCCTGCTGGCCGCTCGCGTGCTGCGGATTCATGCCGTGCGAGAGTGCGTCGGCGGCGAGCGACGAGAGCGAATAGCCCCCCGCGAGAATCTTGCGGCCAAACTCGCTGTCCCAGCCCGCGTAACGCTGACTGCGGAACTGCTCGAGCCGGTCGTTCTCGACGAGCGCCGCACCGCGCTCGAGCGCCAGCGCGAGCACGTCGATCGCGCCCACGTGGCCATAGAACATGTCTTCCGGATCGCTGCTCGCGCGGCGCACCTTCGCATCGAAGTTCATGCCGCCCGTGCTGAAGCCGCCGTGGCGCAGGATCTCGTAGAACGCGAGCGTCAGTTCTTCGACGCTGTTCGGGAACTGGTCCGTATCCCAGCCGTTTTGCGGGTCGCCGCGATTCGCGTCGACGCTGCCGAACACGCCCAGCGCGAACGCCGTGGCGATTTCGTGATGGAACGAGTGGCCCGCGAGCGTCGCGTGATTCGCCTCGATATTCACGCGGATTTCGTTTTGCAGCCCGTATTGCGTGAGGAAGCCGTGCACCGTCGCAACGTCGTAGTCGTACTGGTGCTTGGTCGGCTCCTGCGGCTTCGGCTCGATCAGCAGCGTGCCGGTGAAGCCGATGCGGTGCTTGTGCTCGACCACCATCGAAAGGAAGCGTGCGAACTGCTCGCGCTCGCGCTTGAGGTCGGTATTGAGCAGCGTGTCATAGCCTTCGCGCCCGCCCCACAGCACGTAGTTCTCGCCGCCCAGCTTGCGCGTCGCGTCGAGCGCATGACAAACCTGCGTGGCCGCGTAGGCGAAGACTTCGGGGTTGGGGTTGGTGGCGGCGCCGCCGGCGTAGCGCGGATTCGAAAACAGGTTGGCGGTGCCCCAGAGCAGCTTCACACCGCTCGCCTGCTGGCGCTCGCCGAGGTAATCGACCATGCGCTTGAAGTTTTCCGTGTAGTCCTTCAGGTCCTTGCCTTCCGGAGCGACATCGGTGTCGTGGAACGTGTAATAGGGGGTGCCTAGCTTCGAGAAAAACTCGAACGCCGCGTCGGCCTTCTGGTGCGCGCGCTCCATGGCGTCGCCGGGCTGCTGCCACGGGCGGTGAAACGCGCCCTGCCCGAAGATATCGTTGCCGGGCCAGACGAACGAATGCCAGTAGCACACGGCGATGCGCAGATGCTCTTCGAGCGTCTTGCCGAGCACCTTTTTGGTACGGTCGTAGTGATGGTACGCAAGCGGGTTGTCCGACTGCGGGCCTTCGTATCGAATGGCGGGGATATGTTCGAAATACGACATGATGTCTCCAATGTTGTTGCAGCGCAGCGGCGCAGCGTGCATCCCTCTGTGTGACGCCATACTGCCCGCGACGCGCAAAGCGCGGCAATTGCGAAATTGCGTGAGACCCTTAACGTTTCCTGCCGACGGACGCGGCCGGTGTGCCCGCGAACCCGAATGTGGGCCTAAAATAACCGGACGCTTAAAACGACGCGCCGCAGGCGCCAGAGACATCGTAGCGCGGTGCACCTTGACGCGCACCGCCCCCGAACTGGAGACATGGCGGTTTTCCGCCGGCGCTGCACGCCGGGCGACCAGCCGCCGACACGACATGACCCGTGCCCCCGCTTCCCAGACGCCCCACCGCATCGCGCTGCTGTTCAACGCGAATAAGGTGTACGACCGCGAGATCATTGCGGGGATTGGCCACTATCTGCGCTCCACGCGCGTCGCGTGGGACCTCTTTCTCGAGGAGGACTTCCGCTGCCGCCTCGCGGGCATCGAGCGCTTCGACGGGGACGGCATCATCGCCGACTTCGACGACCCCGACGTGGCCGACGCCCTGCGCGGCTGCCCGCTGCCGGTGGTTGCCGTGGGCTCGTCATTCGAAGACGCGGCCCAGTACCCGGCCGACGTGCCCTATATCGCGACCGACAACCGCAAACTGGTCTCGCTCGCGTGGACGCACCTGATCGGCGCGGGCCTGCCGAATCTCGCGATGTACAGCCTGCCTGTCGCGCAGGAAAACCGCTGGGCCCAGGAGCGCGAACTGGCGTTCCAGGCGCTCGCCCGCGAAGAAGGCGTACAGGCGCCGATCTACCGGGGCCAGGCCACCAGCGCCAGCGCCTGGAACCAGGCCATCGAGCAGTTGAGCGTCTGGCTGCACAGCCTGCCCAAGCCCGTGGGCGTGATCGCCGTGACCGACGCACGGGCGCGGCATTTGCTGCAGGCGTGTCTGATTCACGGCATTGCCGTGCCCGAGCAGGTGGCGATCATCGGCATCGACAACGATCCGCTCACCCGCACGCTCACGCGCATTCCGCTCTCGTCGGTCATCCAGGGCACGGAGGAAATGGGCAAGACCGCCGCCCACCTGCTGCACCAGATGCTGCGCGGCGCACGTTTTCCGGGTCAACGCATTCTGGTTCCGCCCGTCGGCATCAACGTGCTCGAATCGACCCGCCACGAACCGCTGTCGAGTCCGCATGTCATGCGCGCACGCCATTTCATTCGCCAGTACGCCTGCCAAGGCATCAAGACCGAGCAGGTGGCCGACTACGTGGGCGTATCGCGCTCGTCGCTGGAAGACTACTTCCGGCGCGAACTGCAGTGCACGGTCCACCAGGAAATCCTGCGCCACAAGCTCGACGCCGCCAAGGCGATGCTCGCGAGCCGCGACGCCTCGAGTGCGGAGGTGGCGATCCGCTGCGGATTCACGTCGCTGCAGTACATGTATGCCGTCTTCCGGCGCGAACTGGGATGCACGCCGCGCGAATATCAGGACAGTGTCGCGAACGCTTCGGGCCCGCGCCTGTCCACCTGATGAAGCGGCTTCGGCCACCCCGGACAATCACGCTTTCTTCATACGTTCCCTTCACCTCATGAACACTCTTGCTGCCCATCTGACTTCCGAACCGTGGGGTGCCCTGCCCGGCGGCGACGCCGTGCGGCTCTACACGCTGCGCAACGCGCAGGGCATGAAGGTGACAGTCAGCGACCTCGGCGCGACGCTCGTCTCATGGCTCGCGCCCGATCGCGCCGGCCGCCTCGCGGACATCATGCTCGGCCACGACACGCCCGCGGACTATCTCGCCGCCACCACGTACATGGGCGGCCTGGTCGGGCGCTGGGCCAACCGCATCGCCGGTGCGCATTTCACGCTGGACGGCATCGACTATCCGCTCGATCGCAACGAGAACGGCAATCTGCTGCACGGCGGCGCGAACGGTTTTCATCGGCAGATGTGGCAGGTGGAAGAGGATCGGGGCTCGCTGGTGCTGCGGCTCGACTCGCCCGAAGGCGACGGCGGCTTTCCGGGCAACGTGAGCGTGCAGGTGCGCTATACGCTCGACGACGACGGCACGCTGACGCTCGAATACGAGGGGGTGACCGACGCGCCTACGCCGCTGAATCTCACGAGCCACGGCTACTTCAACCTGTCCGGCGAGGCGAGCCCGGACATTCGCGGCCACGTGCTGACGATCGACGCGGACGCCTTCCTCGAAGTCGATCCGCAGTTGATTCCCGTGCGCATCGCCGACGTCTCGGGCAGTGCCTTCGACTTCCGCCATGGCGCGCCGCTCGGTGCTCGGCTCGACTGGCCGCACGCGCAACTCAAGCGCGCACGCGGTTTCGACCACTGCTACGTGCTGCGCGCGCCCGAGAGCACGGCGGGCACGCTGCACGCCGCGCCGGGTCGCTGGCCCGTGCGGCCGGTGGCGCGCGTCTACGAGCCGGGCAGCGGACGCGAGCTTGCCGTCGCGACCGACCAGCGCGGTCTGCAGCTCTATACGGGAAATTATCTGGAGGGACAGCCGGGACGCCGCGGCGCGACCTGCGCGCGCTATGCGGGGCTGTGCCTCGAAGCGGGCGGCTTCCCGAACCAGATCAACATGGAAGCGCCCGCCTGCGAAGAGGTGGTGCTGCAGCCCGGCAAGACCTATCGGCAGGTCACGCAATACCGCGTGAGCGTGCTCGCCTGATGCCGGGCGCCAGGCCTTACGACACCTTGTCGTACTGATACACGCCGCGGCCGGTCTTGCGGCCGAGCTGGCCCGCCGCGACCATCTCGCGCAGCAGCGGGCACGCACGATACTTCGAGTCGCCGAAGTCCTTCAGGAACACATCCATCACCGAGAGACACACGTCGAGTCCGATCAGGTCCGCCAGCGCGAGCGGGCCGATCGGATGATTGGCGCCGAGCTTCATGCCGGCGTCGATTTCCTCTGCGCTCGCAATGCCCTCCGCGAGCACGAAAAACGCTTCGTTGATCATCGGCACCAGAATGCGGTTCACCACGAAGCCCGGCGCGTTTTTCACGGCGATCGGCGTCTTCTCGAGGCGCAGCGCCATTTCGCGTACCGACTCGGCCACCTCCGGGCGCGTCTGCAGGCCGCGGATCACCTCGACGAGCGGCATCATCGGCACCGGGTTGAAGAAGTGCATGCCGATGAAGCGCGACGGGTCGGCGAGCGTGGTGGCGAGCGCCGTGATCGAGATCGACGAGGTGTTCGACGCGACGATCGCGTCGGGGCGGGCCGCGGCTTCGATCTGCTTGAGAATGCGCGTCTTGAGCTCGGCGTTCTCGGTTGCGGCTTCGATCACGAGATCGACGCTCGCGAGGCGCTGGTAGTCGGTGGTCGTTTCGATGCGTGCGAGCGCGGCGTCGCGCGCGCCGGCTTCGAGCTTGCCCTTCGAGACGAGCCGCTCGAGGCTATGGGTGAGCGCGGCGACACCCTTGGCGAGCGCCGCGTCGGTGACGTCGATCATCACCGCCTTGAGCCCCGCCACTGCCACCGCCTGGGCGATGCCGTTGCCCATCGTGCCTGCGCCCACGATCCCTACCGATTCGATTGCCATGCCTCGTCCTCACTCCTTGTCTGCGACCCCGGCGTGTCGCTATGGAAAATGCCGGTCGTGCGGCGCAACCCGTGGTGCACCGCACCAATACCCACAGTGTAACGGGTTGCGCGAATCGACTGGCACTCGCGTGACGGGGGAATCTGCGGCAAAGCGCCTGCGCGGCGACCTGAAGGGCTCGGCGCTCAGGCGCCGCCAAGCCGGCCGTACTCGATTGGCGTGCGCGTATAGAAGAGCTCGACGCCGCCCGTTTCGAGTGTGACGAGGAGCGCATCGATGGAGGGCTCGTCGGCGACGATCAGCACCACGGCGGGCTCGTCGGCCAGATCGAAGAAGTGGGCGGCGTGCATCTTTCCGTGGGCGTCGAGGCCTTCGTAGCCTTCCAGCACGGTGATGCCGAAGACGCCCTGCGCACGCGCGGCGTCGATGATCCACGCGACCGCGGACTTGTGGCCCTTCTTGTGCTTGCGGCTCGTGTAGAGCGTGAGTTGACTGCCTGCGGGCACGGGCACCTCCATGCAGCCGGAAATAGCGTCATCAAGCGCCGCGCGACAGGCGGCATGAAAAAAGTCTAGCACGCGCCCTGATACGCGCCGGCATGCCCGCTGGCGCCCTAGAAGTTGTACTGGAAGTAGATCTGACTGAAGTTCGTACCCGGATTCGGCTCCTTGATATCCGCGTTCGACAAATGCTGGAAGCGGAACCCGGCCTGGTAGTTGCCGTGCTCGCCGAACTGCGCGCCGACGCCGATCATGTCCACGAACTGGAACGACGTCGACGTCGCGCGATCGGGCGTCTGCCGGACATGCGAGAGAAAGTGAAAGCCCACGCCCGCCTCGATGAACGGCTTGAACCAGCCGCTGTCCTTGATGAAGCGAAAAACGGGCGTCACGCCGTATTCCCAGATATGCGAGTAGACGGCATCCGGCGCGTTCAGCTTCCAGTAGGCGACATGCGCCTCGCCAACCAGCGTGAAGTGATAGCCGCCGAGATGCCACCACTGCAGGCCCGGATCCCACACGAGGCCGAGATCGAGCTTTTTCACGTCGTGGTCCGCTACGCCCGCGCCGAGTTGCACGCCGAACGTGTTGTCCGCCTGCGCGCCAGCCGCGCCGAAGGCGCAAAGCGCGGCGAGCGCCCCACGCACTGCATGAGCGCGCCAGACGAATCTTCTTACTCTCATATATTTCCCCGATTCGCTCGATTCAGCATGACGCCATGCATCGGGCACTCCCACGGTTTGCGCGGATTCGGTACCAGCGCAAATGCCATACAAAATGCGCTACGCGCTTGTCATCTGGATAGAACAAATACCATCACGCTCCAATATTCACTAATGACTGGCGCACATATGAGAGCGAAGTTTAGCGTCGAAAAATCGGGCACGCTCGCTCGCGTGCCAACAGACCGTGCCCGTGCAGGGCCTGCGGCTTGATAAAGACTGACTGGCAGCTTTCAGTTTCGATTATCGAGTCGGGTAAATGGTGCTGAACGATTATTTACGGAAGGATTTACAAAATATGGAAATCACCTTGTTAACGAATCCGTCTCAATTACCGCCCGTCGATTTACCGGGTATTCGCGTTTGTGATTAGCGATTTTCCGGTCAGCTGCCCATCCCGATAATCCTCAGCGTAAAGCCGGCGTGACATCTGGACCCGGGTATTCCCGAACATCGCGGAATGCGCTGCGCAGCTGTACCCAAATTGAGGACAGACAGCGCGCGGGCCCCTCGCATAATCCGCGTGAATTGTGATCCGCGGCAAACAACAACGTCATAACCCTTGCCACGCTCACGTCCCGGTGCTTAGGAGGAGACACATGAGCCCAATCCCGCAAGGGCATGCTTCGCGCGTGCCGCAAACGTCCGCGCAGGCGCAGTCGAACTGCGCAGCCGCCACCGAACAAGTCACGCGCAAGGTATCGCGCCATTTGCTCGGCTTCCTGTTCCTGCTGTTCGTCGTGTCGTTCCTCGACCGCATCAACATCGGCTTCGCGGGCCTGACGATGATGAAGGACCTCGGCCTGTCGAGCACGCAGTTCGGCTTCGCCACCACCCTCTTCTACGTTGCCTATATCGCGTGCGGCATTCCCGGTAATCTCATGCTCGCGCGCGTCGGTGCGCGCCGCTGGATCAGCTTCATCATGATTGCGTGGGGCCTCGCCTCCACCGCGACGATGTTCGCCACCAACGCCACCACGCTCTACTGGCTGCGCATGCTGGTTGGCGTGACCGAGGCGGGCTTCCTGCCCGGCATGCTGCTCTATCTCACCTGCTGGTTCCCGAGCGCGTGGCGCGCCCGGGCCAACGCCCTCTTCATGATCGCGATGCCCGTGACGGCCGCGCTCGGCTCGGCGGTCTCGGGCTTCATCCTCAAGCTCGACGGCCATGCGGGACTCGCGGGCTGGCAATGGCTCTTCGTGCTCGAAGGCATGCCGGCCGCACTGCTCGGCTGCGTGGCGTTCTTCTATCTGGACGACACGCCGCGCGCCGCGCGCTGGCTCAGCGCGCAAGAAAAACGCACGCTCGAAGCCGCGCTCGCCGAGCCGGCCGATACCCTCGCTGCGCCCACGACCCACGCCGCGAGCGAGCGCAGCCTCTGGCAGCAACTGCGCTCGCCGGTGGTCCTGCGCTTCGCGGCAGCGTACTTCTGCCTCGTCAATACGCTCGCGATGGTCGCCGTGTGGGCACCGCTGATCGTGAAGGGCTTCAGCGCTGGGGCCAGCAACGTTACCGTGGGCCTCGTCGCGACGATTCCGCAGATCGTCACCATCGTCGCGATGATCGTGTGGGGGCGCCGCTCGGACCGGCGTCAGGAACGCAAATGGCACCTTGCCGCGCCCATGCTGCTCTCCGGGCTCGGCTGCGTGCTGACTGCGCAAGGCGGCGCGCCGCTCGTGCAGCTGCTCGGCGTGTGCCTCGCATCGGCGGGGTCGTACACGGCGATGTCGATCTTCTGGACCACGCCCGATCAGGCGTTCACGCCGCAGGCGCGCGCGGTGGGTATCGCGGTGATCAATGCGATCGGCAATATCAGTTCGGCGGCGAATCCACTCGTGGTGGGGTGGCTCAAGGATGCGACGCACAGCTATGCCGCGGGGCTCATCTATTCCGCGGTGTTGCTCGTGCTGGGGGCGGTGATCGTCGCGACGTTGCCGATCGGGCGCGGTGGCCGCAGCAATCGGGAGAAGGAAGTGAAAGCCGTGCCGCGCGCGGCGGTTTGAGCGAGCTTCGGAGTGCAAATCGCGCGACGGTGGGCGCCGCGCGATTTCGTTGAGGCAGCTCGCAACGCAGTGCGTGGCGGTTCGCCCGCATCGCGCTCGCAGCACCCGCTTCGAGCGCGCCGTGCGGGCGCTACCCTGCTAACGTTCCGCGCCTGCCCGGCTGCGGCGCGCGGTGAAGCCCGGCAAGCGCTTCACGAAACCGGTGGCGAGCGCGGTGCCCACGAGAATCGCCGCGCACGCCTCGACCATGCCCATCGACACGCGTTCGCCGAGAAAGAGCGCGCCCCACAGAATGCCGAAGATCGGGATCACGAACGTCACCGTGATCGCGCGCGCCGGGCCCACCGCCGCGATCAGGCGGAAGAACAACAGATACGCGATGCCCGTGCACGCCACGCCAAGGCAGAGCACCGCGCCCCACGCATGCAGCGAGATGGGCGTAGCCGGCCAGGTTGCCACGGCGAACGGCGCGAGCACGAGCGTCGCGCCCGTCATCGTCCCGGCAGCGACCGTGAGCGGATCGACGCCCGTGAGATGGCGCTTCGTGTAGCTCGCGGCAACGCCGTACAGCGCCGCTGCAACGAGCGCCGCGAGGGCGGCGAGCGCAGCGCTGGTGGATGACGCGCCGTCGCCGGCGTGCGTCACGACCTGATCCCACACCAGCGCGAGCACACCGGCGAAGCCGATCGCGAGCCCGACCACCCGTAGCCCGCTCAGACGATCCTTGAGCCAGACATACGCGACGACCGCGCCCCACAGCGGCGTGGTCGCGTTGATCACGGACGTGACACCCGCGGAGAGCGTGAGCTCGGCCCATGCGAACAGACAGAACGGTGCGGCCGAATTGAGGATGCCGACGATGAAAAGCGGCCACGCACGTTCGCGCAGCGTGCCGAGCGCTTCGCGTGCGGGGCGCCGCGAAAACAGCACGAGCAGCAGGAACAGCGCGCCGATGCCGACACGCAGCGCCATCAGGGGCGCGACGCCGAAGTCGGTCACGCCGACGCGGATGAACAGAAATGACCCGCCCCACAGGGCGGCGAGGATGACCAGTTGCGCGAGTTCGATCGGGTTCATGTGAAGTGGCGCTGAATGAGCACGGGTTTGCGCGCGGGCGCGCGATTGCACGAATCACCGGCGCGAAGGTATGCGTATCGTAAGGCGAGCGGCACGCGCCGTATAACGAAGGATTCTCACCGATATGTGAGAAAAATTAACAGCCGGATCTTGCGGTCTCGTTCTACGCTTCCTGCGCTTTCTTGTGCTTGCTATGTATTTGCTTTGCGGCGCACAAAAGAGAAAGCCCGCGTAATCTTTTGATTACGCGGGCTCTATTCTGGTCGGGGCGAGAGGATTTGAACCTCCGACCACCTGCACCCCATGCAGGTACGCTACCAGGCTGCGCTACGCCCCGAGAGCTAGAAAGTATAACAGAGAGTTTCTCTAATTAGAACCGCTTCGCACGTAATTCGTGAACGACTCACATGCATGCGTTCAGCGAGGTGTTTCAGCGCCCAAGCAGATCGAGCACATGCAGCAATTCCTTGCGCAACTGATCGACGTCCACGAGGGCGGTCGTGCCTTCGGCAACCGGCGCCCCTGCTGCTTCGGACTGCCCGGCTTCGTCGGCCGCCGCCCCGTGCGAGTCGAGCCGGTTGCGCGCGCCGTTGATCGTGAACCCCTGCTCGTAGAGCAGTTCGCGAATGCGACGGATCAGCAATACTTCGTGATGCTGGTAATAGCGACGATTGCCGCGCCGCTTCACCGGCTTCAACTGCGTGAACTCCTGCTCCCAATACCGCAGTACGTGAGGCTTCACGCCGCACAATTCGCTCACCTCGCCAATGGTGAAGTAGCGCTTGGCGGGGATGGGAGGCAAGACGACCTTTTCGCTTGTCGATGTCATCGCCGGGTTGCCGTCGTGGTGGTTGCGCAATGAGGCGTCGCCGCCTGGGTCCTTGAAGTCTGCTATTTCTACTTATACGTTCACGCCCGCCATATAGCCACCGGCGCGGGCATACCGGCGCGGGCATACCAGCGCGGGCATACCAGCGCGGGCAAACAACCTCAACGCATCAACGCGGGAAGCTCGCCTCGGCGCCGCTCTCCACGAGCGCCTTCAACTTCTGGCTCGCATGGAACGTCACCACGCGACGCGCCGCGATGGGTATCGCCTCGCCCGTCTTCGGGTTGCGGCCGGGTCGTTGCGGCTTGTCGCGCAACTGAAAATTGCCGAAGCCCGACAGCTTCACGCTGTCGCCGCTTTCAAGCGCGTCGCGAATCACTTCGAAGAAGGCTTCGACCATGTCTTTCGCTTCGCGCTTGTTGAGACCGACGTTGTCGAACAGCAGCTCAGCGAGTTCGGCTTTCGTCAGCGTGGGCGTGTCGTTCGTGGCGCTTGCCGACGAGGCAGGAATGTCGCGAATCATGGCGCTACGCTGTGCCGCAAGAAGGGCTTCGAAATCACTCGAGTTCATTTCGTTCATCTATCTATGCAATGGCGCGCTGCCGGTTGCGGGGTTCACTTGCTACCTCGCAAACCGGAAGCCGATGTCGGTACGTGAAGAGCCGAGGAGCTTATCCGCGCAACCGGGCGCCATACACTCGAGCCAGGCGATCCACCAGGGACTTGATGGCCGTATCGACCGTCTCGTCCTGAAGGGTTCCGCCAGTATCTTGCAGGGTCACCCGG
Organism: Paraburkholderia sp. EG287B; assembly: GCF_040965595.1. Classification (NCBI taxonomy): domain Bacteria; kingdom Pseudomonadati; phylum Pseudomonadota; class Betaproteobacteria; order Burkholderiales; family Burkholderiaceae; genus Paraburkholderia; species Paraburkholderia sp. EG287B. Next base: position 521,863 of record NZ_JBFRCG010000001.1, read on the forward strand.
AAGGCAAGGCTTTTCTCGTCCGCGCCAAGTCCGGAAGTATTTGATTTTGCACGAAATTCATCGAATAGCGCAACCCTCTGCACAATCCGGCAAGGCTCGTCTTGCATACCCTTCTGGAACTCGTCGAGCAACGCTTGCACCTCGATCCTTTGATCGACAACAAGAGCGATGTCACGGCGGACCGGCGGGAATTTCGAGACTTCGCCAGGCGTCGGCAGTTCGCGCGCCATCAGTGCGTCGGCCTCGACTTCGAAGAGCATCGGTGCGTGCGGCAGGTCGTACTTCTGCATCCAGCGCGGATGCAGCTCGCCAATCCAGCCCACGGCACGGCCATCGACTTCGATGCGCGCGCTACGTCCCGGGTGTAGCGCGGGGTGTTCCGCCTTCACGAAACGCGGCGTCTTCGCGGCGCCGAGCGATGCGAACAACGCTTCGAGATCGCCCTTCACGTCGAAGAAGTCCACGCCGCGCGTCTGCGCGCCCCACTGCTCTTCGAGCGCGGGACCGTAGGCGAGCGCGCCGATCATCTTCGGTTGTGCGAAGCCTTCCACCGTCATCTCGCTCGCCTTGATCGACGGATCGTGCAGGAACACGCGGCCCGCCTCGAACACGCGCACGCGGTCGGCGCGGCGGTTGAGGTTGTGGCGCAGCACGTTGATGAGGCTGCCGAACAGCGTCGTGCGCATGACCGAGAGCTGGCTCGCGATCGGATTCAGCAGCTTCACGGGATTCGCGTTGCCGGCGAAGTCCTGCTCCCACTCGGCATCGACGAAGCTGAAGTTGATCGTCTCGGCGTAGTCGCGCGCGGCGAGCGCGTGGCGAATCGCGTGGATCGAGCGGCGCGTTTCGTGGGTCGCACGCATTTCGCTGCGCGCCACCGGCGGCAACGCCGGAATCTTTTCGACGCCGTAGATCCGCGCAACTTCTTCGATCAGGTCTTCTTCGATCTCGATGTCGAAGCGGTACGGCGGCGGCGTGACGCTGAAGCTCTCGTCGCCCGCATCGTCAACGCTACGCGTGAACGTGAGACCGAGGCGCGTGAAAATCTGCGCGATCTCGTCGGCGCCGATCTTCACGCCGATGATGCGGTTCGCGCGCGCCACACGCATCTTCACCGCTTCGCGCGTGGGTACGTTCACGGTTTGATCGTCGACCGGGCCGGCAGCGCCGCCGCAGATATCGAGGATCAGCTGCGTGATGCGCTCGATGTGCTCGACCGTCGTCGACCAGTCAACGCCGCGCTCGAAGCGATGGCCCGCATCGGTCGAGAAGTTGTAGCGGCGCGAGCGGCCACGGATGCTGTCCGGCCACCAGAATGCAGCTTCGAGATAGATGTTGGTGGTGTCGAGCGTGACGGCCGTGCTGTCGCCGCCCATGATCCCCGCGAGGCTTTCGATCTCGCGCTCGTCGGCGATCACGCCCACAGTTTCATCGACTTCGACGGTGTTGCCGTTGAGCAGCTTGAGCGTTTCGCCCTTCTTGCCCCAGCGCACGTCCATCGAGCCGTGGATCTTGTCGAGATCGAACACGTGCGACGGGCGGCCGAGTTCGAGCATCACGTAGTTCGAGATATCGACGAGTGCCGAGATGCTGCGCTGGCCCGAACGCTCGAGGCGCTCGACCATCCACATCGGCGTCTTCGCGTGCGCGTTCACGCCGCGGATCACGCGGCCCGAGAAGCGGCCGCATAGGTCCGGCGCCGAGATCTTCACGGGCAGCTTTTCATCGAGCTTCACTTCGACCTTCGGATACACGGGCGCCTGCAGCGGCGCGCCGGTGATCGCAGCGGTTTCGCGCGCGATGCCGTACACCGAGAGGCAATCGGCCTTGTTCGGCGTGAGCTTGACTTCGAAGACGGTGTCGTCGAGATTGAGCGCTTCGCGGATATCCTGACCGATCGGCGTATCTTCCGGCAGGATCATCAGGCCGCTGTGGTCTTCCGAGAGCTTCAGTTCGCGCGCCGAGCACAGCATGCCCTGGCTTTCCACGCCACGCAGCTTCGAGAGCTTGATCGCGAAAGGCTTGCCGCCTTCTTCGGCGGGCGGCAGTTCGGCGCCCACGAGCGCCACGGGCACCTTGATGCCGGGCGCGACGTTGGGCGCGCCGCAGACGATCTGCAGCGTCGCGCCGGTGCCGGCATCGACCTGCGTGACGTTGAGCTTGTCCGCGTCCGGGTGCTTCACGACTTCGAGCACGCGCCCTACGACAATTTTCGTGGTGGGGGGCGCCGCCGGGCTCAGGCCTTCGACTTCGAGGCCGGCCATGGTGAGCGCGTGGGCCAGTTCATCGGTCGTGAGCTTCGGATCGACAAAGCTTCTCAGCCAGGATTCGGGGAATAGCATTTGGTTTACGTTCCAGACAGATTGTGACCGTCGCGTAGGCGGGTGCTCGCGCACCTTCTCCAGGTGCTGCGTCCGCCTCGCGCACTGCAAGCGAATGCGTCGCTTCGCTCAGGCGAACTGACGCAAAAAGCGCAGATCGCCTTCGAAGAACAGGCGCAGGTCCTGCACGCCATAGCGCAGCATCGTCAGGCGTTCGAGGCCGCTGCCGAACGCAAAGCCGATGTAGCGCTCCGGGTCGAGGCCCATGTTGCGGATCACGGTCGGATGCACCTGGCCCGAGCCCGAAATCTCGAGCCACTTGCCGGCGTTCTTGCCTTGCTCGAACATCATGTCGATTTCGGCCGACGGCTCCGTGAACGGGAAGTACGACGGACGGAAGCGCACCTTGATATCGTCGCGCTCGAAGAACTTCTTGAGGAAGTCGGTGTAGACACCCTTCAGGTCTGCGAAGCTGATGTTCTCTTCGATCCACAGGCCTTCGACCTGGTTGAACATCGGCGAATGCGTGGCGTCGCTGTCCACGCGATAGGTGCGGCCCGGCACGATCACCTTGATGGGCGGCGTGTGCGTGCGCGCGTAGCGCACCTGCATCGGACTCGTGTGCGTGCGCAACAAAAGCTGACGGCCATCGGCGTCCTTGCCGTCCACGTAGAACGTGTCCTGCATGGAGCGCGCCGGATGGTTTTCCGGGCTGTTGAGCGAGGTGAAGTTGTACCAGTCGGTTTCGATCTCGGGACCGTCGGCCACGTCGAAGCCGATCGAGCCGAAAATGCGCTCGACGCGTTCCCACGTCTGCATCACGGGGTGCAGGCTGCCCGTGCCCGTGCCGCGGCCCGGCAGCGTGACGTCGATCGCCTCGGCGGCGAGACGCTGGTTCAGGAGCGCGTCCGCGAGCGCCTGGCGGCGCGCGGTGAGCGCAGCTTCCACTTGCTGCTTGACGGCGTTGATGCGTGCGCCTTCGGTCTTGCGCGTTTCCGCGTCGAGCTTGCCGAGACCCTTGAGCAGTTCGGTCAGCGCGCCGGACTTGCCGAGAAAGCGGGCCTTTTCGTTTTCAAGCGTGTTGACGTCGGGGGCGCAAGCGAACGCGCTTTGCGCGTCGGCGACAATCTGGTCCAGATCCATTGATCCCATCTTTTCAGCGTCAGAGTTTGAGACTTGGAGCCTCTCCGCGCTCACGGCACGCCATGATGACGCCTGGCAATGACGGTGCGAAGACACTCCATGAAGCGGCGCAAGAAGCGTAATTACCAACAAAAACGGGGCTCGGTGAGGAGCCCCGTTTTTGTTGCAGCATCACCGAGACTACCGGAATGTCTGCTGCAACGAACCTGCGCAATACCTGCTATCAGGCAGCGACGGCGGCCTTCACCTGCTTGACGATCGCAGCAAATGCAGCCTTGTCGAACACAGCCATGTCAGCCAGAACCTTGCGGTCGAGTTCGATCGAAGCCTTCTTCAGGCCGTTGATGAACACGCTGTAGGTCATGTCGTGCTGACGCACCGCCGCGTTGATACGCGTGATCCACAGTGCGCGGAACACACGCTTCTTGTTGCGGCGATCGCGATAGGCGTACTGGCCTGCGCGCATGACCGCCTGCTTGGCGATGCGATAGACGTTATTGCGACGGCCGCGGTAACCCTTGGCCAGGTTGATGATCTTCTTGTGGCGGGCCCGTGCGGTAACCCCACGTTTGACTCGAGGCATGTTTCGCTCCTATGAGTTATCGGTTGAGGATTACGCGAACGGCAGCATTGCGCGCACGGAGTTCAGATCGGAATCATGAACGGCCGTTGCACCACGCAGATGACGCTTGTTCTTGGTGGTCTTCTTGGTCAGGATGTGACGCTTGAAGGCTTGACCGCGCTTGACGGTACCGCCCGGACGAACCACGAAGCGCTTTGCAGCGCTCTTCTTGGTCTTCATCTTCGGCATGACAGACAACTCCATTATTTGATGGACATGGGTGTGCGGTTGGCGCGGTGTTCGCACACCTTGCCGGGACTCCGCCCTTCGAAACCCACTCCACTTGTTTTGGCGACTGGCTGGCTTTTTAAAACAAGCTCGCCGCCGCTTCCAGGAAAAACGCCCGTTTGCCGCACTTCACGTGCAGCGCGCGGGCGCCGTTCCGGAACCTGCTTGCCGCCTTCTGCGCACCACGGCGCCGAAGACGTCATTGAAAACTGCATGTTGACCGCCGCGCAGGTCGAACCGCGCGGCGCGCCAATTACTTCTTCTTCTTCGGAGAGAGCACCATGATCATCTGGCGCCCTTCCATCTTCGGCATCTGCTCGACCTGACCGACTTCTTCGAGGTCGGTGCGCAGGCGTTCGAGCATGCGCATGCCGATTTCCTGGTGGGCCATTTCGCGGCCCCGGAAACGCAACGTGATCTTCGTCTTGTCGCCATCGTCAAGGAAGCGCATGAGATTACGCAGCTTGACGTTGTAATCGCCATCGTCGGTACCCGGGCGGAATTTGACTTCCTTGACCTGGATGACCTTCTGCTTGAGCTTGGCCTCGTGCTGCTTCTTCGATTCCTGGTACTTGAACTTGCCGTAATCCATCAGGCGGCACACGGGAGGCACGGCCTGCGGAGCAATTTCAACCAGATCGACGTCCTGCTGTTCCGACATGCGGAACGCATCGGCCAGCTTTACGATGCCGAGCGGCTCGTTCTCGATTCCGACGAGACGCACCTCGGGTGCAGTGATTTCACCGTTGATGCGATGCGACTTATCCGTAGCGATGTTACGTTTCCTCTAAAAATTAAAAAAACGAGCCGCGCTGCCGCAGTGGCTTACCTGAACGTCTTGATGTCTTCCGCAAGACGCGCTGTAAAGGCATCGACGGGCATGACACCCAGATCGACGCCGCCACGGGCACGCACGGCTACCGTTTGTGCTTCACGCTCCTTGTCGCCGACGACAAGCAGGTACGGGACCTTCTCAAGCGTGTGCTCGCGTATTTTATAGCTAATTTTCTCGTTGCGCAAATCGGCCGCCACTCTAAGCCCTTGTTTTTGCAACGATTGGACCAGATTCGCGGCATATTCGGCCTGACTTTCCGCGATATTCATCACAACGGCCTGCACCGGAGCGAGCCACGGCGGCATTGCGCCGGCATGGTGCTCGATCAGAATTCCGAGGAAACGCTCCATCGAACCGAGGATGGCCCGGTGCAGCATGATCGGGCGGCGGCGGCTGTTGTCCTCGGCCACGTACTCGGCGCCAAGGCGCTCCGGCAGGACCATGTCGAGCTGCAGCGTGCCGCACTGCCACGAACGGCCCAGCGCGTCCTTGATGTGGTACTCGACCTTCGGACCGTAGAACGCGCCCTCGCCCGGCAGCTCTTCCCACTGCAGGCCGCAGGCCGTGAGCGCCTCGCGCAGGCCCTGCTCGGCGCGATCCCACGTCTCATCCGTCCCCGCGCGCGAATCCGGACGCAGCGAGAGCTTGATGTCGATGTGATCGAACCCGAAATCCTTGTAGATGCTCATCGCCAGCGTGTTGAAGGCGATCGACTCGCTGATGATCTGGTCTTCCGTACAGAAGATGTGCGCATCGTCCTGGACGAAGCCGCGCACGCGCATGAGGCCGTGCAGCGCGCCCGACGCCTCGTTGCGGTGGCACGAGCCGAACTCCGCGAAACGCAGGGGCAGATCGCGATACGAGCGCAGGCCGTGGTTGAACACCTGGACGTGGCCCGGGCAGTTCATCGGCTTGATCGCGTAGTCGCGCTTTTCCGACTCCGTCGTGAACATGTTTTCACGATAGTTCTGCCAGTGACCCGACGCTTCCCAGAGCGAGCGGTCCATGATCATCGGCGTCTTGATTTCGTCGTAGCCGGCCAGGCGCAGGCGGCCGCGCATGTACTGCTCGACCTGCTGCCAGAGCGTCCAGCCCTTCGGGTGCCAGAACACCATACCCGGCGACTCGTCCTGCATGTGGAACAGGTCGAGCTGCTTGCCGAGCTTGCGGTGATCGCGCTTTTCGGCCTCTTCAAGCATGTGGAGGTACTGGTCCTGGTCTTCCTTCTTCGTCCAGGCCGTGCCGTAGATGCGCTGCAGCTGCTCGTTCTTCGAATCGCCGCGCCAGTAGGCGCCCGCGACCTTCATGAGCTTGAAGACCTTGAGCTTGCCCGTGGACGGCACGTGCGGGCCGCGGCACAGGTCCGTGAAGCCGCCGTGCGAGTACAGCTTGATTTCCTCGGCGCCCGGAATCGATTCGATGATCTCGGCCTTGTACTTCTCGCCGATGCTCTTGAAGTAGTCCACGGCTTCGCCGCGCGTGACGACGCGGCGCGACACCGGCTCGTCTTTCTTCGAGAGTTCCAGCATGCGCTTTTCGATCTTCTCGAGATCTTCGGGCGTGAAGGGACGGTTGTAGGCGAAGTCGTAGTAGAAACCGTTGTCGATGACCGGCCCGATCGTGACCTGCGCTTCCGGGTACAGCTCTTTCACCGCATAGGCGAGCAAGTGCGCCGTCGAGTGACGAATGATGTCGAGGCCGTCGGCGTCCTTGTCCGTGACGATGGCGAGCGATGCGTCGTGATCGATCAGCGTCGACGTATCGACCAGTTCGCCGTCGAGCTTGCCGCCGAGCGCCGCCTTGGCGAGGCCGGGGCCAATCGAAGCCGCCACTTCGGCGACCGTGACGGGATGATCGTACTGTCGAACCGAACCGTCGGGCAGACGTATCGCAACCATGTTTTTCTCCAGAAGTGCCAGGCAGGCACATCGTATTGTTCGTGGGAACAGACTGCGGAAAACTTCACAGCGAAAAAAAATGCGGCCCCGCTTTCGAGGGGCCGCATTCACTTTTCAAACCTGCCTACAGAGGCGAAAGAGGTCCTCGACTAGCGTCGCTCCGAAGTAGTTTCGGTAAACGTTCGCGGTGTCATAACCGTATTCGCCTTATGGCGCTTCCTTTGCAGGCGCAGCGCGCTGTGTGCATTTACTGCCTTGAGCCCCGGCGAAGCCAGGATCTCGATTTCGTTGGTAGGCTCGATTGGACTCGAACCAACGACCCCCACCATGTCAAGGTGGTGCTCTAACCAGCTGAGCTACGAGCCTGAAGAAGAGAGATTATATGAAGTGGCCACAGACTTGGCAAGCATTTTTTTGCAGCGCGGCAATCTTTGGCTGCCCCGTCTGGCCGCTTCAGCCCCTGCGCGACGCCCGCTGCACCCCGCCCACCTCGCCGAGCAGCACGCAGGCGCGCTGGATCTGCGCCGAATTCGACACTTCCACCGTGAACTGCATATACGCCGCATTGCGGCGCGACTGGGTCTTCACGCCGATCACGTTCATCTTCTCGCGCGCGAACACTTCGGAGATGTCGCGCAGCAAACCCTGGCGGTCGGTGGCCTCGATCGAGATGTCGACCGGGTAGACCGACTGGCCGCGCCCGCCCATGACGTCGGCCGACCACGTGGTGTGCAGCACGCGCTCGGGCGCGCGGTTGGCCATGCGCCGGAAGGTCGGGCAGTCGCTGCGATGGATCGACATGCCCTTGCCGCGCGTGACGAAACCACTGATCACGTCGGGCGGCGCGGGCCGGCAACAGCGCGCGAGCTGCGTAAGAAGCGCGTCGACGCCCACCACCAGCACGCCCGACGACCCGCCATGCGCGACGTTCGCGCCGCTCGCGCGTTTGGTGAGCTGCTCGGGCGTCTCCTCTTCGGGCTCGGCCGTGGGCGCGTCGTGCAGCGCATGCTCGACGTTGCGCAGGCTGAACTCTTCCTTGCCGACCACGCTGAAGAGGTCGTCGGGCGACTTGAAGCCCAGCTTGGCCGCGAGCTGGTCGAGACTGACCGACGTGCGGCCCTCGCGCTGCAGCGTCTTTTCCACCATCGCGCGGCCGTTAGCGATGTTCTCCTGCGCCTCGATCGCGTTGAACCACGCGCGGACCTTCTGACGCGCACGCGGGCTGTGCAGATAACCGAGCTGCGGATTGAGCCAGTCGCGCGACGGGCCGCCCTCTTTCACCGAGACGATCTCGACCGTCTGGCCGTTGCGCAGCTGGGTGTTGAGCGGCACCATCGCGCCGTCCACGCGCGCGCCGCGGCAACGATGGCCCAGTTCGCTGTGCAGGTGATAGGCGAAGTCGAGCGGCGTTGCGCCCTGCGGCAGCGCGATCACGCGCGCCTGGGGCGTGAGGACGTAGATGTGGTCGTCGTCGAGCGTGGCCTGGCGCAGCTGCTCCCACGGCTGGCGCCCATCCGACACATCGTCCTTCCAGGCGAGCAGCTGGCGCAGCCACGCGATCTTCTCGTCGTAGCTGCTGCTCGCGCTGAACTGGCCGCCATAGCCCTTCGCCCCGGCTTCCTTGTAGCGCCAGTGCGCGGCCACGCCGTATTCGGCAAACTGATGCATCTCCTGCGTGCGGATCTGCACTTCGAACGCGCGGCCGTCGTCGCCGATCACGACCGTGTGCAGCGACCGATAACCATTGGGCTTGGGCCGCGAAATATAGTCGTCGAATTCCCTCGGCACCGGCTGCCAGAGGTTGTGCACGATGCCGAGCACCGTGTAGCAATCCTTGATGTCGGGCACGATCACGCGGAACGCGCGCACGTCGTAGAGCTCGGAGAAGTCGATCTCCTTGCCGCGCATCTTCTTCCAGATGCTGTAGATGTGCTTGGGCCGCCCGCTGACCTCGGCCTGGATATGCGCCGCCGCAAGCTCGCTCTGCAGCCGCGCGATCGCCTCGGACACGTAGCTCTCGCGCTCCACGCGCTTTTCGTCGAGCAGCTTCGCGATGCGCTTGTAGGTGTCGGGCTCCTGGAAGCGGAACGCGAGGTCTTCGAGCTCCCACTTCAGTTGCCAGATGCCGAGCCGGTTGGCGAGCGGCGCGTAGATTTCGAGCGTCTCGTGCGCGATCCCGGGCGCCGGCTTGATCTTCGCCGCCGCATAAAAGCGCAGCGACTGCAGACGCGACGCGAGCCGGATCAGCACGACGCGGATGTCCTGCGCGAACGCCAGCAGCATCTTGCGCAGCGACTCGACCTGCGCGCGCCGCGCCGCCTGGGCGTCGCGACTTTCCCGGCCCGCTTCGGGCACGGCATGCTGCGCGGCGCGCAGGCTCACGGTGCCGAGCCGCAACAGCTTGCGCACGTCGAACACGAGCTTCGCGACTTCCGCGCCGAAGCGCGCTTCGAGCGCGTTTTCCGGATCGTCGAGATGCGGCGCGAGATTGAAGAGCGCCGCGGCGAGCACCGCAGGCGGATCGACGTTGAGCCGGCTCATGATGAATGCCGTGCCCTGCGCATGTTCGATGAGCGGCTCGCCCGTGGAAAGACGTGCGTCGCCGGCGTGCTCGCGCACGAACGCAAGCGCGTCGTCGAGCGACGGCAGCGCGCCGGTATCGGCGGAAACGGCGGGGGCGGGAGGAACGGTGTCGCTACTCATGAGGCGATGCCCGCCGGCTTGCCGGACGGGCGACAACGAAAAGGATCAAACCAGCTGCGCCGACTGAACGACTCGCGCTCAATCGCGCTGCGCAGCCACCACGACGATCTCGACGAGGCATTCCGGATTCGCGAGCTTCGCTTCGACCGTCGCGCGCGGCGGCGTCGCGCCTTGCGCGACCCACTTGTCCCACTCGGCGTTCATGCCGGGGAAATCCTTCATGTCGGCGATATAGATCTGCACCGAGAGCAGCAGCGACTTGTCGCTGTTCGCCTCACCCAGCAGGCGGTCGATGTGGCCGAGCACTTCGCGCATCTGGCCGCCGATGTCCTGCTTCGTGTCTTCGGCGATCTGGCCAGCCAGGTAGACGGTGCCGTTGTGGATGGCGGTTTCCGAGAGACGCGGGCCAACGTGGTGACGAATGACTGCCATGAAAATTCCTGTTGAGAAGTGATAAACGGTCGACTTCCGGGCCGTTGCGATCGAGCGCGCATCGGCGCACGCCAGAATATGCCGACGAATCTCATATTATGACGCGCGAAGGGCCTCGCCGTCGAAGAAACGGCGCGCGATCGCGATCTGGTCGGGCGCGAGGAAGGCCGGCGCGTGCCCGACGCCCTCGATTTCCACGCTCGATACCTGGCGCCCGGTCGCGACCATCTTCGCGACGGTTTCGCGCGAAAGCAGATCCGAAAGCGCGCCGCGCACGACGAGCACAGGCCCTTCGAACGCGGCGAGCGAGCGCCACAGGAACTTCTCGCCCTCCTCGTTCTGCTCGGGTGTGAGCGACTTGAAGGGTTCCGCAATGCGCGGGTCGTACCGGTAGCGCCACGTGCCTTCGACTTCATGCAGCAACGGCGTATTGATCTCGCGCCATTCATCGGCGCTCAGCGGGCCGAACGAGGCCGCGAGAAGCGCCGCATTGTCGATGCCTGCCTGGAGCGTGGCGAACGATCCGCCTTGCCCGACATACTCGCCGATCCGCGTGAGCGACGCGGGTTCGATATGCGGCCCGACGTCGTTGAGCAGCATGCGGCCAATGGGCGCGCCCGGCAGCCCCGCGAGCGCCATGCCGATCAGGCCGCCCATCGAGGTGCCGAACCAGTCCACCTTCTCCACGCCTGTGCGCGCGATCAACGTGACCATGTCCGCCACGTACTGCGCGACGCCATAGCCGCGCGGGTCGAGCAGCCACGATGACAGGCCCCGTCCGGCCACGTCCGGGCACACGACGCGATACTGGTCGGCCATCGCGGCGGCGAAGCGGTCGAAGTCGCGCCCCGAGCGCGTGAGTCCGTGCACGCATACGAGCACGCGCGGGTTGGCGGGGTCGCCCCACTCGGTGTACGCGATGCGGTGCAGGCCCGCGGGACTGAGACACTGGACGTATTGCTGGCGCGGCACTGCGGTCGATTCGGTCATCGCGGAATCCTCGCTCGAAGGCGCATCAAGGCTTTCGAACGATTGTAGACGGCTTTGCCGCACGGCATCGCCGGTCGAGCCTCCCGCGAACCACGCGCAAGCCGTGCGCAAAAACGAAACGGGCGAGACCGAAGTCTCGCCCGCCGTCAATCGTGCTTACGCTACGACGTTCAGCCCACGGCGCTCACATCGAGCGGCGCGCCGGTCTTCGCCATGATCTCGTCCACCGTCACGCCCGGTGCGAGTTCGGTCACCTTCAGCCCCGCGTCGCTCACTTCCATCACGCCGAGGTCGGTGATGATGAGATCGACCACGCCCACGCCCGTCAGCGGCAGCGTGCAGGCTTCGAGAATCTTGTGCTGGTCGCCCTTCGCGACGTGCTCCATCAGCACGACCACGCGGCCGACGCCGGCCACGAGGTCCATCGCGCCGCCCATGCCCTTGATCATCTTGCCGGGGATCATCCAGTTGGCCAGGTCGCCCTTCTCGCTCACCTGCATCGCGCCGAGGATCGCCAGGTTGATGTGGCCGCCGCGAATCATCGCGAACGAGTCCGCGGACGAGAAAATCGACGAACCCGCCAGCGTCGTCACGGTCTGCTTGCCGGCGTTGATCATGTCGGCGTCCACTTCGTCCTCGGTCGGGAACGGGCCGATGCCGAGCAGGCCGTTTTCCGACTGCAGCCACACTTCCATGCCCGCGGGCACGTGGTTGGCGACAAGCGTAGGCAGCCCGATGCCGAGGTTCACGTAGAAGCCGTCCTGCAGTTCCTTCGCCGCGCGCGCGGCCATTTCGTCACGATTCCATGCCATGGTCGGTCTCCTTCCTCAGTTGCCCGCGGGTTTGCCAGCTGCGGCGCGCACGGTGCGTTGTTCGATGCGCTTTTCCGGGTGCGCGTTGAGCACGATGCGCTGCACGAAGATGCCCGGCGTATGGATGGCGTCCGGATCGAGTGCGCCGTTCTCGACGATCTCTTCCACTTCCGCCACGGTGATCTTGCCCGCCATCGCGCACATCGGGTTGAAGTTGCGCGCCGTGCGGCGGAAGACCAGGTTGCCCGACTTGTCGGCCTTCCACGCCTTCACGAGCGCGACATCTGCCGTGAGCGAATGCTCGAGCACGTAGTGATTGTCGCCGAACTGGCGCGTTTCCTTGCCTTCGGCGATCAGCGTGCCGAAGCCCGTGTTCGTGAAGAACGCCGGGATGCCGGCGCCGCCCGCGCGCAGCTTTTCAGCCAGCGTGCCTTGCGGCGTGAATTCGAGTTCGAGTTCGCCCGACAGATACTGGCGCTCGAATTCCTTGTTCTCGCCCACGTAGGACGAGATCATTTTCTTGATCTGGCGCGTCTCCAGCAGCAGGCCGAGGCCGAAGCCGTCCACGCCCGCGTTGTTGCTGATGCAGGTGATGCCCTTCACGCCCGTATCGCGCAATGCGGCGATCAGGGCTTCGGGAATGCCGCACAGCCCAAAGCCGCCGACCGCGAATGTCTGGCCGTCCTTGACGATGCCCTCGAGCGCGGCAGCCGCGCTTTTATAGACCTTGTTCATCAGTGTGTCCCTTCCTCGAATGGAAATCCGCCAATCCGGTTTGTCGCGCGGACGTCTGGCGCGTCCGGATGTTCAATTCTAGTCATGCCCCGGCGGCGTTGCCGTGAAGCCGGCAGCCCGCCCGGGTAGCGCGCACTGGCCCAAACGAGCCGCGCGAGCCTGGAAAACCGCCCCTCCGATGGGTGCAAAGCGTACGCTGGCCCCCTGTTGCGGCACAATACGCAAAACTACATAAAGCAATACCCGCACCGTCCGCCATGGCTGCTCCCACCCAATCCGTCGAACGCTCCGCTCTCGACTACCAGACCGCGTTCCATCTCGCGCCCATCGGCCTCGTGCTGGCGCGCGAGCGCACCATCGTCGATTGCAACGATCAGGTCGCCGCCATCTTCGGCTGCGCACGCGAGGCGCTGATCGGCCAGTCGTTCCAGGTGCTCTACCCGTCAGCGGACGAGTTCGAGCGCATTGGCGCACGCATCCCGCCGATCATGACGGCGCAAGGCAGCTACGCCGACGACCGCATCATGAAGCGCGCCAACGGCGAACTCTTCTGGTGTCACGTCACGGGGCGCTCGCTCGATCGTGCCGAGCCGCACGCGGCGGGCGTCTGGACGTTTGAAGACCTGAGCGCGACGCGGCGCGTGGCCATCGAACTCACGCCGCGCGAGCGCGAGATCGCCGCGCAGCTCGTAACCGGCAAGACCAGCAAACAGATCGGGCGCATTCTCGAGATCAGCCCGCGCACCGTGGATGTCTATCGCGCGCGCCTCATGCGCAAGTACGACACCGGCAACGCCACCGAGCTGCTGCAGCGGCTGCTCGGCCAGTAAGGGCGCCAAGGCCGCGCGCTGCAGGGCAGCGCGCGATATAGGGGCGCTCAGCCTACCCGGTCGGACTTGACCAGCCCGGCATGCTCGATGGTGGCGCGCAGCATGTCGGGAATCGGCACCGATTTGCCTGCCGCGTAGTCGATCCACACGCAGCGCGCGTTTCCGCGTGCGTAAAGGGTGTCCGGCTCGTCGGCGCGGCGCAGTTCGAAGCCGGTGTCGAAGCTGCTGCGGCCTGGCTGGCCGACCGTCATCGTGCAGACGATGTCGCCGGGGTAATGCAGCTGCTTGAGGAATTCCATCGAAGCATTGACGATTACGGGGCCCTGTCCGTCGCCGCTCTCCGCGGCCACGCCCAGATGCTCGAACCAGGAAATCCGCACCTGCTCCATGTAGCGGAAATAGACCGTGTTGTTCACATGGCCGAACGCATCCATGTCGCCCCAACGGATCGGCATGGTCATTTCAAATACGGGGTGGTAGTCACTCATTGCACTTCAACTTCGTGTTGTTGCGAAAAACAGGATGCCGGCGGGCGGCCGGACTCGCCTCGGTTCAGGTGAGCCCGAAGCCGTCGTCGGCGGCGATGATCGAACCGTTGATGAACGACGACTCGTCGGCCGCGAGCAGCAGCAGCAGGCCGTCGAGGTCCTCGGGTTTGCCGACGCGGTGGCGCGGCAGCATCGAAACGAGCTTTTGTCCCTGCTCGGTCGACCAGTGGTGGTGGTTGATCTCCGTGTCGATGTAGCCCGGGCAGATCGCGTTCACGTTGATGCCGTGGCGGCCCCACTCGAGCGCCATCGCCTTCGTCATATGGACGACCGCGGCCTTGCTGATCGCGTACAGGCCGATTTGCGGCAGTACCCGCAGGCCCGCCACCGAAGCGATATTGATGATGCGGTAGGCCGGCTTCGGGCCGCCGCCGTTGCCGCGCATGATCATGCGCTTGGCCACTTCCTGGGCCACGAAGAAGGCGCCGCGCGTGTTGGTGTCGAACACGTATTCAAAGTCGGCGGGTGTGACGTCCGCGAGCTTTTGCGTCGTGGAGACGCCCGAGTTGTTGACGAGGATGTCGATGGTCCCCGCCTCGGTTTCCGCGTGCGCGACCGCCGAGCGTATGCTCTGGTAGTCGGTCACGTCGAGCGAAACGACGTGCGCGGCGCCCCCGCTCGCCTCGATTTCGGCGCGCAGTTCCTTGAGCCGCTCCACACGACGGCTCGCCAGCACGACCTTTGCACCCGCCTGCGAGAGCACCTGCGCGAAACGCTTGCCGAGCCCGCTGGAGGCCCCCGTGATCATCGCGACCTTGCCTTCCAGATTGATCGAACGGCCCATTTCCGGTTCCTGTTCAGAAGTAAATAAGCGCCAGAACGCGGCGGGGTCGGCCCGCCAAATCTGACGCCAAAGAATAGAACGGTCGTGCTAATGTTAGCCTGTTGGGTTGCGGCACGGGGAACGTTACCCGACAATACGAACCCGAAAAAAGCATTCTAATGGCAAGAGGAGCATTGATGACCCCCGCAAGTCTTTTAGAGCAATACGGTCCACGCGAGTCGATGGAATACGACGTGGTGATCGTCGGTGGCGGCCCCGCCGGGTTGTCTGCCGCGATCCGCCTGAAGCAGCTAGCCGCGGAAAAAGGCACTGAAATCGGCGTCTGCGTGCTGGAGAAAGGCTCGGAAATCGGGGCGCATATCCTCTCGGGCGCGGTCATGGATCCGCGCGCCCTGAACGAGCTGATTCCGGACTGGAAGGAACAGGGCGCACCGCTGAACGTGCCCGTGACCGAGGACAAGTTCCTTTTTCTTTCCGAAACGGGGGCTAAGGCTGTGCCGAACTGGGCGCTGCCCGACAACTTCAAGAACCACGGCAACTACGTCATCAGCCTCGCCAACGTCACGCGCTGGCTGGGCCAGCAGGCCGAGGCGCTGGGCGTGGAAATCTTCCCCGGCTTTCCGGCTGCCGAAGTGCTCTACAACGACGACGGGTCGGTCAAGGGCGTCGCCACCGGCAACATGGGGGTCGGCAAGGACGGCGAGCCCACCGAGAACTTCCAGCTCGGCATGGAGCTGCACGCGAAGTACACGCTGTTCTGCGAAGGCTGCCGCGGGCATCTGGGCCGTCAGCTGAACGAGAAGTTCAAGCTGGGCAAGGATTCGGATCCGCAGGTCTACGGCATCGGCATCAAGGAACTGTGGGAGATCGATCCCTCGAAGCACCAGCCCGGCCTCGTGATCCACACCGCCGGCTGGCCGCTGGAAAGCGACACCTATGGCGGCTCGTTCCTGTACCACATCGACAACAACCAGGTGATGGTGGGCTTTGTCGTGGGTCTTGCGTATCAGAATCCGTACCTCTCGCCGTTCGAGGAGTTCCAGCGTTACAAGACGCACCCGGAAATCCGCAAGTATCTGGAAGGCGGCAAGCGCGTGTCGTATGGCGCGCGCGCAATCACGGCGGGCGGCCTGATGTCGCTGCCCAAGCTCGTGTTCCCGGGCGGCGCGCTGGTGGGCGACGACGCGGGCTTTCTGAACGCCTCGCGCATCAAGGGCAGCCACGCGGCGATCAAGACCGGCATGCTGGCTGCGGACGCCGCATTCGAAGCCGTGCAGGCGGGCCGACAGAGCGATGAACTCGCGGCCTACCCGGAAGCGTTCAAGCAGTCGTGGCTCCACACGGAGCTGTACAAGGCGCGCAACTTCAAGCAGTGGATGAGCAAGGGCCTGTACCTGGGCACGCTCATGGTGGGCATCGAGCAGAAGCTGCTGGGCGGCAACGTGCCGTGGACGCTGCATCACCAGCATCGCGACCACGAGATGCTCAAGCCCGCTTCGCAGTGCAAGCCGATCGAGTATCCGAAACCCGACGGCAAGCTCACGTTCGATCGTCTGTCTTCGGTGTTCATCTCGAACACGAACCACGAAGAGAACCAGCCGGCGCATCTCACGCTCAAGGACGCGAGCGTGCCCGTGAACGTGAACCTGCGCACCTACGCGGGTCCCGAAGCGCGCTTCTGCCCGGCCGCGGTGTACGAGTTCATGAAGAACGACGACGGCAGCGACCGCCTGCAGATCAACGCGCAGAACTGCGTGCACTGCAAGACCTGCGACATCAAGGACCCGACGCAGAACATCGTGTGGGTCACGCCTGAAGGTGGCGGCGGGCCGAACTACCCGAACATGTAAGTCCGGTAAGCGAAAAAAAGCCGCTTCAGGTGTGAGCCTGAAGCGGCTTTTTTGTTGCCCGCGCAACGCGTGCGGCTCACGCCGCACCGATCGACTTCACTCGTCGCTGGCCGCGATCTTCGGCGTCGTCACGACGACGTCGGCATTCTGCGCGCGGTGGCGCAGCGCGTGATCGATCAGCACGAGCGCGAGCATGGCCTCGGCGATCGGCGTCGCGCGAATGCCCACGCACGGGTCGTGGCGGCCGAAGGTTTCGACCGTCGCGGGATCGCCCGCCTTGTCGATCGAGCGCCGCGGCGTGCGGATGCTCGAGGTCGGCTTGATGGCGATCGAGACGGTGATGTCCTGCCCCGTCGAAATGCCGCCGAGCACGCCGCCAGCGTGGTTGCCATGGAATCCATTGGGCGTGAGTTCGTCGCCGTGCACCGAGCCGCGCTGTGCGACGCTCGCGAAGCCCGCGCCGATCTCCACGCCCTTCACCGCGTTGATGCCCATCATGGCGTGCGCGATGTCGGCGTCGAGCCGGTCGAACAGCGGCTCGCCCCAGCCCACCGGCACCCCGCTCGCCACCACGTTCACGCGCGCGCCGATCGAGTCGCCGTCCTTGCGCAGCGCGTCCATGTAGCTCTCGAGCTGCGGCACGACGTCGGCGTTGGGCACGAAGAACGGATTCTCGTGCACGTGCTCCCAGCTCACGAACGGCACGTCGATCTCGCCGAGCGCGCGCATGTAGCCGCGCACTTCCACACCGAAGCGCTCGCGCAGCCACTTCTTCGCCACCGCGCCCGCCGCGACCGTGGGCGCCGTGAGGCGCGCCGACGAGCGGCCGCCGCCGCGATAGTCGCGAATGCCGTACTTCTGCCAGTAGGTGTAGTCGGCGTGACCGGGGCGGAAGGTCTCGACGATGTTGCCGTAGTCCTTGCTGCGCTGGTCGGTATTGCGGATCAGGAGCGCGATCGGCGTGCCCGTGGTGCGCCCTTCGAACACGCCCGAGAGAATCTCGACCTTGTCCTCTTCCTGGCGCTGCGTCACGTGGCGCGACGTGCCGGGGCGGCGGCGGTCCAGGTCGATCTGGATGTCGGCTTCGGTGAGCACCATGCCGGGCGGGCAGCCGTCGATGACGCAGCCAATGGCCGGGCCGTGGGATTCGCCGAAGGTGGTGACGGTGAAAAGCGTACCGAGCGTGTTGCCGGACATGGCGGTCGTCCAAAGTGAATCGGGGAATCCAATATTATGCCAGCCCGCGCGCGGCAACGCCCGACCGGGCGGTCGGGCCTTCTGGCGAAAGGAGGCGACGTGTCGGGTGGCGCGTACGCGCCGTATGGCCTGGCGTCAGCGCCGCGCACCGCGCAGTTCCGCCACCGTCTCCTGCAAGCGCTCAAGCGTCGCGTCCGCCGCCGCGATCGGCTCGCCCACCGCGAGCGTCAAACGGCTCGTCAGACCGCGTCGCAGCGGCCGCTCCTGGCCGGACCCCGCAAAACGCGAGAACGCACTGCCCCACAGCCCGCGCAACGCCATCGGCACGACCGTCACGGGCGAGCGCCTCAAGATTTCGCTCACGCCGTGGCGAAACGGGTTCATCTCCCCGGTGCGCGTGAGCTTGCCCTCGGGAAAAATGCAGACGAGGTCGCCCTCGGCCAGTGCGGCCGCACACGCGTCGTAGGCAGCAGCGAGCGCATCCGGGTCTTCGTGCGCGGGCGCAATCGGAATGGCCTTGGCGTGGCGGAACACCCAGCCGAAGAACGGCGAGCGGAAGATCTGCTGATCCATCACGAAGCGGATCGGCCGCGGGCTCTCAGCCATGATGACGATCGCATCGACATAGCTCACGTGATTGCAGACGAGCACGGCGGCGCCCTCGGCCGGTATGCGTTCGGTATGCACGAGCCGCACGCGGTAGACCGTATGCACGAGCACCCACGCCACGAAGCGCAGCAGGAACTCGGGCACGAGCGTGTAGATGTAGGCCGCCACGACGATATTGAGCAGCGCCGTGGTCAGAAAGATGCCGGGAATGCCGACGCCCGCGGACGTGAGCGCCATCGCCATGAGCGCCGAGACGATCATGAAGAGCGAATTGAGGATGTTGTTCGCGGCGATGATGCGCGCGCGGTGGCTGGGCGCGCTGCGGCTCTGGATCAACGCGTAGAGCGGCACGCTGTAGAAGCCGCCGAACATGGCGAGCAGGAACAGGTCGGCGAGCACGCGCCAGTGCGCGGCGGTGCGCAGGAATTCGCCTACCGAAAGCAGATGGGACGCGGGAGGCAACGCGTGGCTCGCAAAGAACAGATCGATGCCGAACACGCTCATGCCGATCGAGCCGAGCGGCACGAGCCCAACCTCGATGCGCCGCCGCGAGAGCCGCTCGCAGAGCAGCGAACCCGAGCCGATGCCGAGCGAAAACATCGCGAGCAGCACGGTCACGACGTCGGGGTCGGCCGACATCACGTCCTTCGCGAAATTGAAGAACGAGGCAAGAAACGTCGCGCCCACGAACCAGAGCCACGAGATGCCGAGCAGGCTCAGGAACACGGTGCGGTTGCCGTGCGCGAGGCGCAGGTTGCGCCAGGTCTCGGACACCGGATTCCAGTTGATGCACAGCTCCGGCTGCGACGGCTCGCACGGCGGCACGAAGGCCGACGCCACGCGCCCCACGAGCGCGATCACGATGCACATGCCGCCGAGCCACCACGCGCCCAGCGGCGGTCCAAGGTCCGCATGCGCCGACGCGGGATCCATCGCCCCGATACCCGCGGCCACGCCCCCGACGATCGTCCCGAGCAGGATGGCGACGAACGTGCCCATTTCGACGAGCCCGTTGCCGCCAACCAGTTCATCGGGCGCGAGGCGCTGCGGGAGGTACGCGTACTTGACCGGCCCGAACACGGTCGAATGCACGCCCATCAGGAAGGTGCACGCGTACAGCAGCGGCGCGCTGTGCATCCAGAAGCCGGCCGCGCCGATCAGCATGACCGCGATCTCGAAGGTCTTGACCCAGCGCGTGAGCATCGCCTTGTCGTACTTGTCGGCGACCTGGCCCGAGGTCGCGGAAAACAGCACGAACGGCAGGATGAAAATGGCCGAGATGAGGAATGCGACCGTCTTCGGATCGACGCCCGAAAAGCGCGCGGCCTGATAGGTGACGAGCGAGGTGAAGCCGATCTTGAAGACGTTGTCGTTCATCGCCCCGAGGAACTGCGTCCAGAAAAACGGGGCAAAACGGCGCTGGCGCAGCAGCGCGAACTGCGAAGCGTGGTCACCCTCAGGGTGCGCTTTGCGCTTGTCGCGCTGCGCCGCGGGCATCGGTCTATCGTTCATCGAGCAGGAATCGCACTGACGGAATTCATGGGGCCCAGACGCGAAAAAGCGCGCCTGAGGCGCGCTTTTCCATACTGATCAATCGGGCGAAGTCGGGCTGCGCTCAGCGCGCCGGCTGACGCTCCTCTTCGGGCCAGTCGCGAATATACGCCTTGAGCAGCTTGTTCTCGAAGCCCTGCGCTTCCACCACGGCCTTCGCCACGTCGTAGAACGAGATCACGCCCATGAGCGAGCGGCTTTCCATGACCGGCAGGTAGCGCACATGGTGCTCGAGCATCATGCGGCGCACTTCGTCGACCTCGGTTTCCGGCGTGCAGGTGATGGGATGATCGTCCATGACCTTGCGGATCGTCGTGGTGCCGACGCTGCCGCCGTTTG
This sequence comes from Paraburkholderia sp. EG287B, assembly GCF_040965595.1. Lineage (NCBI taxonomy): Bacteria > Pseudomonadati > Pseudomonadota > Betaproteobacteria > Burkholderiales > Burkholderiaceae > Paraburkholderia > Paraburkholderia sp. EG287B. The sequence goes on from NZ_JBFRCG010000001.1 coordinate 542,290, forward strand.
CGCGCAGCGTGAGGATGATCTCGCGGAACGTGAGCATGCCGACCAGATCGCCATATTCCATGACGACGAGCGAGCCGATATCGTGCTCGGCCATGGTGTTGACTGCCTCGTTCAGCGCAGTGTCGGGCGTGACGGTGTAGAGCGTGTTGCCCTTCACCTTGAGGATGTCGCTGACACGCATGATGTGTCTCCAGGAATGCCGCTAGTAATGGGGGAAATGCTGAAAAGATGCCTACCTGATTCGATCCTAGCGGAAAGATTGTTAAAAGGAAAGCCGCGCGGCGGGCGCTCCGGGGCTTACCGAAACGTCTGCCGAAAGCCGTGGCGAGGGGTTTTCCGGCACGAATCCGGCCACGCGGGATGCCCTCCATCCGGCCCGAAAAACGCCCGGCCGGGCGTCCCCGCGGCCCGCCGCCGGTGTTACGATGCCCTTCACCCCCGACCCCAGGCCGGTTCGCGCCGGCCGCGCCGCCACGATGTCATCAAATCCTGGATCGACTCCCGATAGCCGCTTCGACACGCTCGCGCTGCATGCGGGCGCGGCGCCCGACCCCGCCACCGGCGCCCGCGCGACGCCGATCTACCTCACCACCTCGTTCTCGTTTCGCGACACCGACCACGCCGCCGCGCTCTTCAACATGGAGCGCGCGGGCCACGTGTACTCGCGCATCTCGAACCCGACCGTCGCCGTGTTCGAAGAGCGCGTGGCCGCGCTCGAAGCCGGCGCGGGCGCGATCGGCACCGCGAGCGGCCAGGCGGCGCTGCATCTCGCGATCGCGACGCTGATGGGCGCGGGCTCGCACATCGTCGCCTCGGCGGCGCTTTACGGCGGCTCGCACAACCTGCTGCACTACACGCTCAAGCGCTTCGGCATCGAGACGACTTTCGTGAAGCCCGGCGACCTCGACGCCTGGCGCGCGGCGCTGCGGCCCAACACGCGTCTGCTGTTCGGCGAAACGCTCGGCAACCCGGGCCTCGACGTGCTCGACATCGAAGCGGTCGCGCAGATCGCGCACTCCCATGGCGTGCCGCTCCTCGTCGATTCGACGTTCACCACGCCTTACCTGCTGCGCCCCTTCGAGCACGGCGCGGATCTCGTCTATCACTCGGCCACCAAGTTCCTCGGCGGCCATGGCACGACGATTGGCGGCGTGCTGGTCGATGGCGGCACGTTCGACTTCGAAGCGTCGGGTCGCTTTCCCGAACTCACCGAGCCCTATGCGGGCTTTCACGACATGGTGTTCAGCGAGGAAAGCACGGTCGCGCCCTTCCTCCTGCGCGCGCGCCGCGAGGGCCTGCGCGACTTCGGCGCGTGCCTGCATCCGCAGGCCGCGTGGCAATTGCTGCAAGGCATAGAAACGCTGCCGCTGCGCATGGAGCGGCATGTGGCGAACGCGCGGCGCATCGTCGAATTTCTCGCCGCGCACGAAGCGGTCGAATCGGTCGCGTGGCCGGAACTGCCGAGCCATCCCGACTACGCGCTTGCGAAGCGTCTGCTGCCGCGCGGCGCGGGCGCCGTGTTCAGCTTCAACCTGCGCGGCGGCCGCGCGGCGGGCAAGCGCTTCATCGAAGCGCTCACGCTGTTCTCGCATCTGGCCAACGTCGGCGACGCGCGCTCGCTCGTGATCCACCCCGCCTCGACCACGCATTTCCGCATGGACGCCGCCGCGCTGGCCGCCGCCGGCATTGCGGAGGGCACGATCCGGCTCTCGATCGGGCTCGAAGACTCCGCCGACCTGGTAGACGACCTCAAGCGCGCGCTGAAGGCGTCGCAAAAAACGGAAGCAGCGAAAGCCAAGGCCACTGGCAAGGAGGCGTCATGATCGTCGATGTCGCCGGCAAGCCGGTCTATGCCTACACGGCCTCGCACGCGATCGACCCCGCGCTGCCGTTCGCGGTGTTCGTCCACGGCGCGCAGCACGACCACAGCGTCTGGGCGCTGCAATCGCGCTATTTCGCCAACCACGGCTTCAACGCGCTGGCCGTCGATCTGCCCGGCCACCTGCGCAGCGCGGGCCCGGCGCTCACGAGCATCGGCGCGCTCGCCGACTGGCTCGCCGCCCTGCTCGACGCGCTGAACGCCCCGCGGGCCTTCGTCGCCGGCCATAGCATGGGCTCGCTCGTCGCGCTCGAATTCGCGGCGCGCCATCCGGAGCGCGCACAGCGCATCGCGCTGCTCGCCACTGCATTCCCGATGACGGTCGCGCCAAGCCTGCTCGAAGCCGCGCGCGAGCGTAAGCCGGAGGCGATCGCGCTCGTCAACGCGTGGTCGCACTCGACGCTCGCCGCCAAGCCCTCGAGCCCCGGGCCGGGCTTCTGGCTGCGCGGCATGAACCAGCGGCTCATGGAGCGCGTCTCCGCGCGCGGCGAGCCGCAGCTGTTCCATACCGATTTCGCGGCGTGCAACGCCTATGCGGACGGCCTCACCAGCGCCGCGAAAGTCCGCTGCCCGGTGCGCCTGATCCTCGGCAAACGCGACGCGATGACGCCCCCGCGCGCCACGCGCGCCCTCGCCGAGGCCTTCGCGCAAGCGGGTACACCCGTGGACACGGTCACGCTGGACGCCGGCCACGCGCTGATGACCGAGCAGCCCGATGCGACGCTCGACGCGCTCTACGATTTTGCAATGCAGCAAACACCGCGCGCGGGCAACGGCTGAGGCTGTGACCACCCTGGTTGCACGGTCGTTCGGAACGCCGGAGAATGGCTGAATCAACCATCCCCTGCGTACCTGCGCAGAAAGGAGGAGACGATGCAACCCACCACGCATACCGAGCATTTTTCGAGCTTCGCGCAGTTCTATCCGGTCTACCTGAGCGAGCACAGCAATCTCATGTCGCGGCGGCTGCATTTCATCGGCTCGCTTGGCGTGATCGGCTTCGTCTGCATGGCGATCGCCACCGGCAACTGGCTCTGGCTGCCGCTTGCCATCGTGTGCGGCTACGGCTTCGCGTGGTTCGGCCATTTCAAGTTCGAGAAGAACCGCCCGGCCACCTTCCGTCACCCCGTCTACAGCTTGATGGGCGACTGGGTCATGTTCGCGGATATCTGCCGCGGCAAGATTTCTCTTTGATTCGAATCTGATGCGAGGGCGCGCCTGTCATGGGCGCGCCGCATCGTCACGCCGCCGGATGCGGGAGCACCGGCGGATGCTCCTCCGTGAGCGCCGGGAAACGCCGCGTCGCGAGCAGCGACGCGAGTGAAATCGAGAGCTTGTCGTTGTCGAGCGCACCGAGCAGCAGGTGCGCATCGATACTGCTCGACTTGAGCTGATACGCGAGTTCCTCGCGATCGATCGCGAAGCGGTCGAAGATGCGCGTCACCGAAATGCGCGCGGGATTGCCGAGCAGCAGGAACAGCGTTTTCGCGCGTTCCTCCTGCTCGAGACGCCCCACGAGTTCATCCTCTTCGAGGCCGTCGATCAGGCGCGTAACGGTGGCCAGGTCGCGCCGCAACAACACTGCGAGCTGTTCGATCGTGCGGCCCGGCTCGCCCGCTTCCCGCGCATCGGCGAGACCCGCGAGCAGTTCGAGCGCGTCGAGCAGATCGCTGCCCGGAAAGCGCGGCTTGTCGAAGCGCCCGGTGCGGATTTCGGGCAGCGCCGAGGTGATCATTGCGCCCACCAGCGTGATGAACCAGCTCAGATACATCCACAGCAGGAACATCGGCGCGGCCGCGAAGGCACCATAAACCGCCGTATAAGTCGGAATGCGCCGCACGTAGTAGCCAAAGCCGCGCTTGGCCGCCTCGAATGCGATCGCCGCGGTGATGCCGCCCACCAGAGCGTCGCGCCACTGCACCCGGCAGTTCGGCAGATACACATAGAGCATCGTGAACGCGAGCGCCGTCAGCGGCAGCGAGGCGCCGATCAGCATCCAGTCGAGAATGCCCGAGACATGCTGCTCGGTCGCGATCACGGCCGAGCGCGTGAACACGTACGAGGAGATCGACAGGCTCACGCCGATCAGGATCGGCCCGAGCGTGAGGATGGCCCAGTAGACGAGCACGCGCTGCGCGAACGGGCGCGCCTTGCGCACGCGCCAGATCAGGTTGAAGGCCGACTCCACGGTCATCATCGTCATGACCGACGTGACGAAGAGCACGATCATGCCCATCGTCGTGAGGCCCTTGGCCTTCGAGGCGAACTGGTTCAGGTACTTGAAGATCTGGCTGTTGATCTGCGCCGGCATCAGGTGGTCGGCGAGAAAGGCCTGCAGCGAATTCTGGAACGAAGCGAAGATCGGGAACGCGGTAAAGAGCGCGAATGCGACCGTGGCGAGCGGTACGAGCGAGAGCAGCGTGGTGAACGTGAGGCTGCCCGCGACCTGCGGAATGCGATCTTCGCGGCTGCGCCGCGCCGCGAAGCGCGCGAGCCGCTTCACGATGTCCAGATCGATCTTCACCCTCGACAGCACATCCATTGGCCTGCTTTCCTCGCCACCGTGAACACCTTGATTGCCGCGCTTTCGCTCTCTTGACGCCGCGTTTTGCCGCCGATTCCGCGCGCACGCAGTGTACCTATTTGCCGATGATTTGCACGTGACATGCGCGTCGCTCGCCGGTGCCCCGCTGCGGCGGCAGACCCAACCCCTATAATATCCCGTCCACCGACGAGGCCCGATGAAACCGATTCTTGTGCTCTATTACAGCCGGCATGGCGCAACGCGCGAACTCGCGCGCGCCATCGCCCAGGGTATCGACAGTGTTCCCGGCGCCGAAGCGCGCGTGCGCACGGTGCCGCCCGTCTCGACGGTCTGCGAGGCCACCGCGCCCGACATCCCCTCCGACGGCCCGCCCTACGTCGAGTTGCGCGACCTCGAAGAATGCGCGGGTCTCGCGCTCGGCTCGCCCACGCGCTTCGGCAACATGGCCGCGCCGCTCAAGTACTTTCTCGACGGCACCACGCCGCAGTGGCTGTCGGGTGCGCTCGCGGGCAAGCCCGCTTGCGTGTTCACGTCGACGGGTAGCCTGCACGGCGGCCAGGAGAGCACGCTGCTCTCGATGATGCTGCCGTTGCTCCATCACGGCATGCTGCTCGTGGGCATCCCCTACACGGAAAGCGCGCTCACGACCACGCAGGGCGGCGGCTCGCCCTACGGCGCCTCGCATCACGCGCGCCAGGACGCGCGCGGCCACGGTTTGAGCGCCGATGAAAAGACGCTCGCGAGCGCGCTGGGCGTGCGCCTTGCGCGCGCGGCGCTCGCACTCGCTGGCACCGAGCAAGGCCAGCGGCTGTGAACACCCGCGTGAACGAGGTCACCGAGCCCATCGTCCAGCGTCGCGGCGCCGCGCTCGGCGCTTTTGCGATGCTCGCCGCGCTCACGCTGCTGTGCATCGCGTGGGAGTGGCGGCTCGCACCGCTGCGCCCCGGCGGCAGCGCGCTCGTGCTCAAGGCCGTGCCGCTCGCCATCGCCCTGCCCGGCGTCCTGCGACGCAGGCTCTACACGCTGCAATGGGCGGCGATGCTCGTGCTGCTCTACTTCGCGGAAGGCATCGTGCGCGGCATGACCGACCCCGCGCCCGGCAACCGGCTCGGCTGGGTGGAAGTCGCGCTGGCTCTCGGCTTCTTCGCGTGTGCGCTGGCCTATGTCGCGCCGTACAAGCGCGCTGCAAAGCGTGCCGCGAAGGCCGCGAAACCCGCGAAACCCGAGTCCACCTAAGCGACTCCCTCCACGCCGCAACCGCCTTGTCCACGAACGCTGCGTGAAGGCTATCACCGTGTCAAACTAGCCATTTGAGCCTCGCGACTTCATGACAATCGCGCCGCGAGCCGGCCCAGCCCAGGCGCGAATATCCGAGACACCATGACCGACTCCACCCCGACCGCCTGCCAAGCCTTTCTCGACGCCTGCGCCGCCGCCATCGGCGCGCAATACGTGCTGACCGACGCCCACGACTCCGCGCCCTACCTCGCCGACTGGCGCCGCCGCTACCAGGGCGCGGCCTGCGCCGTGCTCTGCCCGGCCAATGCGCAGGAAGTCGCCGCGGTCGTGAAGCTCGCGCACGAGCATCGCGTGGCGCTCGTGCCGCAAGGCGGCAACACGGGTCTCGCGGGCGGCGCGACGCCGGACGCGAGCGGCAAGCAGGCCGTGCTGAGCCTGCGCCGCCTGAACCGCGTGCGCGAAATCGATCCGCACAACAACACGATCACCGTCGAAGCAGGTGTGATCCTCGCCGAAGTGCAGGCGCGCGCAAAAGATGCGGGCCGTCTCTTCCCGCTCTCGCTCGCGGCCGAAGGCAGCTGCACGATCGGCGGCAATCTCTCGACCAATGCAGGCGGCACCGGTGTGCTGCGCTATGGCAACACGCGCGAGCTGTGTCTCGGCCTCGAAGTCGTCACGCCGCAAGGCGAGGTCTGGGACGGCCTGCGCGGACTGCGCAAGGACAACACCGGTTACGATCTGCGCGACCTCTTCATTGGCGCGGAAGGCACGCTCGGCATCATCACCGCCGCCGTGATGAAGCTGCATCCGCTGCCGTCCGCGCGCGTCACCGCGCTCGCCGCGCTCGGCTCGGCACATGCGGCGCTTGACTTCCTCGCGCTCGCGCAGCGCTACGCCGGGCCGCTGCTCACGGGCTTCGAGCTGATGTCGGACTTCTGCATGGCGCTCGTCGGCCGTCATTTCCCGCAACTGCGTTATCCGTTCGCGGAGCATCACGCGCAGGTCGTGCTGCTCGAACTGTCGGACAACGAAAGCGAAGAACACGCGCGCGCCCTCTTCGAGCGGCTCATGGAAGAAGCGCTCGAGCAAGGTCTCGTGGAAGACGCCGTGGTCGCGGAAAGCCTCGCGCAGTCGCAGGCTTTCTGGAATATCCGCGAGCACATTCCGCTCGCGCAGGCGCAGGAAGGGTTGAACATCAAGCACGATATCGGCGTGCCGATCTCGCGCATTGGTCATTTCATCGAGGAAACCGACGCCGAAATCGCCCGCGCGGTGCCCGGCGCGCGCATGGTCACCTTCGGCCATCTCGGCGACGGCAATCTGCACTACAACGTGCAGGCGCCCGAAGGCGGCGACCCGAAGCGCTTCCTCGCCGACAACGAGAAGACGCTGAACCGCATCGTCTACGACAGCGTGGATCGCCATCGCGGCACGATCAGTGCGGAACACGGCCTCGGGCAGTTGAAGATCGACGAGAACATGCACTACAAGAGCGAGGTCGAACTCGCGCTGATGCGCGCGATCAAGACCGCGCTCGATCCGCTGAACCTGATGAATCCGGGGAAAGTGCTGCGCTGAACGCGCAGGACGCAAGGAGCCGACATCGTGTTGAAGATCCGCGTGCTGTCCGACCTGCATCTGGAAAACGACGAGCCCGACACGATCCCGCACGCGCAGGCCGATCTCGTCGTGCTCGCGGGCGACATCCACAATCACGGGCTGGGCTTGCGCTGGGCGGCGGAAACGTTCGATCCGCAGGTGCCGGTGGTGTACGTGCCCGGCAATCACGAGTACTACGACGGCGATCTCGGCGCGCTGGAAACGGCGATGCGCGACGCCGCCTCCACGCTCGACAACATGCACTTTCTCAACGACGGCGTGTACGTCGATCCGGCGGGCCGCTTTCGCGTGCTCGGCACGACGCTATGGGCGGACTTCGCCCTCTTCGGCGCCGACGACGCCGCGCGTGAGGCCTCCATCGCAGCGGCGATGCGCGTGATGCTGGACTTTCGCGGACTGATCCAGGTGTCCTGGCCGGACAGCCCGCAAGCGCTCGCCCGCGACTTCACGCCGGCCGACTCGCTCGCACTCCACGCGCGTTCGCGCGCATGGCTCGAAGCGGAACTGGCGAAGCCCTTCGCGGGCGAGACGATCGTCGTCACGCACCACGCCCCGCACAAAGGGAGTCTGGCGCCGCGCTACGCGGAGGATCGGGTATCGGCGGGATTCGTGAGCGATCTCGACGCGCTCGTGCGTGCGCCGGTCGCGCTATGGATACATGGCCACACGCATACGTGCTTCGACTACACGGTCAACGGCACGCGCGTGGTGTGCAATCCGCGCGGCTATCGCGACCGCCGCACGGGGCAGCCGGAGAATCCGGCCTTTGCGTGGGACAAGGTGGTGGAAATCTAGCGAGGCAAACGTGCCCGAAGCTTTAGCGCAGGCGTGCGTCGTCGCGGCGCACGCGCAGCGTCACGGGCTGCAGCTGAGCGCGGCGCATGCGCAGCAGATCGCGCGATGCCGCGATGCCGATCAGGCCCATCATCACGGCGATGCCGATCATCAGATGCGTATCCATTCGAGTTCCCGGTATTGGCAAGAAGAGGGTTGCATAAAACAGTCCCGCTACCTTACCAAGCCGCCGCGCCGCCGGGCGTAAGGAAGTGTTGCCATCTGCGCAAGCTGTAACAGGCTGTCACAGCCCGCCCGCGCGCACCTGTTGATCGGCTGCGAGCGCAACGGGCTCAGGTGCGCGCGAACTGGCGCAGCTCGTTCTGATCCCGCGCAAGCGTCGCAGGCATGCTCTCGCGCAGCAGTTCGACCCATGTGCGGATCTTCGCGTCGAGATACTGGCGCGACGGGTACACCGCAAAGACGTTCATCTCCTGCGACTTGTACTCCGGCAGGATCCATTGCAGCTCGCCGCTGCGCAGACCGCTGATCGCTGAATAGATCGGCAGCAGGCCCACGCCCATGCCCTCGCGCACGGCCACCGCCATTGCCTCCGCTACGTTCACCTGGAAGGTCGCCGGGCCGAGGTCGATCGTGGTCTCGCCTGCGGGGCCCGTGAACTGCCACTGCGAGGTCGGGAACACGGGCGTCACCATCTGCAGGCAGGTGTGGTTCGCGAGATCGGCGGGCTTTTGCGGCACGCCGCGCTTTTCCAGATACGCCGGCGAGGCGACCGCGATGCTGCACGCACTCGCGAGCCGCTGCGAGACGAAACCGGAATCCGGCAGATCGGTCGCGACCACGAGGGCCACGTCATAGCCCTCGTCGAGCAGGTCCGGCATGCGCTGGGCGAGCGTGAGTTCCACGTGCACGTCCGGATAGAGCTTCTGATACTGCCCCACCGCCGGCACCACATAGTGCTGGCCGAAGCTCGTCATCGCGTGGACCTTGAGCTTGCCCGAGGGGCGCGCATGCGCGTCGCCGGCTTCCGCTTCGGCCTGATCGACGTAGGCGAGGATCTGCTCGCAGCGCTGCAGGTAGCGCTCGCCCGCCTCGGTGAGCGCGATGCGGCGCGTCGTGCGGTTCAGGAGGCGCGTGCGCAGGTGCGCCTCCAGGTCGGAGACCGCGCGCGAAGCGTAAGCCGTGGTCGTGTTCAGGTATTGCGCCGCGCCCGTGAAGCTGCCCGCCTCCACCACCCGGACGAATACACGCATGTTTTGAAGCGTATCCATACCAATCCTCTATCTGACACACGAATTGTTTCATATTTCGTAAGATCGATTGTCTCACGTTTCGTAAAAATGCCTTGCATCCTTACCGGTTATTCATCAATCGCGCAAAAAATATAATGACGCACAGTGATTCATAGTCAAGATAAGGAGTAAATCGTGCAGTCTCCGGTACCGAAAGGACTAGCCGCACTCACGGTTCTTACGTTCTCGTTGATAATCGCGGGCTGCGCCAGTACCGGGGGCATCGCACCGCAAGCGAAGCAGGCCGAAGCCGCGCAACTCGACGTCGGCTCGGCGATCCGCGCAGCCGACACCGACGCCGGCTGGCCCGCCAGCGACTGGTGGCGCGGCTATAACGACCCTCAACTGAACGCCTGGATCGAAGCCTCCGTGGCCGGCAACCCCTCGCTTGCCGCCGCCCAGGCGCGAGTGCGCGAAGCGCGCTCGATGGTGGGCGTGGCCCAGGCCGGGCTCCTGCCGCAAATCAACGGCAGCATGTCCATCCAGCGCCAGCAATGGTCCGACAACGTCTACTACGGGCCGGGCCCGCTCGCGGGCGCGAACACGTGGAACAACACGGCCACGCTCGGCCTGTCGTATCACCTCGACCTCTGGGGCCAGGACAAGAACAACGCCGAGCGCGCGCTCGACGTGGCCCACGCCACCGCCGCCGACGCGCGCGCGGCGCAGCTCGAACTCGAAGTCAACGTCACGCGCACCTACATCGAGATGTCGATGAACTACGCGCTGCTCGACATTGCGAAGCAAACGCTCGCCCAGCAGCAGCGCATTCTCACGCTCGCGCAAAAGCGCCTGGCGGGCGGCATCGGCACCCAGCTCGAAGTGAGCCAGGCGCAAACGCCGCTGCCCGAGTACGAGCGCCAGATCGACGCTCTCGAAGAATCCATCGCACTCGGCAAGAACCAGCTCGCAGCGCTCGCGGGCAAGGGCCCGGGTGCCGGTGAAGCGATCGAGCGCCCTGCGCTTTCGCTCGCCGCGCCCGCGGGCCTGCCCTCGGCGTTGCCCGCCCAGTTGATCGGCTATCGCCCCGACGTGGTCGCGGCGCGCTGGCTCGTCGCCGCGCAGGCGCGCGGCATCGACGTCGCGAAGGCCGACTTCTATCCGAACGTGAACCTGCTCGTCTCGATGGGCGGCTACGCGGCGGCCGGCCCGCTGTTCCAGTTCCTCAAGTCGATGAGCGGCAGCTATGCGGCAGGCCCCGCGTTCTCGCTGCCGATCTTCGACGGCGGACGCCTGCGCGCGCAGCTCGGCGCGCAGTCCGCCGCATACGACATCGCGGTCGATCAGTACAACCAGACGATCGTCACCGCGCTCAAGGAAATCGCCGATCAGGTGGTGCGCATGCGCTCGCTCGCGACGCAGGAAGACGACGCGCACCGCTCTGTCACGGCCGCGCAGCGCAACTACGATCTCGCGCAGGAAGGCTTCCGCCGCGGCCTGACCGACTATGTGAACGTGCTGATTGCGCAAACGCAGCTGCTGCGCGCGCAGGAAGGCGTCGCGCACATCCAGGCCGAGCGGCTCGCCGCGCACGCCACGCTCGTTGCGGCGCTGGGCGGCGGCATGATCGACGCATCGAGCGATGCCGCCGCGAAGGCCCCGACAGACGCCGAGCAACTCCCGGCGCATGGCAAGAAGACGCGCGACGTGCCGCTCATGCCCGCGGCGCTGCTCGCGCCGCGCGGCTCGCATGCGTCGTCCGGACCCGACGCCGCCGATGCGAGCGCATCGGGCAACGCCGGCGCAACCGGCGCGGCGCACTGAGGCAGCCGACGATGCAAGCGTCCACCTCCTCACCCTCGCAGCCGGGCGGCCAAAGCCTCTACGCCGCGCTCGCCGACTGGGCGCGGACCGACGGCCTCGTCTGGATCTATCTCCTCAAGGCAATCGCCGCTGCGCTGCTTGCGCTCGGCGTCGCCATGAAGCTCGATCTGCCGCAGCCGCGCACGGCCATGACCACTGTGTTCATCGTGATGCAGCCGCAAAGCGGTCCCGTGTTCGCCAAGAGCTTCTACCGGTTGTGCGGCACGCTCGTGGGCCTCGTCGTGATGCTCGCGCTGATCGGCCTGTTCGCACAGCAGCCGGAGCTCTTTATCGTCTCGACGGCGCTATGGGTCGGCCTGTGCACCGCGGGCGCCGCGCGCAACCGCAACTTCCGTTCGTACGGCTTCGTGCTCGCGGGCTATACGGCGGCGCTGATCGGCATTCCGGCCTCGCAGCATCCCGACGGCGCGTTCATGTCGGCGATGACGCGCGTGGGCGAGATCTCGATCGGCATCCTTTGCTCGGGCTTCGTCAGCGCCGTGGTGTTTCCGCAGTTTACGGGCGAGCTGCTGCGCTCGAGCGTGCGGCGCCGTTTCTCGTCGTTCGTCGACTACGTTTCGGCGGCGCTGGCCGGACGTATCGATCGTTCGCACATCGAAGCGAGCCATGCGCGCTTCGTCGCCGACGTCGTCGGCTTCGAAGCGAGCCGCAGCACGGCCGTGTTCGAGTCGCCCGACGCACGCATGCGCTCGGGGCGCCTCGCGCGTCTGAACACCGAGTTCATGACGGTCTCCACGCGCTTTCACGCACTGCATCAGTTGATGAACCGCCTGCGCGCCGATGGCTCCGCGGCCACCGTCGCTGCGCTCGAACCGTACTTCCGCGAAATCGCGCCGCTGTTCGCCAAAGCGGGCGAGCCGGTGCTCACGGCCGCCGACGCGACGCACGTCTCGAAGCAGCTCGACGACTACCGCTCGGCGCTGCCAAAGCGCGTGCGCGCCACGCGCGCCGAACTCGAAGCACAAGGCGATGCGCGCCTGCTCGACTTCGACACCGCCACGGAACTGTTCTACCGCTTCGTGCACGAGATGACCGAGTACACGGCCACCTACGCCTCGCTCGCCGTCGATACGCACGCGCGCGAGAAATGGATTTCGCGCTACGTGCCGAAGACGAACCTGATCGCGGCGGGCGTGGCGGGCCTGCGCGCGGCCATCGTGATGTCGCTGCTCGGCGCGTTCTGGATCGCCACCGCATGGCCGAGTGGCACGAACCTCGTGCTCAATGCCGCCGCGACCTGCGCGCTCGCCTCGTCCGCGCCGCAGCCCTCGCGTATGGCGACGCAGATGGCGCTCGGCACCGTGCTCGCGTCGATCGTCGGCATGATTCTCACGTTCGGCGTGTTTCCGCATATCGACGGCTTCGTCATGCTGTGCGTCGCGCTCGCCCCCGCGCTCGCGTTCGGCGTGTTCCTCACGACGCGTCCGAAGTACGCGGGCTGCGGCGTGGGCTACTGCATCTTCCTGTGCTTTCTCGCGGGGCCGGACAACGTCGTGCAGTACAACCCGAGCAGCTATATGAACGACGCGCTCGCGCTGATCGCGTCGATGGCGGTTTCGGCGCTGGCGTTCGCCGTGCTCCTGCCGCCTTCCACGCCGTGGCTGCGCCGGCGTCTGCTCGCCGACCTGCGCGGCGGCGCCGTGCACGCGTGCCGCGCGCGCCTGAAGGGATTGCGCAACCGCTTCGAGAGCGGCGCGCGCGACCTGATGTTCCAGCTCTCGGCGATCGCGGGCAACGACGACGCGCAACGCCGCGACACGATGCGCTGGCTCTTCTCGACGCTCGAAGTGGGCAACGCCGCGCTCGATCTGCGCCACGAGCTGGCCGCGCTGCCCGCGCATCCGCAGTACGCGCGGCGAACGGCGTGGCGCGTGGCGATCGACGCGACACTCAAAGCCGTGAGCGCGCTCTTCGATCGCCCGGGCGAGGCGCGCTACCGCGACGCGCTCGCGGCAACGGCGCGTGCCATCGACGCAAGCCAGACCGTGCTGCAGGGCATGTGGAAGCCCGCTGCAACGAGCGCAGCCGAGCGTGGCGACATGCCGCCGCGCGAAGAGCGCCACCAGTTGCAGCGCATTCAGAGCCATCTGCACTTCATCCGCACCGCGCTCATCGACCCGCAATCGCCGCTCGCGGCATACGCGGGCAACGAAGGCGCGAATCCTGGCGCGAGCCAAGGAGCCAACCATGCCTCGTGACGTCGCGTTTCTCGACGCCTATATCCCGGCGATCGTGCTGCTCTTCATTCTGGGCGCGGCGATCACCTGGGTGCTCGATTCCGTACTGGCCCGAACCGGCCTCTACCGGGTCGTGTGGCACCCGTCCCTCTTTCGCGTGAGCCTGCTCGTGGTCGTGTGCTGCCTGCTCGGTCTCGCGGTCTATCACTAAATGCGTCGCTGCATGCATCGATGAACGAATCAACCGAATCATGACAATCCGCAACCTCATTGGCTTTATCGCGACGGCCATCATCTTCGTCGTCGCCATTCTGGTCGGGCGCGTCCTGTGGGTTCACTACATGGACGAGCCGTGGACCCGCGACGGCCGCGTGCGCGCCGAAGTGGTGAACATCGCCCCCGACGTCTCGGGCGCCGTGGTCGAACTGCCCGTGAAGGACAACCAGTTCGTGCACAAGGGCGACCTGCTCATGCAGATCGATCCGTCACACTATCAGATCGCCGTGGAGCAGGCCGAGGCGGCCGTCGCCGCGCGCAAGGCCGAGCTGACGATGCGCCAGGACGACGCGCGCCGCCGCGCCGACATGGACAGCGAAGTGGTCTCGGCCGAAAACCGCGAAAACGCCTCGCATACGGCGAACTCGGCACAGGCGCAGTACCAGCAGGCAATCGCCGCGCTCGACGCCGCCAAGCTCAACCTCGAGCGCACGCGCGTGGTCTCGCCGGTGGACGGCTACATCACGAACCTGCAGGTGTTCCAGGGCGACTATGCGATCTCGGGCCAGGCCAAGCTTGCCGTGGTGGACAGTCATTCGTTCTGGGTCTACGGCTACTTCGAGGAAACCAAGCTGCCGCACGTGAAGGTGGGCAACAAGGCCGACATCAAGCTGATGAGCGGCGGCACGCTCCAGGGCCACGTCGAGAGCATCTCGCGCGGCATCTACGACCGCGACAATCCGCAAAGCCGCGAACTGCTCGCCGACGTCAACCCGACCTTCAACTGGGTGCGTCTCGCGCAGCGCGTACCGGTACGCATCCACATCGACAAGGTGCCGGACGACATGGTCCTCGCCGCGGGCACGACCTGCACAGTGGTCGTCAAACCGGGCACGTGATGGAGCCGTGACGGCGCGTACTGCCAGCCGGGCTACGCAAAAGCGCACGCGAACAGGGAACGCCAGTTTGGCGTTCCCTTTTTTTGTTGCTGTGCGCACACGGAGTGTTAGCGATGCCCGCACAGTGCGCCGACAGCGAATCGATGAGCATTGCAAAACATTGCCTTTATCACGTTAAAGCCTATCTCGATTGATACACATCAACGGAAGTTGGTCGGATTACTCGGATTATTCCTATTCCCCACTCTTCCAATTAGCCATCAACGTGATCCTTCGCCTCCATCGTCCTCACGAAATCGGCGCCATCCCGCGGACGACGCGCGACGACGGCGCGGTGCGGGCCTTCGCGCGCCGCGCACTGGCCGGGCTCGCGAAGCGCCAGGCCCTCGCGCCGCAGCGGGTGGTCGTGCTCGGCCTCGGCAATGTTCAATGGGGCGATGCGGGCGTAGGCGTGCTCGCGCTCGAGCGCCTGAAGGCGACCTGGCAATGCCCCGCGCAGGTCGAGCTCGTGGAAGGCGGCACGCGCGGCCGCGCACTCCTGCCCGTCGTCGAATCCACGCAGCGTTTGCTCGTATTCAGCGCCATCGATTTCGGCCTCGAGCCGGGCGCGCTGCGCGTACTCACCGGCGATGCGGCCGCCGAACACCTCTACACGCGCCGTCCGAGCCGGCCCGGCATGGGCTTCGCCGCCGCGCTCGCCTGCGCGCAACTGAGCGGCCGCTCGCCGCGCGAGATCGTGCTGATCGGCGTGCAGCCACAAGGCAGCGACTGTTACGGCGCGGGCTTGTCGAGCACGGTGCGCGCGCAGCTCGATGCGACTGTCGATGCCGCCCGGCTCTGGATGCGCCGCTGGCGCGTCGCACCGCTGCCGCGTCTCGAGCATCCCGAAATCGGCGGCTGAACGCGCGCAGGGGTTGCGCGGGCCTTCCACGCGCCCGGCGGGCGCGCCGCATGCGCCCGTATGAGGAAGTCGGCGAGGAAATCCGCGGGAGAACCCGCGTTGCCCGCCCGCATTGCACTGCACTATCCTGAAAAACTGCGCCAGATCCGGCCAACGGCTGCACCATCAGCACGGGAGGAAGGTAGTCATGCGTTACCGCGATTTTCACCGCGAGTCGGTGGTGAACCCCGACGACTTCTGGCGCCGCGAGGCCGGGCGCATCCATTGGGAGACGCCGTTCGACCAGGTGCTCGACCGCTCGAACCCGCCGTTCGCGCGCTGGTTCCGCGGCGGCCGCACGAACCTGTGCTTCAACGCCGTGGACCGTCACCTCCCGTCGCGCGCGCAGCAGAACGCGCTCGTCTACGTCTCGACCGAGACCGGCATCGAGCGCCGCTACACCTATGCCGACCTGCACGCCGAAGTGAACCGCATGGCCGCCGTGATGCGCACGCTCGGCGTCGCGCGCGGCGAGCGCGTGCTGATCTATCTGCCGATGATTCCCGAAGCCGTGTTCGCCATGCTCGCCTGCGCGCGCCTCGGCGCGATCCACTCGGTGGTGTTCGGCGGATTCGCCGCGCCGAGCCTCGCCGCGCGCATCGACGACGCGAAGCCCGTGCTGCTCGTGACCGCCGACGCCGGCGCGCGTGGCGGCAAGGTGATCGACTACACGCCGCTCGTGGACGAAGCCATGGCGCGCGCCGAATACGCGCCGCCCAAGGTGCTGCTGATCGACCGCCAGCTCGCGCCCGAGCGGCTGAACGCGCCGTATCTCGTCGACTACGAGCCGCTGCGCGAGCAGCATTACGACGTGCAGATTCCCTGCGAATGGCTCGAATCGAACGAGCCTTCGTACATCCTCTACACCTCGGGCACAACGGGCAAACCCAAGGGCGTGCAGCGCGACGTAGGCGGCTACGCGGTGGCGCTCGCGGCATCGATGGAATACATCTTCGAGGGACGCGCCGGCGACACCATGTTCACGGCGTCGGACATCGGCTGGGTGGTGGGTCACAGCTACATCATCTATGCGCCGCTGCTCGCGGGCATGACCACGGTGATGTACGAAGGCACGCCGGTGCGCCCCGACGGCGGCATCTGGTGGCGCCTCGTCGAGCAGCACCGCATCAACCTGATGTTCACGGCGCCGACGGCCATACGCGTGCTCAAGAAGCAGGACCCGGCGCTGCTGCACTGCGCCGATCTGTCGAGCCTGCGCACGCTCTTTCTCGCGGGCGAACCGCTCGACGAGCCCACGGCCGCATGGATCTCCGATGCACTCGGCAAACCCGTCGTCGACAACTACTGGCAGACCGAGACCGGCTGGCCGCTGCTGGCGATCCAGCGCGGCGTCGATCCGCTGCCGCAAAAGCTCGGCTCGCCGGGCGTGCCCTGCTACGGCTACGACCTCGTGCTGCGCAACGAACATACGGGCGAGCCCTGCGCGCAGGGCGAGAAAGGCGTGATCACGCTCAGCTACCCGTTGCCGCCCGGCTGCATGCAGACCGTGTGGGGCGACGACGCGCGCTTCGTGAAAACGTACTGGGACAGCGTGCCCGGCCAGCAGGTGTATTCGACCTTCGACTGGGGCGTGCAGGACAGCGACGGCTACGTGACGATCCTCGGCCGCACCGACGACGTGATCAACGTGGCCGGCCATCGTCTCGGCACGCGAGAGATCGAAGAGGCGATCTCGTCGCATGCGGCAGTCGCGGAAGTGGCCGTGGTGGGTGTGAACGACGCGGTGAAGGGTCAGGCGGCGCTGGCGTTCGTCGTGCTGCGCGACGCGAATACGGCCGCCAGTCCCGCCGATGCACAAAAGCTCGCGGCTTCGCTCACCGCGACGGTGGACCGCCAGCTCGGCGCGATCGGCCGGCCCGCGCGCGTGCACTTCGTGCCGATGCTGCCCAAGACGCGCTCCGGCAAGCTGCTGCGCCGCGCGATTGCGGCGCTCGCCGAAGGGCGCGACCCGGGCGACCTGCCGACCATCGAGGATGCCTCGGCGCTGCAGTCGATTCGCGAGGCGGTCAGCGCAGGCGACAGCTGAGGCCTGCGCGTACGCCCGCTCAGCGTGCGAGCGGGCGGTAGGCGGCCAGGAAGCGCTTGAGGATGCCCGTCGAGTACGTGCCCGCGATATCGGTGAGGAAGCTCGAGAACGAGGTGCTCGCGTGCTCGTCGGCGGTATCGGAGATCGTGCGCACGATCGCGCACGGCACGTCGTACTCGTGGCAGACCTGGGCGATCGCGGCGCCTTCCATCTCGACGGCGAGCGCGTCGGGCAACAGCGCGCGCAGCGCGTCCACGGCCGCCGCGCTCGCCACGAACTGATCGCCGCTGATCACGAGCCCGCGATGCACCTGCGGAAACGCGGTCTCGAAGCGCGGCAGCGCGGCCTTGAAGCGCGCGGTCAACTCCGGCCCCTCCTCCGCGATGAAACGCTCGCACGCGGCGGCGAGCGCCTGCGCCAGCGCATGATCGGCATCGAAGCGCGAGCGCGCGAGCAGCGGAATCTCGTGGCGCGGGAACAGCGGCTCGGCGTTCATGTCGTGCTGGAGCAGCGTTTCGCCCACCACCACGTCGCCCACGTGGACGCCCGAGCCCACGCCGCCGGCGACGCCCGTGAAGACGATCGCTTCCACATCGAACGCATGGATCAGCGCGCTCGCGGTGGCGGCGGCCGCCACCTTGCCGACGCGCGCGAGCGTCACCACGCACGGCGCGCCGTGCACGGTGCCGAGGTGATAGTCACGCCGGCCGAACGTGCGCGTCACGACACCCGATTCGGCCTGCATGGCCGCGATCAGATCGCCGAGTTCCTGGGGCAGCGCGGCGAGCACGCCGAGCGGGCGGGCGGCACTGCCGCTCGCTTGGGTCGAGAGGTTCATCTTCGAATGATTTCCGTCTGGGTCGTTTGAGGCTGACTCGTGCTCACTCCACCGGCTGCAGCTTGGCCACCGCCAGCGCGAGCCATTTCTCGCCGTGCCGCTTGAAGCGCACCTGCGCCTTGGCGTCGGTGCCGCTGCCTTCGAGCGCCGTGATCGTGCCTTCGCCGAACTTCGTGTGGAACACGCCCTGGCCCACCCGGAAGCCCGTCTCGGCGGCGCGCTGCTCGTTGGCGAACGCGGGTGCCGGGCTCTTGTCGGCGATATAGGCGTCGCGCTCGCGACGGCCGCCTTCGCTGCCGCCACTGCCGCCGCCCGGACGCGCGAACCAGTCGCGGCCCCAGCCGGCGTTGTCGGAACGCCCGCCCCAGCGCGCGCCCGCCTCGACCTTGGGCGTGAGCCACTTGAGCGATTCCTGCGGCAGTTCGTCGAAAAAGCGCGAGCGCACGTTGTAGCGCGTCTGGCCGTGCAGCAAGCGGCTCTGCGCGAACGAGATATAGAGCCGCTCCTTCGCACGCGTGATCGCCACGTACATCAGGCGGCGCTCTTCTTCGAGGCCGTCGGCCTCCATCGCGCTGTTCTCGTGCGGGAACAAGCCCTCTTCGAGACCGGTGATGAAGACCGCCGTGAATTCGAGGCCCTTCGCCGCGTGCACCGTCATCAGCTGCACGGCGTCCTGGCCTGCCTGCGCCTGGTTGTCGCCGGCTTCGAGCGACGCATGCGAGAGGAAGCCCGCGAGCGGCGTCATGACGTCGGGGTTCTGCGCTGGGTCGGTGATCGTGGGCGCGTCGAGCACTTCGATCTCGCCGTCCTGCGAGACGATCTCGGGCACCGCGCTCGCGCCCGGGCGCAGCGGGATCGAGCGCGCGGGCGTGTCGAGGCCATAGCCCTCTTCGCTCACGAACGCCGTGGCCGCGGTCACGAGTTCCTGCAAGTTCTCGAGGCGGTCCTGGCCTTCACGCTCGTTCTGATAGAACTCGGCGAGACCGCTCATGCGCACGGTGTATTCGACCGTTTCCGGCAGGCTCATCTGCGCGGTCTCGGCGCGCATCTTCGCGACCAGACTGGCGAACGAACCCAGGCTCGAGCCCGCCTTGCCCGTGACGTACGGAATGGCCGCGGCCATTGAGCAGTTGTAGAGGCGCGCGGCATCCGCCAGCTGCTCGATCGAACGCGCGCCGATGCCGCGCGTGGGGAAATTCACGACGCGCGCGAACGCCGTGTCGTCGTTCGGATTGTCGATCAGACGCAGATACGCGAGCGCATGCTTCACTTCCTGACGCTCGAAGAAGCGCAAGCCGCCATACACCTTGTACGGTACGCCCGCGTTCACGAGCGTGTGCTCGATCGTGCGCGACTGCGCGTTGCTGCGATAGAGGATGGCGATCTCGTTGCGCGCCAGCCCCTGGTTGATGAGCGCGCGAATCTCCTCGACGATCCAGCCCGCTTCCTGCGAGTCGGTGGCCGCTTCGTACACGCGCACCGGCTCGCCGTGGCCCGCATCGGTGCGCAGGTTCTTGCCCAGACGCCGCGAGTTGTGCGCGATCAGGTAGTTGGCCGCATCGAGAATATGGCCGTGCGAACGGTAGTTCTGCTCCAGCTTGATCATGTGCTTCACGCGGAACTCGTTCTCGAAGTCGCGCATGTTGCCGACGTTCGCGCCGCGGAACGCGTAGATCGACTGGTCGTCGTCGCCCACCGCGAAGATCGCGTTGCCCGGCCCCGCGAGCAGCTTGAGCCACGCGTACTGGAGCTTGTTGGTGTCCTGGAACTCGTCCACCAGAATGTCGCGAAAGCGCCCCTGATAGTGCGCGCGCAGCGGCGGGTTGTACGCGAGCAGCTCGTAGCAGCGCAGCAGCAGCTCCGCGAAATCGACCACGCCTTCGCGCTGGCACTGCTGGTCGTACGCTTCGTAGAGTTCGACGAACTTGCGGTTGAAGTCGTCGCTCACGTCGACGTCCTTCGGACGCAGGCCCTGCTCCTTCGCGTTGTTGATGAAGTACTGCAGGTTCTTGGGCGGGTACTTCTCGTCGTCGACGTTCAGGCCCTTCATCAGACGCTTGATGGCCGAGAGCTGGTCCGCGGTGTCGAGGATCTGGAAGGTTTGCGGCAGGCCGGCGTCGCGGAAATGCGCGCGCAGCATGCGGTTGCACAGGCCGTGGAACGTGCCGATCCACATGCCGCGCGTGTCGATGGGCAGGAGCGCCTGGAGGCGCCCCATCATTTCGCGCGCGGCCTTGTTCGTGAAGGTCACGGCGAGGATGGTCGAGGGCGAGGCCATGCCCTGCTGGATCAGCCACGCAATACGCGTGATCAGCACGCGCGTCTTGCCGCTGCCGGCCCCGGCCAGGATGAGCGCCGGTTCGTTGGGCAACGTGACGGCGGCGAGTTGTTCGGGGTTCAGGTTCGCGAGCAGTTCGGGCATGGGCTGAAAAGGAGCGTGACCCCAGGGCGGGACCCCGGGGACGTGGCGCGCGGCACAGGCGCGCCGTCGTTGAATGGCAGACCGCCATTATAAGTGCGCACGCACGCTGCGGCTTGGGTGACCCAAGCGGCACGCCTCGCGCGCAGAACGCCCGCACGACGGCTCGCACCATGGCCCGCCCAGCGCACCAGCTCGGCTGGCGCGTCGGCTCCGGCAGGACTTCCCCTTATAATCGAACGTTTCCGCATCCTTTTTTCGGCAGATTCCACCCATGAGCGACAGCACGCTAGCGAAAAGCTTCGAGCCCCAGACGATCGAGGCCCACTGGGGCCCCGAATGGGAGCGTCGAGCCTACGCCGCCGCGACCTTCGAGCCCGGCCGCAACAACTTCTCGATCCAGTTGCCGCCGCCCAACGTCACCGGCACGCTGCACATGGGGCACGCGTTCAACCAGACGATCATGGACGGCCTCGCGCGCTACCACCGCATGCTCGGCGACAACACGCTGTGGGTGCCGGGCACGGACCACGCGGGCATCGCCACGCAGATCGTGGTCGAACGCCAGCTCGACGCGCAGAAGATCTCGCGCCACGACCTGGGCCGCGAAAAGTTCGTCGAGCGCGTGTGGGAATGGAAGCAGCAGTCGGGTTCGACCATCACGGGTCAGGTGCGCCGTCTGGGCGCCTCGATCGACTGGTCGCGCGAGTACTTCACGATGGACGACAAGATGTCGACCGCCGTGCGCGACGTGTTCGTGCGCCTCTATGAACAGGGCCTGATCTACCGCGGCAAGCGCCTCGTGAACTGGGACCCGGTGCTGGGCACCGCCGTTTCGGATCTCGAAGTCGTGAGCGAAGAGGAAAACGGCAACCTGTGGCACCTGCGCTATCCGCTCACGGACGGCTCGGGCCACCTCACGGTCGCGACCACGCGCCCGGAAACCATGCTCGGCGACACGGCCGTGATGGTCCACCCGGAAGACGAGCGCTACGCGCACCTGATCGGCAAGACCGTGAAGCTGCCGCTCGCGGACCGCGAGATCCCCATCATCGCCGACGAATACGTGGACCGCGAGTTCGGCACGGGCGTCGTGAAGGTCACGCCCGCGCACGACTTCAACGACTACCAGGTGGGCCTGCGCCACGGCCTGCCGATGATCGAGATCCTCACGCTCGACGCGAAGGTCAACGACAACGCCCCCGCCAAATACCGCGGCCTCGACCGCTTCGAGGCGCGCAAGCAGGTCGTGGCCGACTTTGAAGCACTCGGCCTGCTCGACTCGGTGCAGCCGCACAAGCTCATGGTGCCGCGCGGCGACCGCACGGGCGTCGTGATCGAGCCGATGCTCACGGACCAGTGGTTCGTCGCGATGACGAAGCCCGCGCCCGAAGGCACCTTCAACCCCGGCAAGTCGATCACCGAAACCTCGCTCGACGTGGTGCGCAGCGGCCAGATCAGGTTCGTGCCGGAAAACTGGACCACGACCTACTACCAGTGGCTCGAGAACATCCAGGACTGGTGCATCTCGCGCCAGCTCTGGTGGGGCCACCAGATCCCGGCGTGGTACGGCGAGAACGGCGAGATCTTCGTCGCGAAGAGCGAGGAAGAAGCACGCGCGCAGGCCGAAGCCAAGGGCTACACGGGCGCACTGAAGCGCGACGAAGACGTGCTCGACACGTGGTTCTCGTCGGCGCTCGTGCCGTTCTCGTCGCTCGGCTGGCCTGCAGAGACGCCCGAACTGAAGGCCTTCCTGCCCTCTTCCGTGCTGGTCACGGGCTTCGACATCATCTTCTTCTGGGTGGCGCGCATGGTCATGATGACCACGCACTTCACCGGCAAGGTGCCGTTCGACACGGTGTACGTGCACGGCCTCGTGCGCGACGCCGAAGGCCAGAAGATGTCGAAGAGCAAGGGCAACACGCTCGACCCGATCGATATCGTCGACGGCATCGACCTCGAAGCGCTGGTCGCCAAGCGCACCACCGGCCTCATGAATCCCAAGCAGGCCGCGACCATCGAAAAGAAGACGCGCAAGGAGTTCCCGGAGGGCATTCCCGCGTTCGGCACCGACGCGCTGCGCTTCACGATGGCTTCCATGGCCACGCTCGGCCGCAACGTGAACTTCGACCTCGCGCGCTGCGAAGGCTATCGCAACTTCTGCAACAAGCTCTGGAACGCCACGCGCTTCGTGCTGATGAACTGCGAAGGCCACGACTGCGGCTTCAGCAAGCCGGGCGCATGCCAGCCGGGCGATTGCGGCCCCGGCGGCTACACGGACTTCTCGCAGGCCGACCGCTGGATCGTCTCGCTCCTGCAACGCGTGGAAGCCGAAGTCGCGAAGGGCTTCGCGGATTATCGTTTCGACAACGTGGCCAACGCCATATACAAGTTCGTCTGGGACGAATACTGTGACTGGTACCTGGAACTGGCCAAGGTGCAGATCCAGACGGGTACGCCCGAGCAGCAGCGCGCCACGCGCCGCACGCTGCTGCGCGTGCTGGAAACGGTGCTGCGCCTCGCGCACCCGGTGATTCCGTTCATCACCGAAGCGCTGTGGCAGAAGGTGGCGCCGCTCACCGACGCGTACCCCGAGGGTGCCGCCGAAGGCGCAGCATCGATCATGGTGCAGCGTTACCCGGTCGCGGAAGCCAAAAAGATCGACGAAGCCGCGGAACAGTGGGCCGCCGACCTGAAGGCCGTGATCGACGCGTGCCGCAACCTGCGTGGCGAAATGGGCCTCTCGCCCGCCACGAAGGTGCCGCTGCTCGCCACGGGCAACGCCGAGCGCCTCGCGACGTTCGCGCCCTATGCGCAGGCGCTTGCAAAGCTTTCGGAGGTCCAGATCATCGCCGACGAAGCGACGCTCGACGCGGCCTCAGCAGGCGCGCCAGTTGCTATCGTAGGGACGGACAAGCTCGTGCTGAAGGTGGAGATCGACGTAGCCGCCGAACGCGAACGCCTGTCGAAGGAAATCGCCCGCCTCGGCAATGAGGTAACGAAGTGCAAGGCCAAGCTAGGAAACGAGAGTTTCGTAGCAAAAGCACCGCCCGCAGTCGTTGAGCAGGAGCAGAAAAGACTGGCAGAATACCAGGCAACGCTGGACAAGCTGACCGCACAACTCACGCGGTTGCCGGCCTGAGCGCCATATCGGCCAAAGGCTGTAACGCGTCGCGCCGCACCCGCGGCGTCACACGAGCACCAGGACAGGGACAAAAGACATGCTGAAAGTGACAAAAGCGGTATTCCCGGTAGCGGGCCTCGGCACGCGCTTCCTTCCGGCCACGAAAGCCAGCCCGAAGGAGATGCTGCCCGTGGTCGACAAGCCGCTCATCCAGTACGCGGTCGAAGAAGCCGTGGCTGCGGGCATCACCGAGATGATCTTCGTGACCGGGCGCAGCAAGCGCGCGATCGAGGACCATTTCGACAAGTCGTATGAGATCGAGGCCGAACTCGAAGCGCGCGGCAAAGCCAAGCTGCTCGAACTGGTGCGCAACATCAAGCCGAACAACGTCGACTGCTTCTACGTGCGTCAGCCCGAGGCGCTCGGCCTTGGCCACGCCGTGCTGTGCGCGGAAAAGCTCGTGGGCGACAACCCGTTCGCCGTGATTCTCGCGGACGACTTGCTCTACGGCACGCCGCCCGTCATGCAGCAGATGGTCGAGGTGTTCGACCACTACCATAGCTCGGTACTCGGCGTGGAAGAGATCCCGCCCTCGGAAACGCGCTCGTACGGCATTGTCGACGGCAAGGAGTGGGAAGACTCGATCGTCAAGCTCTCGGGCATCGTCGAGAAGCCGGCGCCGGAAGTCGCACCGTCGAACCTCGGCGTGGTCGGCCGCTACGTGCTCAAGCCGCGCATTTTCGAGCATCTGAAGTCGATCAAGCCGGGCGCGGGCGGCGAGCTGCAGCTCACCGACGCGATCCAGTCGCTGCTCGCCGACGAACAGGTGCTCGCCTACAAGTACCACGGCACGCGCTTCGACTGCGGCAGCAAGCTCGGCTACCTGAAGGCGACGGTGGAGTTCGCGCTGCGTCATCCGGAAGTCGGCGCGGATTTCGACGAGTATCTGCGTACGCGCAAGCCGGTGCTGGAAGGCTAAGGCGCCCCCGGTTGAGACCTTCCGCTGTGCGCAAATGAAAATGGCCCGCATTCTCATGCGGGCCATTTCTTATCTGCCGATGCGTTTAGCGCCGGCGCATCAGGAACACGAACGTCTTGTCCTGCTGCGAGCTTTCCACGATCTCGTTGCCGGTTTGCTTCGCGAAGGCGGCGAAATCGCGCTGCGAGCCGGGATCGGTCGCGAGAACCTTGAGGATCTGGCCGCTTTCCATGTCGGCGAGCGCCTTCTTGGCGCGCAGGATCGGTAGCGGGCAGTTCAGCCCGCGCGCATCCACTTCCTTGTGAACCTGAATCTGCATCGGGGTTGGATCCTTCGGTGGCGCACCGTCACGGCGTGAGACGGCGCTGGCAATAGCGTCGATTTTACCGCAGCCACGCCAGCCGCCGCTTGCGTCCCGATCACGGCACGGCTCACAGGGTGACCGCCGCCCCCGTATGCAGCGATTCGCGCAGCGCCTGGCCGATGCGGGTGGCTTCCAGCGCGTCTTCGAGCGTCGCGCCAAGGCTCCCCGCCTGCGTCCGCCCCGCCTTGCGTGCCGCGACTTCGGCGACGAACGCCTGCGCTTCGATCAGGAACGCCTCTTCGAAACGGTCGAAGAAGGTGGGCGTGCAAACGCTGCGCACGCCAGTCGCATCGTAGACATCGACGCGATTCGCGCGCGGGATGCGGCCGATCGCGAGCGCCCCCGCCGTGCCGATCACCTCGCTCGACGTGTCGTTGCCGTGCGCCATCGTGCGCGAGGCGTAAAACATCGCGAGACGGCCGCCCTCGAACTCGCAGATCGCCACGCCGTTGTCCACGTCGCCCGATTCGCGCAGCCCTTCGTGCAGCGCGATTGCGCCTGCGGCGTACACGCGTGTGGCGCGCGGCTTGCCGAGCAGCCAGCGCGCAACGTCGATGTCGTGAACCGTGCAGTCGAGGAAAATGCCGCCCGAAGTCGGCGCGAAGCGCACGAAAAAGCCTTCGGGATCGTTCAGATCGCAGGTCTGCGAGCGCACCAGAAAAGGCTTGCCGATCGCCCCCGCCTGCACGCTTGCGTAGGCATCCTGATAACTTGGATCGAAGCGGCGCATGAAGCCGATGGTCACCTGCCGGTCGGCATGACGACGCGACACGTTCACCACCCGCTCGCATTCGGCCACGTCGAGCGAGAGCGGCTTCTCGCAGAACACGTGCTTGCCCGCTTCGAGCGCCTGCACGATCTGCTCGGCGTGCAATGCCGAAGGCGTGACGAGCCACACCGCATCGACCGCTTGATCGGCCAGCAAATCGGCGTACTCGCCATACAGCCGCGCGGCGGGCAGCGCCTCGCGCGCCCAAGCGAGATCCGCTTCCAGCGGACTGCACGCGGCCGCGAGCGTTGCACCCGGCACGCGATACGCCAGGTTCTGCGCGTGCCGCCGCCCCAACCGCCCAAGTCCCGCCACGCCCACGCGCAACGGCTGGGCACGATCGATTGCCTGCATCCTTGCTCTCCTCGCTTGATCTGCGCTCGCTTCAATCGCCCAGCGTCACGACACGGCCCTCGCGCCACGACAGCGAGGCAGCTTCGGCCAACTCCAGCGCTTTCAGGCCGTCGGCGACCGAGGTGCGCACCGGCACGCCCTGCGTCACGGCTTCGTGAAAGTGCGCCATTTCGCGCGCATAGGCCGCGCGATAGCGTTCGAGGAAGAACGCCTCGGGCACGTCCTGCGCGACAGCGGTCTTCGACCACGCGACCACCTCGGTCGGCTTCATGTTGCCCGCCTGCAGCATGCCCTCGCTGCCGAGCACCTCGAAGCGCTGGTCGTAACCATAGGCCGCGCGCCGCGCCGTGTTGATCTGGCAAAGACGCCCGCGCTTCGTGCGAATCGTCACCGCCGTCGAATCGATGTCGCCCGCGTCGGCAATCGCCGGGTCGGACAGGCAGCTGCCTGTGGCATGCACGCTCACCGCCTCGTCGTCGAGGATCCAGCGGAAGATGTCGAAGTCGTGGATCAGCATGTCCTTGAAGATGCCGCCCGAGTGCTTGATGTACTCGACCGGCGGCGCGCCCGGGTCGCGGCTCGTGACGATCAGCATTTCCGGCGTGCCGATCTCGCCTGCATCGAGGCGCGTCTTGAGCGCGGCGAACGTGGGATCGTAGCGGCGCTGGAAGCCGATCATGGCCACGACGCCCGCGCGCTGAACGGCTTCTGCGCAGGCGCGCGCGCGCTCGATGGTCAGATCGACGGGCTTTTCGCAGAAGATATGTTTGCCCGCTGCCGCCGACTTGAGGATCAGTTCGGAGTGCGTATCGGTGCTCGAGCAAATTACCGTGGCGCCGATCGAAGCGTCGCCGAACGCGGCGTCCACATCCACGACCTGCGCGCCGTGCTGTGCGGCGAGCGCGGCGGCGGCTTCGCGATTGACATCGATCACGTACTTCAGACGCACGCCCGGCTGGCGCGCGAGATTGCCCGCATGAATGCGGCCAATGCGCCCCGCGCCGAATACCGCCACATCCAGCGTTGTCGCTGCGCCGCTTGCTGCACTAGTCATCGTATCCTCCGGTGTCGGTCGATTCTTCCACGTTGAGTTCGAGCCGGTACGCAAGCGCAATGAAGAGCGCCTGGCACAGGCAGAAGGTGCTGGTGAGCGAGCGGAACGCGAACGCGCTCCCTTCCTTCACATAGAGCTGCGCGTTCGCGTGGCGCGCGAGCGGCGAAAGCTGGCTGTCGGTGATGACGAGCGTCCTGGCGTGGTGCTGCTGCGCCACGCGCAGGCAGTACTGCGTTTCTTTGCCGTAGGGTGCGAAGCTGATGGCGATCACCACGTCGCCCTTCTTCACGCCGCGAATCTGTTCGTGGTACATGCCGCCGAGCCCCGAGACGAGGTGCACGCGCTTGCGCGTGTGCTGCAAGGCATAGACGATGTAGCTCGCCACCGGAAACGAGCGGCGCACGCCGATCACGTAGATGTTGTCCGCCTGCTCGAGCATCTTCACGGCTTCGTCGAACTGCGCGCCGTCCAGGCCGGCTTCGAGTTCGTCGAGCCCGCTGCGGCATGCGCCGATGAACTCGCGTGCCACGGCGCCGCCCATGTCCGGGCTCGCCTCGCCTTCCTTGGCGTCGATCAGTTGACGAATGCGCTGCTGATAGCTCGTGGCCGAGGCGCCTTGCCCCGCATAGGCCTGACGGAACACGGCCTGGAGGTCGGAGAAGCCCGAGAAGCCGAAGCGCTGCGCAAAGCGCACCACCGCCGAAGGATGCACGCCGCAGCTCGCGGCAATGTCGCTCGTACGGTCCATCATCACGCTCGCGCGGTGCTGCTCGATGTAGGTCGCGATGCTTTTCAGCTGACGCGGCAGCGCCTCGTAATCGTGGGCGATGCGCTGCATCAATTCGTCTACGCCTGTTACGGCGTCGGTTGTGTCATCCGCCATGATTGTTTTCCTCGGCTGGTTGCCGCACTGCCGCAAAGCCTTACCAGGCTTCGATTCCACGGCATGCCGACGGAGCCGATTATAGGCAGCGCGTCACACGAATGGAACAGATTTTCCATTTTTATTTGCAATGAAATTTTCGTTGCAAGTCGCGAGGCGATGTCCTACTCTTGTCGATGAGCGCGGCAGCTGGTGCAGGTAACAAGCGGCATGTCAAAAGCGCGGCTGCGGCATTCACCCCAAGAACGAACGACAGACCGAGAAAGGTGGAGACAATGACTCAACGCAAGGGCAAGACCATGCTCCGGAGGTTGGCCGCAGTGCTCGCGCTGGCAGCGGGCGTCACAGGTGCGAGCGTGCTCAGCGCGCAAACGGCGCAAGCCGCCGACGGCCATTTCGTGCTGATCAGCCACGCGCCCGATTCCGACTCGTGGTGGAACACGATCAAGAACGCCATCAAGCAGGCCGACGAAGACTGGAACGTCGAGACCGACTACCGCAATCCACCCAACGGCGACATCGCCGACATGTCGCGCCTGATCGAACAGGCCGCCGCGCGTAACTACGACGGCGTGATCGTGACCATCGCCGACTACGACGTGCTCAAGAGCTCGATCGGCAAGGTCACGCAAAAGAAGATTCCGCTCGTGACGATCAACTCGGGCACCGAGGAACAGAGCGAGAAGCTCGGCGCGATCATGCACGTGGGTCAGCCCGAATACGTGGCGGGCCACGCAGCCGGCGAAAAGGCCAAGGCCGCGGGCGTGAAGTCGTTCCTGTGCGTGAATCACTTCGCGACCAACGCCGTGTCGTTCGAACGCTGCCGCGGATTTGCCGATGCGCTCGGCGTGGACTACAAGAGCTCGACAATCGACTCCGGCCAGGACCCGACGGAAATCCAGTCGAAGGTGAGCGCGTATCTGCGCAACCATCCGAACACGGGCGCGATCCTCACGCTCGGCCCGGTGCCGGCGGCCGCCACGCTCAAGGCGATCGACCAGATGGGCCTCGCGGGCAAGGTCTACTTCTGCACGTTCGACTTCTCGGATGACATTGCCAAGGCGATCCGCGCAGGCACCATCCAGTTCGCGATCGACCAGCAGCCGTACCTGCAGGGCTACATCCCCGTGGCCGTGCTCGCGATCGTGAAGAAGGAGCACACCACGGACCCGCAGAAGATCCGCCAGATCCTCGAAGCGAATCCGAAGTTCAAGCAGCGCCTCGAAACCTATGGCCTGCAGCCCTCGTACGGTCCGAAGAACATCCGCTCGGGTCCGGGCTTCATCACCAAGGAGAATCTCGACAAGGTCGTGAAGTACGCAGGTCAGTATCGCTAAGCATTTTTTGTCAGCCACGCGCGGCGGTGGCTAGCATCTTCCGATGCCCATCGCCTCTCGCCAGCCTCGCCGCGCGCCATTCACCGTGTTGCTTCTACTGCAAGGCAGTCGCTTGTGGGGAATGCGCTCGGGTATTTGAGCCAACGCAGACGCGAATGCGCCTGCCACGGCCGATCGCCTTGCACGAGACCAGCGTAAGGCGCTAAAGCACCAACTCTGGTCGATACAGGAGACATCATGGGTGTAGCCGGCAAACACTTCCCCTCGCACGCTCAGGAAGACGGCGCGCAAGACGCGCCCGCGCCGCAGCCAGGCGCCAGCGACGAACGCGTGCGCCGCGAATCGTGGTTCGGCCATCTGCTCGGCCGCCCCGAATTCGCCGCGATTTCCGGCACCGTGCTGGTCTTCGCCGTCTTCGCGATCGGCGCGGGCGGCTCGGGCATGTTCGATCTCGACGGCGTGATGAACTGGTCCCAGGTCGCCGCCTACCTCGGTATCCTGAGCGTCGGCGCGTGCCTGCTGATGATCGCCGGCGAGTTCGACCTCTCCATCGGCTCGATGATCGGCTTCGCCGGCATGATGGTGGCGATCCCCACGATGTACTTCCACTGGCCCATCGCGCTTTCCATTCTGTTCGCGTTCGTGGGCTGCACCGCGCTCGGCGCGCTCAACGGCTACCTCGTAATGCGCACGCGGCTGCCTTCGTTCATCGTCACGCTCGCGTTCCTCTTCATCCTGCGCGGCCTGACGCTTGCGCTCTCGATCATGTTCGCGGACCGCACGATCGTCTCGGGCGTGGGCGACGTGGCCAAAGCCGACTTCGTGACCAACCTGCTTTTTCATGGCACGGCGTTCAAGGGCCTGTTCGTCGCGCTTGCGCATATCGGCATCGGCAGGATGCTCGAAAACGGTCAGCCGCTCGTGCCCGGCGTGCCCAAGGTGATTCTCTGGTGGTTCGCGCTCGTGGCGATCGGCGCATTCGTGCTCGCCAAGACGCGCTACGGCAACTGGATTCTCGCCGTGGGCGGCGACGCCAACGCCGCGAAGAACGTGGGCGTGCCCGTGAAGCGCGTGAAGATTTCGCTCTTCATGCTCACCGCGTTCTGCTCGTGCCTGTTCGCCGTGCTGCAGGTGTGCGACATCGGTTCGGCCGCTGCCGACCGCGGGCTGCAGAAAGAATTCGAAGCGATCATCGCCGCGGTGATCGGCGGCACGCTGCTCACGGGCGGCTACGGCTCGGTGATCGGCGCGGCATTCGGCGCACTCATCTTCGGCGTCGTGCAGATCGGCATCACTTACACGAACATCGATTCGGACTGGTTCCGCGTGTTCCTCGGCGTGATGCTGCTCATTGCCGTGCTCTTCAATCACTATGTGCGCCGCCGCGTCGCGCAATCGTAAGCCGGAGGCTCAAATGTCCGACACGCAAAACACCGCAGACGGCGACACGATTCTCGCGCTCGAGAATGTCAGCAAGTACTTCGGCAAGGTCATCGCACTGAACGGCGTCACATTGCGCTTGAAACGCGGCGAGGTGCACTGCCTGCTCGGCGACAACGGCGCGGGCAAGTCCACGCTCATCAAGACACTCGCCGGCGTGCACCAGCCGACCTCCGGCCAGTACTTCGTGGACGGCAAACCCGTGATGTTCGATTCGCCGAAAGACGCGCTCGATCTCGGCATCGCCACCGTCTACCAGGATCTCGCGCTAGTGCCGCTGCTTTCGGTCGCGCGCAACTTCTTCATGGGCCGCGAGCCGCAAAAGAAGCTGTTCGGCTTCATCAACGTGATGGATCTCGATTCGAGCGCCGCGATCGCGAAGGACCGCCTCGCCGGAATGGGCATCAACGTGCGCGACCCGCATCAGGCCATCGGCACGATGTCGGGCGGCGAGAAGCAGTGTCTCGCGATCGCACGCGCCATTCACTTCGGCGCACGCGTGCTGATTCTCGACGAGCCGACCGCCGCGCTCGGCGTGAAACAGAGCTTCAACGTGCTCAAGCTGATTCACGCCGCACGCGCAAAGGGCATTTCGGTGATCTTCATCACCCACAACGTGCACCACGCCTACCCCATCGGCGACTCGTTCACGCTGCTCAATCGCGGTCGCTCGCTCGGGACCTACACGAAGGACACGATCAGCAAGAACGAAGTGCTCGACATGATGGCGGGCGGTGCGGAGATGCAGAAGATGATCGCCGAAC
Source organism: Paraburkholderia sp. EG287B (assembly GCF_040965595.1). NCBI lineage: Bacteria > Pseudomonadati > Pseudomonadota > Betaproteobacteria > Burkholderiales > Burkholderiaceae > Paraburkholderia > Paraburkholderia sp. EG287B. Next base: position 574,088 of record NZ_JBFRCG010000001.1, read on the forward strand.
TCGACGGCGCGACCATCTGAGCACGAGCGCACGGCACAGCTCCCAACAGGAATACACATGGCCCTGACTCATTCAACCCCGCCCCGTTCCACCCCAGGCCGTTTCGCCGCCGGCCGCAGCCTCGACATCGTCTGCCTCGGACGCCTGGGCGTCGATCTCTACGCTCAACAGGTGGGCGCGCGGCTCGAAGACGTCTCCACCTTCGCGAAGTATCTGGGCGGCTCCTCGGCGAACATCGCCTTCGGCTGCGCGCGTCTGGGCCTGAAGTCGGCCATGCTCACGCGCGTGGGCGACGACCATATGGGGCGCTTCCTCGTCGAAACGCTCACGAAGGAAGGCTGCGACACGAGCCATGTGCGCGTGGACCATGAACGCCTCACGGCGCTCGTGCTGCTGGGCCTGAAAGACCGCGACACATTCCCGCTGATTTTCTACCGCGAGAACTGTGCCGACATGGCCGTCGATGCGGGCGACTTCGACGAAGCCTTCATCGCCTCCTCGAAAGCGCTGCTCATTACCGGCACGCACTTCTCGACCGAACAGGTGAATCGCACGAGCCTCACCGCACTCGACTACGCGCGCCGCAACAACGTGCGCACCGTGCTCGACATCGACTACCGTCCCGTGCTCTGGGGCCTAACCGGCAAGGCGGACGGCGAGACGCGCTTCGTCGCGAGCGAAGGGGTGAGCGCGCATTTGCAGCGCATCCTGCCGCATTTCAATCTCGTGATCGGCACCGAGGAAGAGTTCCGCATTGCAGGCGGCAAGGAATCGCTCGTCGATGCGCTCAAGCGCGTGCGCGAAGTCACGGAAGCGACGCTGCTCGTCAAACGGGGGCCGCTCGGCTGCCAGATCGTGGAAGGTGCGGTGCCCGTCTCGATGGACGATTTGCCCATGCAGCGCGGCGTGGAGGTCGAAGTACTCAACGTGCTCGGGGCGGGTGACGCTTTCGCCTCCGGCTTTCTTTCGGGCTGGCTGCGCGACGCCTCGCTCGAAGACTGCGCGCGCTCGGCCAACGCGTGCGGCGCCCTCGTCGTCTCGCGGCACGGCTGCGCGCCCGCCATGCCGACGCCCGTGGAACTCGACTACTTCCTGCGCGAAGCGGCCGCCGACCCCGTACGCATGCGCCGCCCCGACCGTGACGCGACGCTCGCGCGCCTGCATCGCGTGACACCCGCGCGCAAGCGGCACGACGAAGTGCTCGGCTTCGCGTTCGATCATCGCAACCAGTTCTTCGATCTCGCGCAGCAAACCGGCGCTAGCGAAGCGCGCATTTCGTATCTGAAGAATCTCTTCGTCGAAGCGGTCGCGCAGACCGAACGCACGCTCGGCTTGCAGGGACGCATCGGTGTCCTGATCGATGACCGCTACGGCCAGGATGCGCTCAACGCCGCAACCGGCCGCGGCTGGTGGATCGGCCGCCCGGTCGAGTTGCCGGGCTCCGTGCCGCTCGTGTTCGACCATGGCCGCTCGATCGGCACGACGCTCGCGTCCTGGCCCATTGATCACACGGTGAAGTGTCTCGTGCAGTTCCACCCCGACGAGCCCATCGAACAGCGTCTCGAACAGGAAGCGCAACTGCGCGCGCTTTACGACGCCACCCAGGCGAGCGGCCACGAACTGCTGCTCGAAGTGATTCCGCCGAAGCTTAACGGCAAGCCGAACGCGCCCGATACGGTCTATCGCGCGCTCAAGCGGCTCTACAACATCGGCCTCTATCCGGAGTGGTGGAAGCTCGAACCGACGGGCGCCGCGCAATGGCGCGAGATCGACGCGCTAATCGCCGAACGCGACCCGTATTGCCGCGGCGTCGTGCTGCTCGGACTCTCCGCGCCGATCGACCAGCTCGTGGAGGGCTTTCGCGCGGCGGCCGTCTCGAATACCTGCCGGGGCTTCACAGTGGGCCGCTCGATCTTCTATGAACCGAGCCTCGCCTGGCTCGCAGGCGAAATCGGCGACGACGAGGTGATCGCCCGCGCGCGCCGCGCCTTCGAAACGCTGATCGGCGCGTGGCGCGCCGCGCGCACCGACGCTCGAGGTGCGCACGACAACCATGAGGAGAAGGCGGCATGAATCAACGCATTGCTCCTGGCGACTACGCCGCGCAGGAAAGCGCGCAGAACGCAGTACCCGCGGCACACACGAGCACCGTGCGGCTTACGGCGGCGCAGGCGCTCGTGCGCTATCTCGCTGCGCAGCGCGTGGCGAGCGAGGACGGCTCAGGCCGCACGGAGCCGCTATTCGGCGGCGTGTTCGCGATCTTCGGTCACGGCAACGTGGCCGGCATCGGGGAAGCGCTTTATCAGTATCGGCACGAACTGCCCACGCTGCGCGCGCACAACGAGCAGGCCATGGCGCACAGCGCGATCGCCTATGCCAAGGCGCATTTTCGCCGCCGCATGATGGCGGTGACGACCTCGATTGGCCCCGGCGCGACGAATCTCGTCACGGCGGCCGCGCTTGCGCACGTGAACCGCTTGCCGGTGCTGCTGTTGCCCGGTGACATTTTCGTGTCGCGCGAACCCGATCCGGTGTTGCAGCAGATCGAGGACCTGCACGACGGCGGCCTCTCCGCTAACGACGCGCTGCGCCCCGTCTCGCGCTACTTCGACCGCATCGTGCATCCCGCGCAGCTGCTCACGGCGCTGCCGCGCGCGCTGCGCGTGCTCACCGACGCCGCGCTCTGCGGCCCCGTCACGCTCGCGCTGCCGCAGGACGTGCAGGCCATGGCATGGGACTATCCGGCGAGCTTCTTCACGCCGCGCCTCGTGACATTCCACGCCCCAGCGCCTATTCAGACCGAGATCGATGCGGCGCTTATGCAGTTGCATCGCGCGAAGCGCCCGCTCATCGTCGCGGGCGGCGGCGTGCTCTATTCGCGCGCCTCGCAGGCCTTGCAGACGCTTGCGGCCTCGCGCGGCATACCCGTGGCCGAAACGCAGGCGGGCAAAGGCTCGCTCGCGTGGGACGACCCGCTCAACGTCGGTGCGCTCGGCGTGACGGGCTCGCCCGCCGCCAACGAACTGGCGCGCGACGCCGACTGCGTGCTCGCCGTGGGCACGCGTTTGCAGGACTTCACGACCGGCTCGAACTCGCTCTTTGCGAACGCGCATGTGATCGGCGTGAACGCCAACGGCTTCGACGCGCTCAAGCACGACGGCCTCGCCGTGCAGGCCGACGCGCGCCAGGCGCTCGCTGCGCTCAACGACGAACTGATCAACTGGCGCGCCGACGCGAACTGGAGCGCCCGCGCCCAGCGCCTCGCGGGCGACTGGCGCGCGAGCATCGAGCGCCTCACGCACGCGCCGCAGGAACGCAACCGCCTGCCGTACGACGCCGATGTGATCGGCGCCGTGCAGCGCTCGTCGAGTCGTTCGTACACCGAAGACATCGTCGTCTGCGCGGCCGGCACGCTGCCCGCCGAGCTGCACAAGCTCTGGCGCGCGGGCCAGCCCGGCGCCTATCACGTTGAATACGGCTACTCGTGCATGGGCTACGAGATCGCGGGCGGCCTGGGCGCGAAACTTGCGCGGCCCGATCGCGAGGTCATCGTCATGGTGGGCGACGGCAGCTATCTGATGATGAACAGCGAGATCGCCACCTCGGTCATGCTGGGCGCGAAGCTCATCATCGTCGTGCTCGACAACCGCGGCTACGGCTGCATCAACCGGTTGCAGCAGGCTTGCGGCGGCGCGCCGTTCAACAACCTGTTCAACGATTGCGCGCAAGGGCCGCTCGGCGCCCCTCGCATCGATTTCGCCTCGCATGCGCGCTCGCTCGGCGCGCAGGCCGAGCACGTGGCGAACGTCGCGGAACTCGAAGCGGCGATGCAACGCGCGCGCGCTTCGTCGCGCACTTACGTGGTCTCCATCGACACCGACCCCGCGCGCACGACGGAGGAAGGCGGCTGGTGGTGGGAGGTCGCCGTGCCCGAGGTGTCCACGCGCGCCACCGTGCGCGAGGCGCGCGAGCGCTATGAAGAGCAGGTCGCGCAGCGCAGCGGACGCGCGCAAGTCGGCGAAGACGCGCCCGCCGGCGACGACGAACCCGGCAACGCATAACGCCTCTGACGACACAGACATCGAGGAGCGCACATGAGCGCATTTGAAGTACGTATCGGCATCAACCCGCTGTCGTGGATGAACGACGACCTGCCCTCGCTCGGCGGCGAGACACCGCTCTCGCAGGCGCTGACCGAGGGACGCGAGATCGGCTACGAGGGCTTCGAGCTAGGCAACAAGTTTCCGCGCGAGCCGCAGGCGCTCAAGGCGCTCCTCGCGCAATACGATCTGTCACTCGTCTCCGGCTGGTACTCGGGCATGCTCGCGCGGCGCAGCGTCGAGGAAGAGATCGCCGCGGTCGAGAAGCATCTGGACCTGCTCGCGCAGAACGGCGCGACCGTGATGGTCTACGGCGAAGTCGCCGATTCGATCCAGGGCGCGCCGCGACCGCTCTATCAGCGCCCGCGCTTTTTCAGCGACAAGCAGTGGGACGACTACGCCGCGCGCGTGGACGCCTTCGCGCGCCATACGCTCTCGCGCGGCGTGCGGCTCGCGTACCACCATCACATGGGCGCCTATGTCGAAACGCCCGCCGACGTCGACAAGCTGATGGCACGCACGAGCGACGCCGTGGGCCTGCTGTTCGACGCGGGCCATATGACGTTTGCAGGCGGCGACCCCGTCGCCGAACTCGACAAGCACATTGCACGCGTATGCCACGTGCACTGCAAGGACGTGCGCCCCGCCGTCATGAAACTCGCTCGCAACCACAACTGGAGCTTTCTCGACGCCGTGCTCGCCGGCGCATTCACCGTGCCGGGCGACGGCGCCGTCGATTTTCCCGCGATCATCGCGCGCCTGAAGCGTCACGGCTATCGCGGCTGGCTCGTCGTCGAAGCCGAGCAGGACCCGGTGATCGCACCGTCGTACGAATATGCGCAAAAGGGTTACCGTAAGCTGCGCACGCTCGTCGATGCGACGGACACCCAATCGAAGGAGGCAGCATGACTCTGCTGGTCAAGGCCGCGCGCGAAGGCCAGACGATCGCGCGCGTCACGCCCGACACCGCGGGCTGGCGCTACGTCGGCTTCGCCGCATACCGGCTCGAAGCGGATGAACTCGTCTACGTGAGTGAGCCCGATCGCGAGAGCTGTATCGTCGTGCTTTCGGGAGCGGTGGATATCGAGGCAGGCGGCGAGCGCTGGTCGAGCCTCGGCTCGCGCGACAGCGTCTTCGAAGACGCCGCGCCGTATGCCCTTTATGTGCCGCCCGGCGTGAAAGCGACCGTGCACGCCAGACGCAACGCCGAAGTGGGCGTGGCGAGTGCGCCCGCCAAAGGCACGCTGCCCGTTCGCCTCATCGAGCCCGCGCAGATGAAGCGCTCCACGCGCGGCAAGGGCGCGAATACGCGCTACGTCTGCGATATCCTGCCGCAAGACGCGCCCGCGGAATCGCTGCTCGTGGTCGAGGTGCGCACGCCGTCGGGCCATTCGTCGAGCTACCCGCCGCACAAGCACGACGCCGACCGCTTGCCGCACGAAAGCGCGCTCGAAGAAACCTACTATCACCGGCTCAATCCGCAGCAGGGTTTCGCGTTCCAGCGCGTGTACACCGACGCGCGCGATCTGGACGAAACGATGGCCGTGGAAAATCACGACGTCGTGATGGTGCCGCGCGGCTATCACCCGGTCGTCGTCCCGTATGGCTACGACTCGTACTACCTGAACGTGATGGCGGGCCCCACGCGCGAATGGCACTTCCACAACGACCCGGCGCACGAGTGGATCATCGAGCGCGACGCGAAGTGACGCGCCCATAAAAAAACGCCGCGTGTAGAACCACGCGGCGCTTTTCATCGTGTCCGCAGCGAGCGACGAACGGCAACGGCATCAAGCCAGCCGGAATTTCCCCACCAGCCGCTTGAGCACCTTCGCCTGATCGTCGAGCGATTGTGCCGCGGCGGTCGCCTCTTCCACGAGCGCCGCGTTCTGCTGCGTGCCGGCGTCCATCTGCGTGACCGCGCGGCTGATTTCCTCGATGCCCGAGCGTTGCTCGCGCGAAGCCGCCGAAATTTCGCCGATGATGTCGTTCACGCGCCGCACGGCCTTCACGACTTCGTCCATCGTCGAGCCCGCGTCCTGCGCCAGCGTCGAGCCATTCGATACGCGCTCGACCGACGCGCCGATCAGCGCCTTGATCTCCTTGGCCGCCGCCGCGCTGCGCTGCGCGAGGCTGCGCACCTCGCCCGCCACCACGGCGAAGCCGCGCCCGTCCTCGCCCGCACGCGCCGCTTCCACGGCGGCATTGAGCGCGAGAATGTTGGTCTGGAACGCAATGCCCTCGATGACGCCGATGATGTCCGCGATGCTCTTCGCGCTGTCGTTGATCTCCTGCATCGTCGCGACCACGCGCCCCACTACCGAGCCGCCTTTCTCCGCGATTGCCGAGGCGTTGCCCGCCAGCGTGCTGGCCTGCTCCGCGTTCTCGGCGTTCAGGCGCACCGTGGACGTGAGCTGCTCCATGCTGCTCGCCGTGCGCTCGAGCGCCATGGCCTGTTCTTCGGTGCGGCGCGACAGATCGAGATTGCCGGTCGAGATTTCGCCCGAGGCGGAGGCGATCGCCTCGGCGCTGGCCGCAATCTCGGCCACCGTGGTCGAGAGACCCTTCTGCATGTCGCGCAGCGCGCCCAGCATGCTCGCCGCGTCGCGGGCGTGAACCGTGACGGGCTGGGCGAGATCGCCGGCCGCGATACGTGCCGCGATGGCCTTGGCGTGCGCGGGCTCGCCACCGAGTTGCCGCGCAATGCGGCGCACGACCCATTCGCTCACGAAGAAGGCGAGCACGAACATGGCCACCGTCGCCACGGCCATCATCACGAACGACGACTTGAAGATGAACTCGGCCTTCGCGAGGGTCGCCTTCGCGGCCGTGCCGCGCTGCGCGACGAGGTCGTTGACGAGCGTTTCGAGCTTGCCGGTCTCCACGAGCAGCGAGACGTCCTGCGTGCCCACCTGCCAGCTCATCTGCGAGAGATCGAGCGGCTGCTGCTTCACGAGCGTCACAAACTCGCGCAGGTGTCCGCTCCACGCCGTGGTCGCATCGGCGAGCTTCTTTTGCAGGGCGAGCGCGTCGCCGCCCTGCTCCTGTGCGTATTGCTGCAGCTGGCTCATGCCGCGCTCCAGCGCGCCGAGATCCTTGTCGATGTCCTGGCCCAGTTCGTCGCGCTCGCGCGCCGTGGTCGCGGTGAGCAGCATTTTCTGCGCGCGGCTCGCGCGCAGCACGTGGCCGCGCGCTTCCTCGGCCGCACGGCTCGCCACGTAGCCTTGTTCGTAGATCGATTGCGTCGAGCCGTTGAGACGGCTGATTTGCGCGAGCGAAATCGCGCCGATGGCGAGCGTGCCGATCAACACCAACGCGAAGGCGAGGCGCAGTGTGGCCTTCACGGAAAGCCGCGAGCTGCGCGTCGCCGCGCCAGCCCGTCCCGTTTTGCGTTGCTGCGCGTTCGCCGCGCCGCTTGCCGGATCCTGCGGCGCAAACCCTGCGTGGCCGCCGCCTTGCGATACTGCTTTCATTTTGGTCTCCAGCATTGTTGTCAGGCTCAGCGCCATCGTTCTTGATTTGCGCTACGCCTCAACCCCGGTCTACGGCACACCGCCGCGCATTCTTTAACGCCTTCGCGCGCGGCTGCGGCTCGTATTCCGGCCCCGTAATGCACGCCTCGTGGGCGCGCACATCGGCGGTTTATACACGGCCAAAATGAGATGCCAAAAATCCCGCATGAATTTTGTGTACTGGCTCCCGCCCTTGCGGCATAGGGCCGCAGGGCAACGGTGCGTCGCCCATGTCCGATTCTCGACAAATCTTGTCCGTACAGTTCAAGCAAGACACATTACACTGCGCTCATAACTCTTATACATGTCCTTTCATGCCGTCGCCGCTGCCCGCCAGGCGTGGTGCCCGCTGAATACTCTCTGCTGCTACCGACAACATGGAAACCAGTCTCGACAAGCGCGCCCTGCCGGGCGCCGCCGCGGGTTCGTCCGCGGCCGCTTCTGCCCCCGCCGCGGGCGCGGTGCAACGCACCGTCTACTCGGTGCTGGGTGCGATCAGCTTCTCGCACCTGCTCAACGACATGATCCAGTCGCTGATCCTCGCCATCTACCCGATGCTCAAGGACAACTTCTCGCTGTCGTTCACGCAGATCGGCCTCATCACCCTCACCTACCAGATCACGGCGTCGATGCTGCAGCCGCTGGTGGGCTTCTTCACCGACAAGCGGCCGCTGCCGTACTCGCTGCCCGTCGGCATGGGTTTCACGCTGTGCGGCCTGCTGCTGATGTCGGTCGCGCCGACTTTCGGCGTGCTGCTCGTGGCGGCCGCCCTGGTGGGCTGCGGTTCGTCGGTGTTCCATCCCGAGTCGTCGCGCGTGGCCCGCATGGCGTCGGGCGGGCGTCACGGCCTCGCGCAGTCGCTGTTCCAGGTGGGCGGCAACGCGGGCACGTCGCTCGGGCCGCTGCTCGCCGCCGTGATCGTCATTCCGCACGGCCAGCGCAGCATTGCGTGGTTTTCGGCGGCGGCGCTCGTCGGCATGGTCGTGCTCACGCAGATCGGCCGCTGGTACAAGGCCCATCCGGCGATGAAGAAAAAGCGCGCCGAGGTGGCGCACGTCACGCTCTCGCGCAAGCGGGTGGCGACCGCCATGGGCGTGCTCGTGCTGCTCGTGTTCTCGAAGTACTTCTACCTCGCGAGCATCAACAGCTACTTCACGTTCTATCTGATCGACCGCTTTCACCTCTCCGTGCAGGCCGCGCAGATCCATCTGTTCGTGTTCCTCGCCGCGGTTGCCGCCGGCACGATCATCGGCGGCCCGGTGGGTGACCGCATCGGCCGCAAGTATGTGATCTGGGTCTCGATTCTCGGCGTGGCGCCGTTCACGCTGCTGCTGCCTTACGCCAACCTGTTCTGGACCGGCGTGCTCACGGTGATCATCGGCGTGGTGCTGGCCTCGGCGTTCTCGGCCATCCTCGTGTACGCGCAGGAGCTGATTCCCGGCAAGGTGGGCATGGTCGCGGGTCTCTTCTTCGGCTTCGCGTTCGGCCTCGGCGGCATCGGCGCAGCGGTGCTCGGCCAGTTGGCGGACGCGACCAGCATCGGCTTCGTCTACAAGGTCTGCTCGTTCCTGCCGCTCATCGGCGTCCTCACCGTGCTGCTGCCCGACGTGGAAGGCAAGCGCGCGAAGAAAACCGCATAAGCGCAGCGGCGCACGCGTCGCTCGGCAAAACGGCCGGACGCCCCTCGGGGCTCCGGCCGTTTTCGTTGTGCGCCTGCACACGCTTTGCCTCGCCGCGACTTCGTACTAGGCTTGTGGTTGGCCGCCGCCTCCGGCCCGCCAGCGAGCCCCTTCGGCCCGGCGCAAGGCGGCGCTTTCGAGACGCCCGCGCACGAGGTTCGCCATGCAACTGTCCACGGTAGAGATCGAAAAACCCGAAGCCACCAACTTCATCCTCGGCCAGACCCACTTCATCAAATCCGTCGAGGATCTGCACGAGGCGCTCTACGGCACGGTGCCGGGCATCCAGTTCGGCCTCGCGTTCTGCGAGGCGTCGGGCAAGCGGCTCGTGCGGCGCTCCGGCACCCAGGACGCGCTCATCGAGATGGCGACGCAAAACGCGTTGCGCATCGCGGCGGGTCACTGCTTCATCGTCTTTCTCGGCGACGGCTTCTTCCCCATCAACGTGCTCAACACGATCAAGGCCGTGCCCGAGGTCTGCCGCATCTTCTGCGCCACCGCGAACCCCACGCAGGTGCTGATCGCTGAGACGGATCAGGGGCGCGGCATCGTCGGCGTGGTGGACGGCATGCCGCCGCTGGGCGTCGAGGCCGAGGACGACGTACGCTGGCGCAAGGACCTGTTGCGCGCCATCGGCTACAAGGCCTGAGCGCCGATGGGAACGCTGGGCGCGGCAATCGAGCGGCAGACGGCGCACGCGCTCGCCTGCGGCGCGCTCCATCCCATCGAGACGGCGCATACCTTCATCGACGATGGCGGCATGCGCTTCTCCGTGCGCGTGGCCGCGAATCTCGCGCGCAAGGAGGCGGCGCGGCTCACGCCGCAGACTTCGACTGCGTCTGTTCCGCAGCCCCCGCGCGATCCGTTCCTGCCTTACGAGCCCGATCTTTTCGTCGGCGACCTCTCGCCCACTCACGTTGCGCTGCTCAACAAGTTCAATGTGATCGGCCGGCATCTGCTGATCGTGACGCGCCGCTACGAGCCGCAGGAGGCGCTGCTCGACGCGGCGGACTTCGCCGCACTGATCGCGGTGCTGCGCGAGATCGACGGACTCGGGTTCTACAACGGCGGCGCAGCCGCGGGCGCGAGCCAGCCGCACAAGCATTTGCAGATGGTGCCGCTGCCGCTCGCAGGCGATGCGCCTCACGCGGCGCCGCTCGAAGCGCTGCTCGGCGGTGCGCAGGCGGTCCACGGCGCGCCTCCCATCGCGATCGTGCCGGGGCTCGCGTTTCGCCATGCATTCGCGCGTCTCGATCTCGGCCCCGAGGCCGGCACGGCGGAAGATGCCGCGCATGTCGCACTCGGCTGCTATCGCGCGCTGCTGGACGCGGCGGGCGTGCCCGCTGTCGACGTGGGCGGCGTCGCGCATCAGGGCGCGCCCTACAACCTGCTCGTCACGCGCCAGTGGATGCTGGTGGTGCCCCGCACGACGGAATGTGTCGAAGGGATTTCGGTGAACTCGCTCGGCTTTGCCGGCTCGTTCTTCGTGCGCAATGCGGCTCAGTTGCAGACGCTCGCGCAACTCGGCCCGATGACGGCGCTCGAACGCGTGAGCGTGGCGCGTTGAGGCGTTGAGGCGCTGAGGCGCGTCTGGCCGACCGCGTCTGGCCGACCGCGTCTAGCCGACGACGAGCGGCTCGAGCGCCGCGCACAGCGCATCGGGCAACGCGCTCACGGGCCGGCGCGTCGCCCGATCGACGTAGACATGCACGAAATGACCCTGCGCCGCGGGCACGTCCTCGCCTTCGCGAAAGAGCCCGACCTCGTAGCGCACGCTCGACGACCCGAGGCGAGCCACGCGCAGCCCCGCCTCCACGCGCTCCGGAAACACGAGCGGCGCGAAGTAGTTGCACTGCGTTTCGACGACGAGCCCGATGGTCATGCCGTGCTCGATGTCGAGCGCGCCCGCGCGAATCAGATACTCGTTCACCACGGTGTCGAAGTAGCTGTAGTAGACGACGTTGTTCACGTGGCCGTAGACATCGTTGTCCATCCAGCGCGTGCCGATCGGCAGGAAATGACGATACCCGGAGCGGGCGACGGTGACGGGTCGGTTCATCGAGGAGATCCAGGGAGGGCGTAGCGGGAAAGCGTCGCTCGGCGCGCGGCCATCACTGGCCCGGACGCTCGACGAACTCGAACGGCAGGCCGCGCCGGCGCATCCATTCGCCGAGCGCCTGGCCCGTGCCCGCGCGCCACGGCCGCAGCTTCGCGGGCTCGACGAGGCGGTATTCGAGCAGTTCCGGCGAGAGCGCGATCGTGCCCGACGCCTTCACGTGATACGCGATGATGAGTTCGTTCTTGCGGATGAACTCGTACACACCAATCAGTTCGACGCTCTCGGCGCGCAGCGCGGTTTCCTCGTGCACCTCGCGCGCGATGCCCTCCTCTGGGGTTTCGCCGTTTTCGAGAAAGCCGGTGATGAGCGCGAACATGCCTTCGGGCCAGGCCGCGTTACGGGCCAGCAAAATGCGGCCCTCGTACTCGACGATCGCCGCCACGACGGGCAGCGGATTGTTCCAGTGGACGTAGCCACAGGCGTGGTCCGGGCAGGCGAGACGCACACGGCCGCCTTCGTGGGCGGGATCGGCGCGCTCGGTCAGACGCGTGGCGCAGCGCGGGCAAAACTGGTATTCGCTCATGGGGGAAAAGGCAGGGGTCGATGGCGCTGGGAACCAGCCGCGCGGCCCGGTGGACACGCTCGCGGCTTGCGCGAAAGCGTCCATTCTAGTGTGCTATCAACGTCCGCGTGCGGCCTCGCGCGTATGCCAGGCCCGCCAGACGAGCCCGATTGCGCCGGCCACTAGCGCACCCGCCGCGAGCCACAGCGAAGGCGAGAACGAGCCCGTCGACGCCGCGAGCGGCGCGGCCACGAGCGGCCCCGCGATCTGCCCGACGCCATAGGCGGCCGTCGCATAGCCCATCAGCGCGGCGGCATGCTCGCCGCGCAGCAGACGCGCCTCGCGCATCGCGAAGAGCGTGATCGCCGTGAACGGCAGGCCGATCAACACGCTGCCGAACGAGAAGCCCGCGGCGTTGGGCCAGATGATGCCAAGCGCGATGCCCACGGCCTGCAGCACGTAGGCGCCCGCCAGCATCAGGCGGTTGTCCCAATGCAGCGGAAGCCGCGCAGCCAGCAGCGCGCCGGCGATCAGCGCCGCACCGAGCATCGGCCAGAACAGGTCGGGCCACGCCGAGCCGGGCAGCGCATGGCGTGCGATCACGGGCAGGAACGTCGCCGTGATGATGTAGCCGAAACCCGGCACGCCGTAGAGCAGCACGAGCCAGAAGGCGTCGGCGCGGCGGCCGTCGCGCTCCGCGTGCGCGGCGTTTGCCGCAGCACGCGCGGCGGGGCGCGGCGCGAGCGCGCGCGTGTCTTCGCCAAACGTCGACCAGACGACGGCGGCGAGCAGCGCGCTGATCAGCCCGAAGCCGATCCAGCCCGTGCGCGCGCCGAGACCGCCGGCCGCGCTCACGAACAGTCCGGTCGCAATGATGCCGACGCCGGGACCGGTGTAGATCACGCCGCCCCACTCGTTCGCGCCGAGCTGCGCGAGCCGCCGCAGGCCCCACTGCGAGGCGAACACGAAGGTCCACGCGCTTACCGCGCCCGCCACGAAGCGCACCACGGCCCAGATCCAGAACTGCTGCGTGAGGCCCATCGCGAGCGTGAGGAGCACGGTGACCACGAGGCCCGCACGCACGATCCTCGCGGGCGCCATGCGCAGCGCGGCGCAGCTGATCGCGCCCACGAAGTAGCCCGCGTAGTTCAGCGAGGCGAGCCAGCCGCCGTGACGCAGGTCGAGCGCGCCGCCGTGCAGCATCAGCGGCAGGAGCGGCGTAAAGGCGAAGCGCCCGACGCCCAGCGCAACGGCAAGGGACACCATGCAGGCCAACGCCGCACGTCGCCCGGCATGCGGGCGGGGTTCGGAAACGTGGACGGTGCCGGGGACGTAGTCGTTCATGAGATCAGCGGATTAAGCAACTGCCTACCATCGTAGGCGATTCCATCGTTCACTAAAAATGAATTATCATGAATCGATGCATCCCGAGGAGAGAACTATGGACCTCGCCGAACTGGCGATTTTCCGGGCGGTCGTACGGGAAAACGGCGTGACGCGGGCCGCCGCCAAGCTCAACCGCGTGCAGTCGAACGTGACGACGCGCATCAAGCAGCTCGAAGATCAGCTCGGCACGCCGCTCTTCACGCGCGAGGGCCGCCGCCTGATTCTCACGCCCGCTGGCGAAACCCTGCTGCCCTACGCCGAGCGTCTGCTCGCGCTCGCCGACGAAGCGCGCCATGCGCTCAAGGCCGGGCGCCCGGCGGGACGCCTGCGCCTGGGCACCATGGAGAGCGCTGCAGCAAGCCGTCTGCCCGGCCCGCTCGCGCACTATCACCAGACGTGGCCCGAGGTCACGCTCGAACTGGAAACGGGCACGACCGGCACGATGATCGAGCGCCTGCGCGAATACGCAATCGATGCGGCGCTGATCGCCACGCCGCTCGCCGGGGTGCCGGACCCCGAGGTATTCGAGCACGCGCCGGTCTATCGCGAAGAACTGGTGATGATCACGCCGCGCGGCCACCGGCCGATCCGACAGCCCAGCGATATCGCGCTCTCCACGCTCGTCGCGTTCGAACGCAGCTGCGCGTATCGCGCCTATGTCGAGCGCTGGTATGTGGAGCATGGCATCCGGCCGTCACGCGTGCTGGAACTGGGCTCGTATCACGCGATCATTGCGTGCGTGGCGGCGGGCGCGGGTGTGGCCGTCGCGCCGCGCTCGGTGCTCGAACTGCCACGCAGTGCCGACGACGTCACGATTCATTCGCTTGGCAAGCTCGGTCAGATCGACACGCTGCTCGCCTGGCGGCGTGGCCACTATTCGCCTGCGCTCGGCGCGTTGAAAGAAGCGCTGCTGGAGGATGCGCAACGCACGGGCAGCACGGCATTGCGATTCGCGGCTGACGCGGCAGCCACGCCCGCAGGCCTTCACGCCTTATAAGGCGCGCGGGAAACAAAAAGGGCTGCCCTCACGGACAGCCCTTCTTCGTCGCGAAGCGGCGTTCACGCCGCGACGCGTCGTATTACAGCTTCGCTTCGACCCAGCCCTTCACGCCGGCGAGCGCGGCCGGCAGGTTGGCCGGCTCGGTGCCGCCTGCCTGCGCCATGTCGGGACGGCCGCCGCCCTTGCCGCCGACCTGCTGGGCGACGAAGTTCACGAGTTCGCCGGCCTTGACCTTCTTGCTCGCCTCGGCGGTCACGCCCGCGATCAGGCTGACCTTGCCGCCGTCGACAGCCGCCAGCACGATCGCCGCGCTCTTGAGCTTGTCCTTGAGCTTGTCCACGGTCTCGCGCAGCGTCTTCGAATCGGCACCATCGAGCGTCGCGGCCAGCACATGCACACCGTTCACTTCGATGGCCTGCCCCACGAGTTCGTCGCCCTGGCTCGAAGCGAGCTTCGACTTGAGCGCGCCCAGTTCCTTCTCGAGCGACTTCACCTGGTCCTGCACCTGCGCGATACGCTGCGTCAGTTCCGAAGGCTGCGCCTTGAGCGCCGCCGCTGCCGCGTTCACGCGCGCATCGAGCTCCTGCACGAAGCGCACGGCGTTGTCGCCCGTGATCGCTTCCACGCGGCGGATGCCCGCGGCCACGCCGCCTTCCATCACGATCTTGAAGAAGCCGATGTCGCCGCTGCGCGTGACGTGCGTGCCGCCGCACAGCTCGCGCGAGAAGCCGAGGTCGAGCACGCGCACTTCGTCGCCGTACTTCTCGCCGAACAGCGCCATCGCGCCGCCCTTCACGGCGTCGTCATAGGACATCACGCGCACGATGCCGGGCGCGTTCGCGAGCACTTCCGCGTTGACGATCTGCTCGACGCGGCGGATCTCGTCGTCCGTCATCGGCGCGTTGTGCGCGAAATCGAAGCGGGTTTTATCCGCGTCGACGAGCGAGCCCTTCTGCTGCACGTGCGAACCGAGCACTTCACGCAGCGCCTTGTGCATCAGGTGCGTGGCCGAGTGGTTGCGCGCCGTGCGGGCGCGCAGGATGGCGTCGATTTCCGCCTTCACGACGTCGCCCACCTTGAGCGTGCCCTGCTCGAGCGTGCCGTGGTGGCCGCTCACATCGGCCTGGACCTTGAGCGTGTCGGCCACGGCGAAACGGATGCTCGCGTTCGAGATCACGCCCTGGTCGCCCACCTGGCCGCCCGATTCCGCGTAGAACGGCGTGTGGTCGAGCACGACCACGGCGTCCTGGCCCGTCTTCACTTCGGTAACCGAAGCGCCGTCCACGTAGAGCGCGACGACCTTCGCGTCGTCGAACGCGATTTCCTCGTAGCCGTGGAACGTCGTCTTGGCGCCCGAGTATTCGAGGCCCTGCGTCATCTTGAACTTGCCTGCCGCGCGTGCCTGCTCGCGCTGACGCGCCATCGCTTCGTCGAACGCCGGCTCGTCGACCGTGACGTTGCGTTCGCGGCAAACGTCGGCCGTGAGGTCGAGCGGGAAGCCGTACGTGTCGTGCAGCTTGAACGCGAGTTCGCCCGAGAGCGTCTTGCCGCCCTTGGCTTCGAGGTCGGCCAGTTCGGCTTCGAGAATCGACATGCCGTGCTCGATGGTCTCGAAGAAGCGCTCTTCTTCCTGGCGCAGGACGTCGGTCACGCGCTGCTGCGCTTCGGCGAGTTCCGGGTAAGCCGCGCCCATTTCCGCGACGAGATCCGCCACCAGCTTGTGGAAGAACGCGCTCTTCTGGCCGAGCTTGTAGCCGTGGCGGATCGCGCGGCGCACGATACGGCGCAGCACGTAGCCGCGGCCTTCGTTGCCGGGAATCACGCCGTCGACGATCAGGAACGAGCACGCGCGGATATGGTCGGCGATGACCTTCAGCGAGTTGTTCGTGAGGTCGGGCGTGTTCGTTTCGCGCGATGCCGCCTTGATGAGGTTCTGGAACAGGTCGATCTCGTAGTTGCTGTGCACGTGCTGCAGCACCGCGGCGAGACGCTCGAGACCCATGCCCGTATCGACGCACTGCTTGGGCAGCGGCGTCATGTTGCCCTGGGCGTCGCGGTTGAACTGCATGAACACGAGATTCCAGATCTCGATGAAGCGGTCGCCGTCTTCTTCAGGCGATCCCGGGGGGCCGCCCCAGATTTCCGGGCCGTGGTCGTAGAACACTTCCGAGCACGGGCCGCAGGGACCGGTGTCGGCCATCTGCCAGAAGTTGTCTGAGGCGTAGCGCGCGCCCTTGTTGTCGCCGATGCGGATAATGCGCTCCACCGGCACGCCGATTTCCTTCGCCCAGATGTCGAAGGCTTCGTCGTCTTCCTGGTAGACGGTGACCGTGAGCTTGTCCGCCGGCAGCGCGTAGACCTTGGTCAGCAGTTCCCAGCAGTAGTGGATCGCGTCGCGCTTGAAGTAGTCGCCGAACGAGAAGTTGCCGAGCATCTCGAAGAACGTGTGGTGACGCGCCGTGTAGCCGACGTTCTCGAGGTCGTTGTGCTTGCCGCCTGCGCGCACGCTGCGCTGCGCGGTCGTGGCGCGCGAGTACGGACGCTTTTCGGTGCCGAGGAACACGTCCTTGAACTGCACCATGCCCGAGTTGGTGAAGAGCAGTGTCGGGTCGTTGCCCGGCACGAGGCTCGACGAGCGCACGATCGTGTGGCCCTTCGATTCGAAGAACTTGAGGAATTTCTCGCGGATGTCGGCGGCTTTCATGGCGTGCGTTGGGTCCTTCCTGGGGCGTACGGTGCTGAGTCTTTGTCGTGGTCGCGCTCGGGGCCCACGTTGCTCACGAAAACCCCGGTGCTGAATCGAACGATTATACGGGATCGTCGCGCGCTCGCGGCGGCGCGTCCGGCGTGGTTTGCATGGGCGCGACAGGGCGCGCGGCGACACGGCGGACCGAGTGGCTTTGTTCCGCACTGCGGAACCTTGTGCCGAATATTGGCCCATGCCGCGCCTTTTCGCTTACCATGGGCGGCATCGGCCGGCGCACCACGCGCGCTCGCTGCCCGCCTTGGAACGACATTGGAAGACACAGCATGGGCGCTCTCAGCCATATCCGCGTACTCGATCTCACCCGCGTCCTCGCCGGACCGTGGTGCGCACAGACCCTGGCCGACTTCGGCGCCGACGTGATCAAGGTGGAGCGCCCCGGCGCCGGCGACGACACGCGCCACTGGGGCCCTCCGTACCTGAAGACGCCCGATGGCGCGGACACCGCCGAGGCCGCCTACTACCTCGCCGCGAACCGCAACAAGCGCTCGGTGACGGTGGATATCGCCACGCCCGAGGGGCAGCGCATCGTGCGCGAGCTGGCTGCGCAAAGCGATGTCGTGCTGGAGAACTACAAGGCCGGCCAGTTGAAGAGATACGGCCTCGACTATGAGTCGCTGCGCGAGGTAAAGCCCGACCTCATTTACTGTTCGGTCACCGGCTTCGGCCAGACCGGGCCCTACGCCTCGCGCGCGGGCTACGACTTCATCGTGCAGGGCATGGGCGGCTTCATGAGCATCACCGGCGAGCGCGACGCGCTGCCGGGCGGCGGCCCGCAGAAGGCCGGCGTCGCGATCGCCGACCTCATGACCGGCATGTATTCGACCATTGCCGTGCTGACGGCGCTCGCGCACCGCGACCGCACGGGCGTGGGCCAGTACATCGACATGGCGCTGCTCGACGTGCAGGTGGCGATGCTCGCGAACATGAATTCGAACTACCTGGCGAGCGGCAATCCGCCCGCGCGCTGGGGCAACGCGCATCCCAACATCGTGCCCTATCAGGCGTTCCAGACGAGCGACAGCTGGATCATCCTCGCCGTCGGCAACGACGGGCAGTTCCGCAAGTTCGTCGAGGTGGCGGGCCAGCCCGGGCTTGCCGACGAGGAGCGCTTCGCGACCAATCCGGCGCGCGTGCGCCATCGCGACACGCTCGTGCCGATCGTCGCCGACCTGATCCGCACGCGCACGAAAGCCGACTGGATCGGCGCGCTCGAAGCAGCGGGCGTGCCGTGCGGGCCGATCAACAACCTCGCGGAAGTGTTCGAGAACGAGCAGGTGATCGCGCGCGGGCTGCAGGTGGACGTGCCCCACCCTTCGGGCGGCACGGCGCGGCTCGTCGGCAACCCCATCCGCATGAGCGAAACGCCGCCGCGCGTGGCGAGCCATCCGCCCACGCTCGGCGAGCATACCGATGCGGTACTGCGCGAAGTGCTCGGCTACGGCGATGAGCAAGTGGCGGCGTTGCGCAGCAAGGGCGTGGTCTAACCGCAAGGCCCCGGGGCGGCCGCTTGGCCTCAGCCGCCCAGTTTCTCCATCGACATCAGCCACGCCAGCCCCTGCGGCCAGTCGTCGAGCCCGCTGTCGGCATTGATGTGCCCGCGCGCGCCGATCTCGATCCAGCGGCTGCCCCACGCCTGCGCGCAGCGCTGCGAAAACGCCACGCCGCCATACGGATCGTCGCTGCTGGCGACGACGACGCTCGCAAACGGGAGCGCCGCCAGCGGCACCGGATCGAAGCCCCGCGCGTCGCGCGGAAATTCGGGACCGTGCGGATCGGGTAGCGCCACCAGCAGCGCGCCGGCCACCTTCGCGCGCGTCGCCGCGCTCGCGTGATGCGCGGCCCAGTGCGCCACGGTCAGGCAGCCGAGGCTGTGAGCGGCGAAGCGCACGCCGGCCGGCGCGCGTCGTACGGCAGCCTCCAGCGTCGCGCACCACGCCTCGCAGTCCGGGTGCATCCAGTCGGGCATCTGCACCCGTGCAAAGCCCGCGTGCGCGGCTTCCCAGCGCGTCTGCCAGTGCCCCGGCCCCGAATCCATGTAGCCCGGCAGCACCAGCACAGCCGTTTCGCTCGTCGTCACGTTTTTCCCTCGCTTGTTGTGGTCCGCGCGACGATCCGGCACCGGGACTGGCACGGCGGGTCGCGTCAGGTAGAATGGAAGACACCATCGGGTGCCCGGTTACGCGCTTTTATCCTTTTGACGGGCGCCCTCGAACGACTCCCTTTTCGCATGAATACCGAACGTAAAGACGCCGACCGCACGGACGCGCCTGCGGCATCCAATTTCATCCGCAACATCATCGACGACGACAACCGCTCGGGCAAGTGGGCGCAGCGCGTCGAAACGCGCTTCCCGCCGGAGCCGAATGGCTACCTTCACATCGGCCACGCGAAGAGCATCTGCCTGAACTTCGGCGTCGCGAAAAGCTACGGCGGCGTGTGCCACCTGCGCTTCGACGACACGAACCCGGAGAAGGAAGATGTCGAATACGTCAACTCGATCATCGACGCCGTCGAATGGCTCGGCTTCGAGTGGAAGAAGGAAGATCAGGAATACCTCTTCTACGCGAGCGACTACTACGACAAGCTCTACGAGTTCGCCGAACTGCTGATCCAGCGCGGCAAGGCCTACGTGGACAGCCAGTCGCCGGAAGAGATGCGCGCGAACCGCGGCTCGGCCACCGAAGCCGGCAAGAACTCGCCGTTCCGCGACCGCTCCGTCGACGAAAACCTCGACCTCTTCCGCCGCATGAAGGCGGGCGAATTCGAGGAAGGCGCCCATGTGCTGCGCGCGAAGATCGACATGGCGTCGCCGAACTTCAACATGCGCGATCCGGTGATCTACCGCATCCGCTTCGCGCATCACTACCGCACCGGCGACAAGTGGTGCGTGTACCCGATGTACGACTACACGCACTGCATCTCGGACGCGCTGGAAAACATCACGCATTCGCTGTGCACGCTCGAGTTCGAAGACCATCGCCCGCTGTATGACTGGGTGCTCAGCGAACTGGCCGACGCCGGCGTGTTCACGCGCCCGCTGCCGCAGCAAATCGAGTTTTCGCGCCTGAACCTGACCTACGCGATCACGAGCAAGCGCAAGCTGCTGCAACTGGTGACCGAAGGCCACGTGGAAGGCTGGGACGACCCGCGTATGCCGACCATCGTCGGCGTGCGCCGCCGCGGCTTCACGCCCGAAGCGATCCAGCTCTTCTGCGAGCGCATCGGCGTGACGAAGGTCGATTCGTGGATCGACATGAGCGTGTTCGAAGGTGCACTGCGCGACGACCTCGACGACAAGGCGCCACGCACGGCCGCCGTGCTCGACCCGCTCAAGCTCATCATCGACAACTATCCCGAAGGCCAGAGCGAGGACTGCACGGCCCCCGTGCATCCGCATCATCCGGAGCGCGGCCTGCGCACGTTCCCGATCTCGCGCGAGCTGTGGATCGAGCGCGAAGACTTCAACGAGACGCCGCCGAAGGGCTATTTCCGCCTGTTCCCGGGCAACAAGGTGCGTCTGCGCTATGGCTTCGTGATCGAATGCACGGGCGCGGACAAGGACGAGAACGGCAACGTGATCGCCGTGCACTGCAACTACTTCCCGGACAGCAAGTCGGGCACGGAAGGCGCGAACAACTACAAGGTCAAGGGCAACATTCACTGGGTCAGCGCACCGCATGCGTGCCCGGCGGAAGTGCGCCTCTACGATCGCCTGTTCCGCGAAGAGCAGCCCGACGCGGGCGGCCGCGACTTCCTCGAAGCGCTCAATCCGGATTCGAAGCGCGTGGTGCAAGCGTATCTGGAACCAGGCGCACGCGACGCCGCACCGGAAGACCGCTATCAATTCGAGCGCCATGGCTACTTCGTCGCCGACCGCTACGATTCGAAGCCGGGTGCACCGGTATTCAACCGCATCGTCGGTTTGCGCGACAGCTGGGGCAAGTAAGGCTCGCGCCGCGCTTGCCGGCAACAAAAAGCCCGCACGGATTCGTGCGGGCTTTTTTCATTTTGGCGGCTGGCGCGTCTCAATCGAAACGCCGGCTCACAGTCTGCGATGCAGTTCCGCGAGCGAGAGCGACATGCTAAAGAGCCGCGCGAGACTGCGGCTCGCGTAGCGATCCACTTCGCCGGGCAAGGTCCAGCGCCAGGCGTCCATTTCCGGAATCATCACGCCGTCCTCACGGCGCGGAAACAACGACACGCAAACGCAACGCGTGAGGTCGAGTTCATCGGCGCTCGCACGCGCGGCAAAGAGATGCAGATCCTTGTCGCGCCGGTACACGTAGCGACCGAGATCGACGAGGCGCGGCGCCGCGACATCGATGCCGGTCTCCTCGACCATCTCGCGGCGCGCGCTCTGCGATTCGCTCTCGCCTAGCTCGCCCTGCCCCTTCGGAATGTCCCAGTGATTCGTGCCGGTTGCGTGCGCGAGCAGCACGCGGCCTTCAGGATCGAGCAGCACGATGCCGCACGAAACGATCTTGCCGTTCACTGCGCGCTCAGTGCTGCTTCTGGAAAACCCAGGCGCCTTGGCCCGTGCGGCAGAAGTGCGGACGCAGTGTCATCGACTGGCCCTTCGCGTTGATGACGACCTCGGTATCGCGGCAGGTCTTCTCGCCTTCCTTTTGCGTATTCGACGGCGTGATGGTCGAGGTGATGCGCGTGCCGTTGCGCGAGCCTTCGTTCGACCATGACGCGCTCTCGCCATCGGCCTTGTGCTCGACCGCATCGCGCACGGCATTCTGGAGCGAGTTGTAGTCGGCCTGGGTCATAAACGACATGGGCGTGTTGTTCAGGAAACCCAGGTTGGCGGCGTGCGCGCTGCCCATGCCGACGGCGACAAGGAGCGCCGCGCCCAGGGCGCTCAGCGTGTGACGGGTTCGGGGCATGCTGGACATTGTGTGTTCTCCTCGGCGGACTGAACGAATCGACGAAAAGCATAACACGCGCCCTTTTTTCGGCTCGCCCAGCAAGGCCGAACGCGCGCGGGCCGCCGGGTCCTTTTCAGACTGATCCGATGGTGAGGGAGAGGGCCGATCACTACGATGGCTCCCTCTCCCACTTACAGCCCATCGGCAATCCCTGACATGACCTACGCCATCGCATTGAGGGTCTTTGCAGTTCTGCTGACCCTCATCTGCATCGGCTTGATGGCGTTCGTCGCGCACTACACGCTCGCGCCACGACCGCAGGCGCCCGGCCCGAACTTCGTAGTCCGTCCCGAGCGCCCACCGCGCTGGCCGGACGCCACCGTGCGCATCGGCACGGTCGGCTTGCTCGCGTCCTTCCTCGTACTCACCGGTGCCTGCCTGCTGATCGCGGGCGTCTGACGCCGCGCGCCCAGTTCACACTCAGTTGATGCTCAATGCGGGCCCGGCTGCCAGCCGTCGGTAAGCGTATCGAGAAACGCAATCACATCCTTGATTTCGGCGTTGCTGAACACCGGCTCGTCGCCGGGCTTGCGATCGAACGGCGGATCCGTGTTGAGATTCACCCGGTAGCGACTCGGCAGGTCGTCGAATTTCTGCACCCGGCCCTTCACCACCGGATAGAACTCCTCCGGATTCGTGTCGCGCCGCGCGTAGAAACGCAGCACGTCTTCGAGCGAGTGATAGATGCCGTTGTGGAAGAACGACTTCTTGAGCGCAACGTTACGCAGCGTCGGCGTACGGAAGAGCCCGCAAAATTCCGCGCGGTGATCGAGGTCCGTGCGCTCGGGGCCGCATGCGCCGAGATCGAAAAACTTGCGGTCGTGATTCACGGCGAGCGCGCGGTTGCGCGGCACACCCACGGCGATCAGACCGAAATCGCTGAACTGCGGAGGCGAGCCGTCCTTTGCACGCTGGCTGATATGGCAGCTCGCGCAATTGCCCTTCTTCTCGTCGTTGAAGAGATGCAGCCCGCGCAGTTCGGCGGCGCTGAGCGTGGCCCTGCCGGCCAGGTACGCGTCGTACTTGCTCGTGTACGGATAGAACACTTCAGGCGACTGCTCGAAGGTTTCCAGTGACTTCAGTACTGCCTTGAAAGTCGCGTCGTCGTCAGCGAGGACGCGCGCGCCGAAGGCCTCGCGAAACGCCCCTGCGTAGGGCGCCGCGCGCACGGCTTCGGCGACCTTGCGCGGCGAACTCGCCATCTCGAACGTCGAGAGCAACGGAATGCGCGCCTGCTCCGAGCCCCGATCGACGCGGCCGTCCCACGTGAGGCCGCCGGTCGGACCGGCATCGACGCTTTCATCGCCTTCGTCATCGGAGTCGTGATAGTGCTCGGCGAACGCCGGCACTGCCTGCAGATACTTGAGCGTCGGCACGGCGCGCATGCCCTGGCGTCGCATGTCGGCGCCGCCGATCTGCACGTCGAGCGAGTTCGTCGGCGTGAACGCGTGGTCCGGGCTGTGGCACGACGCGCATGCCATCTTGCCCGAGCCCGAGAGCGACGGGTCGAAGAACATCTGCTTGCCGAGCGCCGTCATGCGGCGCACCTGCGCATAGACCTCGGCACGCGTCTGCCCGCCTTGCGCCGGCGCGGCGATCTTCATGAGCTTCACGCCCTGTACGGCGCGTGCGTTCGCATTGGCGTCGTGCGCGCGCGAGGCGCTGCCGGATGCACCTGTCGTCGCATCGGCGTCGGCGGAAGCGGACGTGCTGCCGTCGCATGCCGCCAGCAGCAACGACAGCCCGGCCGCCATCACGAAGCGCCCCGCGTGGCGGCGCGCGCCGCCGTGCGATCGAGCCCGCGTCTCACCATCCGTTCGCGCCGAACGACGCGCCAATCTACGCAACATGCCTGGTCCCCGAAGCTTGAGCGCGGCGCGCGCGTGGCCGCGCGCCGCTGCAGTGCGAATGCCGATGCGCTCAGCCGCGCATCGAAGTCGCGAAAGCGTATGTCAGGGATATGACGCTCCAATGACATGACGTAAGACAGATGTCATGCAATCAAAGGCTGTGGAAAAGCTAAATGTAATTTTTTACATATCGCTGTCAAAATCCGTTGCGACACTGCGCCTCGCCCGAAGACCGGTGTCATTCGCGCCGGCCTCCATGCGGGCCCCCAACGCGAGAGAGAAAAATGATCAACAGAAAATGGTTCTATGCCACGCCGATCGCGGTAGCGGCGTCGGTATTGGCCGTCGCGGCTTGCGGCGGCAACGACAGCAGCAAGCCCGGCCTTTCGTCGGTGAAGAACATCGTCGTGATCTACGCGGAAAACCGCAGCTTCGACAACCTGTACGGCAGCTTCCCGAACGCCAATGGCCTGCAGAACGTGAGCGCGCAAAGCGCGCAGCAGCTCGATCGCGACGGCTCCGTGCTGGCCACGCTGCCGACCGTCTGGAACGGTCTCACGCAAACGGGCGTCACGCCCGTCGTGACCGCGGCGATGACCGAGAACATGCCGAATGCGCCGTTCGCCATCGACGACGCGAAGGGTTACAACGTACCGCTCTCGGTCACGACGCGCGACCTGTATCACCGCTTCTACGAGAACCAGATGCAGATCCACGGCGGCAAGAACGACATGTTCGCGGCCTACGGCGACTCCGGCGGTCTCGTGATGGGGCACTACACGACGAGTGCCGAAAAGCTGCCGCTCTGGAAGCTCGCCCAGCAATACACGCTCGCCGACAACTTCTTCATGGGCGCGTTCGGTGGCTCGTTCCTGAATCACCAGTGGCTGATCTGCGCGTGCACGCCGTACTACGCGAACGCGGACACGAACCCGGCCAAGCCGACGATCTCGACCGTGGACGCCGATGGCGTCTCGCTCACGCTCGCATCGAACTCGCCGAAGTCGGCGCTCGATGGCGTTCCGAAATTCGTGAAGTCGGGCAACCTGACGCCGGACTTCTACGCGGTCAACACGATGCAGCCGCCGTATCAGCCGAGCGGCAATGCAGCGGCTTCGGGCGGCGACACGAACCTGGCCGACCCGTCGAACGCCTCCACGCTGCCCGCGCAAACGGCCCAGAACATCGGCGATCTGCTTTCGAACGCGGGCGTGACGTGGGCGTGGTACGGCGGTGCCTGGGGCGCGGCCGTGAGCGCGGCGCAGAACAGCACCTCGGGCGTGATCTACGGCGCGAACATGACGGCGCCGAACTTCCAGCCGCACCACCAGCCGTTCAACTACTTCGCGAACTACGCGCCGGGCACCGACGCGCGCGCGAAGCACCTGCTCGACGGCGGCATGGACGGCACGGAGTTCATCAAGGCGATCGACGCCGGTGCGCTGCCTGCCGTGGCGTTCTACAAGCCGCAGGGCAACCTGAACGAGCACGCAGGCTACACGGACGTGGCGAGCGGCGACCAGCACATCGCTGACGTCATCGCGCATCTGCAGAAGAGCCCGCAGTGGAACAACATGGTCGTGGTCATCACCTACGACGAAAACGGCGGCTTCTGGGATCACGTTGCGCCGCCCAAGGGCGACCGCTGGGGTCCGGGCTCGCGCATTCCGGCGCTCGTCATCTCGCCGTACGCGAAGAAGGGTTACGTCGACCACACGCAGTACGACACGACCTCGATCCTGCGCCTCATCACGCGCCGCTTCTCGCTGCCCACGCTGCCGGGACTCGCGAGCCGCGACGCCGCGCTCAAGAGCAACGGCGCCCAGCCGATGGGCGACCTGACCAACGCGCTCGACGTCAAGCTCTAAGCGCGCGACAAGCCATCGGATCATCGATTGCCGGATGTTGCTCATCCGGTTTTGCGGGCAGCCCTCGGGCTGCCCTTTTTATTGCGCCGCGGATTCATCGCCCCTTGCACGCGCCATGCGCCGGCGGAGCCCTGAGCCGCGACGTTTGACCACGGATCCTGCGCCGAAAGATGCACTACCTTACAGATTAATTACTGCACAAATATTGACGGAGGTCATTGTGAAATACGTCGAATCGACTCTCCTACCAGGCGAAAGGATCGTCTGCGAGGGACACCCCTGCTTCTGGGCGATGGGTCCGCGTATCACACTGAGCCTTTTGCTCATGATTTGGGGCGTGCTCATCGGCACCATGGGGACCTCGCCGCTCGCAGCGGTGAGTTTTTTTGCCGCAGGGCTGGGACTGTTCGGCGCGTCGCTGCTCGCCTGGTGGACGACGGAATTCGCCGTGACCAACAAGCGCGTGGTGGCCAGGTTCGGTGCCGTGCGTCGTCACACGGTGGAGTTGACGCTCGCGAAGATCGAGAGCGTGCGGATCGAGCAAAGCCTGATCGGCCGGATATTCGACTATGGCGCGCTCGTCGTGGGCGGCGGGGGCCTGATCGCTACGCCGATTCCCGGCATTTCGAACCCGAACGAGTTTCGCCGCATGGTTTTTCTCGCGCAGGCGGCTGAGGAGCCAGTGCCGTTGCGGCTCGTGGCGTGAGGGGTTTGAGGCGGGGTGGATTCGTGGTGAAGGAAAAAGCAAAAAGCCCGGCGGTGAACGCCGGGCTTTTTGTTTGACCTGACACGACAGGAGGGGCTCGAACCCCCGACCCTCGGCCTCGGCTTAGAAGTGACTCGCCGCATGCCCGTGGCACGCGGCGCCAAGGCCGATGTACGGCTTCTGAGCACAGCGCGACTATCGAGAGGTAGCTGCAATGGCGAAGGCACAGAGCCAGTTGCCAATTGCACCCCGCTCGCTTACCCTCCGAATTCATAAAAACGCGCCGGTCCCGCGGCGCATACAACGACAAGACCATCCATGAAACGGCCAAAACACTTCAAGCGCCCGATAGTCGCGGCACTGATTGCTATGGGAGTCCTAACGTGTACCGCGTATGCGGCCGACTCTCCGGCGGATCCCACGTCCGAGGAAGAATTGAATCTTGCGAGCGCAGTCGCTAACCCATCGACTGACCGTGCTAGCAGCCTGGGCGACTTCTGCTTCTTCTCGCATCTCCCGCCCTCCGAACAGAAATACAAGGTCATCAGGAAACTGAAGATCGGCAAGGGCACCTACGGAAGCGTGCAAGACATCCTGCCCAAGTTGGCCGCATACGCTCAGTCGAACGGCGCCGATGCAATCGTTGAATACACGGGGAGTCAACGCTTTGGCTTTTGGCCGTGGCGTATGGTCCGCCCGGTCGTGCGCGGAGTCGCCGTACAGTGGATCGATCCGAAGCCCGTGACGTGCGAGTCGATCGGCGGGACCACGTTGAGCACCATCCTTTCCTCGGCTCAGCGGCCGGCAAAGTAGCGAGGGACCGGGAACCCGCCGAACTGGATGGCGGGCTATCCTGAGGGGTTTTGGCTCGAATCTTCTATCACGCGGATTCTGGCACGCCAGGTCAGAGCAAAGACTTCGACACGTGTTGCGGCCACATCGAAAACGAGCAAGGAAACGGTGTCTGGCCGGTTTTGTTGTGTCGGGAAACCGGAAACCCAGCATCGGCAGCCCATCCCGTTTTCGCCATGGCGGAGGCGGGTACTACGTCTCGGGCCCGCCGGTTCGGATGGTACCGTAATGACCACATTGGGAACGGTTTATCCGGCTCCGGACGTGCTCAACGTCCAGCGCGCGGCTCCGGGTTGACGAAATCGGGTTACATGGCGGTTACACGGGCGCCAGATAGCAAAAAGCCCGGTCACAAAAACCGGGCTAAGCGCTTGATTTTACTGGCGCGACAGGAGGGGCTCGAACCCCCGACCCTCGGCTTAGAAGGCCGATGCTCTATCCAGCTGAGCTACTGTCGCGTGAACGTGGGCAAGGCCGCAAGCGGGCCTCGCCAAGACGGGGCTGGATTATACCGCGATCGTCTCACGCGGTCGCGCCTCGCTCATCGCACTTGCCAGGGCGCCTGGCGCCAGAATCAAACCGGCTGCTGATGCAACGCGAACCAGCCGAGGAAAATCGCACCGGCGATCAGGCAATACGCACCGAACGACGCGAGGCGCCCGCGTCCCTCGAAGTAGCTCATCAGGAACTTCACGCTCAGCCAGGCCGCAATACCCGTGAGCACGCCGCCAACGGCCGCAGTCATCAACTGATCTCGCGCGTGAAACAGCTTGGGCAGTTCAAGCACGCCAGCCGCGAAGATGATCGGCGTGCCGAGCAGGAACGAGAACTCTGCCGCCTTTTCTGCCGTGAGGCCCGCTGCATTGCCGGCGATCATCGTGAGCCCGCTGCGCGAAAAGCCGGGAATGAGCGCGCCGATCTGCGCGAGGCCGACGAGAAACGCCTGGCGGAACGTGAGTTTCTCGGGCGGACGATGTGCACGCGCGCGCTGGATGCGATCGCCGAACCAGAGCAGCACGCCATTGACCATCAACGCCGCCGCGACGATACGCAGATCGTGAAAGATGGCTTCGATGCGCTTTTCGAGCACAAGGCCAACGATACCCGTCGGAATCGTACCGATGATGAGCGCCCACATCATGTGCCCGTCGTCGTTCTTGCGACCGCCCAGCGAGGCAAAGAAGCCGCTGATCAGTGCGACCCAGCGCTCGCGGAAATACCAGAGCAGCGCAACTGCGGTCCCCAGGTGCAATGCGACGAGGAACGGCAGCAATTGCGGCGCGTGCTTGTCGATATGCATGCCGAACAGTGCCGGTACGAGCAGCGTATGACCGAGGCTGCTCACGGGAAACAGTTCGGTGACGCCTTGCAACACGCTCAGGAAGAATAGAAACCAGAGACTCACGCGCGGATCCTCGTAATGGTGGTGTAAGGGGCCGGACCGTTGCGGAGCCGGTGCGGCAAAGCGCACCGATTATGCCTGGGCCGTATTGCAGCGCCAAGCTTGAAGATGGATTTGTCAGAAAAGTTACTGCGTCGCAACAAAATTGGCTGCGAATGCAAGGATCCTGGCGCGAACGCGCGTGTCGCGCTCGCGGGAATCAAACTAGGGGGACGGAACGTGGCGTGATCAGCGCGCCATCTTGTAGAAGAAATACGCGCTGCTACCGACAAAGAGGCTGAACAGAGCCATGCTCATTGCCATTGCGAGGTCCATGGGGAGGTCTCCTGCGAAAATGCTCTGTGCGCTACCGCACGGTCATGCGGATTATGCTGACTCTCCTCCGTCGACGACACCCACGCTTTCCCGACGAGGGTTTTCACGCATGAGAAAGCGGCGCAAAATCCGCCTCTGCCCGGCGCATCCGCGCCACGCTCCTTCCACCCACTCCAGGCCCGCCCATGAACGCCCATCCAGAACAGGACATCCTCACCCTCACCCGTGGTGCCTCGACGCTGCGCTTCGCGCCGTGGGCCGGCGGCCGTTTGCTCTCGTGGCTCGTCGGCGGCCAGCCGGTCATCGTGTGGCCGGAAAATGCGAACTGGGCCGAGCCGGCACGCGTGCGCGGCGGCAATCCGCTGCTCTTCCCCTTCCTTGGCCGCCATCGCGTCGACGGCCAGATCGGGCGCTGGCGCGACGCCCAGGGCGTGGTTCGCGATCTGCCGATGCATGGCTTCGCGCGCGATCTGCCGTTCGCGGCGCAGGTCGACGACGATGGGCACGGCCTGAAGATGACGCTCGTCGACTCCGACGCCACCCGCGCTGGCTACCCGTTCTCCTTTCGCTTCGAGGCGGTCTACCGGCTGGCCGACGCGCATACGCTCGACGTGACGCTCGCGGCGACCAATACCGGCCAGGATCCGCTTCCCTGGTACGCGGGCCATCATTTTTACTTCGCCTTGCCCCACGCCCAGCGCGCGCAGGCGACGCTCGACCTGCCGGCGAGCCAGCGCCGTCATCAACTCGCGGACGGTTCGATCAGTGCGCCCGAACCCGGCAAAGCGCAATACAGGCTCGACGACGCAAGCATCATCGACCGCTTCCATGTGCTCGAGCCAACACCGCCCGCCTCGCCGGTGCGCCTCGTAGCGCCGGGACTCGGCCGCGCAGTGACGATCGATCTGAACCGGCCCGGCTCGCTTCCCTGGTACGCCGTCACGACGTGGACGGAAGCCGCGGACTCCGACTTCTACTGCGTCGAACCCTGGCTCGGTCTGCCCGATGCGATCCACAACGGGCTCGGCCTGCGCTGGCTCGCACCGGGTCAAACGGAGACGGCGACGCTGCGTATCGGCGTCGAGACGCTCGGCGGCTGATCGCGCGCACCGGCGCCGTGCCGGGCCGGCGCCGGTCTGGATGCTGGGGCCCGCGTCAGGCATTCATCAGGCAAAACCCCAGTTGCGCTGGCAAACCCGCTAAAATCAGGCGTTTTGCCAGCGCGGCGGACCGTGGTCCGTCGAGGCAAGGTCATGCGAGGTTCAATGTTGGCACCAGGAATCAGACGGATTGCATGTGCGGCGCTCGTTGCGCTGCTCGCGGCGTGCGGATCGGCTCCGGTCGGCCCCGGCTTTTATCGCGTGGAACGCGGCGACACCCTGTACAAGATCGCACGCAGCAATCGCCAGTCCGTGCAGAACATCGTGCGCTGGAACAATCTGTCGAACCCCGACGCCATCGAAGTCGGCCAGGTCCTGCGCGTAGAGCCGCCCGCCGGCACCGCGAGCGCCCGCACCGCGCCGCGTAGCGCAGCGACTGCCCCGCGCGAGAGCGCCGACACAACCGATACGGCATCCGCGCCTTCGTCCGCACCTTCGGCGGCGGCTGCCCCGTCGATTTCGCTCGTCTGGCCGACCAGCGGCCAGGTCATCCGCAACTTTGACGGCCGCAACTCGAAGGGCATCGACATCGCCAATGCGGCAGGCACCCCCATCGTCGCCGCGGCGCCCGGCACCGTGGTCTATGCCGGCAATGGTCTGCGCGGCTACGGTAACTTGCTGATCATCAAGCACAGCGGCGATTACCTGACGGCCTATGCGCACAATCAGGCGTTGTTCGTGAAGGAAGGCCAGAGCGTCGCGCACGGGCAGAAGATCGCGGAAATGGGCAGCAGCGACAACGATCGCGTCATGCTGCATTTCGAGCTGCGATACCAGGGACGCTCGATCGATCCGACTCGCGAACTTCCCGCACGTTGAGACGGGCCACTGCGGCCTGCCAAATCAATGGACGAAAAAAAGCCCGGCATGGCGCCGGGCTAACGGGGGTTTGGCGCATATCGGCAAAGGACCGGTTTACCATGCGCCGAGTCGCAATCTATCAACGCGCTTCCTGCGGCGCAATCACTTAATTAGCGCGAAAATGTGCTACGGCGCACGGATTATGTGTCGCATCACTTTTCAGCAACGAATGAGGACGCAGAATCAACTGCTGCGGCCCATAAGACCGGACGCTTCAGTGACACACATCGACAAGTCATCAATCGGCGCAAAGGCTTGCTGGACGGGCCGATCAGGCTAAAGAACATGGTTTTGTCGAGGGGATTTGCAAGCCAGAATCGTCGGTTTAAAGCATGGTATTTTTCGCATTTTCGAGGCGGCCGGCTTGAGTGTGCAAGCGCACGCAACATTGCATTTATCCGGTGTGGTGTACAAATTTGAAACACCAATTCGCAGCGTGCTTAGCTCAGATGTTTGCTGATTTAATGTGGCTTATTGTCTGTATTTTGGCGCCGCAAGCCTGGATATCGACTTATTAATGTGATTAATACCGCGGATCCGGCGTTCGCCATCGGCCGCCGGTCTGCAGGCAGACTATCGTTTATAGTATCGGCCGCAACGAAAATCCAATCACCATGACTATCGAAGACGCCAATCCCAGTCCAACGTACGCCAGGCTGCTCGGCGAAACCGCCAAGATCGACTGGCAGGATCTCGAACGTTTCTTCGCGCAAGGCAAGTTGCTGAGCGTGGCGCGCGACCTCGACCTCGTCAGCGTGGCGGAGGCCATCGCCAACGACGACAGTGCGGTCGTCATGCAATGGCTGTCTTCGGGCCTCGTCGGCCGTATGCCGGCAGAAACCGCAGCCGATTACTCTGCGCGCAAGCCGGAGTTGTGGGCGGTCGTCGTCTCGCCCTGGGTGTGCGTGCAGGAACGGGCTTGAGCGGCGCGGAGGCTCTGCCCGAGCAGCGAGGCTGGCATCGACGCGTGCTGACGCTCGCGTTTCCCATCGTCCTCGCCAATCTCACGCAGCCCATCCTTGGCGCCGTCGATACGGCTGTGGCAGGCCACCTCGGCAGCGCGGCCGATCTTGGCGGCGTCGCACTAGGCGGCCTGTTCTTCAACTTCGTGTTTTGGGGTTTCGGCTTCCTGCGCATGGGGACGACGGGACTCGTCGCACAGGCCTACGGCGCCCGCAACCTCCCCGCATTGCGCGCGAATGTCGTGCGCGCCCTGCTGCTGGCATTCGCGATCGGCGCCGCGATCCTGCTGATTCAATCGCCCTTGATCCACTACACGCTCGCGGCCATTGGCGGCAGCGCAGACGTGCAGCGCAACGCCGGGGTCTACTGCCTTGCGCGTATCGGCTCTGCGCCTTTCGCTTTGGCGAACTACGTCGTGCTCGGATATCTGCTCGGTACCCAGCGCGTGCGCATTGCTCTGCTTTCGCAGATCTTCATCAATCTGACGAACGTCGTTGCGGTGCTCGCCTATGTGTACGGGCTGCAGTGGGGCATCGCCGGGATCGGCGCAGCGACGGCTACGGCCGATACGCTTGGTTTTGTCTTCGGCGCCTGCGTGCTGTGGAGGCTTCGTCCTCGCGGGCTCGCGCCGCTCGCGTTGCAAACTGTGCTCGAACCGGCGGCGCTCAAACGACTCGTCGCGATCAATCGCGATATCTTTCTGCGGACGCTTTGCCTGCTGGGCTCGTTTGGATGGTTCGCGCATCTGGGCGCGAAGCAAGGCGACGCGATCCTTGCCGCGAACGCCCTGCTCCTCAACTTCCAGACCTTCATGGCCTACGGTCTCGACGGGTTCGCCCATGCAGCCGAGGCGCTTGTAGGCGCGGCGATCGGCGCAGGTAATCGCAATGCGTTTCGCCAGGCCGTGAAGTTCAACCTGTTCTGGGCAGCGCTGGGAGCCTTCAGTTTTTCTCTGGTTTATTGGGCCTGCGGACCGTGGATCATCAGGCAGCTAACCGACCAGCCGTCGGTGCGTGCCGCCGCTCAGGCATTCCTCCCATGGGCCGCGCTTTCGCCGCTCATCTCCGTTTGGGGCTTTTTGCTGGACGGCGTATTCATCGGCGCGACGCGCACGCGCGAACTCATGCAAGCCATGGCGGTGTCGCTGGCTGTGTTTCTGTGCGCGTCATGGGCGCTGGTCGGGCCGCTCGGCAATCACGGGTTGTGGATCGCCCTGCTCGTCTTCATGGCCGCGCGCGGCCTGACGCTCTCGCCCTTGCTGCCGCGCATCAGCGGCGCGATCGTACCTGTGTCTGTGCAGCTGCGCTGACAGCGCTCGCGCCCGGCGTCGGCGCTCTTACTTTGCAGGCGGCGGGTTGTCGATCATCATCGGCGGCCGGTCGTCGGTCGGCACACCATGGTAGTCGGGTGGATCCTGCGGCGGGGTGCCGTGGCGGTGAGTCGTTGCGTTGTCGGCACACGCCGAAAGCAATACGGCCATTGCAAGGGCCAGATAAACACGGTACATCGCCTGAAATCCTTTCTGAATGGTGATCCGAGCGGCGCTCCAGCCGGCTGGCGAAGCGGCTGAAGTCGCTATTTTTTCCGTAGCGACACTGTTCTAAGATACGAACATGGCTGCAATCGACAGGAGGCTGCCATGGATGCCGAAACTATTGCGGGTCTGATCGGTCTTGCTGTGGGTCTGCTGGTTCTGCTTGGGCTATCGATCTTCGAATCGCGCGCCTACCGGAAAGAGCACGACGGCGAAGGCATGATGCATCACTGGCTGGCCGAGCATCACGTGCTCGACCGGGTTCGCCGCAGGCACTGAACCCAGCGCCGGGACCGCGTCGGCGCGCCCCTTGCCTGAATCTCACCACGGCCAGTCGAGCTGGCCGTGAGGTGGTTTTGCTGCGTCGTTCATTGAACGAGCAGCTAGCCTTTTATTTTCCAGCGCCCAAACGCCAGAACCCCGGTGCTCTTTCGGAGCCACCGGGGTTCTGGACGTACTGCATAAGGAGCCTGACGATTACCTACTTTCACACGGGCAATCCGCACTATCATCGGCGTGGAGCTGTTTCACGGTCCTGTTCGGGATGGGAAGGGGTGGGACCAGCTCGCTATGGTCATCAGGCATGACGGGTTGCTGCGTCGCGCGGGTTCTGGTGAACCTGGCGCCACAGCCAATCGGGAAGAAGCGTAAAGAGGGTGTTGCTGAATTGGGGTTGTGTTGTTTCAGGCACAACACGTGATCTCAACCGTGCGTCACTCCCTTCGGGAGCAGGATGCTCGTAAGTGCTGAAGCACTAACGATCATCGCGAAACACACCTGTT